>NZ_CALJPC010000067.1 GCF_937981295.1 uncultured Campylobacter sp.
CCATCCGCTCAGTACCAATCACCACGAGACCGCCTAAATCTGCGACACCTGGACCCAACTTTATATCCGTACCGCGGCCGGCCATATTCGTTGCGATCGTCACCGCGCCCTTTACGCCCGCGTCTTTGATGATCTGCGCTTCACGCTCGTGATTTTTGGCGTTTAACACGGAGTGCGCGATGTTTTCTTTGACCAAAAGCTCGTGCAGCTTCTCGCTCTTTTCAATCGACGCCGTACCCACTAGCACGGGCTGACCTTTAGAATTTAGCCGCTTGATCTCATTTATGACGGCGTCAAATTTCTCGCGCTCGGTCTTGTAGATAAGATCGTTTTGATCCTTTCTGATAACCGGCACGTTCGTAGGGATAGAGACTACTTCGAGTTTGTAAATTTGAGAAAATTCCGTTGCTTCCGTCTGTGCCGTACCCGTCATACCAGCGAGTTTTTCGTAAAGGCGGAAGTAGTTTTGAAAGGTAATGTCGGCAAGAGTTTGGCTCTCCTCCTGGATTTGCACGCCCTCTTTAGCTTCAAGAGCCTGATGCAAGCCTTCGCTGAATCTGCGCCCCTCGCTAAGACGACCCGTAAATTCATCCACGATTATGACCTGCCCGTCGCGCACGACGTAGTGCACATCCTTTTCAAATAGATAATTCGCCTTAAGTGCTTGATCAAGGTAGTGGCTAAGCACGGCATTTTCGAGACTATAGAGGTTATCGACGCCAAAAAGCTTCTCGGCTTTTGAAATTCCTGCCTCCGTGATCAAAACGGCGCGGTTTTTCTCATCTACGGTAAAATCACCCGTAGCTTTGCCTTTCGGATCGGCTGGCGCCTCGCCGCGGATCATTTGGCGAGCTACTTCGTTTGCCTTGATGTAGCCGTCTAAAGTACGGTTCGTAGGACCTGAAATGATAAGTGGCGTTCGTGCTTCGTCGATTAGTATGCTATCGACCTCGTCTACGATTACGAAATGATGCCCGCGCTGCACCTTTTCATCCGCGCTAAATTTCATATTATCGCGCAGGTAGTCAAAGCCAAACTCGTTGTTTGTGCCGTAGGTGATGTCGCACGCGTATGCGGCTTTGCGCTTGGCGTCATCGTATTCACCGCCTACGATCACGCCGGTGCTAAGCCCTAAAAATTCATATAGCTCGCCCATTTGCGCAGCATCGCGCTTAGCTAGGTAGTCGTTTACGGTCACGACATGCACGCCCTTGCCCTCCATCGCGTTTAACACCACCGCTAAAGTCGCTACGAGGGTCTTTCCTTCGCCCGTTTTCATCTCTGCGATCGCGCCGTCGTTTAGCACTAAACCGCCTATCAGCTGAACGTCGAAGTGGCGCATATTTAGCACTCTTTTGCCCGCCTCTCGCACGATAGCAAATACTTCGTTAAGCACGTCATCCGTGCTCTTTTCGCCCGCGCGAACTTGCGCTCTTAACGCTTCAAATTCCGCCTTAAGCGCCGCATCGTCCATCGCCGCGTAGTTTTCTTCAAGCGCACTGATCTGTGCTGCACGCTTGGCGTATTGTTTGACGATCCTATCGTTTTTAGTACCGAAAATCCCGTGGATGACCTTTTTAAACATCTCAAACCTTAGTTTTAAAATTTTAACCGCGCATATTAACATATTTTTAGTTTCTATTTAATTAAATCCTAGAAAAACGGCTATAATACGCGCAAATTTTCAAAAATAAAGGCAAAATTTATGAAAAAAACTCTTATTTCTTTAGCGGCAAGCTGCATTTTTGCATTCGCAAGCGGGATAGAATTCGATACGCTGAGCGCAAATTTTTCGCAAACCGTGCAGAGCGACGATGCGAAAATCAGCTACGGCGGCGATTTTAGCGCCACGAAAGAGCACGCCGTGTGGCATTATAAGACCCCTACGATAAAAAATATCTTTTTTAGCTTCACAAAGGTCGTCGTAATCGAGCCCGAACTTGAGCAGGCCATCATCACGAATATCAAAGAAACGCCGAATTTAACGGCGATCCTAGCGAACGCAAAGCCAAATAAAAACGGCGTTTATGAGGCGAGCTTCGACGACGTGAAATATCTAATCGAGCTAAAGGGCGATTTGCCGAGCAAGATCAGCTACACCGACAAAATGGACAATAAAGTCGTCATTAATCTAAGCAACGTCCGCAAAAACGCGCCGGTGAATGAGGCGATCTTTAAGCCCATAATCCCGAAAAACTACGACATCATCACGCAGTAGGCGCGCGTGAGGCTACTTTTCGTCTGTCACGGCAATATCTGCCGCTCGCCGATGGCGCAATCCGTGATGCAAAATTTCATTAATCAAAGCGGTCTAAGTGCGCGCGTGAGTGTGGATTCTGCGGCGACGCACACCGACGAGATCGGCTCGCCGCCTTACTATGAGACGCAGCGCGTGCTAAAAGAGCAAAAGGTGCCGCTCGTAGCGCATCGCGCCGTGCAGGTCACGCCCGCAGACTACGAGCGCTACGATCTAATTCTTTGCATGGACGATGAAAATATGCGCTCGCTGGGGCGAATTTTTCGCGGCAAGGATATGGCTAAGGTAAAATTTCTTTTGGAATTTGCAGGGGGAAATTTTACAAGCCTCGATGCGCGAAATTTCAAAGACCCGGTAAAACGAACCGGCTTAAATTTAAAAGGCGCCGGTTCAAATTTAACCCATCCCGAACACCTACAAATCGCCGATCCATACTACACGCGCGATTTTGAGCGCTGCTACGCAGATATCAAACGCGGCTGCGAGGGACTCTTGCGATACATTAAAAATTCAGACGGAATTTGCTAAAATCCGCGATTAAATTTTAGCGTCTTCAAAGAGGCGCGGCTTAAAGTGATAATTCAAGGAAAAATATGTTTAGGCTTTTGATCGTTCCATATCTGATAATTGAGGCATTTACGACCTATTATTTCGTAAGCGCAAACGGCTTCGCGGCATACGCGGTAGAGATCGTCATAAGCGCGATTTTAGGCGGTTACGTCGTAGCAAACCGCTCGTGGATGGGGTTTTTTAATCTAATGAAAATCTCGCCGAAAGAAATTTTAAGCGGCGTGGGCTTCGTCGTAGGCGGCGTCTTTCTCATTGCGCCTGGCATTTTCGGCGATATTTTGGGCGTTTGCGTAATCACTGCGTCGTTTTACTGCGTCACCAGCGACGTGCCTAAATTTAACACGAGCAGAGAAAATTCCGAAAAAAGCGAACGAAAATTCTGGCGACGCCACCGCGCAAACGACGACGTCATCGACGTAGAAGTGATCGAGGAGAACGAAATCGAGATCCGAAAAAGCATAGGAGAGGAAAAATGAAAAATTTGATCATCGCTACGCGCGGCAGCGTGCTTGCGCTGTGGCAGAGCGAGCATATCGCATCGCTGCTTGAAGCACATGGCATCCAAGCGCAGCTAAAAAGTATGAAAACCAAAGGCGATAAAATTTTAGACACGCCGCTTGCAAAGATCGGCGGCAAGGGGCTTTTTACGAAGGAGCTTGAGGAGAGTATGCTTCGCGGCGAAGCACATATCGCCGTGCATAGCCTAAAGGATGTGCCCGTGGAGTTTCCGCAAGGACTCGTACTGGCTGCGATCTGCGCGCGCGAAGATGTGCGCGATGCGATGATTAGCGAAAAATACTCTAAATTTGACGAGCTACCCCACGGCGCAAAAGTCGGCACCACGAGCCTTCGCCGCAAGATGCAGCTGCTTAGCATGCGAACTGATTTAGAGATAATCTCCTTGCGCGGTAACGTCCAAACTCGCTTGAGAAAGCTCAAAGACGGGGAATTCGACGCGATCATCTTAGCGATGGCGGGCATCAACCGATTAAATTTACGCGCCGAGGTAAAGCACGTAGCGCCCTTTGAAATCTCGCAGATGATCCCTGCGATGGGGCAAGGAGCGCTCGGCATCGAGGCGGTGGACGAGCCGCAAATCCTGCGCGCGATAGAGTTTTTAAAAGATGGGCACGCGATTATCGAAACGACCGTAGAGCGGGATTTCGTTAGGGTTTTGGAGGGCGGCTGCCAGGTGCCGATCGGCATCAACGCGCGCCTTGACGGCGAAAATATCCACATCAGCGCGATAGTGGGCCTGCCAGACGGCAGCGAGAGCATCCGCCAAAGCATCGTCGCGCAAAAAAGTAAGTGGCAAAGCGTAGGCGCGGAGCTTGCGCGCGGCTTTATCGAAAAGGGCGCAAAGCAGCTTCTTGCGCGCGCTGAAGCGATGGCGAGCCTATAAGAAGCCCTAATGCAAAAAGAGCAAATGCCGCTTTTTATCATCAAAGATTATTGGACCAAGATTTATATCGATTTGGGCGTTACTTCGTCCATCGTCATGCTTGTTTTTGAACTCGTCACTAGGGGTATTCACTGGCATTACTGGGTTGGGGTTTGGATTTTAACCTTAATAGGTCTTTTAGGGATAAATAAAAACAAATTTTTAAGCTTCTATCCCGGCAGAATAGAATATAACAAATCCTCTGCAAACTATCAAGAAACGATAGTTACAAAAAAATCTATCGACATAGCGCGTATTGATAAGGTAGCGATTTATAAATTCGTAGATTTTGCGGTAGAAGAATTTAGCTATGATAAAAATATTGGCACCTTTAAAAAGCTTATTTTAACGGCTTTTTCGTGGATATTGTATTTGATGGATTTGATATGCTTTGCCGTTTTACGGCTAAGGGGTAGGATAAAAAGCATAAATTTATATGTCTTAATATTTTTAGACAGCGAAAATGGGGTATTCGTCGGTATCCCGCTTGCGATGTTAAGCGATTTTGAACGAAAAAATTTGGAAAAATATTTAAGAGATGAACTCAAACTAAACCTGGAGGATATCGAGGTTAGAGATAGGCTTTTGAATATAAATTTTATGTAACGCCGCTAGCTTACGTGACGATGTGGAATTTTACGTCAATATGAAATTTCTGAGATTTATTTGGCAAGATGCTAGACAGATCTGAAAGCGGCGAAGTAGCGTATAAATTCTGGAATTTATACGGCGACAATGCGGAAATTTTATGCTGCTCATCGGCGGGGTCACCGATAACTCCGTGGGCTTTTTGCGGGTGCAAGATGAGGCAGACCTGCCGCAAATGAGCCCTAGCGAGTTTATAATGATAGAAAAAATTGCGCCGAATTGGTATCTTTTTAAAACCACATAAAAAGCCGCGCCGCAAGCGAGTTTGTAGCTTCGCGGCGATCTAAATTTAAAAGCGTCATCCGCGCCTTAATCATACCGCCGATCAAAAAAATCGCGCGAATTTTAAATTTAAGAAGACGATCTGTAAATTCTGCACGCCGTAAATTTTTAAAGAATTTTAAAATTTTTTGAAGTCTAAATTTAAACAAAGCGCCGCCAAAGCGCGCCGCGTTGCGCTAAATTTAGAATCAAAAGGCGAGATGGCGCAGCCTTAAACGCCACCCGGCCCAGGCTTAAACTGCGCAAAGTCCACTCCCGTCGCGTCCAAAACCGCCCGCGAATAAAAATAGAGGCTGTAAAATAGCTCATCGTCGTAAAAATGCTCCTTCCAGCGCTCCTCGTCATTCTCATCGCTCTGCGGCCACAGATATTTTTCCGCAAGCATATCCGAAAAGCTCGCCAGCGGCGCTGCGTGCGAGATCTTATCGGCGTCATCGCAAATCTCAAGCATAAACGCAAAAAATCCGCCGAGCCGAGCCGCGATAAAGCCTGCCGCTTCGTTTTCGCAGTTTTCGTTTTTTCCGTTTATGTCCGCTGTAGCGTTTTGATTATTTTTATTCGCGTTTTTACCCGCTGTAGCGCGAGCCCGCATAAAGATGCGCGCCAAAAACAGCAGCGCAAAAAGGGGTTACGTGCCAAAGCGTACTTTGATGCTCTATCTCGTTAAAAATCTTACTAAGCGCGTCCTGAAGGTCCTTGGCGTCAAATTTCTCCCGCTCGCTCGCATCCGAGCTCTTATCCGCCGCGCTCGTTTTAAATTTACTCGCCTGGCTCGCTTTAAATTTTATCGCCGCGCTATCCGCACTCTTAAATTCCGCCTCGCCGCACTTCGCCGCGTCCGTTTTAAGCTCCGTCTCTCCGCCCGCTTTAAATTTCGCCGCTTCGTTATCTGCCTTTTTAAATTTCGACTCACTCTTTTGCGCTAAATTTACGGAATTTTGCGCCGCGCCGCATCTTGCTGCATCCGTAGAATTTTACCAGCAACCGGGCTTGCTTTTTAAATTTTGCCCTGCGCTGGACTCGGTTGTTGAATTTAACACTCTGTCTAAATTTTGCTCGCCGCCCGAGCCGCGCGACGCATCACAAGCTTTGATTGCCAGCGCGAGTTTCTTAAAAATTTCGGGGAATTCGCTCGCCCTGCCGTAAGCTGTCGTGAGCCTACTCCACGGCACGTCCTGCGCTTTCAAATTTGCGATATATTTTAAATTTTGCTCATTCATCCGCGCTCCTTGCGAATATTTTTAAATTTAAGCTCCGCGAGCCGCTAAAATCTGCGCTCTCGGTTCAAATTTAGCCTCTTTCGCACGCAAATTTAAACTAAGCCCAGGCGCAAATTCTACCTCGTAAGCTCCCTACTTTGCTCGATTAGATCCTTGATCTGTTCACGCGGCACCGCATCAAGGCAGACGCTGATCCAGTGTTTTTTATTCATATGGTAGGCGGCAAAAATTCCCTTTTCGTCACGCAAAATCGCCGCCAAATCGGGCGAAACTTTTAAATTTATCACATCGCTTGAGCCAGGAAGTGCGCGACCGAGCTTTTCGTTTGCAAGCCCGCGCATCAAAAGCGCAAACCACTTGCGCTTCCCTCCTGCGTGACGAAAAACCGCAAAATTAGGATATTCATCCCACAGATACTCGCCGTCCGCACCATAGCGCTGCTTCATTAGTTTTAGGACGCTGCTGAAGTTCATTCTCGTTCCTTAATATCGATCTTTTCTTTGCGCAATCGCGCCAGCCACTCATCCAGCGTCTTTTCAAAGCCGATCCCCTTGCTTTCGTAAAATTTCGCCGCCTCGCTCATATAGGCCTGCTCAACCCAGCCGCCGAAGTCGTGCGGGTATTTGTAGTCTGCAATCTGCTTGTCCGAGTTGATGAGATAGCGCGGCGTAGGTAGCGGTGCAGCGGAGCGGACGAATTTCAAAGCGGCGTTGATGCCCAAATATGCGGCGTTTGATTTGGGGCTGTGCGCCAGATAGATCGCGCATTGCCCCAAGATAATGCGAGCTTCTGGGTAGCCGATCTTACTGACGGCATTTAGCGTGCTGACGGCGATATTTAGGGCGTTTGGATTGGCATTGCCGATGTCCTCGCTAGCTAGGATCACCATCCTGCGCGCGATAAAATCCGCGCTCTCACCCGCATCTATCAGCCTCGCGACATAATACAGCGCGGCGTCGGCGTCGCTTCCGCGCAGGCTTTTGATCATCGCGCTTGCGAGCTCGTAATGCAGATCGTCGCTGCTAACGCCCGCAGCGACGGCATTTGCGCGCAGCGTGCGAAGCGTATCCAGCGTAATGGCGCTGTCTGCCAAAAGCGCAAATTCGAGCAGGTTCAACATACTCCTTGCATCGCCGCTGCTGGAGTTTAGCAGGTATTTTCGCGCCTCCTCGTCCATCTCAAAGCCGATTTCGCCCTGAGCGCGCGCTAAAAGCGCCTCCAAATCCTCGTAGCTAAGCGGTTCGAACTCAAAGATCATCGAGCGCGAGCGGATGCCGCTGCTTAGCACGAACTGCGGATTTTCCGTCGTCGCGCCGATGATGATCGCGGCGTAGTTTTCCATCGGGATTAGCAGCACCTCCTGCTGCGTCTTGCTGAGGCGGTGGATCTCGTCGATGAAAATGAGCGGCTTGATGAGCGAGCCGGCGTGCGAGGATAGAATTTTGCGGATATCCTCGACCTTCAGGCTCGTGGCGTCAAGCTCGTAAAAATCGTAGTTCAACTCGCTTGCGATCACGCGCGCCATCGTCGTTTTACCGCTGCCTGCGGCGCCGAAAAATATACTGTGCGGGATGCTGCCTGCGGCGACGAATTTTTTAAAAACCGCTACGATCTTGCCCTGCCCCACGATCTGCTCTAAGCTTTTGGGGCGAAATTTCAAGCTCAAACTCATTTTGCAACCTTAAAAATTTTGCCCCGATGATAGCGTTTTTATGATTAAATTTTAAAATTCGGCTAAATTTAAAAGGCGGGATCCAGATTTTACATACGGCGCGGGTTTGAAATTTATGCACGGCGCGGGCTTGGAATTTTAGCCGCACGAGCGAGCTTTAAAATTTCAGATAGGATTTTAAAATTTATGCCGCGTGTGCGGACGGCGATATAAAATTTGCGGCAAGAACGGATCGTGCAGATTTAGCAGGTCTAGCGGTTTTATATTTAATGCCCTGCGTATTACGCGGTAACGCAGCCATACATAGCGCGCCAAAAATCAGCTAGGCACGCAAGATGAAATTTTAAAATTTAGCCCTATTTTGGGGCTAAATTTTATCTCGCAGCGAGCGACGAGCTGATAAATCAACAAATTAATAAACGCAAAATCAGCAAAGCTAAAAAATCGTTGCGCTCTTATAAAATCATCGCACAACCATCGCGACTATCGCTTCGCTCGCGCAGAGAAACTATCGCATTAATTCTCGCGCCTACGTAACGCGAAAAATGTAAAATATAATCACGCAATCGCCGCAATAACCCGCGCGATCGCGCAAAACTCATCGCGCCAATTCCGACGCCAGCGTGAAATTTAATCGCGCAAAGCTGCACGTCTGCATAAAATGCGTAAAATTACCGCGCCAACGGCCTGCTCGTGCAAAAACCGCCGTCTATTTGAAAAGCTCGGTAGAAAGATACCTCTCGCCGGTATCGCAGAGGATCGTAACGATCACTTTGCCCTTGTTCTCGGGCTTGGCAGCGATCTGCGCGGCAGCATAAACGTTCGCACCGCTTGAGATGCCCACGAGCAAGCCCTCTTTTTGTGCCAGCTGTCTAGCTGCCGCAAACGCATCGTCGTTCTCAACGCTCAAAAAGCCGTCGATGACGCTTCTATCAAGATTATCAGGGATAAAATTTGCGCCGATGCCCTGAATTTTATGCCCACCCGCACTGCCGCACGTAAGAAGCGGCGAGCTAGCAGGCTCCACGCCGTAGGCTTTTAGGTTTGGATTTTTAGATTTTAAAAATTTCGCCGTGCCGCTGAGCGTGCCGCCGGTACCAAATCCCGCGACTAAAATATCTACCTTACCGCCGCTTTGCTCCCAAATTTCAGGTCCAGTGCTTTGAAAATGCGCCTTTGGATTGCTCGGGTTATCAAACTGGCTCGGGATGAAGCTATTTGGAGTGCTCGCAGCCAGCTCATTTGCCCTATCTACCGCGCCTTTCATTCCAAATTTCGGGTCGGTCAGCTCGATTTTAGCGCCGAATGCCGCGATGAGCTTTTGGCGCTCGATACTCATCGAGCTTGGCATTGTTAAAATTAGCTTCATACCGAGCTTTGCTGCGATCATCGCAAGCCCTACGCCCGTGTTTCCGCTGGTAGGCTCTATCAAAACGCTATTTTTATCGATTTTGCCCGAGCTTAGCGCGTCTTTTACGATCTGCCACGCGATGCGATCTTTGACCGAGTGGCTCGGATTTAAAAATTCCGCCTTGGCTAGGATGAGGGCATTTTTGCCAAACGTATTGATTCTGACTAACGGAGTATTGCCGATGAGCTCCGTAACATCGTTTGCTATTTTCATATTTTTCCTTTAAATGCTGAAATTTAAATACTGGACGCTTCGCGCCATCATCTCCTCATAGCTGCTTAGAGGCTCGTTAAATATCTCTGCCAGCTTGACGTCAAATTTCTCAAAAAACGCCCGCAGTCCGGGATCGCTCATCTGAATGCTAGTCATCCGCAGATCCTTTTCAAGAGCGGTAAAAATTTCACCGAAAGAAATCTCACTAGCATCTCTGGCTAGGTGATAGCCGCCGTTTTTACCTTTGATGCTACACACTAGCTTCTCGTTTCTAAGGGTATTTAGAATTTGCTCCAAATAATTCTTAGAAACTCCCGTACGCTCGGCGATCTCTTTTATACTTATAGGCGCTACTTCGCTAGCTTTGGCGATCTGCAAAATCGCAGCCAGCCCATAAACGCCCTTTGTGCTTAAAAGTGCCATTATTTCAGTGCCTCGCTAAGATCAGAAATCAAATCGTTCGCGTCCTCTATACCCACGCTTAGGCGGATTAAGCTCGCAGGCACGCCAGCGCGGTTTAGCTGCTCCTCGTTTAGCTGCGAATGCGTCGTGCTCGCAGGATGAGTGATGATCGACTTAGTATCGCCGATATTTGCTACGACAGAGAAAATTTTAACCTTACTAACCGCCTTTAGCGCTGTTTCTTCGCTATCTACGATGAAGCTCATCAGACTGCTTGCATAGCCGTTTTTAAATTTCGCTTTAATCGCGGTATTAAATGGCGAGCTTGCAAGCCCCGGATAATTGACCTGCTTTACCTTCGGATGATTTTGCAAAAATTCTGCTATCTTTAGCGCGTTTTGCGAGTGTTTTTGCATGCGAAGCGGCAGTGTTTCAAGCCCCTGGATGAGCTGAAACGCGTTAAACGGCGATAGCGTCGCACCAATATCGCGAAGCAGGGACAAGCGAATCCTAAGCGTATAAATGTCGAAATTATCTACTAAATCCGCATAAATTAAGCCGTGATAGCTCTCATCAGGCTCGTTGAAATGTGCGTAACGCGGATTGCCTTTGAGTTTGGAATTTAATCCTTTGCCCGAAACGATTGCACCAGCGATACTAAGCCCCTGTCCGCTTATGTATTTGCTAGCGCTGTGGATTACGACATCGGCGCCGTCATCAAGCGGATTGTAAAGCGCAGGGCTTGGGATCGTGTTATCCGCAATCGTTACTACGCCGTGCTTATTTGCGATTGTAGCGATTTTAGCGGTATTTGCAACCGAAATTTGAGGATTTGAAAGTGTCTCAAAAAAGATCGCTCTAGTCTTATCATCGATTAAACCTTCCAAATTATCCGCAGTTTCGGAGTCAAAAACCCTAGCTTCGATGCCGAAACGCTTGATCGTATGCGCCAAAAGCGTAGTTGCGCCGCCGTAAATTTTCTCGGCGATGATGATATTTTCGCCCGCTGCGGCTAAATTTGCCACCGCAAAAAATATCGCCGCCTGCCCACTAGAGACCGCGATTGCGGCTTTGCCGTTTTCCAGCGCCGCAAGTCGCGCCTCAAAAACATCAGTAGTAGGATTTGTCAAACGCCCATAAATCGGTCCTAGATCGCGAAGTGCGAAGCGATCGGCGGCCTTTTTGCTAGAACCGAAGTTAAACGCGGTGCTTTGATAAATGGGAACTGCCATCGTGCCGTAGCCTGCGACGGAGTCGTAACCGAAGTGAGTTGCGAGGGTTTCTTTTTGCATTTTTGTCCTTTGTAAAAAATTTGACGAATAATAGCGAAATTTTAAAATAAAGTCAAGTATTTTTATATGGTTTTAAAATGCCTATAATACGGGATTTTCTAAAAAAATGTTATTAAAATATAGTTTTATAATATGCGTAATTTTGCCAAAATTTCGAATTTTGCTATAATGCGCGCTTTAATTAAGGAAAAATCATGCAAATCAAAGAAAAAGATGAGCGCGTTAAATATATCCGCGCGTTAGAACGCTTCGTAAAATCCGCCGTAGCACTGCTAAAGCGCGAGGATTTCGATGCAGAGCTTTTTGCGAAGCGAATAGCTAAAAACTACGAAATTTTATCTAAAGCGGCCGCTACGAATCTCGATAGTCCCTACACCAAGGCGCTTGAGAGCTTTGCTAAAAACGTCCTTGATGCTAGCGAGGCAGGACAGACCAGCCATGCTGCGTTTAGATCGGCGCTACAGCATGAAGCAAACGCTCTGCAAAAGCTCAAAAACAATAAAAGTTACAAAAAAGACAAGCACAAAATCGATTTTTTTAAGGATTATTAGATGAAAACCGTGATTTTTGATATGGATGGCACGCTGCTTGACTCTTCGCGCGCGATCGAAATCAGCGTCAATAACACTCGCCGCGAGCTCTACGGCCTAGCGCCACTGCAAAAGAATTTCATCGTCCACACCATCAACGATCCAAGCAAAAACGCCTTTTTGGAATTTTACGGCAAAACCGAAGCGAGCGCCGAAGAACTTGCTTTTTTCGAGAAGGAATTCGTAAGTAATTACCGCGATTTTGCCGTGCTTTACGAGGGTATCGAAGATCTTTTGCACTCGTGCAAAAAAGCAGGATTTTTTCTCGCAGTCGCCTCCAATGCGCCTTCCTATACCCTAAGCGCGATCTTAGAAAAGACGGGGGTGCGCAGGCTATTTGATCTGGTCGTAGGCGCGAACGAGCAGATGCCATCAAAACCCAACCCTGCGATGCTGCTACACGTAATCGCACGCTCACCGCACAAAAACGCGATTTTTTTAGGCGATAGCAAAAAGGATGAGTTAGCCGCGATCCGTGGCGCAGAATTTTTACAAAATTTAGAATTTCAAGGCGGCAATGACGGCGAGAGCTTAAATGCCAGCCGTGACACTAGTAGAAAGAATTTCAGCGCTAGCGAGGGCTTAAGCTCTTGCGGCGAAAATCTTAACGCAGATGAAAAATTCCGCCCTAACGACACAGGTGCTGACGGGGCGGCAACACTAAGCTTTAAAGGCGCTAAGATTTCCGCAAAAGCAGAAGCGACGGAAAGCGCACAAGCTGCAGTAGCGCGATGTTTTCAGGCAAACTTGGCAGATCTAAGAGGCGCAAAACTTGAGTATTTGCAGGTATGCTGGGGGTTTGGCGAGCCTAGCGAACTAAGTCGCAATGCCCTAAACATCACGCAAGCGCGCGAAATCATCGGCGGAATTTAAAGTAGCCTGGCTTTTGAGGCATAGCTAATTAAAAGTAGTATTGCAGCAGGGTAAAATCACGCTTAGGCTCTTAAAACGGAGCGAATTCCATCTTCGCGTGCAACGCAAGCGAAATTAAAATTTAAAAGTGATCCTTGCGCGAAAAATTCCACTAGCACGAGAAACTAGGATTTCATCTGCGCGAGTGGAATTTAAAATTTTAAAAGTAGCTTTTGTGGTGCGGTATTTTATCTGCGTGAAAAATGAAATTCTATCTGTAAAAGGTGGCGGAATTTTAAAATTTAAAGACGCCCTCTCGCGGCTTAATTTAAAATTTGCCTCGAAAGCCAGACTTAAAATTTAATACCAAACGCGATTTTAGCATTCTACCGCGTCCATGAAATTTCAAATTCTCGCAAAGCGGCGGAATTTTAAAATTTTAAAAAGCCTGATCTGTGTTATGCACGCGAGTAGATTTTGCATAAGTAGAATTTATCCGCCGTGCAGAAATCAAGATTTTACCGCACAAGCAAAGCGAAAATCCTCTCCGCCTACGCGAAATCCAAGAATTTTAGCGCTCAAACAAAGCGGAATTCTATCCGCTCAAGCGAAACCTAAAATTTCACTCGCGCCATAGAAGTTTAAAATTTCCGCAAAAATCAAGCTGCTTATTATGTAAATTTAAAATTACGCCTATCTGAAAAGCTTCGCGTTTAATCTGCCACGCGACCAAGATTAAATTTTTAAATTCCGCTCGCTCTGCCTATCTCGAAAACAAGTAAAATTTTAAAATTTATAGATTCAAAGCCCAAAATCCCGCGTTTAAGCTTAAAATTTACCGCACGCAGGCACAAGATCTGCGTAATCGCCCTTGTTTAAAAACCTCGATAGTTTGCCGCGTTCTAACCTAAATTAAATTTTATATTTGCTATAATCGTGAAATTTTAAGGAAGGTAAATGGATATTTTTGAAGGCAGCCCAAGAGAGAAATTTTTTGAAATTTTATCCGCTGCAAGCCCTACTTTGGTGCAAAACGAAATCGAAGAAGCTCTAATCCGCCTAATCGCCTGTGAGCGGCTCTGCGAAGCGTGCGGCATTAGCGAGCGCGAGATCGAAAGCTTCATCGCGCAGCAGGATCTACAAGACGAGCTAAACGACAAATTTTTGCAAATGAGCGGAAATATCCTAAGCAATAACGAATAATGCAAGATCAAATCGATTTAATTATGAAAAGCTTCATCGCAGACTGCGGATATGAGCCCGCTAACGAGATGTTTGCGAAACTTAGCTCAGGCAAAAAACTGCGCTCCAAGCTGCTACTAAACATCGCGCAAAAGGATGAAAAATCGCTGCGTCTATGCGCGATCATTGAGCTGATCCAAGCCGCAAGCCTGCTGCACGACGACGTCATCGACGAAAGCTCGGTGCGCCGCGGCAAGCCCTCGATAAACGCCACCTACGGCTCCAAAAACGCCGTGATGTTGGGCGACATACTCTATTCCAAGGCATACTTCGAGCTTTCTAAATTTGAAAGCCGCATCGCCGCCGCGCTTTCGGGCGCCGTCACGAAGCTTGCCGTGGGCGAGCTGATGGACGTGAGCTTAAGCAATGATTTTAACGACGATGCGAGCAAATATCTGCAAATGATCTATCTAAAAACCTCCGCTTTGATCGAAGAGGTCGCGCGCTGCGGAGCGTTTTTAAAATTCGGCGGCGCAGAAAATCGCGGCGAAATTTCAGATATAAACGGCGCAAAAAACGAGGGCGAAATTCCAAACGCTGCGAAAGATCATGATAAAATTTCAAGCGCGAGCGCAAAATTCGGCGAATACGGCAAAAATTTGGGGCTTGCTTTTCAGATTATCGACGACATCTTAGACGTCACGCAAAGCTCAGAAGCGCTCGGTAAGCCGAGCTTGAGCGATTTCGCGGAGGGTAAAACCACCCTGCCCTACATCTATTTATACGAAAATTTAAATGATTCCGAGCGACAAAAGCTAAAATCGTTTTTTAAAAAGCAGTTGCGCGAGAGCGAAATTTTATGGATCAAAGCGAAGCTTAGCGAGCACGACATTATCGAGCGCTGTATAAACGAAGCTCGTGCCTACGGGCAAAAGGCGCTCGAAGCCGTGGCGGAATTTAAAAACGACAAGCTGGAGCAAATCGTGCGAGATATGATAGATAGGGAGTTTTGATGGCGTATATGAGCGTGAGCTTCACCCACAAAAACACAGACATCACAGTGCGCGAGAAGCTGTCGTTTTCAAACGACGTGCGTAAAAAAGAAATTTTGCGCCTTTTGGCTTCAAACTCCGCGATAGAGGAGTGTTTGGTGCTAAGCACCTGCAACCGCGTAGAAATTTTTACCGCCGTAAGCGACTTCAAAGCGGCTAGCAAATTCGTGCTTTTAGCGCTTTCGCGCGTAAGCGGCGTGAGCTACGACGAGCTAGCCGAGCGCGCCGATATTTACGAGGATTACGGCGCGATACACCATCTTTTTGCCGTCGCAGCTTCTCTTGACAGCCTCGTAGTGGGCGAGACGCAGATCGTAGGCCAGCTCAAAGACGCCTTTAAATTTGCCAAACAAAACGCCCACGCGGGCGCGCAGATCGCAAGAGCGATAGATGAAGCGCTAAAATGCGCGGCGCGTATCCGCAACCAGACTGAAATTTCAAAAAACCCGATCTCGGTCTCAAGCGTCGCCGTGGCGATGGCAAAGGAAAAGTTAGGCTCCTTGCAGGGCGTAAACGCCGTGGTAGTGGGCGCGGGAGAGATGAGCGAGCTAGCGTGCAAACATCTGCTCGCAAGCGGCGCAAATATCACGATCTTAAATCGAAATTTGACTAATGCGCAAAGACTGGCCGCCTCGCTACTTGGCGAGAATTCCTTGGATGCGAAAAATTGCGCGGATGAAAATCCCGGCACAGGAAAAAATTCAGACGGCTTAAATTCCGGAAATGTCGCGAATTTCGCGGGCGAAAATCCCAAGGACGATAAAAATTCCACCGCCTGCGCAAATTCCTCCGCGCAGGTACAATCCCGTATTAAAATCGATAGCCTTGATAATCTCAAAAAATATCTGAACGTAAATAGCCTATTTTTCAGCGCTACGGGCTCGCAAGAGCCGATCATTACCGATAGCTTGCTTGAGCCCAAAAGCTTTAAGCGATATTTTTTCGATATCGCCGTGCCGCGCGACGTGGAGCTTAGCCAGAGCGAGGATATTGAAGTTTACAGCGTAGATGATCTGGAGGAGATCGTAAAGAAAAATTTGCTGCTTCGCGAGGAGCAGGCGCAGATCGCTTACTCGATCGTGGCAAAATGCACGAACGAGTTTTTCAAATGGCTCAAAGCGGCGGCATCCACGCCGATCATCAAAGCCTTGCGTCAAAGCGCGAAGCAAGTAGCTGAGCTGGAGCTAGCCAAAGCGCTTAAAAAGGGCTATCTAAAGCACAGCGATGCAGAGGAGGCGCGCAAGCTGATCCATCAGGTTTTTAAAGCGTTTCTGCACGCTCCGACGGTAAATTTGAAAAACCTCGGCGAAGCGGACGATGCTGACGGCACAGTAAACGCGCTGGTCGAAATTTTTGAACTGCAAGAAAACTACGAAAAATTTTTAAATCAAGAAAACGAGAAAAAGGACAAACAAAATGAAATTTAGTAAGCTTTTCGCTCCGAGCCTAAAAGAGGCCCCCAGAGACGCGGTACTACCTAGCCACGCGCTTTTGATCCGCGCGGGATTTATCGAGCAGCTGGGCAGCGGGCTTTATAATTTTTTGCCGCTAGGAAAGATAGTGCTAGAGCGGATCTGCGCCGTCATCAGGCAGGAGATGGACGCTGCGGGCGCGCAAGAGGTTTCTTTTAGCGTCGTGACGTCTGCGGATGTGTGGAAAAAAAGCGGTCGCTACGCCAAATACGGTAAGGAGCTGCTGCGCTTCAAAGACCGCAAGGATAACGACTTCGTGCTAAGCCCTACCAACGAGGAAGCGGCGGTTTTGATGATCGCGGATAAGATCACGAGCTACAAGCAGCTGCCGCTAAATATCTATCAGATCAATACAAAATTCCGCGATGAGGCGCGCCCTCGCTTCGGACTTCTGCGCGGACGCGAGTTTACGATGAAGGACGCCTATAGCTTCCACGCGGATGCTGCGGATATGAAGCGCGAGTTTGAGGTGATGAGGCAGGCGTACTCGCGGATCTTTACGCGACTGGGATTAAATTTTCGCGCGGTCGATGCAGACAGCGGCGCGATCGGCGGCAGCGGCAGCAAGGAGTTTATGGTGCTAGCGGACAACGGCGAGGACGATATCGTCGTGTGCAAGCACTGCGAGTATGCCGCAAACATCGAAGCTGCGCGCCGTGCGCCCAAAACCACGAACGCCACCGCGCCCGAAACCGACGGCATGATGAAATTTAAAACCCCCGCGATGAAAACGATCGATGCGGTGGCGGAATTTTTCAAAGTGGATAAATTCTACACCATCAAGGCGGTGATCAAAAAAGCGCTATACGAGGATCGCAGCGAGGTCGTAGCGTTTTTTATCCGCGGCTGCGACGAGCTGCAAGAGACCAAGGCGCAAAACGCCTGCGGCGCACTTGAGCTAGTCGATGCTAGCGAGGAGGAGATCGCGCGAGCTGGCTTTACGGCGGGCTTTTGCGGACCTTTCGGACTCGGTGAGGGGGCAAAATTTTATATCGACGCTGAGCTAAAAGGAGCGCGCGAGATGATCGCGGGCGCGAACGAGCCGGATTACCACTATGTGGGCGCTAGCGTGATAAATTTTAACGAATCGCGCTTTGCGGATCTTACCGCCGTGAGCGAAGGCGACGCTTGTCCGTGCTGCGGCGGCGAGCTTAGCATCACAAAAGGCATCGAGGTGGGTCATATCTTTCAGCTCGGCACGCGCTATTCCGAGCCGATGGGAGCGCGATTTTTGGACGCAAACGGCAAGGCTCGTGCGTTTTACATGGGCTGCTACGGCATCGGCGCAAGCCGCCTTATCGCCGTGGCGATCGAAAGCAGCCACGATGAGCGAGGCTGCATCTGGCCGCGCGAGCTGGCGCCTTTCGAGCTTGAGATCATCATTTCAAATCACAAAGACGCGGCTACGGTAGAATTTGCCGAGAAACTGTACGAGCAGTGCCGCGTGCTGGGCGTTCGCACGCTACTCGACGATCGCGCGGAGCGTTTCGGCGTGAAGATGAACGACTTCGAGCTGATGGGCTTTCCGTACGCGGTGCTCGTGGGCAAAGCCCTAGCAGAGGGAAGCGTCGAGTTCATCACTCGCGCAGGCCTAAAGCGGCAGAGCGTAAGCGCGGATGAAATTTTAAAACTTATCGAGACAAAATTAGCCTAGAAAAATTAGTAAGCGCGTGGAATTTAGCCCTAAATCTGGGCTAAATTTTGCCGCCTATTTTGCAATTTACAGACCGATTTTTTTACATTGCGCAGCGTGAAATTTATAAATTTACCGCGCATGACGTTGAAGTAAAACTTAGGCATAACGATAAAATTTACGCTTAAGCTGCACTGCCATTTCACTAAAGCTAAATTTTAAAGTATGAGTTTGCGACTAAGATTACATCGACAGCCAAACCGCTGTTTCAAGGCGAGAATTTAAAGCACCAACTTGACCGCGCAAGTAAAAAGCAAAGGGCGCGTTTCCGCCGCTCTCGCGAGCTGCCAAAACAAAATTCCGCGATAAAATCCCGATCTCTGCCCGCCCTTTTACTAAAACGATTTTTAAAAAGCGAAATTTAAGCAGCGTTTTCACTCCTTTGATTTCGCTCTTTAAATTAAGATTTAAATTTCGCGGCGCAGCGGACGCGTAAATTTAATCGGCGCGCAAAAGCCGATCCGAAATTTTACCGGGTCAAAATTTTGCCTAAATTTATTCGGCGACGACCGATTTTAAATTTTATTCGTAGGCTTGTCGTAGTAACCCCATTTGGCGCGGTATTTTCTCCTCGCTATCCGAGTCAAAACGATCTGAACGATCAAAAGCGCAAGCGTACCGCCGCCCCATTTCAAATATGTGATTCTATAGGAATCGGATATGGTATTGTAATAAAATCTGGTTGCAAAAGCATAATCGTATTTTAAAACCATTTGCCCGTCTTTAAGGGCGATCTGCCGTGCAAGGTCGGTATCGCCCCTGACCCTTTGGTACTAAATTTTTACGTCCTTGTCGTATATCGCGGCCTTGTATCCGTCTATCTGCGTACCGTAAACATCTAAAGAAAAACGCCTCTGCTTAAGCGCGCTATCCACTAAATTTAACCTATAGTAACTAGCCCCTCTACTCTTATTCGTTTGCACATATATGACGCGCCCCTATATGGTCTGCAAATCCTCTGGGCTAGACGGTAGCACCGCGGTGTAGGACATATACAGCGCCGCACCCGCGCCAAGGATAAAAAACAGCAGCACGCATCTTAAAAGCGTATTCATCTGATTAAAGCTAGCGATCTTTTTTTCATCGTATTTTGTATCAAAAAGCATCAAATTCTCTTTTGTTTAAATTTTATTTCGGCGCTTCATCCTGGCGCGCCGTAGCGGCATAAAAGCGGAGCTACGTCGCTATAAGCTATCGCGATCTTTAAATCCGCATTTCTTCAGCTAATACGGCTCGGTTTTTTCCAGTGCTGTGCGCAATACAAGGCGCCGCTTCTGCCGAAATTTAGCTTGGATTTTCATTCATTTTCATTCAACGAAGAGTAAATTTAAAAGCTAAATTTAAAAAGCGCGCAAAAGAAAATATTTCTCTTTTTAAATTCCGCTAAAATTTTATCCAAAACGCGGTAAGCTCGTATCCGCGGGGCTCACCCAACCCGCTCAAGCTTTCAAACGCAAGCGTAACGCCGCTGTTTAAGTTTAACTCCAAACCCTCATCCGTTGCGCGCTCGCGATACTCGATCCGCTCGCGATTTAAAGCGCCTTTTGCCGCCGCAAGACCCATAGGAGCAGGACAGCCCGATAATATCCAAGGCTCTATTTCGATTTGCCGCGCCCTTGCGCCGCCGAAATTTAGAGACTCGCTTCTGAAATGATCCGAAAAAATCATAAAAATTTCGTCCCGAAAAAAGTGAAACTCAAAGGCGCCGTATCTTAAAATTTCAGCCCCCGCGCTCTTAAAGCTCGCGTCTGCGGGGCCAAACATCGAGGCGATCTGCGCGCAACTCAAGCCGCTTCTTACGCCTGCAAACTCGCCCGAGCGAAGAAATTTTAGCATATCGATTTTTAGCATCTCTTCCCCTGTAAACACACATCGCGCCTCTTAAAGCCACTAGCAGCACTGAACGGCACGCTAATAGTTACACGAGCCAGCCATCGCGCTCATCCATGCTTAGCACTCGCTGACATGGCACTAACGAGCAACGGCAAGCCAGACGCGTACATCACATAAAAGTGCGCCGCGTAAAATTTTATCTCGCACCGAGCCAAAATACAGCGCATTTGCAAAATTAAAAACGATCGCAAAATGCCACGTTGTTTCGCAAGTTTTATTTCGCACAGATTTAAAAGCTGCGACAGCCGTATGAAATTTTATATAGTGACTGCATAAATCGCGCGCCGCAAGACTTGAAATTTCACGCCGCAACGCCGCAAATTTCACACTTCCCGCACATCACGCAGTGTCAGTCAGCCAAGCAAAGCTCGAATCTCGTTTGCGAAAACCTCGCGCGTCGCAAGCCTCACTCAAACAAGTACTGCTTGGCATTATTTTAAAATTTCACAAACGACGTAATATCCGAACTTAAGAAGCGTTTTATAAATCCGTTTTAGCTCGTCTGGTGCTGTATTGCGAATAGATAAACTCGTTTGAGTCCGTTAAGACTAGCCGAAAACCCTTTTTAAATGCGCTTCGTAATCCCTCATAAAGCGCTCCATATCGGGATTTTTAATGACGTCGTTGCACATAAAAGTAGGCAGCCTTTTCGTGCCTAAAAATTCATTTGCCTTATGAAAATGCAAATAAACGCCGTCCACGCCCACGCCCTCGAAAAAATCGCCTGGCTTGTCAAATGCCTGAAGCGGCGCATTCCAAGTGACGCTTAGCATGTGCGATTTGCCCTTTATCAGCCCGCCGGTGCCGTATCCGTCGTTTGGATTTGCGCTGTGTCGCCCGTCGTTTGCCACTATCTTGCCTATGCCGCCCATAAACACCTCGTCAACGTACTTTTTGACTAGCCAAGGCTCGCCCATCCACCACGCGGGCATCTGCCAGATCACGGAGTCCATCCATAGAAATTTCTCCACCTCGCCCTCTAAGTCGTAGCCCTCATGTATCGTGGTTTCGCGCGTTTCGTGCCCTAGGGTTTGTAGTGTTTTTTTGGCTAGCTCGTGCAAAGTTTTGTTTAGCTTGCCGCCTTTGCCGTTAAACGGCGCTCCGCCGTTGATAAGTAGTATTTTCATTTTAATCCTTTGATTAAATTTATTCGTTAGCGACGCTCGCACACCTAAGTTAAAATTTCACTTCGCAGCCCTATGCGAAAATATAAGCGTAAATTTTATGAAGCGTTTAATTACTAAATTTTACTTTTACGCTGCAGTTACCACCCTAAAATTTCAAATTTATCGCCGTACACCGCGATCGCCTCGGCGTTATTTATCGGCGTCAAATTTAGCTTGCCGCCGTAAATTTTCAAAATTTCGGCCGAGCTTTGCACGAACGGCTCCTCGCCGTAGTGCGGCACGGGGTAAAATTTCACCAGATCAAGCCCCGTTTGCACCGCCGCTCCGTAGTCGCCCGCATCGTCCATCACGCTCGCGTACTCCACGTTAGGCGCCGCGATCATCGCGCCCGCCGACTCGCCCACATACACGAGCTCACCGCTTCGGACGCGACTAGCGATCAGGCCTGCGAGATTCTTCTTTTTAAGCTCGCGCAAAAGATAAAAGGTGTTGCCGCCGCTTACGTAAAGCACCTGCGCTGCGCCGATCTTTGCCTTGGCTTCGGCCTCGCTTGCCTTGGAAACGTCTAAAATTTGAACCTCAAAGCCCATTTTGGCAAATGCCTCTTTCGCCTCGTCCACGTAGTCTCGGTACTCCTCGACGTTTGCGGCGGTCGGGATAAAAAGCACCTCTTTAGCGCGGATATTTTGCCCGGCATAGTCCTCAAAAAGCGTCGCCGCACCCGCAAAATAGGAGCATAAAAACATCTCTATCATAGTTTTTCCTTTCATTAAATTTGCGCTGATTTAAAGCGCTCGTAAAGCTTGGCCGCAATGACTGCGAGCAATGCGACCCAAACTAGCAGAGTAAATTCTACCGCGCCCACAAAGCAAGCGCACGATGAAAAATAGCGCGGACAGAATTGTGCCGATAAAAGGGCAAAATTTACCGCCGCAGCGATTACAAAATACGCCAAAACCCAAACGGCAACGCAAACCACTCCACAATCACCAACTGCCTTCAAACTTCATTAAAACGACGCGAGCCTGCTAGGCTAGCTAGAGGAGTCTATCAGAGCGAACGATCAAAACGATCAAATCAAGCCGATCAACCGAACCGACTAAAGCAAGTCAACCAAGGTAAAACGGCTAGTGCTTTTTATCTTTAAAAAATCTAACGATCTTAGCTTGCAGCTTGAACCACTCGCCAAGCTCCATTATAGGATGCCCTGCGTAGTTTTTACCGCCCGCTAGATCCTTGCTTATGCCGCCGCGCGCCGCGATCTGAGCGAAATCGCCCACGCTTACGTGCCCGCCGCTGCCGCTCTGTCCGCCCATCACGACGTTGCGCCCAAGCGTCGTCGAGCCCGCAAGCCCCACCTGAGAGACGATGAGGCAGTTTTGCCCTAGCTCGCAGTTGTGCCCGATCTGAACGAGATTGTCGATCTTGCTGCCGCGCTTAACGATCGTAGAGCCGAACACCGCGCGATCAATCGTCGTGCACGCGCCGATCTCGACCTCGTCTTGCAGCACGACGTTGCCGTTGTGATAAATTTTAACGTGCTCGCCCGTTTTGGTGTGCGCGTAGCCGAAACCGTCGCTTCCGATGACGGCGTTTGCGTGGATTATGCAGCGCTCGCCGATGATCGTGTCATTGTAGATGACGGCGTTTGCGTGGATTACGCAGCCGCTTCCGATATGCACGTCATCGCCAATATACGCGCCGCTTAAAATGACGCAGTTCTCACCGATCGTGGAATTTACGCCGATATGCACGCCCTGCCCGATCTGCGCGCTGGCGGCGATCTTTGCGGGCGCGCCGCTGCGAATGAGCGGCTTAGCAAAATGCGCGCTTAAGATCGCAAAGGCTAGATGCGGGTTTTCGCACTCCAGCGCTCGCACGCCGCTTGGGGCTGCGGTGCCGATTTTTACCAATACGGCGGCTGCTTTGGTGGCGAATAAAAATTTCTCGTTTTTGTCGCTATCGCAGTAGCTTAGCTCGCTTTGCCTTGCGTTTTGAAGCGAATTTATCGCGGTGATCTCCGCATCCGCTCCGCTAAGCTCTATGTTTAAAATTTCGGCAATTTTAGATAATTTCATTTGCGCTCCTTTGATTAAATTTTATCGCCGCTTACATATCCAGCGCGACGCTGCCGCCTCGGACGATGTCGATCGGATTGTATTTTTTTATCGTCTTTAAAAATCCGTCGATGCGGTCTGCGTCGTCGCACGCCATGATGACGATCTTGCTGTCGTCGCTGTTTGCGATGCTGCCGTTGTAGGCTTTTAAAACGGCAGCAAGCCCCGCTAAATTTTCGCCCAGCGCGATCTTTACCAAAACCATCTCCTTTTCGACGAATTTTGCATCCTCAATGACCTTGTAGACGGGGATCAGCTTATGAAGCTGCTTAGTGATCTGCTCTATGACGCGCTCGTCGCCCGAAGTGACGATGCTAAGGCGCGATAGACCGGTATTTGGGATCGGTGCAACGGTGAGACTGTCGATATTATAGCCGCGCCCTGCAAAAAGCCCCGAGATCCGCGACAAAACGCCGTGCTCATCGGTAACGACGACCGATATTACTCTTCTTATGCTATTCATCCTAAGACTCCTGCTCAAAAATCATATTATAAAGCGCGCCGCCTGCGGGCACCATCGGCCAGACGTTTTCAAAGCGATCGATCTTGGCCTCGATGACGCTCACCTTTTTGCTAGCAAGAGCCTGCTTCAGCGCATCTTCAAATTCCGCTTTGGTGCTAACGCTAAAGCCCACGCCGCCGAAGCCTTCAGCAAGCTTTATAAAATCGGGCTGAACTTTAAGATCGGTCGCTGAGAAGCGCTGCCCGTAAAATAGACTCTGCCACTGCCGCACCATACCTAAGAAATTGTTGTTTAATACGATATTTACGACGTTTAAGCCGCTCTCGCTCGCAGTCATCAGCTCTTGGATATTCATCAAAATCGAGCCGTCGCCGCTGAAATTTATAACGGGTCTATCTCCCGCATAGGCCTTCGCGCCCAATGCCGCAGGAAGGCCGTAGCCCATCGTGCCCTGCCCGCCGCTACTTAGCAGAGTGCGTGGCTTGCAAAACGGATAAAACTGCGCGACCCACATCTGATGCTGCCCCACGTCCGTAGCGATGATAGCGTCCTCGCCCGCGATTTTTGCGGTACTTTGTATAACCCACTGCGGCTTTAAAATTTCATCGCTGTCATTAAATTTAAGCGGGTGAATTTCATCGTATTTGCGGATGAGCTCGCGCCACTGCTCGAAATTTGCAGGGCTGACCTCGCTTCTAATGCGCGGCAGCATCTCCTCTAGCACCGATTTCACGTCGCCCACGATCGGATAATCCGCGTTTACGATCTTTGAAATCGAGCTAGGATCGATATCAATGTGGATGATCTTTGCGTTTTTGCCGAATTCGCTAAGCTTACCCGTGACGCGATCGTCAAATCTCGCACCCAAGCAGATTATCAGATCAGACTCGCTAAGCGCCATGTTTGCGGCGTAACTACCGTGCATGCCGACCATACCTAAATTTAATTTATCGTCGCTTCGCACGGCTCCTAGCGCCATAAGGGTTTGCACGACCGGGATCTGCGCAAACTCGCTAAGCTCGCGCACCAGCTCGCTTGCGCCCGCGCTAATAACGCCGCCTCCGATGTAGAGGATAGGCTTTTTGGAGTTTGAGATTAGCTCGACGGCTTTTTTGATCTGTTTAGAATTACCCTTATAATTCGGCTTGTAAGTCTGCATCTTGATTTCGCTAGGATATTCAAAAACACCAAGCTTCGCCGTTACGTCTTTAGGGATGTCGACGTGCACGGGTCCAGGTCTGCCGCTGCGAGCGATATAAAAGGCTTCTTTTAAAATTCTAGGCAGCTCTTCGATCGTTTTAACTAGATAGTTGTGCTTGACGCAAGGGCGTGAAATTCCGATCGCATCGATCTCTTGAAAGGCGTCGGTGCCGATGAGCGAGGTCGCCACCTGTCCGCTGATAAGCACGATCGGGATGCTATCGCTATACGCCGTAGCAAGCCCCGTAAGCGCGTTCGTAAATCCGGGTCCGCTCGTGACGACCGCCACGCCGACCTTGCCGCTAGCGCGCGCATATCCGTCCGCAGCCATCGCCGCAGCCTGCTCGTGGCGCACCAAAATGTGTCTGAAATATTTTTGTTTGTAAATTTCATCATAAATATTTAGCGCCGCGCCGCCCGGGTAGCCGAAAACAACCTCGACCCCCTCCTGCCGCAACGCCTCCACGATCATCTGCGATCCGCTAATTTCTTTCATACGCCCATCCTGTTTCGTTGGAATAATTTTGTGATTATATTATTTTGTAAATTAAATTTCACGAATTTTAGGCGCTAAATCGGGTCGAATTTCAAATTTAATAGCAGCAAGACAGGGCGAAATTTTGGAATTTAGCGAGAGTAGAAAAGGCAAATTTAAAATTTAGCCATAAATTTAAAACGGACGGGATGTTCAGATTTAAAATTTTAAGGTGCAGATTTTATCTTGACAAAACGCGGCGCATCAGTTTTAACGTAAAATTTTGGCTTGAAATTTTACCACGCTAGGCTCGATTAAATTTATAAAATTTTTTGGAATTTTATCGTAGCACAGAGCAACTCCTGCGAAATTTTAAATTCTACGTTACGAAATTTTAAAATTTAGCCGTAAATTTAGGGCGGGCGGAATCTTTATTATAAAATTCTAAATCCCGCCTGCGTAAAATTAAATTTTAAAACCCTCTATCTACCTGCACGCCTACGCCCACGCTAGCGCAGTTGCCGCTTTGCGGATCGCAGTCGCCGAAGCTTGTGACGCTACTGGATCTTTTTGAGCGGATCGTTCCCATATGCATAGGCACCGGCATGTTACGGCGCGAGCTTCCGCCGATATCGCTATCGCTCATACTGTCAGAACTTCTCCTGCGAGAATAATCATCACGCGAAGGTGGCGGTGGAGGAGGCGGTTTTATCCCTCCATGCGGCGGCGGAGGCGGAGGAGGCATCATGCCACCAGGAGGCGGGGGAGGCGGCGGCATCATACCACCAGGAGGTGGGGGTGGCGGAGGAGGCGGCATGCCGCCGCGTCTATCATATCCTCGTGGAGGTGGAGGCGGAAAAGTACCGGTTTCGGTAATAGTGATACCGTTTCCGTAATTTTCCACGCGTCTATAAGTAGAGCCTCCGTAAACCGTGCGGGTGCGGGTCTTTTCGACCACGACTATGTCGCGCTCAGGCTGCACCGGCTGCTGCACGTTAGCTCTAGGCGATATTTCAAAGCTCTTCTGCAGTTTGGCGGTATCGTAACTTGCAAAGCCGTTGATGCCCTTTAGCTCATCTGCACTTGAAATTTCGCGCTTTTGGCGGTATTGCATAAGCATATCCGCCCTACCCGCATCAAGCCCACCGATCGTCATCAGCTCGTAGCGACTAGCTTCGTTTATGTTGATTTTCGCCGCGGCGAGGCTCACTAAAAGAGCCAAAATCACTAAATTTTTCATGTGCGCTCCTTTGTTGAAAGTTACTAAATTCTAAACCCTCACGATAAATCTTTGATTAACACGCAAGCAAAATTTTGCTACAATTGCCTATCTTATTTCAAAGGATCAACCGATGAACGGAATTTTGCTCCTATGCGACGAACCCGCCGCCTATCAATCCGAGCTAAAAAAACTAGATAAAATTTTATCCATGAGCTTTCACAACGTTTTGCAACTTTGCATCGCTGGCGATAATGCCCTTTTTAGCAGGAGCGAACTTGAAAAAGCGCTCGCAAACGGGCAGGATGAGCGCGTGCGAAAGGCGGCGATAGAGCGCTTCGCACAAATTTTAGAGCAGTGTAATTTTGTGCTGGTTCGCGGCGTAGCGGGAGCTGATCTGCGCGAGCTAAATTTACAAATCGCAAAGGATCTAAATATCCCCGTTTGCGGATTTTATCCTAACGAAATTGCCGCGCGCATCGGCACGCGCTTGATCACCGCAGCAAAAGCGGTAAGCTTTGCCAGCATATATGAGGATAAAATTTCATTTTCTGCGCTAAGACCTGCACAAGAGGGTGCAAATTCTAAAAAATCGGAGCTTTGCGGCAAAAATTCTGCTTGCGAAAGCGATGCAAAATTTCACGACGAAAATTCCGCTTGCCAAAGCGGCGCGATAGAGCTTGATAAAGTCGTTGCCGACAAGAGCTACTTCACGGACGCCGCAAACTCCACGCGCTGTGAAATTCTAACCCCGTTGAAATTTGAAAGCAAGCTCTACGCCAAGGCTCGCGCGAACGTTAAAACCGTCGTGCTACCAGAAAGCGACGATGAGAGAATTCTGCGCGCGGCTGCGATTATAAAACAAAGCGGCGCGGCAAATTTGATCCTTTTAGGGCGGCAAGACGAAGTGCAAAAAAGCGCGAGCGAGCTGGGGCTCGATCTAAGCGGCGTTAAAATTTTAGATCCGCAGACGGATGCGAGCTTAGAAAAATTTGCGCGCGATCTATATGAGCTTCGCAAGGCAAAGGGTATGAGCGAGGCGCAGGCGCGCGATCTCGTTCGCGACCGCACCTATTTCGGCACGATGCTCGTGTATGAAGGGCTAGCCGATGCGATGGTAAGCGGCGCAAGCACGACTACTGCGGAGACGATCCGCCCCGCACTTCAGATCATCAAGACAAAGCCCGGTATCGCGAGCGTTAGCGGCGCATTTATAATGTGCCTGGATACGCAGGCGCTGCTTTTTGCCGACTGCGCCGTAGCGCCGAACCCGAGCGCGGAGTATCTGGCAGGTATCGCGATCTCAAGCGCCGCGACCGCAAAGGCGTTCGGGCTTGAGCCGCGTGTGGCGATGCTGAGCTACTCCAGTGGCGATAGTGGTAGCGGTGAAAGCGTGGAATTCATAAAAACTGCGACGCAGAAAGCGCGCGAAAAGGCGCCGGCGCTTTTAATCGACGGACCGCTGCAATTCGATGCCGCAGTCGATGCAGCGGTCGCTAAGAAAAAGATGCCAGGCTCCGCGGTCGCAGGGCGCGCGAACGTATTTATCTTCCCTGATCTTAACTGTGGAAATATCTGTTATAAGGCCGTTCAGCGCACCGCAGGCGCCGTGGCGATCGGACCGATTTTACAGGGCTTAAAAAAGCCGGTAAACGATCTAAGCCGCGGCTGCAAGGTCGCCGATATCGTAAACACGATACTTATCAGCGCCATTCAAGCAGGAGAGAATTAAATGGATATCCTAGTCATAAATTCTGGCTCGAGCTCGGTTAAATTTAAATTCCACGATATGCTAAATCACGCCTGCATCGCAAGTGGGCTCATCGAGGAGATCGGCTCGACGCACGCAAGCGGAAGCATCAATTGCGCCAACGGACGAAGCATAAAAGTTGAAAACGAGCAAATTCCAAATCACGAGACCGCGATCGCGATCGCGATCAATCTTTTAAAACAAAGCGGAGTAATCAACGATCTAACTCAAGTAGGCGGCATCGGGCATAGAATAGTCCAAGGTGCGGATTATTTCGACGCTCCCGCGCTCATAGATGATGACGTAATGGCTAAAATCGCCGAGCTTGCGCCGCTTGCACCACTACACAATCCTGCAAATTTAGCGGGCATCAAATCCTGCCTAAAGATCGCTCCTAAAATTCCAAACGTCGCGGTTTTCGATACGATATTTCATCAAAGCATCCCGCCTTATGCGTATATGTACGCGCTGCCGTATGAATTCTACGAAAAATACAAAGTTCGTCGCTACGGCGCGCACGGCACGTCGCATTGGTTCGTCTCGACGATGGGAGCGAAATTTTTGCGTAAAAAATACGAAAACTTCAACGCCATTACGCTACATCTTGGCAACGGCTCTAGCGTGAGCGCCATAGAAAACGGCAAGTGCATCGACACCTCAATGGGGCTAACGCCGCTTGAGGGGATCATCATGGGCACCAGATGCGGCTCGATCGATCCTGCGATCATCCCATACATCGAGCGCGTCGCGGGCTACAACGCGCAGGATATGGATGTCATAATGAACAAGAAAAGCGGGCTGCTCGGCATCTGCGGTGCAAGCGATCTGCGAAAGGTATATGAAAAGATGGAGGATGGCGAGCCGCGCGCGAAACTTGCGTTTGAGATGCTCGTGTACAGCGTCGTTAAGATGATCGGAGCGTATTATGCCGTGCTCGGGCGCGTGGACGCTTTGATCTTTACCGGCGGTATCGGCGAGAATGCGCCGCATTTTAGGCAAAATGTCTGCGAGAGGCTCGCTCATATCGGCATCGAAATCGATGCGACAAAAAACGCAAAAAATACCGGCTCGATTAGAAATTTAAGCGCGGTAGATAGCAAAATCAAAACGCTCGTAATTCCCACCAACGAGGAACTTGCGATCGCTGAAGCTACGGTCGATACGATCAATAAAAACTCCGCGCAGATCGACTATCAGAAATACTCGGAATTTTAAATTTAAATTTTATTTAGCAGGATTCCGCGGTTATTTCGCGAGCAGCAACGCCAACTTGCTTTTTTGTTAGGCAATTAAATTTTGGGTCTTGGCTGTGAGCTTGCGTGAAATGAAAGGGCTTTCTTTATTTTAGTGGCTTTCTGCTAAGACGATACGAGAAATTGCTACGCTACGCGCGGGTTTAAATTTTATTTGTCGCTTCCGATAAGGCTTAAATTCTTGCTCGGAAGAGGCGGAGCGGAAGGGGCTATACTTGCGAAGCGCCCTTTTACTTTGCTTCGGCTAGCACGCAAGCAGGTCTACCGCCCAAACCCCGCCTAGATCACTGCGCGTTAGAGGTGGCGACGCTTTGTTTTTAAACAAAGCTTTGCTGGTTAAATTTAATAAATTTGGCTTCAAATTAGACCGTAAAATTCCAAAACAGGTCCTTATTGTGAAATTTACCGGATAATAAGGCATAAAATTTTAAAATTTAGCGCAAGCCGGGTTTTGGCACGCAAACTTTATTAAAGGAGCGAACGATGAGCGATTTGCCGAATTCACAAGGCACGCAAGAGCAAGATACGCCGTATCCCGATACGAAATTCACTAAATTTTTCGGGCGACTTTACGCGGCGGTTTTTGCGCTGTTTGCGATCACGGCGCTTAGCGTATTCGTGCTACCCGAAAACATTTTAGACGTAAGCGCGGCATGCGCGGACTTCGTTGGATTTATGAAGCGGTTTTTTCCAAACATCGCCGCAATCGGCAAAATAAGCCCGCACACGCAGCTTGCGGAATTTTACGTCGCGGCATTGTGGATACCTATTTTAACGGCTTTCGCGCTAAGCTGCGTGTATTATCCAATCGCCGTATTCTTATATGAAAAAGAGCTTCCCGCCGTCAAGACGCAGCTAATTATGCTTATCGGCATACCTTTTATCTATTGGCTTCTAAATAATTATTTCTACGCCGATTTTGCCATAAACGGCATCCCACACAAAGTAGGCAACGGGCGGACGTTTCCAACTTTTGCGAGCAGAGAGAGCCTGTTTGGTTGGCTATCGTTTTTTGGAGGCGGCTCAATGTTTTTTGGTATGTCTGTTCCGATTTTATTCAGTAATATAGTCCACTGGATATATCTATCGAGAAATAAAAGCTAAATTTTATAAAATCGCGGACGAATAAAATTCTGCACCTATAACTTTCAGGGTCATTTTACGAGCGCAAAGCGGGCGGGCGATTAAATTTCCGCGCTCCGTTTTAGAACAAAAACAAGCGACGATTAAATTTAAACGCCCTGCGATTAGACCTTTTTTTGCGCGGAATTTAAGCGACCAAACTACGATTAAATTTAAACCGCAGGCGGCCGCTTTTAAATTTTAAAATTCTATTCGCGCCACGTAAGGCGAAAGGTCGTTATCTCGCCCGGCACGCTGTCGTAGGAGATAGAAAAGGAGTATTTTTTGCAGACCTCGCTTACGATGCTAAGCCCGATTCCAAAGCCGCCCTCGCTTGAGTTAAAGCGCGCAAAGCGCCTGAAAATTTCGTCGCCCTTTTTCCTGTCGATCCCCTCGCCGCTATTTGAGATCGCTAGCTCGCCGTGCCTTAGCCGCACATCCACGTAGCCGCCTGCATCGGCGTATTTTACGGCGTTGCTTAGCAGATTGTCGATCAGGCGCGAAATTTCATAAATATTTGCGCTCATGCTCGCATCCGAAAGATCGGTTTTAAGGCTTAGTCTGCGTTTTTGGATAAACGGCGCGAAATATTCGCAGCGCGAAGCGACGAGGCTCTTTAGATCGATCGAGCTAATCTCGCCCTCCTTATTCATACCGAAGGTTAAAAACACGAGATCCTCGTAGATGCGCGAAAGCGTCTTGGCGGCAAGATCGATATTAGCGACGCGCTTGGCGTTGTATTCTCCAAGCTCTGCGTGCCGCATCGTCTCGACGCTCATGGAGATAATACTAAGCGGAGTATTAATCTCGTGGGTACTATCCTTGATGAAGCGATTTAGCGTGTCAATCTTATCGTAAAGCGGCTTTGTACCTAGCCGCACCAGATAAAACGCCACGGCTAATATCACACCCAAAAGTGCTATCATCATCGCTGCGGTTTTGATACGAAGCGTTAAAATTTCGCCCTGCACGCTACTTCCAAGCAGAATGATTTTAGCCTTGGAAAAGGCGTTTCGCTCCTCCATATTTTGCAGATTCTCATAAATTCCTAGCCTTCCGCCACTTATAAATTCCGCCTTTAGCTTCGCTTTATCAAGTGCGCCAAGCTCGCCGTCACAGCCGTAAATTTCATCAGAGTTTGGCTTAAATATACACGCACTCACGCCCTTTTCGCGCTCAAAGTCCGCTAGCGATTCCAGCCCATCCATACTTGCTTTCATATAGATCATTATTTTGATCTCTTTTAGCTCTTTTATCCTGTGCGAAAGCAGCGCGGCTTCGTTCATCCTGTAATTTATCTTGAAAAAATATCCCAAAAACAACGCACTTGAAATGAGATACAAAGATAAAATTTTAAGCGTTAAAGCGGTCTTTTCAGACATATAGATACCCTGCGTTGCGGCGGTTTATGATGTGCTCTTCGCCTAGGACGCGGCGTAGATTTTTGATATAAGTTCGCAACGCTTCCTCGCTCGGAGTTTCGTCAAAAGCGTAGATCGCGGAGAAAATTTCATCCTTGCTCAAAAGCCTGTTTTTATTTTGCAAAAAAAGCGCCAGCAGCTCGCGCTCTTTGTTTGAAAGCGCGACGGGCACGCCCGATCTGCGTAGCTCTTTGCTTGCAAAGTAAAATTTAAACTCGTCGTCAATAGTTACAAAATCATCAAAATTGTGGCTGAAGTTTCGCTTTATGAGCGAATTAACGCGCAGCAGCAGCTCTTTTAGCTCGTATGGTTTTTTGAGATAATCGTCGCAGCCGCTTTTAAAACCGACCTCAAGGTCATCGAGCGTATTTAGCGACGTAGCAAATATCGCAGGAGTGTGATCGCCGTTCTTGCGTAGTTCTTTTAAAAGTGAAAAACCGTCGCCTTTGGGGATTTTTACGTCAAAGATAAAAAGATCAAATTTTTGCTCATAAGCAAGATCTGCGGCACTTTGAGCGTCGCTGCAAACGCACACGTCAAAGCCCGCGCTTCTTAAATATTCGCCGATGAGATCGCAAAGGGTCTCATCGTCCTCTACGAGTAAAATTTTACTCACTACATCTCTTTTTTAATCTCTTTTTTCATCTCTTTTTTTGCATGAGAGCCCTTTTTAACGGCATCTTTTTTCATACCATGCGTCTCGTGCTTCATATGTTTCATCTCAGCTTTCACCTCTTTCGCACCATTATGCATTGATGTATTGGCGTCCTTCATCTCATCTTTCATGCCCATATCGGCAGCTACGGCAAAAGTGCCAGCAAATAGCGCACTAAGCGCAAACAAAGTAAGTTTTTTCATTACGTACTCCTTAAAAAAAATTAGCGGAATTATACTCCCGCAAAAGTGAAGTAAGTGTGAAATTCCGAAAAAATTCAAATTTAAATTTAAACGCCTGTAATTTCAAATGCGGCGCGGTTTAAATGCGCTCGGTCGGTCGCGGATCTCTGAAATTTAAATCGCCTCGCTATGGCTAGTCAAATTCTAAACGCGAATCAAAGCTAGCCAGAGCGCGCACCAACAGCGCATTGCCGAGCTTATTTTACCGCGGCAAAATAGAAATTTAAACCGCCGGCGAAATTAATTAAATTTATAATGCCACGACTAATGCCACGACGCGCACGTCAAATCAAAAACGCCGAGCCAGCCTTTGAGTTCGCGACCTCGCGCGAGCTTTTAAATTCGCTATGCCGCATAAGCCCTTAAATTTAGTGCGGCGCAAGCGCACAGGGCGCGAAATCGCACCTAGATCGCGGCGCAGCTTTTGATCTCATCCTGCGATACGATCTCGTAGATTACGCCCGCGTTTTTGATAAACTCCTCCACGCGCGCGACGTGTGCGGGCTCTACGTTGATGACGAGGCTTCCGACGACGTTTTTATCAAGCCGCTCGAGCTTGCCCCAGACGATGTTAAAATTTATCTCCAAAGCGCGCGCCATATGCGTGATCACGCTGTCAAATGCGACTGCAGGCGGGAAAAAGAGCCTGATATTCACGCCGCTTGCGGGCAGCACCTCCTCCTCGCCCAAAAACTCCTTCATATTCTCATCCGGGTGCAAAAACAGCGAGACGATATCGCCCGAGTTGCTCACGCGCCCGCCCTTAAGTAGGATCGCTCGCTGCGCGATGCCCTTTACGACCTCCATCTCGTGCGTAACGAGCACGATCGTGATGCCTAGCTCGCGATTGATGCGGCGCAGAAGCGATAAAATTTGAGCGGTGGTGTTAGGATCAAGCGCCGAAGTTGCCTCATCGGAAAGCAAAATTTTAGGGCTTAATGCAAGCGCGCGCGCGATCGCCACGCGCTGCTTCTGTCCGCCGCTAAGCTCGCTGGGATAGGCGTTTGCTTTATCCGCAAGCCCTACGAGCTCCAAAAGCTCGGCGACGCGGCGCTTCGTGTGATCCTCGGGATGGCCCCAAAATGCTAACGGCGTGGCGACGTTTTGCGCGACGGTGCGGCGGCTCATAAGCGCGAAGTGCTGAAAAATCATACCGATATTTTTGCGCAGCTCACGGATCTGCGCGGCGCTTAGCTCTCTTACCTCCCTGCCTTCTACCTTGAGGCTTCCTTCTTGATAATCCTCAAGGCCGTTTATGCAGCGCAGCAGAGTGCTTTTACCCGCGCCGCTGCGGCCGACGATAGCAAAAATTTCGCCCTGTTTCACCTCCAGGCTCACATCGTCGATCACGCAGGTCTTGCCGTAAAATTTCTTTAAATTTTCTATCTTTATCACTCAAAATTCCTCGTTCATAATTCCGCCGAAACGCCCCAGAAATTTATAAAATTTCGCGCCTTAGCTCATCAGCACTCTTTGGCGAAAGAAGCGCCGGGGCGATGTCAAATACGCTAAACGCGCCGCGCTCGCCTCTTTGCGCCAAGCGATACGCCGCGCGGGCGTAGGCTACGAGCACGCTTGCGGTAAATTCGGGATTTGAGTCAAGCTTTAGCGAAAACTCGATCAAGTGTTTATTTTCTCCGCGCTCGCCCGTCGCTCCGCTTCGCAAGACGAATCCTCCGTGAGGGATGCCGCCGTGCTCTTTTTTAAGCGTCGCAAGACTTACGAAATGCACGCTCGTATCGTAGTCGGCAAAGTAATTGGGCATCGTTTTTATCTCTTTTTCGATGCGCGCTTTATCGGCGCCGTCTTCGGCCACGACGTAGCACTCGCGCAGGTGTTTTTCACGCGTGCTAAGTCTCGGGGTTTCGCCTGCGCGGACTCGCTTCAAGGCGCTTTCTATCGGCACGGTGTATTGGCGTGCATCCACGACGCCCTCGATCCTGCGGATGGCGTCTGAGTGGCCTTGGCTTACGCCTTTACCCCAAAATGTGTAGCTGCTGCCGTTTTCTAGCACGCTCTCGCCAAATAGGCGGCTTAGCGAAAACAGTCCCGGATCCCAGCCTACGGCGATGATACCAACTTTTCCGCCCGCTTTGGCGGCGGCGTCTACCGCGGCGAAGTGCTCAGGTATTTTTGCGTGCGTATCGAAGCTATCTACGACGTTAAAGCTCTGCGCAAACTCGGGCGTCTGCGTCGGCAGATCCGTCGCGCTACCGCCGCAAAGCACCAAAACGTCAAATTCGCCCTTGTGCGATAAAATTTCATCCGCGCTAAATACCGGCGCGCCGCACGTTTGCACGCTGTGCGGCTCGCGGCGAGAAAACACCGCCGAAAGCTGCAAATCCTTGCTATTTCGCACGGCAAGCTCTACGCCGCGACCTAAATTTCCATATCCTAAAACTGCTATTTTTATTTTTTCGCTCATTTTTTATCCTTCAAATTTTAAAATTTAGCGCGTAAAACGGCGCGCTGCCGATGAAATTTTACCTCAGTAGGAAATAATAAATCACGTATAACCAACTTAAAAATCCGTGGATTATCGCCCACATTATGCTTTTATTGACTCCCCACGATAGTGCGACGGCTATGACCGTGCCTAACGTAAATCCACCGATACTACCTTTTGACATATTTTTCTCCTTGATTTAAATTTAGACTCAAACGAGCGGGCTACTCGCCAAACGCCTTTAGCTCGTCGCATACTTTGGCGAATTTTTCCTGCGCGCTTTGCAGCCCTTCGCGGTTTGCGGCGACGACGTCAGCGGGCGCGGAGGAGATAAATTTTTCATTGCCAAGCATTGCAGAGAGCTTTTCGATCTCTTTTTGCAGCTTTGCCTTTTGCGCGTTAAGACGCGAAATCACGCCGCTAAGATCGACCCCCTCAAGCGGCACGAAGCTTTCTAAATTCTCGCTCACGTCGCGGGCGGAATTTGCGATATTTTGCTGCGTAAATTCCACTTCATCTACCTTTGCTAGCGTTTTGATATAGTCCGCGGCGGCGCTTAGATCGACTGCGGATTTGACGTAGGCTTTGGCTACGCGCGCATTGCCGAGCTCGATCGTCGCCTTTGCGCGGCGGATGCTAACGATCGCTTTGATAACGAGCGAAAATAGCTCTTCGATCCGCTCGTCGCGCTCACCAGGCTGTGGGTATCGCATCACCATGATGGAGCGTGCGTCTTGCAGCTTCGTGCCGCTTAGCTCCTGATACAGATACTCGCTTAGAAACGGCATAAACGGGCTTAGCAGCTTCATCGCTTCTTTAAAAATCATCCCCAGCTCGCCTATCGCGGCCTTGTCCGCCTTGCTAAGCTCGATGCCCCAGTCGCAAAACTCGTCCCAAAAAAACTTATAAAGCTCGGTCGCAGCGTCGTTGAAGCGGTATTCGTCTAAATTTTCCCGCACCGCGCCCACGCAGCAGTTAAAGCGCGAAAGCATATATTTGCCGAGGCTCGTTTTGATCCGCGCCGCGTCCAAATCGTCAAATTTAGAGGCGTTTAAAAGCAAAAATTTGCTCGCGTTATAAAGCTTATTCGTAAAATTTCGATATATCAAAAGCTTATCGTCGCTAAGGCGCAGATCGCGCCCCTGCACGCACAAAATCGTAAGCGTAAAGCGCAAAATATCGGCGCTAAATTCATCGATTTTTAGCAGCGGATCGACTACGTTTTTGCTCGATTTGCTCATCTTTTTGCCGTCTTTGTCCTTAACTAAGGCATGCAGATAGATGTCGCGAAACGGCAGCTCTCCCATGGCGTTTTGGCACTGAAACATCATACGCGCGACCCAGAAAAACAAAATGTCAAAGCCGGTAATTAGCATGGTATTTGGATAAAATTCGCTCAAATCCTCCTCAAACCATTTCTCGTTTTTTAATACCTCGCCGTTACCCCAGCCAAGCGTGCTGATCGGCCAAAGACCGCTTGAGAACCATGTATCGAGCACGTCGGGATCTTGGGTAAAATTTTTGCCGCCGCATTTCGGGCAGGCATCGGGGCTCTCGCGCTCATCCGCCCACTGATGGCCGCAGTCGCAGTAAAACACGGGAATTCTATGCCCCCACCACAGTTGGCGGCTGATGCACCAGTCCTTCAGCTCGCGCATCCAGGCGTTGAAGCTATTGATCCAGTGCTTTGGGAAAAATTCCGCCTCGCCGGAATTTACTTTGGCAATTGCTTCTTTTGCGATATCTGCGCGCACGAACCACTGCTGCGAGATGTACGGCTCGACGACGTTTTTGCAGCGGTAGCAGTAACCGACTTGATTTTCGTAATCCTCTATTTTTTCGATAAAACCCAGCCTCTCAAGCTCCGCTACGATCTGATCGCGCGCGGCAAGCCGCTCTAGGCCTTGAAATTTACCGCACTGCTCGTTTAAAATTCCTTTTTCGTCAAAAACGGTGATAAACTCCAGCTCGTGGCGCTTGCCGACCTCGTAGTCGTTGGTATCGTGCGCAGGCGTGACCTTCACGGCGCCCGTTCCGAAGCTCATATCGACGTATTCGTCGGCGATGATCTCTATCTCGCGACTGATTAGCGGCAGCACGACTTTTTTGCCGATCAAATTTTTATAGCGTTCGTCCGCGGGATTTACCATTACGGCGGTATCACCGAAGTAGGTCTCAGGGCGTGTAGTAGCCACGACTATGTAGTTGCGGCTCGTCTCGCTCGAATCTTTGCAAGAGTTTGAATTTTGCTCGCTTGATGAACTATTTGTTCTATCTGCACTCGCAAAATTCTGCACAACCTGCAAATCTTCATCGCGATACTTTGCCTCGTCATTTTGAGTTAAATTTGAAACAGAATTCTCACTTAAATTTGACGCTCGGCATCCGTTTAAATTTGATAAATTTTGTCCGTCCGCAAAGTAATAACGCAGATGATAAAGTTTGCCTTTGTTCTCCTTATGCTCGACCTCCACGTCGCTTAGCGCGCCGTCGTGCGTGCACCAGTTCACCATGTAGTTTCCGCGCACGATGAGCCCCGCGTCGTATAAGCTTACGAAGGCTTTGCGCACGGCGTTTTTAAGCCCCTCGTCCATCGTGAAGCGCTGTCTGCTCCACGCGGGCGTGACGCCCAGGCGCTTCATCTGCTTTACGATCTGCCCGCCGCTTTGCTCCTTCCAGCGCCAAACGTGCTTTAAAAACTCTTCGCGCCCGATCGTTTCTTTTTTGATCCCTTGCGCCAAAAGCTCGCGCTCGACGACGTTTTGCGTCGCAATGCCTGCGTGGTCTAATCCCGGTTGCCACAGCGTGCGGTAGCCGTCCATTCGCTTGTATCGCGTCATGATATCTTGCAAGGTAAAAGTGAGCGAATGCCCGATATGAAGCACTCCGGTGACGTTTGGAGGGGGCATCATAATGCAAAAGTTTTTGCCTTTTTGCTGGATATCTTTATTGCCGTCGATCTCGAAGTAACCGCGCTGCTCCCAAATTTTATAAAAGCTCTCCTCTACGGCTTTTGCGTCGTAAAAATCTGCCATCTTTAGCCTTTTTTTAAAATTTTAAATTTTGCGATTTTAGCGGAATTTATGTAAAGCGCTCATTAAAGCGTGCCAATTCTGCATTATACAATAAAATGTAGTATTTAAATATATATATAAATATCGAATTTTAGAATATTTTAGATAAAATTTTAAAAAATCATATAAAAACACTTGACATTAAAAATTCTACCTGCTATAATACCGAGAAATTTTAACCAAAAGGATTAAATATGAAGAAATTTCTTCTCGCTTCGCTTCTTAGCGCCAGCGTCGTCAGCTTCGCTCTTGCCGAAAAAATCGTAGTCGCCGCTACTCCGATACCGCATGCCGAAATTTTAGAGCAGATTAAGCCTGATCTAAAAGCCCAAGGCTACGATCTTGAGGTCAAGGTTTTCAACGACTACGTAACCCCGAACCTCGCTACCGATAGCGGCGACGTAGATGCCGGATTTTTCCAACATGTGCCGTATATGGAGGAATTTAACGCTAATAAAGGCACAAAGTTAAAAGCGACCGTGGGCGTGCATTTAGAGCCGATGGGCATCTACAGCCATAAGATTAAAAATTTAAAAGATCTTAAAAATGGCGCCAAAGTTGCCGTGCCAAACGATCCGACCAACGAAAGCCGCGCACTTGATCTGCTCGTAGCCGCGGGGCTCATCGAAGTTGATCAAAACGCTAAACTTCGCACGCCATTAGATATCACGAAAAACCCTAAAAATTTGGAAATTTTAGAGCTTGAAGGCGCCGCGCTTCCACGCACCTTAGGCGATGTCGATATTGCGGTTATCAACTCAAATTTCGCCTTTAACGCAAATTTAAATCCGATCAAAGATTCGCTGTTTTTAGAAAAGGCGGAGGGCAATCCTTACACCAACGTCATTAGCGTTAAGGAGGGCAACGAAAACAGCCCTAAAATCAAAGCGCTAGATAAAGCGATTCAAAGCGAGAAAGTGAAAAAGTTTATCGAGACGCAATATAAAGGCGCAATCATTCCATCGTTTTAACTCCTCTCTTTTTAAAATTCGGCGCAGGATTCGCGCCGAATTTGCTAGCATTCGCTATTTTGTTTACTATCTTTTTTTATAATTGCGCGAAATTTACCGAATAAAGGAAAAATAATGAAAAGAATTTTATCTTTCAGCTTTGTTGCCGCTATGGCTATATCTTCGCTTAATGCAGGCGTTTTGGCTACTGCAAAAGACGCAAATATCACTATTACGGATGAGGATGTCGCACCGTTTTTAGCTCAAGGCATGCAGCACGGCGGACAGGAACCAACCGCCGATGAGAAGAAAAAACTAATCGACGATCTAATCAAATACAAACTTCTAATCGCAGAGGCGAAAAAATCAGGCATTGAAAACAGCGACGAATATAAACATCAGCTAGAGCTTGCTAAAGATGGCATCGCATTTAATCTATGGCAACGCGAGCAAGCTAAAGACGTAAGCGTCAGCGACGAGGAAGCTAAAAAAATTTATGATGAAAATAAACAAAATTTCATGCAACCAGATTCCGTTACTGCAAGCCATATCTTAGTAGCAGACGAAAAGGCTGCTAAAAACGCGATTGCGAAGCTATCAAAAGTCAAAAAAGAGAATTTAAAAGAGGAATTTAATAAGCTAGCTAAAGAAATTTCAATCGATCCAAGTGCGAAAGAAAACGGTGGCGATTTGGGCTCTTTTGGCAAAGGGATGATGGTGCCGGAGTTTGAAAAAGCAGCGTTTGCACTAAAAGATGGTGAGATGAGCAAAACGCCGGTAAAGACACAATTCGGATATCATGTAATCTACAAAGAAAGCAGTAAAAAGGCTGAGACTATGCCGTTTGAAAAGGTAAAAGATCTCATTAAAAACCAATTACTTCCAAGCAAAGTAAACAAAAAAATCGATGATAAGGCTAACGAGCTATTCGGCAAATTAAACATCGAATACGCAAAATAGTTTTAATTTTAAGGCGCGAGGCTATTAAATTTATATGCAAGTTCGCTGCGGCGCAACTTGCAGGGATAAATTTTAGCCCGCGCCTTTGTTTTATATACGCTAAATTTTGTGAAATTTTAAGATCACTCTTATATCGTCGGATTGTTAAATTCTAAATTTATTCGCTCTGCCGATGTTAAATTTTGCGGAATTTTAAGTACAGCCGGTTTTTACACATTAAATCAAGGAATTCAAATGCTTTCTAATATCGTAAATTTTATCGTAGAATTTGTCGCAGGTTGGGGATACCTTGGCATTTTTGTGATGATGTTTTTAGAAAGCAGCTTCTTTCCTTTCCCAAGTGAAGTCGTGATGATCCCTGCAGGCTATCTGGCCTCAAAATCGCAGATGAGCTTTGCTCTAGCATTTGTTTGTGGGCTTGGCGGCAGTATTACGGGCGCGCTGTTTAATTACTATCTATGCTACTTTTTTGGACGTAAGATTATCGCTAAATACGGCAAATACGTAGGCATCACCGAGGAGAAATTTGCAAAATTCGAAGCGTTTTTTAACCGCCATGGCGAAATTTCAACGTTTAACTGCCGCCTAATCCCTGGCATCCGTCAATACATCAGCCTTCCTGCGGGGCTTGCAAAGATGAATGTCGCGCGCTTCGTGCTATTTACCGGGCTTGGAGCTGCGATTTGGACATTAATACTGATGAGCTTAGGATATTTCATCGGCGAAAACGAGGAGCTAATCAAGCAAGATCTGCATCTAATTACGATCGCTATGTTTGCCATCGTCATTATAATCTCACTCCTATATGTTTATTTTATAAAACGCAAAAAATAGTTTCACGCCAGTAAATACAAATACAATGAAAAATTCCATTTTATCGCCTTTAAGTTCAAATTTTTCAAATTATAATTTAAGCTAAACAAGAATTTTTATAATTTCACTTTCATAATCTGCGTGCGATACGATATTTCTGTTAAAGTGTAATTATGCCTTAGTAGCGAATTCCAAAATATTTTTTAAGTAAAATTCTATTTAAAGCCTTAAATAATCATACTAATTTCTAAATTTTAATTTTTCGTTACGTTTTAAGCTGCTTTTAATACTAAAAGCTTTAAAATTCCATTAACAATTTCAACGAAAGGACTTATTATGGCAAAGACCAGAAAAGAACACGATTTCATCGGTGAATTAGAAATTTCCGACGATTTTTACTACGGTGTGCAAACATTTAGGGCACTAGAGAACTTCCACCTAAGCGGACGAGCGCTCAAAGACTATCCATTTTTTATCAAAGCATTTGCGCAAATCAAAAAAGCAGCTGCATTAGCCAATAAAGAGGTCGGAGTCCTAGACGCACAAAAAGCCGACGTGATTGCAAAAGCTTGCGACAGGCTCATCGCAGGAGAGTTCAGAGATCAATTCGTAGTCGATATGATCCAAGGCGGCGCCGGAACTTCGACGAATATGAATACCAACGAAGTCATTACTAACATAGCTTTGGAGAGCATGGGACACAAAAAGGGCGAATACCAATACCTCCATCCAAACGATCACACAAATTTGGGTCAAAGCACTAACGATACCTATCCTAGCTCGATCAAAGTCGCCGCTTACGCCAAGCTAACCGATCTACTAAAAGCTATGGAAAATTTGAAAAAAGAGCTTGAAGTTAAAGCCAAAGAATACAAAGATGTCATCAAAATGGGAAGGACAGAGCTTGAGGACGCCGTTCCTACTACTCTTGGAAACACTTTCAACGCTTTTGCTACCTACATCAAAACCGATATCGCACTTATCAAAGCTGCTAGAGAGTCGATGACTTACCTAAATATGGGCGCTACGGCGATTGGTACGGGCATCAACTGCCACCCTGATTACAAAAACGTAGTCGAGAAAAAACTGGGCGAGATCACCGGCGTTAAATTTAAAGCCGCAGAGGATTTCATCGCCGCTACACAAGATACTGCCGATTTCGTTCACGTTAGCGGCGCGTTAAAAACAGCAGCCGTCCGCCTAAGTAAAATCGCAAACGACCTACGTCTTATGAACTCCGGTCCTAGATGCGGTCTAGGCGAAATAGAGCTTCCTAAGATGCAACCGGGCAGCTCCATCATGCCGGGCAAAGTAAATCCAGTCATCGCTGAGGTTGTAGGCGAGGCTTGCTATGAGGTTATCGGCAATGACGTTACGATTATGCTTTGCTCCGAGCGCGGAGAATTTGAGCTTAATGCGTTTGAGCCTGGCATCGCATATGCGCTATTTAACTCGATCGTGCTTTTGGAAAATGCGATGAATACACTAGCTGAAAAAGCTATCAAACATCTAAAAGCAAACCCTGAAGCTTGCCTAAAATCGGTGTTAAATTCCGTCGGTATCGTTACGGCGTTTAATCCTTACATTGGCTACGAGAAATCCGCAAGTATCGCCAAAGAGGCACTTCAGACCGGAAAATCCGTCGGCGAAATCTGCCTAGAGCGCGGATATTTGAAAAAAGAGGAGATCGATAAGATCCTAGAGCCTAAATCTATGCTCAACCCACATATGAGCAAAAAATAGTTTCAAACTAGGTGCGGCGCGGAATTTCGTCGGTTAATTTAATAGGCAAAATTCCGCAAAGTAGAATTCTAATAGATAAAATTGATCGTGCAGAATTCCGTAGATGCAGAATTTCATCAAGTTAGATTTAGCTTCCGTGGAGTAAAATTCCACTTGCGAAATTTTAGGATAAAATTCCGCATAGAATTCCGACCACTGAATTATAAAGATAATTCGGATTTTACCTGCTGAAATCTTTAGAATTCTGCGCGCCGTTAAAAAAATTACTTTATAAGGAGTTTTGCAATGGACTTTATGGTGATATTGCAATTTATCGTGTTGCTCGGCGGCATCTACCTAGGCGTTAAGCTAGGCGGCATGGGCGTCGGTTATGCAGGCGGCTTGGGCGTTGTCGTCCTAGCCATTTTGGGCATGAAGGTTGATATGAAGGATATCCCGATTGACGTTATCCTAATTATCGCATCGGTAATCTCCGCGATTACGGCGCTGCAAGTCGCAGGTGGACTTGATTATTTGGTTCAGGTAGCATCTAAAATTTTAAGGAAAAATCCTAAGCAGATCAACTTCCTAGCGCCTATCGTTACCTATCTACTTACGATACTTGCGGGCACCGGACATACTGCGTTTTCTATGATCCCGGTTATCGTCGAGGTCGCAAAGACACAGAACATCAAGCCTTCCGCTCCTCTTGCGCTCTCGGTCGTTTCGTCTCAAGTAGCGATCACTGCGAGCCCTATTTCGGCGGCGTTCGTCGCTATGAGCGGTCTGTGCGAGAAGCTAGGCGTTAGCTATCCTAAACTCTTGTTTATCTGCATCTCTACTACCTTCGTAGCTATGATCATCACGGCTTTCATTGTAAATAAATTCTACGATCTTGATCTTTCAAAAGACCCTGTTTACAAAGAGAGACTTTCAAAAGGTCTTGTAGCCGAGATCAAAGCCGAGGAGTATAAAGAGCCGAAGCCTTACGCGAAAAGATCGGTTGCGATATTTGCTATCGGCGTTTTGATCGTTGTTTGCTATGCGCTTGCGATCTCAAAGAGCGTCGGCTTGGTAGAAAAACCGATTCTTTCAAGAGATAGCGCGATCATCAGCTTTATGCTAACTATCGGCTTTCTTATCGCTGTTTTGTGCAAGATCGATACGGGCAAGCTGCTCTCTACCAGCACCTTCCAAAGCGGTATGAATGCGTGCATCTGCGTCATCGGTATCGCGTGGCTCGGTACTACTTTCGTTAACGGTCACATCGACAGCATCAAAGAGGTAGCTAAAAATGTCGTTACGCAGTATCCTTTCGTACTAGCCGTCGCGCTATACTTCCTAAGCTGCTTGCTATACTCGCAGGCTGCGACCACAAAGGTTATGATGCCTGCCGTCGCCGCCGCGCTTGGAATGACCAGCCCTGAAAATTCAGGTCAAATTTGGATCTTGGTCGCATCGTTTGCAGCCGTTTCGGGCTTGTTCGTGCTCCCTACTTATCCTACGACGCTCGGCGCGATCGCCATGGACGATACCGGAACGACTAGAGTCGGTAAATTTGTATTTAACCACTCGTTCTTCCTTCCGGGAACCATTATGGTTGCGCTTTCGGTCGCTCTAGGATTTTTAGTAGCTCCTGCGCTAATCTAAGATTAGTATTCCTTTCATTTGCGCCGAATTTTTCGGCGCATTTTTCATACCATTTAAAATTTTTAATACAATTTAATAGATAAAATTCTATCGATTTTGGGGCCTGCCGTATTTGCTTATAAATTTAACTTCTAATCGCATGCAAAAACTACAAGCCTGCTAGTAAAGTTTGAGTGGGAGTAAAATTTCATTTGAAATTTCATATCCATATTATGCTAGATGATAAATCAAAATTTCAGCCAAAAAACATATAATGTAAGAAATTTAAAACAAGGATAAAATATGAAAAATCTCATCATCATCGCTCATCCCGATATGGCAAGCTCGCACGCAAACAAGGCGTGGCGCGAGGTAGCCAAAAAGCAAGCGGATAAATTTGATATTCACGAAATTTACGCTGCTTATCCGAACGGCAAAATAAACGTAGCGCGCGAGCAGGAGTTACTTTTGAGCCACGATAAAATTATCATTCAGTTTCCACTTTATTGGTACAGCTATCCGCCGCTTTTAAAGCGATGGTTCGACGATGTATTTGCCTACGGCTGGGCTTACGGCAGCACCGGCGACAAGCTAAAAGGTAAAGAATTCGCCCTAGCGATCACTATCGGCGACGAGCGAAACAACTATAAAAAAGACGGCACGATCGGATTTGACATAGAGGAAGTTATCACGCCTTTTAAATGCGCGATGAATTTTACGGGTGCTAAACTCCTGCCGTGCCACTTTGGCTATGGATTTTCATTTCATCCAGATAGCGAATATATCGCAAAAAGTGCAGAAAAATACAAAGAATTTTTAGCAAAATTTTAAAATTTACAAAGGCGAAATCGCTTTTTTAGTCGCGAAATTTTATTTTAAAAAGTGGCGGATGAAGATCGTCTCGTTTCATCCGCACTACTCGATACGCTTCCTGCATCGCTATTTTTGCGTTGCACACGCAGCCTGCTGAATAATCCCCCACCCTTTTGATCGTAAAATTTTATTCCCTTCTCCTCTCCCCCTAAATGGGCAAAGTTTACGTTAAAAATTTATACGAAATTTTTCCGTATAGAGCATGCTTTAGTGCAGCCATATAAAAATCAATGAGCATAAAATTTTACCTAAAAATTTGCACCCGCTCGCAATAACATTCGTCTTAAATTTCCACAAGGCGCTAAAAAACTATGCATATCCGCCACAGCACTACTTCAAACTCTCCATTAAATTAATTAAACGCGTAAAGTCGCGCGTTCACTATACGCTACCGGGCTTGTATACGCTGTATGAGCCTGCCAAGCTCATCCTCATCAATGCTAAAACAACAATCACTCATCTTGCTAGAAAGTGCGTCAGCTGGCAGGTATCAAGGAGAGTTACTGCGAAAGCGGTGCAAAATACGATACCTCCGCGCCGAGCTGCTTAGTGCTTGCTGCTCTGCGCGCGCAAACCCAAGATCCAAAAAGAGATTTAAAGTAAAGTAGCGCCTGCCACCCTACGCGCGTGCAAACAGCTCAAAGCTGCCAAAAAGTTTGCGCTCACTTCGCCACTGAGCGCAATTTACCTATTGCGCAGTTATTAATACTTTCAGATTTCAACCTGTTCGCTTTTACTTTCCGTCTTTTAAATGCCTGCGCGCAGCTAGCTGCAAAGACGTATTCGCTGGATATACCTTGTAGCTCGCCCCCATGCCCTCGATAAAAATCCGTCGTAATTTATGCAGATATTTGACAATAGAGATCGTTTGGATACGATCTTTCGTACGAAGCCTAAAAGCGCTACGCCGATACAGATGCTCGCGCCATTTTTTCGCTCTGCGCGTTGCCTAACGTCGCTGCAGTCACAATTTTCTCTGATGCGACACTTAAAGACAACCTATCGCCAAAACTACTGAAAAGCTTTTAGCCTTGTTTTTTCTGCTTTAGAATTTAGTCTCAATCAGTTCTTTACTAATAAACTGACAGAACCTCCATGTGTTTGGTATATCATCAGCTTATCCACAAGGAACTTAGCTAAATTCCATTTAAATTCCTAAAGACGCGGCAACTTACATCGCACCCGCATTTCAGATAACTGCGAAATTTCGCTGCCACACTGCAAAGAGTTAAATTCTATCGAGTGGATTTATTAAAAATTTTAAGAACAGCAGAAATAGTAATAGATGATTAATGCTTTTCTATATGGATACCGCCGCCAAATTTTAATAAAAAGATATCCATTAAATTTGCGCTTTTTAAATTAGCCAGTAAAAGCTTAAATTTCAAGGTTTCCAGCAAAAGCAAACCCCGCAATACTTCATTAAACGGCGCAAAAGCCGCTTTAAATTTTATTCCGCGACGCGATTTACCCAGATCAAAAACTCATCGCTCGGGTTCTCGTCGTCTAGATGCGCGGGAGTGACGAGCTCAAGCGCAGTCTGCGGGATCGTCGTTTTAAACGTCTGTGTTACCCACTGCTGAAATTTCACGTTTGGATGCACGATAAAATCGTCATCCTTGCTGTTTGGCGGAGCGCCAAAATCCTCATCCCAGCAGATTTCATCGTATCCGATCGCAAGCAATCGCAAAAAATCAAGCCCGCTGCGAGCCAAAACGCAGGTCATGGTCGAGCCCGAGCCGGAGCCCATATGTACGATCTTCGTCTCGCCCGCATCATCCAGCCACAGCGCGCACATCGAGCCCTCCGAGCCGCTGCCTGCGAACACGCAAAGCCTCTGCTTGATCTCCGCGGCAAGCTCACGATCCTCGCCGTAAAACCAATACCTTAGCTCCTCGTCGCGATTTTTCGGCTCATCCGTGAAAAAGACGATGTCCGTGCCGCCCTCGCGCTCATCGTCGCTCCAGCTCTGCTTCAGCCGATCCTGCGGGTAGAGATAGCCGCGTCTGCGCCCGCCAGCGTCGTCATAAAAGCCGTTTGCTTCGATCCACGCATAAAGCGTCTCAAGTTCGCTTGGCACGCGCATGTCCTGCGGTAGCGCCTCGCGCAACTGCGCTAGTAATAAATTTTCCACGATCGCTCCTTTTGCTAAATTTGCCGCTCGAATTTTACTGCGTTTCGGCTAAATTTACAGATATTTTGTCTGATATTTGCGGCGTTTTACGCGCCCCGTCGCCGCAAGCGCAAATCAGGCTTTTAAAATTTAGCTGATTTTGGTTGTGGTACGCACACCGGAGCGATATGAGCGCATATTTGAAAAAAGAGTATGATAATTTTAAGTAGAAAAATGCGTAAAATTTTACAACTTAAATTTTATTATTTTAAGGCCTCTTTGTTTTTGCAGAAATTTGCGGTTTTAAATTTAACTTGCCGCAAAGAGTGAAATTTTATCGATATCTATAAATTTAAAATTTCCCGCGCCTTTTGTTTGCACGCCTCAAATTTTTGCTCAAATTCCGCGCGTCTTTGCAGCTCGTTTTTTGCCCTCCCATTTTGGTGTATCTCGAGCCTCGCCCTAGAAAATATACGTAGCTCGTATTCTAAAATTTCGTTATAAACGGCACTTTGTCATTATTAAATTTACAAATTTTGCCGCCGTTTGACGGACGGGCGAAATTTCGTCTAAATTCCAAGCTCGGCTCTTACGAGCGCTTCGTTTTGCGGCGTCAAAAAGTCCGCGATATCCTGCCACATGGAGTGAAAGCCGTATCCGCCGTCTATCATCTCGCTGCGCGCGGCGTCCAGGCTCCAGCCCTGATAGATCACGCGGTACATCGCCACCACAAGCCCCGTGCGATCGGCTCCGTGATAGCAGTGCACGAGCACGGCGCCCTCCTTTTGGCGCTCGCGAATGGTGCGCAAGACGTCCGCTATCTGCGCGGGCCTTATCTCCCAGCTTTGAAGCGGCTTGTTCGAGAGCCAAAATTGATCCCCAAACGCCCTTCTGTCGCCGCCTCTGCTGAAATGGCGCAGATTTACGATGCTTTTGATGCCAAGCTCATGCAGTTTCGCGGCATCGCTCCCGTCAAGCTGCGCGCTGCGAAACAGCCGCTCGTCCACGCGGTAGAAATTTTTCGCTTCGTCAATGAGAGTTGCTTTTTGAGATGAGTTTGGGCTTGCGCCGTGCGCCGCGGTATCTGTATCTTTAAAATGCGCGTCTTTAAATTTGACGTCTTTTGCGTCCGCGAGATTTTGTTCCGCGCCGCTCGTTTTTCTAAAATTTATGGAATTCGCTTCTGTCGCAAGCTCCGCATTTACGCCGGTCGCAAAGCAAAATGCGGCCGTTAGCGCAAGGGTTTTAAATTTCAAATTTCATCCTTTAAATTTGGCTAAATTTATGATTTTTGTAAAATTTGACGCCAGACGGGTCAAATGCAAAATAGCAAGCGCGCCTTAATTTAACGCAAAATTTGAGCATCAAGCCCGTCCAAATCGCCGCTAGATTTTACCGCAATCCCGCAAATCGCGTCGTTAAAATCAAAATTTCGTTTAAAATTTCCCCATTCCCGCCCTCGGTATCGCTAGATCAGTACGCGGTAGTTACATTGCGTAGTTACATTGCCCCTGTAAATTTACTGAAAATAAATCGTAAAAGGGGTGCGCCCGTTTCCGCGAGCGCTGCCATAAACCTGCTTCGCAGGTGAGTTTCGTACTCGCCTCTTGCGATACTTACCCGAAATTTTAAATTTAACGGTTTTAGCTTTCGATCAGATCGGTCTGCCAGTTCGCGCCTTGCAGCGTCGTATCAAGCTGCCTGATCTGCTTTGCTAGCTCGTCCACCTGCTTTTGCAGCGCCGCGACGTCGACCGTGCTTAAAATTTTAATCTCGCTACGCGAATAAACGTCCACCTTTTGCGCGGCAGCTTGCGCGAATGCACGCAGCGCGCCCGCTTTTAGCGTGAGTATGTCGCGCTTAGCGATTAGCTCGGTTAGGCTCTTGCCGTCTGCTTTTGCGGTGCAGTTGGTTAAATTTATCCGAACGATTAGCCGCTCAAGCTCGCCTGTAAGCACGTCTAGCTCGGCTAGCAGCGCCTTTGGTTCTTCGCTAGGATTCTCGCCCTCTTGCACCTTCGCGTTGTCCGCGAGCCTTGATTTTAGCTGCTCGATGCGTTTTTGTATATCTGCGCGCAGTATCAGCGCCTCGGCTAGTTTCATTTTCGTCCTTTTTAAATTTATTTGCCGCCGCCAAGCTGCCTATCTTGGCCGTAGTGCGGTGAATACGGACCGTAGAGCAAGCATTTTTTGCAGTTCTGAGCTAGAAGCATCGCATCTGCGCTCGCAGAGAGCTTGTATCCCGCATCGGAGACGGTATCGCCGATCTGTTTGATAACCGCGGAGATCAGCATGCCTACAAGATCGCTACTGCCTCTGCTCGAGTCGTCGCTTACCTGCGCCGAGCCCTCCCAAAGCGTCGCGCCGCTTCGCAGATCCACGAGCTTGGCATTGACCGCCACGACGGTCGCACTATTTAGTAGCATATACGAAGTGCCGTATTTGACGACATCCATGTATAGCACGGCGTCTGCGCCGAAAATCTGTCTTAGCTTGTGCGCGGAGACGTTTTGGATCTCGCTCGCCTCGTAAATTCCGTTATTTTTGAAGGTCTCATGCACGAGCGCAGGCGAAAATACATAATAGCCCGCCTCACTTAGCGGATAGATCGCGTTGGCAAGCACGGCGGGACCCGCATCCACTTCGGTAGTCTCGTTTGTCGGCATCAGCACCAAAATCGATCGCGGCTTAGCCTGCTGAAGCGCCGAGTAGTCGTAAATTTCAGGCTCACTTAGAGCGCACGCGCTAAAAAACAGCGCCACGAATACGCTAAAAATCGCTATTTGAGCTTTATTTTTCATTTTTTAGCCTTTTTATTCGTTTTGCCGCCCTGTTTCGCGGCAGCTTTGCCTTGCTTCGCAGAGGCTGCTTTGGCGGCTTCGCGTCCGCTTGATCCTTGGACTTTATCAGCGCCCGACTTGGTCGCAGCCTCAGCCTTTTTAAGCGCGGCTGGGTTTGTAACGAAGGTCAAAAACGGCTTTGATTCAGGGAAGGCCTGAGCTTCTTTTTCAAAGCTCTCCCTCGCCCTCGCGCTGTTGCCCGCGCTTAGATACAAAAGCCCCAGATGCGAATAAAGCCCCGGCGGGACTTTAAGCCCCTTTTCGTATGCCTTTTGGATAGATTTTTCAAGCGCTTCGATCTGTTCGCCCACGTCGCCTTCCTGCTTTAGATACTGATAGGTCGAGTCCGTGTAGCTGCCGTCCCAGTAATAAATTTGATTCCGCGTCCCGCCGCCGCAGCCGCAAAAGATCACGGCAGCAGCGGCAAGCGCAAGAGCGCTACCTGCTTTCAAATTTAATCCTTATCTCACTTTAAACGCGCCGTTTTCAAGGCCGTTTACGAGATTATTGACCGCTTCGATGATCGCTAGGCTTAGCACCTTGCCGTTTAGCGTCGAATCATAGCCCGCAGTGCCGCCGAAACCTAACACTTCGCGGTTTGATAGCTCATACTCGCCCGCGCCCTGAGTCGAAAAGACCACCTCGGACGTTCTAACATCAACGATGTTTAAATTTACTTTAGAATACGCGGTTTGGGTCTTTCCTTTACCCAAAATTCCAAACAGCTGATGATCTCCGGTCGTCTTGCGGCCAAACTCAGTCACGTCGCCGGTGATAACATATCTGGCACCTTTTAAGCTTTGTGCGCTTTTAGAGATTGCGCTTTCCTCTTTAATGGCGCGCATATTCGTGCGATCAAGCACTGAGAAACGTCCTGTTTGTTGTAAGCTTGAGATCAAAATTGTCTGCGCTTGGTTGCCCAGTCTGTCCTCCCCGTCGGAGAACACCCCGTTGTTGTAAGAGGATTGGTTGTTAAAACGTCCTACCGACACGGCGATCCGCTCGCCCGAGTAGTTGGTATTTAGACTCGCTACCGTAGGGGTTTGCACTACGCGAGAACTCTCTTTCGCGCATCCGCTAAATAGCGCCAGAACCGAAGCTGCAATAACGGCAGCCGATATGGTTTTTTTGAAATTCATTCTTTACTCCTTGAAAAAATTTACGTATAATATCTCATTGTTTCTTAAAATTTTATGTATAAATTTAAGCGCATAAATTTAGCAAAACGGGAGCGATTATGCTTAATATTTTACTGGTCGAAGACGACGAGGCTTTGAGCTCGGCGATAAGAGAAAAGCTGCTTGATGAGGGTTTTAGCGTGAGCTGCGCCTTCGACGGCAAGCAGGCGACAGAGGCGTTAGACGAGGCGCACTTCGATCTGATCATCTCGGACGTGATGATGCCTAAGATGGACGGCTTTGAGCTTAGCAGATACGTTAGGCGCGACGGCAAGAGCCAGCCGATACTGATTATAACGGCAAAAAGCGAGATCGAGGATATGCAGACGGGCTTTAAAAGCGGCGCGGACGATTATATGAGCAAGCCGATAAATTTAAAAGAGCTCGTGCTGCGCGTGCATGCGCTACTGCGGCGCGCGAAGATCGCAAACGAAAAGCGACTTCTCATCGGCGGAAGCGAGCTTGACTACGATACGCTTAGCATCCGCACCGAGGGCGAGCGGATAAGCCTAGCGCCGAAGGAATTTCGTCTTTTGTTTTTGCTGCTAAGCTATGCGGACAGAATTTTTACGAGATTTGAGATAATGAGCGAAATTTGGGGTTACGAAACGGACAGCGACGAGCGCGTCGTCGATACGCACATCAAAAAGCTACGGGCGAAATTTGAAAACTCCAAGGATTTTGAGATAATCACCGTGCGTGGGCTCGGCTACAAAGCCGTAAAAAAGGAGCGAGCATGAAAAAATACCTCATCGGCCTTAAAAGCTTCATCGCGTTTTACTCTTCGTTCGCATTCGGCGTGATAAATTTCATCGTCTGCTTTGCGGTTTGCATGCTTTTTTACATCGGTATCGGCGGCAAGATCGGCGGCTTTTGGGACGGAGTGGCGCTGTGCGCGATCATCTGTCTAATCACGATGGCGCTAAATTTTACCCTGCTTTACTTCGGACTTAAAATTTTATTTCGCCCGATCAAGCGGCTACTAGGCGCGATCACCGCGATCGCAAACGGCGATTTTAAGGCGCGTGCCGAGCGCAAGCTACACGGACACCGCACTGATTACGTCTATATGCACGAACTGGACGAGCTCGTAGTAAACGTCAATAAAATGGCGCAGAAGCTGCAAAAGCACGAGCAGCTGCAAAAGGAGTTCGTCTCAAACGTCTCGCACGAGATGAAAACGCCGATCTCTTCGATCGCCGCGTTAAGCGAGATGATAGAGGGCGGCGTGAGCGAGGAGCGCGCCGTGCGATACGCAGCCTCCATCGGCGCGGAAGCAAACCGCCTAAGCAAGCTCTGCACCGATATGCTAAAGCTAACGAGACTTGATAGCGGCGCGGCGGTGCACCTAGATGAGACGGTACGTATCGACGAGCAGCTTAGGCAATGCATCATATCGCTGAGCCAAAGCTACGAAGGGCACGAGTTTGAGCTAAATTTATCGCCGCTTAGCGTGCGATCAAACGCGGGACTGCTAAATCAAATTTGGCGAAATTTGATCGAAAACGCGCTTAAATACTCGCAGCCGAGCGGTAAAATTTTCGTTTGTTGCCGCGCTTGCGATGGCTTTGCGCAGGTGAGCATCAAAGACGAAGGCATCGGCATCTCGCGCGAGAAGCTGGATAAAATTTTTGACCGATTTTATCAGTGCGAGGAATCGCATAAGGAGCTCGGCAGCGGGCTTGGACTTAGCATCGTACGCACGGCGCTTGATCTTTTAGGCGGCCAGATCGAATACGAAAGCGAACCCGGCGTCGGAACCGAGGCGCGCGTTAAAATTCCGCTTTAAATTTCAGATCAAGACGGTGCGGATGATCTGCGTCTTGCAATTCATAACTCGCCGTAAAATTTCGCCCCACAGGCGCAAGCCACGCCGATGCAAGCTTTGACGATACGGGCCCTGACGGCACAATCCTGGCCGATGCAATCTTTGATGATGCAAGCTTTGACGACGTAAAAAAGTGCGGGCGTGTCGCGCGCCGCATTCACATAAAATTCTACTTTAAATTTTATATCGATTTGCAGCGGACGCCTCGTGCGCCGCGACGAGGTCGGAAATCTGCTTTAAATTTACCGCGTGCTACGACTTTGCCGCTCTTTACGACTTTACCGCACATTACGGCGGGCGGCAGGCTCGCTTAAATTTGCCGCGCCTTAACGCAGACGGCCGAATTTTGCCTGAAATCTGCCGCCGCTCGCTCGTGCTTTGCAACGAACGGAGAAATTTTATCCTAAATTTCAAAAGACACATTAAGAACACAATCATCTTATATAATCCCGCTCATAGATCGATCGGGTACGCCCCTAGCGGCCCGAGCCGAGCAAATAATGAAATTAAAAACAAAGGAGAAGCGATGAGTAAGGCCATACTTCACTCGGTGCTAGCGATAGAGGCCATTTTATGGGGGCTTTTGTCGGCTGTAGTTTTAGGCGCGTAATTTTTACGCTTTGAACTCGGCGATCCGTCGAAAATTTATAAAATTTGCGCCCTACTTCGCATCCGCTGCGAAAAGGGGCGCACCCTCGCTAACGATAAATCAAAATTTAATCCACCCGCCGCCTGCTGCGTAAACCATGCTGCGTAAACCATGCTGCGTAAACCATGCTGCAGGCTAGCCGGCCGCACACAAACCTCGCTGCGTGCAAACCTACCGCCGCAAACTATAAAGATTGATAAAATTTTGAATGCTACGAGCGGATGGACAAGCTAGTTGATGCCCTATTTCGTCCGCGCCTTTTGCAATATGTGCCCGCTCGCAAAACAGCTTGCGATAGGAAAATGATTTGAACGGCGTCAAAATACGCGACCCGCTCCAAACGCGCGAATTTATGCCTTTGCCGCTAAGCGATTTTTAAAAGCTCTCAAGCTAAAATTTATCTCGATCTAAGATCAAATTTAAACTTAACCAAGACGACGAAAATTTTACGAAAGATGCCGCAAGCGGCGAAATCTCAAAGGAGCCTAGCGTAAAAAGATTGATAAATTTCCTGAGGCACATTTGCGCAGACCTGCTTGCAGGCAGGGCGCTGCTGCATCCGATCCTGCTTACGGCTGCGTTTTTAGCGGCGAAATTCGGCACGCTATATATCATAGATCAAAAAATTTTAGAAAGCAGCTATGATTTGGGGATATTTGGAGAATTTGCTTATTACATATTTTTCGATTTTGTCGCAGGCGCCTTTTTTATAATACTTTGTGCGCACGTCATCTACGCAACATCCAAAGTCCAATCACTTAAAATTTTACGTAAAATTCTGCTCGCGATAATCTTAGCATCCTGCGCGCTGGG
>NZ_CALJPC010000068.1 GCF_937981295.1 uncultured Campylobacter sp.
AACGAAAAGGGTACGGCGGTATTTACGGCGGTTGAGACTAATCAGATGCAGCCGGGCATCGTCTATGCGTGGAATAATATCTGGGTTAAGGTCACCAAATCTCGCACGGGAGCAAATATCCTTTGCTCGGACGGAGTTAGTGATTTGGGTAACGGATCGACCTATACTGCAAGCTTTTGTGAAGTAAAAAAAGCTGCAAAACAGGAGGCATAAAATGAAACGAAAACAAGGATTTTTATTTGATTACAACTTTTGCATAGGTTGTAAGGCGTGTGAAATTTCATGTCAGGTCTACCATAATCAAGACCCCGACATCAACTGGCGCCATGTAGATATGATGCTCATCCATGAAGACGAGATCGAAAAGGAAATTTTCATCTCGCATTCGTGCCACCATTGCGAAGAGCCTGCATGTATGGACGTTTGTCCCGTAGGAGCTTACATTAAGCTCGAAAATGGCATCGTTCAGCCGCTGCACGATAAATGTATCGGCTGCGGATATTGCATCGTAGCCTGTCCTTACGGATCGATAACCAAAGGCAAAGACGGCAAAGCGCAAAAATGCAACCTCTGCGCCGAGAAGCTCGAGCGCGGCGAGGAGCCTGCGTGCGTAGCGGGCTGTCCTTGCGACGTGCTAAAGCTGGTCGATAGCGACGTGAGCGATAGCGCGGGGATGGAAAAAGAGATGCCGGGCTTTAAGCGCTTTTTTACGAAGCCGAACATCCGCTTCTATCCTCGCATGAAGCGTAACGAGTTTATCCACTAAGGATAAAAAGATGCGTAATTTAAAGCAGAGCCTTTGCGTCGAGGACTTTTTGAGGCAGGTATTTTTGGTGCCTCTTACCGGTGAAAATTTGGACGAGCTTTTAAATTTGACGCAGGATTTTGCGCCTAAGCTTAAAGAACATAAATTTATCCTCGAATTTGCCAAATGCAAAAGCGAGCCAAGCTTAATCGATGAAATTCGCTACGAATTCAATAGGCTCTTCGTAGGTCCTAAGCGCCCCAAAGCCGAGCCTTACGAGTCGGTGTATTTCGACTATCAAACGATGTTTGGGGCAAAGACGATGCAGGTGCGAAGCTTTTACGAGAGCTCTGGGCTAAAGCTCGAGGATGCGCAGCTTGATAAATTTCCCGACGATTTCATCGGGTACGAGTTGCAATATCTTTATTTTTTAAGTTTTAGCGCGCTAAAGGCGGAGGATGAGACTAAATTTAACGAAATTCTGCGTAAAAAGGCGGAATTTATCGCCGCTCATCCGTCGCAGTGGTTTTGCAAATTTGCCGCTCGCTGCGACGAGCACGCAAATTTAGACGTTTGGAAGAACTTCGGGGGCTTTTTAAATCTCTACCTAAATAGCGAGATGGATGCGCTTAAAAGCGCGCTAAAAGATCCTGAAATTTTTAAAAATTTAAAGGAATGACGATGGTACAGACGACTTGGGGATGGCTCATAGTCATCTATTTGTTTTTAGGCGGTTTAGGCGCCGGGGCGTTTTTATGCTCGGCTTTGGCTTACAAGGGCTTTTTGGGCTCATTAAACGAGAGGTTTTATAAGTTCGGCTTTCTGCTAGCACCAGTAGCGGTAATAATAGGAACCGCGCTTTTGCTATTTGACTT
>NZ_CALJPC010000069.1 GCF_937981295.1 uncultured Campylobacter sp.
ACGCTCATCGAGCGAGCCGGCGCGCAGAACGTGCATAAGTGCTCCGAAGATCCAAACGCCAAATCTTTCGGACGCGTAAAGATCAGCTTCGAGCAGCTCGTTAAATACGACCCCGACGTCATCCTCATCTACGAAAAAGAGCTGTTTGATAAAATTCACGGCGACCCAAAGTGGCAGCTGCTGGGCGAGGTAAAAAACAAAAAAGCCTACTACATCCCGCGCGAGCCATTTTCGTGGTTTGACCGCCCGCCTTCGTTTATGAGGTTTTTGGGACTAAAATGGCTGGTAAATTTAATCTACCCCGAGGCGTTTAAATTTGACATCGTTTCCGAAACGCGCGAGTTTTACAAGCTATTTTTGGATCTTGAGCTCACAGACGAGCAAATTTATAAAATTTTAGGACGAGGTGCTGAGTGAGTAAAGAAAAATGAGCAAAAAGGCGTTTGCGTTTTTTGGCCCTGCTGCTGGCACTTTGCGTCGCAGGCTCGCTGCTGCTTGGCAAATACGGCTTTGGCGCAGAGGACTACGCGCGCTACGCCCTGGCGCTACTACGAGGCGAAAGCTTAAAAGATTTCGAGGTCATGCACACGCTCTTGCTTGAAATTCGCCTGCCGCGCATACTTGCCTGCGTGCTCATCGGCGCTAGCCTCGCGATCAGCGGTGCGGCGTATCAAGCGATGTTCGTAAACCCGCTCGTAAGCCCCTCGATACTGGGCGTTCTAAGCGGCGCGGGCTTTGGCGCGGCGGTGGGGATGTTTTTTAAGCTCAATGAATACCTAATCCAGCTTAGCACATTTGGCTTCGGTTTTCTTGCCGTGGCAGTGGCGCTGGGCGTCTCGGCGCTGTATTCACGCAGCGGCAGCGTCATCGTGCTGGTTCTTGGCGGCGTCATCAGCGGCTCGCTCTTTACCTCGCTACTCTCGGTGCTAAAATACGCCGCAGACCCGAACGACGCGCTTCCTGCGATCACCTATTTTTTGATGGGAAGCCTCGGCTTTGCGTCCAAAAGCTTTATTCAAATTTCGATCCTGCCGATGTACGCGGGCGTTTTGCTGCTGGCGCTTAGCGGCAAATACCTAAACGCACTAAGCCTTGGCGAAGAGGAGGCAAAGAGCCTGGGCGTAAACACGGCGCGGGTTAAAATTTTCATCATCCTAGTCGCGACCTTCGTTAGCGCGCTTAGCGTGACGATCGCGGGCATCATCGGCTGGATCGGGCTTATCGTGCCGCACATCGCACGCTTTATCTTCGGCGCCGACAACCGCGCGGTGCTTGCTAGCTCGGCGATGATCGGCGCGATATTTCTGCTCTTTTGCGACAGCTTCTCGCGGCTCATCTTTACCTTTGAGATACCCATCGGCATCG
>NZ_CALJPC010000070.1 GCF_937981295.1 uncultured Campylobacter sp.
GAGCAGCAGACTGAAAATCTGCGTGTCGGCAGTTCGATTCTGCCTCTAACCACCACCTCATATGCCTTCAATGAACCTACACTTAGATAAAAAGCGATCGCGAATTAAATATCTTTTAACACAACAATGCTAAAATAACGAAATTTTACGAAAGGCAAAAGCGGTAAAAGCATGCTGATTCTTGGTGAAAAATACAAATTTACCGACGTGGAGCTAAGAAGGCTTAATAAAAAATTCGACAAAGTTGACATCGTAAAATACGCCGCTCGCCCCTTTGCAGAGGTCCAGCTACAGATCGAAAACCTACTTAAAAATCACAATTATAAATTTCTAATCATAAACACCAAAGAATTTATAGATCCCAAAATGATAAAATTCCTTACGCTCTTGCAGTTTCGTTTCAATCACAAGCGGCTCAAAATTCTAACTATTGAAAAATTTTTAGAAAAATTCTTTCATAAATGCTATATCCCCGAAGACGATAGGGATTTGGAATTTTTAAGCAATATTAGGCCGTATAACGACTTCGAGTACGCCACGAAGCGCGTCATAGACTACATAGGCGGAGCGATCCTGTACGTTATATTTTTTGCGATCAAATTTCACGTAAAAAAGAAGATAGACGAGCAATCGCCGGGGAAATTATACTTCATCCAAAATCGCGTAGGACTAAATTTGAAAAATTTCAGATGTTATAAATTTCGAACCATGCACGAGCATTGCGTTCATAAACCATACACGCAGAAAAACGATAGTAGGGTGTTTGAGTTCGGCAAATTTATGAGAAAGACCAGGATGGACGAGCTGCCGCAGTGCATCAACGTACTGCGCGGAGATATGCACCTGATCGGGCCTCGCGCGGAATGGGATATTTTGGTCAGAAACTACGAAAAAGCGATCCCCTATTACAACGAACGCCATCTAGTCCGTCCTGGCATCACCGGCTGGGCACAGGTCAATTACCCTTATGGAGAAAACATCGAAGATGCCAAGCAAAAGTTAATGTATGATCTCTACTACATCAAATACTGGTCGCTGTGGCTGGAGATCAAGACAATCCTCATGACGATCGCCGTTATGATCAGAAAAAAGGGTTTATGAAATTTGATCTCCCAAAACCATCTTTAAAAGCCTATCGTTTGCCTTATGAACATCAAATTTTTTCTCCGCAATCCTCCTGCTCTCTAGCCCCATTGTATCGATCGTTCCTGGATTTTGTATAAAATACTCCATCTTCCGCACCAGGGCTTCATATTCGTACGGCGGCACCAAAAAGCCGTTCAATCCATCTATGACCGTCTCTTTGCAACCCACGCTATCAGTCGTGATAACCGCTCTACCTATCGCCATCGCCTCTTGCGTACTTCTAGGAAAACCCTCCCTGTACGATGGCAACACAAACACGCTAGAGCTAGCGATCCACTCATCCACATTATCCACAAAGCCCGGATATATCACGATGTCATCGTTTAGATACATATCTAGCTGCCGTTTTTTCAGACCGAAAGGATTTGTCTCGTCAAAGGAGCCCAAAATATAAAATTTCACCTCTTTGTGCTTTTGCTTTATAATCTTTGCGGCCCGTAGATACTCAAACACCCCCTTCTCCGCCAAAAGCCTGGCTACAAATATAAAACTCACGGGCTCTGCAGGCGCTTGAGAGTATTTAAATTTAGCCAGGTCGACCCCAATACCGCCTAAAATTTCAACACTTTTTACGCCGATTTTATATCTATCAATGAGGTCTTTTTTATCGTCGCTATTTAATAAGATGAGCTTATCGAGTAGAGGAAGGCTAAGCTTATAAAGCAAAATTTGAATAAATTTTATAAATTTCGTCTTGGCCGAAGATCCGTTTTTATGCAAAGTAAAAGCCCCGCCCAGCCCCTCAAGCATACCGACGATACGCGGCACCCCCGCTAATTTTGCCGCTATGGTGCCAAAAATTACGGGCTTTACGAAAAAGCTAAATACTATATCCGGCTGATATTTTTTAATGAGCCTTATCAAATCATATACCGCAAGAGCATCACCAAGCGGATTTAATCCTTTAGAATTTAGCTTGTAATCCAAAGCCGTAGCGCCGAGCTCCTTGATCCTGCTGCGTGAAGTATCGTCGTAGTCTCCCGCTAGGCAATAAATTTTAAAATTTTGCCCGGCGAGCTTTATGATAAATTCCTTCCTGAAATTTATCATCATAGAAGCGGCACCGCCTATAATAAAAATTTTTTTCAAAACGAGACTCTGTTATTGAATAATAGATATTTTATCACGGTGATAAAAAAAGCTATCAGGATAAAATACCCCAAGTAGAAGGTCTTTTTTGTGTTTAAATTTTTAAATAAAACGTAGGGGATAAAAAATTCAAAAACGCTAAATAGCAGATAAACTCTGCCTAAAATAGGGATGCCGTAAAATAAAATCCGCAACAGCGCCGCAAAATACGCGAGATTGTATAAAAATATGCTCTTTTTATCCGTCTCTTTTTTATAAAACAGCATAGATAGTATATTCGTAAAAAGGATAAAATAGATGCCCAAATAGCTAAAAATGCTTTCGCTATAAGGTTTCATATGATAAGAGACCAGATAGTCCGTGTAGATATTAGCAGGGATGTGATTGTAGATAAATTCCGCAACTATCTGAATAATCCCGATCCTATTAAATACAAAAAGTAGCATAAATACAAAAATCATCAAAGTGGTTTTATAGTGCTTTTTAAATAAATTAAATATTAAAAATAAAGGTATTATAATGATAATAGTCGGATGAAAAAGCACCCCTATGGCGGTAAGCATAAAAGATTTTAAAATTTTACGCTCATAGTATAAAATAAAAACTATCGGTATAAGGGTCGTAGCGATAACCGATCTAAGGGCATTGAATGACATGGCAAAAAACGACAATGTAAATAGAATATATGTAATAATTTGAAGCTTGTCGTCAAAATAATAAAATTTTTTATAAGTTTTGACCATATAATTCAAAGCAATAGTTTGTATTAAAGACCAAATGACAAAAAGTAATCCATAATTAATAGTTAAAGGGTTTAAATATTTTATCAAAAGATACATAATTATCCCTTTGTACAGGGAATATAATCTTTCTGTTTCTAAAAATAAAAATTTATACATTATATAATCGGTCCCGTAATTATCCTGAAACGCTACTAAAATAAAGAATATAGATAAAAAAGCGTAATATAGCAACGGTCGGATTTCTCTGTGTCTTATAGAAAAACCATATGCTAAAGCAGCGAAAAAATAAAATATAAAAATTGCGTATAAAGTGTACATATTTTAACTCATTGTCTATTTAGAGGTATTTTTCCTAACCCAAAGAGCTATCTCTCTAAATTTTAGATAGGCTTTTAATCCTAATAAATTATATATAATAACCCCGATCCTATCCTGCGTCTTAGAATTTTTATCTTTCAGCGCGATCATGGAGTTGTTTTTTATGATTTTATCCATTTTTATTAGCGCATCCTTGCTTAAATCGTCTAAATTATCCTTAAATTTATAAAAGGTCATAAATGCGTCTCTGAGCTTTCTGATCTCTATGGATTTTACAATATCTTTGTAATCACAGAAATATTTTTCTAGCTCGTCTAGGATATTAAATATAATTAAATCTTCAATATCGCCTTTGCTCGTCATGATAGAATTATCTCTTATAAAGTAAAAATAATCCTTCAGGTCGCAAAAAGCTATTTTGTCTGCTTTTGAAGCTATTATGGGCGTGGTCGCAAGGTCTTCGTATATCTGACCTTTTGGAAACCTAATGCCTGCAAATAACTCTTTTTTATAAATTTTAGCAACCGCACCGACATTATAAAATTTACCGCAAAATAGACTTTCTATACATTCCTTGGCTGTATGGATTAAAATAGGCTCATCATTTATACTTTTTTCATAAATTTTATCCTCACTGTCTTCATAAGCGCGCTTGATTGAGGTGATAGCCATATCCACATCGCATCTATCTATCAAGCAATATAAATTTTGTATATAAAATTTACTTACCCAGTCGTCACTATCTATAAAAGTTAAATATTCACCGCTTACAATATCGATACCTGCGTTTCTAGCATCGCTAAGACCGCCGTTTTCTTTATGGATTACTTTTATGCGGCTGTCTTTTAGTGCATATTCATCGCAAATTTTAGAACAACCATCAGTACTTCCGTCATCAACCAATATTATCTCTAAATTTTTATAAGTTTGATTTATGATGCTGTCGATACATTTTCCAAGATACTTTTCGACATTATATATAGGTACTATTGCGGATATCAAAACTTCCTTCATAAATCCCCTTTATCATTTAAAATTATCGCGGCACCCAGTATACATACTACAAAATATCCTATTCCAAGCCCAACTACTGTTCCTACGGCACCATAAATAGGAACAAAATATAAATAAGCCACAACGGCACCGCCTAGGGCAAGTCCCCATTTATGAATAAGGAGTTTACCCAACTTCATTTTAATTATATATAAATTTAAAGCCTCGTTTAAAAATATAAGCGGCAAAATAAATAATAGATATCTAAAAATTTCTACTGCGTCGTTAAATTTAGCTCCGAATATTAAGCTTATTAAAATTGGCGATAAAAAATACATCGCCATAGACGTAAAAAGCGAAATAGCAACCATACCGCAAGCAAGCAGCCATATATTTTTCTTTATGGTGTATAGTTCGTCAAATTTATAAACAAATAAAGGCGCAAATGATACCGCTATAATTGGCGCCATAGCAGTCACGCTACCAAAAAGCTGAATCGCCGAGGCATATAACCCTAAAGTCGTACCATCACTTAGATAACGCGTCGCAACAATATCCGCCCTCAAAAATATACACATAAAGCAGATACCTAGAAAAAATGGTAGTCCATCTTTAAGAAGGGGCAAAATTTTATTAAAATCAAATGTAAAGAATAGTTCTTTATTTAAAATCTTATAAACCCAAAGCAGACCTAGCGCCATGCAAATACTCTCCAGCGTATATGTAAGCGCATAAATATAGATATTAGTAACCCCTAGCCAAAATAGCGATGCCAGAATAGTAATCTTGATGATCGTAAAACAGATATATAGCACGCTTCTATATTTTATCATCGTCTGAGATTGTAAAAAGGCCGTGACGATACCGAATGCTTCGTCTAACAAAATACAAAATCCGAGAATTAGAGCCAGATTAAACGCTTTTACATCATCACTAAAATATACGAATGCTAAAAAAGCGATATATGCTACTATGCAGAAAAATGCCCTGATAAAAAAGCCGCTTCCCATTAAATATCTGCGCCGTATAGCATCCGCGTTCGTAAGCATAGGCACCATAATCTCTGCCGGATTAATATATGAAAGCGATTTGAAAATAACTACAAGCCCCAATAAATATTGAAAAGTCCCATATTTCTCAATCCCTAAAACTCTGGCTAAAATCGACGCAGTCACAATACTGCCGCCGATCCTAATACCATGTTCGAACAGAAGCCAGGAAATATTTTTGATAAATTTTATTTTGTTGCTCATAGTTTTAAGCTCAAAATCCTTTAAAAATTTAGATCGTATGATTGTATCCATCAAAAATTTAAAAGCAAATAAACAATATAAATAAATTGTGCGGATTTAAATTCGCCTATAAATAAATTATTCAAAATCTAAAGTAATTGTAAAAGCAATAAAGCAACTAGGTAAAATAACAGAGAAGTAAATAAAGTTAATATGCTTAGACATAACAATTGCTGCCAAAACCCAGACAAAACAATAAATCTTATCTGCCTCCAAAAAGTATAGAGTCATACCCTTTATAAATTTTTATAAAACAAAGGGGGAAGCCCAACTTACTCTCCTCCCCTTATTTTATATATTCTTTCTTATTGTTCTTTCTTGGATTTTTTAACCTTCTTTCCCGAAGCCTTTGACGAGCCGTCCTCTTTAGCCTCATCGTTCATTTTATCCATAGAGCCTTTTACTTTACTGCTCTGCTCATCCATAGAGTCCATATCCTCTTTTACTTTTTCTGATTTGGCATTTACTTTGGCCTTAGTAGATTTGGCGGTATCTTTAGCTT
>NZ_CALJPC010000071.1 GCF_937981295.1 uncultured Campylobacter sp.
CGTTAAAATTTTTATCTATAAGTTCCACAAGCACCATTAGTGTATCTCTTTCGTATGGCAGGAAACAAAATTTAAATTGTTCCAATAAGGCATTTTTACATTCGGTATATAAAAATTCTACCATTTCCGAAGGACTTTCGTAATGTTTAGCCGTAGGATGAACGATATATTTATCCTGATGTTCCAAAGAAGCCATTCGAGTTAAATGGAACATAAGATCACCCTTTTTAAATATCTCTTTTCCGTCAATTTGCATTTGGGTTTCCTTTTATTGGGATGTGGGTTTCATCGGTATCATATGGTAATATTTTACCAGTATCATCAAAATATTTTTTTCTACTAAACGGAATTCTTAAAACCCATCCACTATTAGTATTTGCGGTGCTTGGTAAATTCGGATTGTTTTCCGGCGCATGTATTCTGACCCTATCCGCACCATCTTTATCGACAAATTTTATTCCATTACCGTCATTTTGTAGCACTACTTTCCAGTCTTTCGACGCTCTTGAAAATATCTCTTCAAATGATGCGCCTGTTAGACCGGTGAAATCTCCTATATTAATCGATGCTTCCTGTCTAACCAGCCGTTTTAAATTTCTTGACATTTAGCGTAAGCCGTTTCCGTATACTACAAAATTTAATTTTACTATATTATTTCAATTCATTAAATGAATTTGAAAACATTTTACCTTTTTCTATTACGTGTTCTTCTTCTGATGTAAAATTAATATCTTCGGGCAGAAATTTTAAATAATATTTTATCTGAGAAGCCGCCCTCCTTAGCTCTTTATTTATGCAATAAGCGAATCTGCTTTTATTATTATCATAAACCTTAAAATATGCATAGTAGCAAGGATCTTTCCTTTCAGCATCTTGAGAAAACCGATAATCCAATGCCCAATACATCAAAGCCCCGGCGATCAAAGTCACTAGTGTTAAAAATGCCCGCTGAAAACTATTTTTCATTTTTTACTCCTTGTATATTTGGTTTAAATTTCTCCATACCTTCGTCGGCAATGTTTGGTAGAAAAAATATAGGGCTGTAGCCATATTCCCCCTTTGTTCCATATACAACGACGGATCTTCCTGTTTTTGTATAGATTAAATTAGAAAGCTTCTGCGCATAATTTGCACTGCTGCATGCGGCTAAATGTATAGCTATTACCCTCCCCTTTTTCCATGTACTATCATTTTTTATAAATTTTTCATACAATTCTTCTGGCGTGTATGCGGCACCTCTTCGCGTTCCTACTTTGTTCCCATCGCCATGCCCACCAATATATAGTTCCCTATAGTTGGTTAAAAATTCTCTTATTGCACCAGAAAAATCAGCGTTAAGATGCATTGAATAGTCTGCCGTGAAATCGTCTCCTCCCTCGTATGTAGGCTCATATGGGTCAAATAAATTTATCCTATTCGCTCCCTTCTGTTTATCCAGCCTAGAGAATTCTTTATTGTTGCTTGCATAGTAGTTTTGATTGATACTACTAGGAGCGTTTATCTTAGCAGAGCCGTAGCCACTGCCGTATGAGCTAAGAGCATATCCGTAGTATCTAGCGACTGCGTTTCCGAAATTTCGTGAATAGGTCGAATGATCGTCTTCGTTTTTAAGGAAGTCTATGCCTCTTTGATGATCCATAGCTCTTTGGCTTTCTGTAGCAGAGGTAGCGACTAGATCCTTTGTGCTTTCATTGTTTTTTATATTGATATAGCTGCGCCCGGTCTGCAAGGAGTAAAAGCCCATTATCTGCTTACCGTCTCTACCAGTCTCATCGGTATAGACGGTCTTTGTTTGATTAGGGATGTAGCCTAAATTTAGCATTACCTGCCTTGTGATATTTTGCGTTATGGCTTGTTTCTCTTGATCAGAAAGCTCATCGCTTTGTAGCATCCCTCTTAGCTCTGGATTATTTGCTATCTCCTGCCTTACTCCGTTTACCGTCATAAAGCCTTTGCCGTTTTCGCTAAAAAAGTCCGTAAAGCTAACTCTATCGGTAGTTGCTATTTGGTATATGGCATCATATATGGTAGAGGCGTCTTCATAATCTCTTTTTATCTCATTCCTTCCCCCTTCGCTAAAAAACCTCATATCCACACTTGCATCAACGTTAGAGCTTAGCTTTGTAGAGTATAGCTCTTTACTTAGCTTGGAGCTGTCTCTGTTTAATCTTCTAAGATCGTCTGAGTTATATAGAGCCTTATTGTTAGGATCAGATTGTAAAGAAGCAAGCTCATCTTTACTTAAAGAGCTTATATCTTTATCTCCTACTATAAGCTCTCCTTTTCCTATAGTAGCTAAGCTCTTACTCATAGAGTAGGATAGGTTTCTATTATTAGCGTAGTTAATCGATGAAATTTTAGACTTAGGGTCGGTATCGTTCTTTTTATCTTGCAAGCTCGTGCCGCTTTGTCCTATGATGCCACTTGTTTGCATACCGCTCATGTGATTTGAGCTAAAGGCGTTTGATCCCGCGGTGTTCTCTTTAGCTTCGGAGCCCCTGCTCTCTTTAGCTTGGCTACCTCCATCTTTACTTCCGCCTCCTCCTTGTTGAGGATCCTTAAAAGCATAATTGGTTCCTATGCTTAAAGAATTTGATTTGTCGTATCTGGTGTTGCTTAAATTTGAAAAAGTTAGAGTATCTGTTTTTAATCTAAGCTTGCCGTTATCTATGAAATTTCCATTCTCATCATAGTAGCCTGCGGCTATTAGTGAGCCTTTTAGATCTGTGTTAGATCCTACCTCTATGTCTAACTCTTTAGCGGTTATACTAGATAGCACGGTCTGTTTTACCATAGTGCTTGATTTGGATCTGGAGTAGTTAGCGTTTATGCTTGAAAGTTTGGAATTTGAATACCTTACTATGTTGTTGCTTATGGCATAAGGACGAGAAGGATCGGAGGTTGTTTTACTGCCGCTTATACCTATACCTGCTGCTATAGAGCTTGATTTGCTATCGTAATTATAGCTATCTCGCAAGCTTGCTAGGCTTAGATCATGTCCTACCTTTAAAGCTAAAGCGTTATCCGCTCTAAGGTTTGCTCCTTTTATTAAAGCGTCGTTACTAGCTAAGGCGTATATATTATGTCCTGCATAAACTTTAGCGTTATTGTGGCTAAGGCTTTCCTCTTTCATATTGCTTTTAGAGTAATCAAGCCCTGCGCTTCCTCCTCCGCCTCCATACATAGTAGCAGATACTCTTCCGCTTATGGTTTTAGAGCTTTGTTTAGCTTCATAGCTATCTTGCGAAGCATCCATAAATAGATTATGGGTGTTTAGGTATATATCATTACTAGCATATAAATTTGAGCCTTTGATATTTATAGCGGTATCTTTATTGCTATCAGTTAAAATTTTAATATTCTTGCCGCTAAGATTAGAGGCTACGGAGTTACTTGATTTGGAACTATCTTTGGAAGTGGTTCCGCTAAGCTCTGCAGAGGCGCCTACGCTAAAGCCCCAGGTAACCCAGCTAGAGGATGCGGCAGATCCTTGGGAGATGAGGGCGGCGGTTTTAGAGGCTACGTTAGCGGTAGCTAGAGCGATATTTGATAGATAGTATTTCTCCTCGTCCTTTACGTCCTCTATTATGTTTTGTAGATCTTCAATGTCGGAGTAGTCTATGCCTACCTCTTTAGCCTTATAGCGGTTCTTTAACTCAACAAGTTTGTCTTGTAGAGCATTTTTCTGATCCTTATACTCCTTGTATTGCTTTTTGGTCTGATTTAGCTGTTTTATCGCTTCTTGCAAGGCGATAGCCGCAGGGGCGATCTGGGCGTATTCGTTTTGAACGGTAAGAGATAGGGAGCCTTCCAGATGCTTAGAGTTAGATGAGGAGCTTGCGGTATCGGTAGAATTTATTATATTGATATTCCCATCTTTAGATATTAAGTTAAGATCCTCTTCGGCCTTTAAATTTGAACCTATAACGCTTAGGCTATTATCCCCTCTAAGAGTTATATTTTTAGCTTCCATATTAGAAGAGACGGTCTCGGTACCGTATAAGTTCGTATTGGATTTATCGTATGAGGCGGACGCTATTTTGGCTTTAAGGCTGGTATCTTTTTTAAACTCGTCCAAGGATTTAGGCTTCATCTGATTTAGCGAGTCTTTCGCTTTAGTAATAGATACGGAGGTGCTTTTTTGCGAGCTTTGTTCGCTGTATTCGTTAGCGGCAGCGGATATCGTTAGGTTTTTAGCGTCTATATTTATATCTCCGCCCGCTTTCATATTTGAAGTTATAAAAGCTGTAGGAGAGTTTAAGCTTATATCGCCCGCAGCTTTGATATCGGATAGTTTAGATATACCTTCCTTTACCTGCTTGCTATTATAATCCGACCTATATACCTCGGTAAAGCTTCCCCCGCCTATCTTTTCTATCCCGGCCTCTAATGCGATATTATCCATTGCCCCCACGGAAGCCGCTATCGCTACGGGATAGTTGAACACCGAGAGCGGATTGAAGCTTCTTTTCTTATGGGCGCTTAGCTCCTCTTTATACTCCTTAGCCGCTAGGATATTGATGGAATTTCCCGCGCCTAAGTTTAGATTGCGTCCGCTTGAAATATCCGCAGATATTAGGCTTAGATCGTTCTTTGCTCTTAAGTTTATATTCCCCGTTTCGCTCGATAGGGAGGAGCTTTGCAAATTTCGTTTATAAAGCGAGTGCATATCCATACTAGCTTTCAATCCGCCTAAAGAGGATTTGGAGCTATTTTTATAGTTTAAGGAGTTATAGCTTAGAGGCGATATATTGATATTGTTTCCCGCCTGTATATCTATAGCTTCTTTAGCTTTTAATGCAGAGCCTGCTATATTGATATCGGCCTCTTGCGAGCTAAGCATTATATTTTTAGCCCTTATGCTAGTAGGTACTACGCTTTGATTTAAAGCTTTAGTGGTAGTGCTTTTTTTAGACGCAAAGCCCTTTTCTTTAAATTCGCTCTCGTAGTAGTTACTATCGATATCCCCACTTAGATTTATGGAGTTCTTTGCCTGCAGCAAAGCATCACCGCTGCGCGCATTAATATCCGCTCCGCTTATGGCTATACCGTCCGCTTTAATTAGGATATTATCTTTGGCGTTAAGTTTGGAGCTTGTATTCTTAACGATATCCTCTTTATAGTATCCACCCTTGCTTTTAAAGTTATAGCTTAGCTTCTCCTCCGCGCTATTTATGTTTACGTCCTTTGCAGCGTTTAGGATCAAATTTGCAGCAGAGTCTATGCTCGCTCCGCTTACGGTTATATCACGAGCTGCATTTAATGCTACGCTGCCCTCGGTAGATTTTATATTTGAGATAGTGCCTATATAGGTGCTGCTTTGATCGCCGTAGGCTCTATTTAGGTTTATCTCTTTACTTAGAGTTTTATGTACTATATCTCTGCCGGCGTTTAAGCTTACGCTGCGTCCTTGTATCAAAGAGGATGCGTTTATTATATCCTTTTTGGCCGATATGCTTAGGGCGTTCGCGGCGATGATGGAGGCGGAGTTTAAATTTGATACGCTGCCGGCTTTTAGGTTCATATTTGATCCCGCGTAGATTATCCCTTCGTTTCTAAGATCGCCGTTTACGCTTAAATTTATATTGCCTCCTGCGTATATCAAAGAGGGTGCGGAACTAAGTAAGGTACCGTCATCTTCCTCCTCCGAAGAGTTCAAGGATGTCCTTTTTTTATCATAAAGTAAACTTAGCTTATTGTGCATATATGAAAAATCCGGTATCAGCTCGCTATAAACGTAGAAGGTATTATAAAATTTACTGCTTATAGGCGAAAAGAGATTGTTTATATAGCTAGGCCTAATGATATCTTGCATATCCGCTTCATTATTAAGGCTAGGCGCGAGATCGTTTTTATCGAGATTTAAAGCGTTAGGATTAAGGAGCCCCTTGCCTATTAGGGAGTAATCTATTTTAGAAAAAGCTTCCTTTATAAGAGCGGGAGCGTTACCAGAGTTTATCTGCCCGTGTGAGTTTAAATTTGAAATATCGCCCGCGTAGCCTTTTATATCTTTTTTAGCTCCTATTATGGAGGCAATAGCAGGCTGAGAGTAGTAGATATTCTTTTGGTCGCTATAGCCGCCATGCATTTTGCGCTTTTTGCCTCTCCATCTATACTCCGCCTGGCTCGTTATACTATGATTTAGACTTAAAGAGCGGTTGTTTAGACTTTTTACATTTAAGAGCAGATCGTTATAGGCATAAATTACGCTCTTATCGTTATTTAGCTCATCTATGTTAAGGTTGCTATCCCCTGCGGAGATTATGTTTGAGCCCATAAATTTACTTAGGCTATCTTCCGTTATATACTCTTTATTGATGCTGTAGCTTATCTGCCTTAATCTCTCCTTCTTATGAGGCTTGCTTCTTCTTATGCCGAAAAGATTATCTTTTAAATTTAACGTTATAGCATCATATAGCCTAGTATCCTCCCCCGGAAGCCTAGTATTTTTATATAAGCTTAATACATATAGATTCATATCTTGCCTGCTAAGCTCCTCCATGATCTTAGCGTTTAGCTCGTCCGGGCTAATATTGGGATTTTGCTTAAGGATGCGCTCTTTTATTTCTGCCGCATTAACCTTTAAAGGGATAGCTACGCCGCTGCAACCCCAGCCATCGCCATTGCAGGTAAAATCTATATTATAACCGGTGCTTTGAACCCTCTTTACGGGCTCGTTAACCGAGCGGTTGTTTAGCTTTTTAGCACCGATATTAAGAGTGTTTTTTGCATATATCAAGGAGGAGGCGTTAATGATCTCGTCTGCCTTGCCCTCCTCGCCTCTTTCATTAAAAATATTTAAATTTCTTTGAGAGATTATGTTAGATAGCGCTTCGTTGCTAAGATAGCTCGTATTTATAACTATATCCCCTCCGCTAAGTATATTGGACGCGTCTTGATTGAGGATATTTTTAGCGTTTAAAGCTATGCCGTCCTGCGCATAGATGAGAGCTTTTTTATTGATTAGGCTTTCAGAGTTTGTTATCAGCTCGCCGCGCGCGATTAAAGAGCCTAAATTTAAAATTTGCTCCTTTGCTTTTAAAGCCAAATTTCCAAGTGCGGCTATAATGCTTTCGTTTTTGATGCTCTTTGCGTTTATGATCAGATCTTTATTGGAGATCAGCCTTTGTGAGGCGATAAAATTTCCTTGTAGGTTTAAGTATATATCGCCGCCTGCGTAGATTCCTCCGTTATAACTCAAATCGTCCTTTAGCCCAAGATATAAACTACCGTCAGAGCTTAGCTTACCTAAAGCGCTAAGACTATCTAGGTTTAAAGCGAGATCCCCTTTGGAGCTTATCAGCCCCTCTTCATTATTAAGAGCGCCTTTGTTTATGATTAAATTTCCTCCGCTTAGGATAGAGCCTTTGGAGTTATCTATACTGTCGTAGCCTAAAAGAGCGCCTCCAAGGGAGATGATCTTTGAGCTTTCGTTGCGTAGATTGTTGCCGCGCAAGCTTAAGCCCTCTTGTACTATAAAGGTAGAACCTGAAAGGTTATAAAAATTTGGAATTTCGGAATCCAACGCCCTTAATACCATTAGGCTATTATCATTTAAGAGACTCTCTTTTATATCCAAATAGCTTTCGTTTGAAAGTATCGCTCCGCCTATATTTGATATATGATCCGCGCTTATTACGCTAAGCTCGTTTTTGGAGGGAGGAATAACTCCCACTTTGGAAGGGTCTTTGGTATCGTCCAAGCCCAGCTCATTTAGCCTTTCGCTCTTAGCCGCTCCTATTACGGCTCTATCTTTGTTGCTTAGGCTTTTAGCCTCTATCTTTAAGGCGGAGCTTGAGCTTATGGTGCCTTTTATATTATCTAGTCTATCCGCTTTTAGCTTTAGAGTATTAGCCTGTATATTTCCTCTGTTTTCTACCGAGGGGGCTTTTATATCCAGATTGGAGGCTGAAATTTTAGAGCCCTTTTGGTTGGAGATGGTCTTTGAGCTGATTTGAGCCTGTCCGTTGGAACCCAGCTTTCCTTCATTTATCAGATCTCCGTTAGCGTCTATCTTTAAAGAGCTGTCCGCCAAGATAGCCCCTTTATTGTTGATGCCCGCTCCATCTTTAGTAGATATTATATTTATCTTGCCCGCATACATTCCCCCTAGAGCCGAGGAGTCTATGGATACACCTTTAGGATGTGATCCCCCTTCTTGCTCAATTTTTAGATTATCCTGCCTCAATCCAGAGTTTGTATTTTTTAAAGATACCTTACCGTCCGTCGCTACTACGTTTATCTCGTTTGCGTAAATTTTACCCTCCAGCTTTAGGCTATTAGATATTATATTTAAATAATCTCCGTTATCGTTTAGGCCGTCCGCTCCTATATTTATAGAACCGTCTTTGCTTATGTTTAGAGATTTAAGATGTCCGTTTTCATAGGTGGGCGTGGCGGTGCTTAACGTAGTAGAGGAGGAATTTATTATGGTAGCGCCGTTTACGTTGATACCGCTAGGATTGGCGATGATAAGATCGGCTTTTCTGCCCGCTATCTCAATATTACCCTGTAAATTTGAAGGAAGAGGCGAGTTTACCTGATTGATTATAAGCTTAGCCTCGCCACGATTGAGCCTCGGATTTGGCGGTATATAGCCTGCAGTTTTACTTATAGCTCCGCCTTGAGAGTTATTAAATATCGTGCCCTCTTTGGGAGTGTTAAGCTTGGAGTATTCGTTGATAGAAATCCCCTTGTCGTTAGGAGAGGCGATATCTATTTGAGTGGCGGGAGCATTCGGAGTTTGAGACACCGAAGCTCTATGATTTACGGGAGCGGAGTTATCTGGTATTATCTCGCAATATGAAAAACAAGGAGCCAGCAAACCAATAAGCAAAAGAGCGGCAAGGCGTTTCTTTGCTTTGGTAAAGACGCCGAAATATTCTTTTGTATCAGTAGGGGTGCTAAGACGCCCTGTGCCATTAAAAATAGAGCTTAAACATAAAATTTGCATACTTATAACCTCCGTTTGCGATGGGTTTATATCTTAAATTTCTTGAATACTTTCTTAAAAAAATAGTAAATTTAGGATATTTTATTTAAAATTTATTTGAATTAGCTTTGGAGTTCGGTCTGGGCGCAGGATTGCTATTTCTCGGCTCTTAGTATAGCGTATCTGCGCTAAAATAGTTAGTAAAATTTACTAAGCATTATATAGTTTTAGTTTATATTAAACGCCGCGGTAAGCGCCGATAAAATTTCGCTAAATTTAAAAGTCGTAGCTTAAAGAGAAATTTAAAGCGGGGCTATCTGTTTTAAAATTTTCCGGTTTGCTAATAGGAAAAGCCACCAAAAGATCATAGCTAAAAGAGCCTGAAATATTTCCTCTAAGGCCTACGCCTCCTCCGCTAAGCATTTCACCCTCTGCGGGATAATCTTTTCCCTTAGAGCTAAGCTTGCCGACATCAAAGGCCAGATAGACGCCGTTGTTTTTAAAATACTTATATTCCAAGGTATTTCTTATATAAAAGCCACTATCTCCAAGCAGGCTCATCTGAGAGTCAAATCCTCTAACGCTATAGTATCCGCCGATATTTAGCCTATCTATGGGGCTAAGATGAGTGCTGGCTCTTCTTGCGTAAAGCTCCAGTTCGTAGCTTAAAGGGATAGCGGAAGATTTGGTTTTGAAATTTAACGCAGCGTTTATCAAATGATATCTAGAGCTCCCGCCTCCGAAGTCTTCATCGGGCGCTCTTAGGGCGTTAAACGCTCCCGTGGATTTTAGGTACGAAAGCATCATCTCTACCGAAGAGTTATCAAAGAATACCTTGGATTTTAGCCCCGCCTCATAGCCGCCTTCACGCTTTCTTTGGTTGCTAAGCTCATAATCTTGTATATAGTTTTTATACTTTTTTTGCCAAATTCTAAAAAACATAGAATTTTTGGAGTTTTGATTTCTAAAATATACGTAGTTAAGATCCAAATTTCTTCTAACGCTGCTTCCGCTATAGGTATAAAGCTCATATGTCCCTGGTACTATTTGATCGTAGGTGTATCTATTCTGCCAAAAAGATAGAGAAAAGTATCCGAAAGGTATACTAAAGCCTGCGTAGTAGTTAGCTGATCTGCCGCTTTTGCTATCATCCCCTAAAGATTTTTTATCTCCTCTTAAAAAATTCCTACCGTAAGAAGCAAATACGCTCTCGTTTAATCCAAGTAAATTTAAGCCGTAAAGCGTAGCCGTGCTTTGGTATTTGCCGCTAGATTTAGAGCCCAGATTATCCGCGCTTAGTCTAAGCAGTAGAGGAGAGCTTTGCTGTTTAGAGATATTGATATCGGAGTAGCCCTGCTTTGCGGAAGGGCTTAAGCTTATCTCCGCCTCGCTTCTTGAAGCAGCATTGAAATTTTCCATAGCCTGCTCCAGATCTCTTAAGTTTAAAATCTCTCCCCTTTTATCGCCGCCGAATGCGGTAAAGATGCTTCTTTGGTTCTTAGCTTCAGAGCCGGGCTCAAGTGAAATTTCGCCTATGCGCCCCGGATGCAGAGCTAAAAGAAGGGTGCCCGAGGAGATATTTTGCTGGGGGATGGAAACGGAGGTAGTAATAAAGCCTGCGGATATGATTTTATTGTTATACGCTCTTGCCAGAGCTAAAATTTCATCGCTTCCCAGGCAGTCGCCACTTTTAAATTTAAGCTCTTTTAGGGTTGAGTTTAAAATTCTTTCAAACCCCGGTGGAACTGAATGGTCGGAATTGGAGGTAGGGTTGATGGACTTAGCGGGAGTTTTTACTTTCGCGCGCCCCAAGTTTTCATCATTTGGTTTAGAGATAAGGACGCCCGAGCCGGCACCGTCTTTGGGATTGACGGCTGGAGTTTTTGGATCGTCTTTGTTTTTAGATTCGTAATCCGCTTCGTTAAATTTAGAATCCGCGCTATTTTTCTGCTCGTTTTGCACTTCTGCGTTAATCAGTTTGATCTCATAAATTTTAAAGCAAATTCCTGCTTTCTTGGGCTCTGCGGTTGCGCTTGAAGCGGAAGATTGCTCGCTGCGTATCGTTATAAAGGGATCCTCTACGCCTTGTCTAATTGATCTTATTCTTTGCTCTTCGGAATTTATGACGCCAGAAATATCGGCAGGGGTAGCCATAATCGCTTTAGGAGCTAAGCTTAAACCTATAAAGATAGAAGCTAGAATAAGCTTAAGCTTGACGCCGCGGGGTTGCAAAGTGGCTCCTTTAAATTTACTATCGTCGAGATAGAATAATGGTTTTTGATCAAACATCGATTGCGCCCATTTTTTACGATCGAAATATTGCCGCAAAAAAACCTTATAGCTTGAGCATGACAAAAGTGTCTATTGGCATCTATTCGCATATATTCGCTTTTTATAGGCTTTGTCTTCCGCTAGGAGCTATCAATTAAAATTGGCGATAATACACTAATTTTTTAAATTTTCGGGCAAGGCTTCTTGGATTTTAGTGCTAATTGAGATTTTATATTTTATCATACCAGCAATCTCGATCTTTTTATAGGTCCCCTCCATAAAGTCTAATTCAAAAAATGAACACTTATTCCCTCATACCATTCAAAACATCCACATATCAGATTTTACCATTCTCTATCACCAAGCCTTTTCTATAAGAAACGATGACACCTCTGAAAAACAACGAGGCTCCTAAAGAATAACAAAGCTTCCTACCATTTTTTTATTCTCCCGTTATAATAGGAGCGGTAATCTTTAAATTTACCACAAAATCTATCGCGAAGGAGCAGATATGCATTACTAAAATCTTAAAAGCGAAACGCGATAAAAAAAGAGTAGATAGTGCGCTTAAATGACTTTATCGGGGTCTGTTTTAAAGCCGGATCGTCTTTAATCTTAGAAAAAACCTTCATAACTGCTTATACTTTAAAATTTCATATATTTTTATAGGAGAGATTATAAAAGTTTTCAAAGAGTTTAGAACTAATATACATTTTTTAATATATAGTAGTTTCTCTTAAACCTACTGCATAGTCTAGCGTTTTTAAGATTTGAAATTTTTTTAAAAAATTTGAAAAACCCATGATGTAGGGCTTTTAAAAAAATCAAAAAACTAAAAATAGGGGGAAAATTTGATAGATGGTGTCCCCGACAGGATTCGAACCTGTGGCCTCAAAATTAGGAATTTTGCGCTCTATCCTACTGAGCTACGAGGACAAAATCGGCAATTTAATCGCCGATAATATTCATAACATCGTCTAGTTTTTTGTGAAGATCTTTGTCGTTGATAGGCTTTGTCATAAAGTCATAAGCACCCTTATTTAAAGCCTCTCGTTTAGCGGTCTCGTCCGTCGTAAGGACGATGACGGGGATATGAGCTATACTTTCTCTAGCGTGAAGATTATCTAAAAATTCCAGCCCATTCATCACAGGCATTACGATGTCTAATAAAATCAAATCAACGGGCTGAACTTCGAGTACGGCAAGGGCGTCCAAGCCGTTTTTGGCTTGGAGTATGGTTTGGAATTTGCCGTATTTTTTTAGCATAACTTCAAGTAGCTTTAAATTTATAGCGTCGTCATCAACCGTTAAAACTTTCAAATCTCTCATTTAAGACCTCATCCTTATATATATTTTTGTGCGAGTTTCTCAAGACCCGACTTGGTGATATTGTAACTAGCGACTTCGCTAAATAGTGGATTTTCATCGTTGTCGTTAGAAAACAGAACTAGCTTGGTCGCAGGCGCTTTTCGGCGTAAGCTCTCTAACGCCGCTAAGTCTAGCCCCGCTAGCTTTTTATCAATCAAAACAAGCTTATAACTGCCCGTAGCCGCCATAGAAATAAGCTGGTCGAAATTACCCGCAATTTCTACGTCTTTATACCGATGTTTTAATATGCTAGCAAAAATTTTACTTTCCATAATGTTTGCCTTGCATATAAGTATATCTTTTGTCGGCACACGCGCACCCTTAGCTTTCACTACGTCATCGGAAACTATACTTTTTTTAGGAACTAGCTTCATTATCGTCTTTGGCACTTTGACAGTTTTAATGACCGTCTTAGGTACCTGACGTTTTACAAGCTTTTTAACCAGCTTCTTTGTAGTTCCACCGGCAGGCGCTGCATCGGATCGTTTATCGCCGATAAAATTATCTAGCATTTGGGCTAAGATATCCTTTTTGATCGGCTTGGTGCAGTATTCGTCAAGTCCTGCTGCCATAAATTTCTCTCTATCACCTTTTAGCGCATTGGCGGTAACAGCCACGATCGGGATGTGGCGGAGATTATTCTCGTGCTCGTATTGCTTGATCTGCTTTGTAGATTCTATACCATCCATAACAGGCATCGAAATATCCATAAATATGAGATCATAGTCGTTATTGGCTTTTCTGGCTTCCAGCGCCAAAAGTCCGTTTTCGACTATCGTCAAATTCATATTAAAGCTATTTAGTGTATGCTTCATAAGCTTTTGATTGATCTCATTATCCTCCGCAATAAGGATTTTGGCGTTATATTTTCTATTGACCAAAGGTACATTTTCATCGGCAGGATTTCGCTCTACCGGCACTTCAACCTCTTCTTCGACTTCGACATCCTCTTCGACCATAATGGTTTCTTCCTGCTGCTCGTCTTCGTACACGGTAACGGGCACCTCGACCATCTCCTCTTCCTCAGGCTGCGGGATAACTACCGGTTCGACTTTTACGCTAACAGGCTCGATCTCAGGCTCTTCGACATGGTCGTTTTGAGTAGCAGGCTCCACCTTCGGAATATCTACAGGCTCTGGCTCAATACTTGGCTCTTCGGCAGGAATATTTTGAGCCGCTGGTTCTACTACTGGCGTTATCAATTCAAACTCGATATTTGAAGGTACCTGTTTAACCTCTTCAAGTTTTGGCTTGATAGGTTTTAGTTCAGGCTCAATTGTTATCGGCTCTGGCTCAACAGCGATAGGTTCTGGCTCAATTATCTTTTCAGCTGTACTTTCAGGTTCTGAAAGTTTAACATTTGAAATTTCATTTTCATGAGCAGAAACACTTGAAGTATCAGGCTTCGAAGCTTTAGCGATAGGAATTTCAGACTCGGTTTTAACGGCTACCGGAATTTCTTCTTCTACGCTTGGAATTTCAACCTTTTTGGCAGGCTCTTGCACCTTGGCGCTCGGTTTGATATCCGAAAGATCGATATCTATATCAGGAATTTCAATCTCAGCCTTAGGCGTCTCAATCTTAGCCTTTGGAATTTCTACTTTTGCAGGCTCAGCCTTTACTTCTTCTTCCTCTTTCTTAATCTTAGGAAGCTCTATTTCGATATCAGAAAGATCGATGCTAGGAGTTTCGGCTTTAGGAGCCTGGGTCTGCGACGCATGTGTTTTGAGCCCCACAAAATCATCAGGAATTTCCAAAGATATAGGCTCATCGATATCGGTCTGGACATCCTTTGTGCTTGAAGGCTCTACCTTTGGTTTTTCTGCGCGCGGGATTACTATTTCAGGAATATCAATATCGATCTTTGGCGATTCAGGCTCTGTCTTTTCAATCTTAATATCACTCATAGGCTCGATATCTATAGGCTTAATGACCGGTTCTTCTGCTTTAGGAGCTTCTTTTTTGAGCTCTTGAGCGATACTAGACTTACTAACAGCCTCCTCTTTATGCGCAGAATGAGCCTCGGCATCATGCGTACGCCTTCTGCTTTGCAAGATAGCGCGTAGCTCGTCTGCCGACGAAGTAGTAGCATGTCGTAATTCATCGAGCTTATTGATGATAGGTCTTTCTTTTACTACCGGCTCTTCCATAATCATTTCATCAAGGGCGGTAGGCTTTTCTACCTCAGCATCCAGCTTAATCTCATGCGTCTGTGGAGCAAAATCCGATCTGCTTAGAGCAATTCCGGATTTTGAAATTTTATCTAGCGTCTTAACGAATTTAGTTAAATTAAAAGGCTCTGTGAGGGTAAAAATTTTAGAATTTGAAATACTAATACTTTGAAGCTCTTTTGGCTTAAGAGTCAAGATCGTAGGCATACTCAATATATCGCTAACCTCGCCGTAATTCTTAAATCTAGTGATAAGGGCGTCATATTTGTTATTATTTTGCGCTGAGCGGAACTGCGCGTTCGTATTAAATATCGAAATTTTACCGCCTAGCTTGCTGATATAGTTTTTAACGATATCATTATACATCGTATCGGCGCTATCAGCTAAAAGCGCGAAATTTAATCCTTTGATGCTTTCAAATACTGCGTCCGCATCAGTCTTTTGAGTCTCTTTAAAAGCAAGGGTGAAGTAAAATCTAGTACCCTTTCCTACGGTAGATTTGACCTGAAGCTTGCCGCCCATCATCGCTACGTATTTCGACGAAATCGTAAGTCCAAGACCCGTTCCACCATATTTACGTGTGATCGTAGAGTCGGCCTGAGAGAAGGCGTTAAATACATTTGCGAGCTTATCTTCAGAAATTCCAATGCCGGTATCTTCTACGCTAAACGTTACGATCGCCTCTCCTGGAGCTTTGCTAGGCTCCCTTAAAATTTCAACTACGATAGTGCCATGCTCAGGCGTAAATTTGACAGCATTTGACATGAGGTTGATAAGAACCTCTTTGATCTTCGTAATATCTCCGTATAGGTGGTGCACGAGTGTAGGATCGATGTAAAGCAAGATGTCGATATTCTTTTCGGCAGCCTTGGCGACATAAATTTCAACTGCGCTTTCGAAATCTTGGATAGGATTAAATAATATATCCTCAAGCTCGACCTTATTGCTCTCGATCTTAGAGACATCCAAAATGTTATTAATGATCGTTAGAAGGTTTTCGGACGATTTTTCGATGGTATCAACGTAATCGCGCTTCTCCTCATCCAAATCGGTATTTTTAAGAAGCTCCGTAAAGCCGATGATGCCGTTAAGCGGCGTCCTGATCTCATGCGACATATTAGCTAAAAAGATCGATTTTGCCTTGTTGGCATCCTCCGCAGCACCCTTTTGATACGCAATCAGATCGAGCGCATCCTCGATAAGCGAATACGCCTTATTAACACCCTCACTAGTCCTAACATCGATATGCTCGTGCTGATTCGTCAAATCGCCGATTCGGCTAAGCACGTTGCCGAGGTCGGTAACGTTCTGTCTTAAACGTCTTGTGATACCCAAGGCAAAAACGACCAAAATAGCCGCTAAAACCCATATGCCAAGAGCGATAAATAGGTTTCTTAGTCTTTGCGCTAGATAAGTATCGGCATGCGCCGCAAGCTCAGCATTGATCTTTTCAGAAATTTCGCTTAGCTTTTTATATTTAAGTGTAGTAGAGGCAAACCACTCTTGAAAAGGTACGCTATAATGTCCCTCGTCCGCTTCTTGCTGCAATGTGGCCGAAATTTTAGCAGTCTCTCTTAATGCGTTTTGAAATTCCTCTCCGTCTAGAATTTTTAAAATTGCAGCTCTAGCATCCGATTCCGGCAAGAAGTAGTAATTAGGAAGCGAACTAGATAGGTTGAAGCTAGCCCAAGTCCTTAGCTGTGCCTGATTCATAGCCTTGCTACCGATGATGTATTCGATAATATAGTCGCGCTCCGATGCGGTGGCATCCATCGCCTCATAAGTATTAAGCAACGAAACCGTCCAAACGGTGATATTTGAGCTTACAAGACCCTCTCTTAGCACTCGTTGGATTGTTTTTACATCATCGTCGAATTTTTGAAAATATGAGCTGAAAAGCTCACCGAAGCTTTTGCTTTGAGCATCGACATCCCTTCTTACCTGCGGAAGTTTGTCTAATAAACCGTCTATATCGGTCTCGGCAGCCAAAAGCTCGTCATTACCGGTGCCGTAAGCGAAAATATCAAAAATAGTCTTTTTTACGACATTTTCGCTGATATTTTTGCTTTCTTTGTACTTTGCAAGCGCATCATCGGTTTTTTTGCGTTGACCCGATAGAAGGGTTCCCATACCGGGGTTTCCCTCGCTACCCAAAAACGCCGAAGTGATACCGCGCTCTTTATCTACCTGTTCTACCAACGCCGCGAGATTGCTATTTTTAGCAATTTGCTGCTGCAAAATTCCTACTCTGGCGTAATCCTGCAAAGAGATAAACAAGAAATATGATGCAAACGCGAAAATCAAAAGTAACGGGATACCGCTAACAAGTCTCAAAGCACTTGTAGTATTTAAATTCATACAAAATCCTTCAAAGCGCAGCTTACGCGACGTTAAATTTTATTCAACCGGAGAAACGAAGTCGCTTCCGTCACGCTAGGCGGAGACGATTTAGCCGTCCTGCAAAGTTAATGGGTGATTTTACTAAACAAATCTTTAAATATAGCTTTTTGCGTTAGGTTTTCGTTAATGATTGTTTAAAATTTTTTCGGCGGTTTGGATATTCGTAAGCGATCTGATCTCATCGAAGCTCGCCGCATAAATGCTCTCAAAATCGCCGTAAAAGTCCAAAAGCTTCTTCAGGCTTCCCTTGCTAACGCCCAAGCTTAGCAGTTTTGAGCTTTGCAGATCGAGTTTGCGTTTGCTCTTTTGGTGAAACGAGATCGCAAAGCGGTGCGCTTCATCGCGCAGACACTGAAAAAACTGAAGTTTTTTATCGTCCGTCGGCAGCGAAAAGATCCCGCCCTTCGTGCAAATTTTATCTTTCGCAGCCCCCTTTGCGCGGTGGGCTTTAGCGTCGATCTTCTCTTTAGAGATAGCGATTATATCGACGTTTGCTCCGACGCTGCAGATTATTTCCTCCGCCAAGTTTAGCAGAGCCGTTCCGCCGTCGATGAGCCACAGATCGGGCGCTGCAAGCTCGTCAAATTTAAGCGCGCGGCTAGTTAGATACTCGCGCATCTGATCGTAGTCGTTATTTGAGCTAAGGTGCTTGTGGCGGTAGTTTTGCTTGTTAAACTCGCCGTCTTGAAAGCTTATCATAGCTCCCACGGCCGCGGCGCCGAACATATGCGAATTGTCGAAAACTTCGATATTTACCGGCAAATTCGTAAGATTAAAATAATCCTTCAGCTCCTGCAAAAATGCGTAATCGTGCGTTTTTAGATGCTTTTTGATATTGATCTCGCAGTTTTGATATGCGATCTCGCAAATTTTACGCTTCTCGCCGATTTTCGGCGCGTAAATTTTAAAAGCTCTTTCGTGCCGCTTGGATAAAATTTCGCACACCAGATCCGCATCGTCAAACTCGTCGTAAACGTAAATTTTGGCGCACGCCACGGGAGCCGCAGCCGGGAAGGCGCTTAAGATCATCTGCTTGTAGGCGTTTGCGATATCATCGGCGCTTGGGGCTTTGCAGTTAATTATATGCGAGCTTGAGGCTGAAATTTTACCCTCGCGTATGCTAAAATGCACGGCGCAGACAAGCCCGTCGCGTGCGGCAATCGCAAAGACCTCGAAATCATCGAGCTTTGCCAGATCGACCTCAACCTTTACGTTCATCTGCCTTAAAATTTCAATCTTATCGCGGATCTGTGCGGCTTCCTCAAAATTTTCGCTCTGTGCAAGCCGCGCCATCCGCTCCAAAAGCTGCGGCACCATCTTTTGCGGATTTTTTAGAGCCGCAAGCGCGCTCTGCACGATACGAGCGTAATCCTGCTTTGAAATTTTATCCTCGCACGGAGCGGCGCAGCGCCCGATCTGATGGAACAAACAGGCCTTTTTGCCCTTGACGCAATTTTTCTTCTGCACGAGCGGAAACTGCATGTAAAGCGTCTGTAAAATTTCCTTTGCGCCGTGAAAATAGGGGCCGAAGTATCTGATGTTTCTGCCCTTTATGATCTTTCGCGTAATCTCAAAGCGCGGAAAGTCGTCGTCTAAATTTACGTAAATATATGGATAGGTCTTATCGTCGCGCAGCAAGATATTGTATTTGGGCTTTAGCTGCTTAATGAAGGAATTTTCCAGTATCAGCGCGTCGCTCTCGCTAGGCGTGACGATATATTCTAAATGCGCCGCCTCGCTTATCATCTTGGCGATGCGCGCACTTAAGCGCGGGCTCGGAGCAAGAGCGGGCGTGAAAGAAAAGTAGCTTTTGACGCGATTTTTTAAAATTTTTGCCTTGCCGACGTATAGCAGCTTGCCTGCGGCGTCGAAGTATTGATACACGCCCGGCGCGGCAGGCAGGCTCTTAATCTCCTCTATTAGCAAGGATCAGCCCTCTTATCTCTTCAAAAATTTTATAAATTTGCGGATCTTGGATTTTGTTTGCAAACTCCCCTTTTGCGCGCTCGGGAGATAAAATTTTACTGCTTCGGCGCAAATGAGCTTTATAAATTTGCGCCCTTCTTCTGCTCATCACTCTATCTGCTACGAAAAATTTTATCTCGCGCACACCGCAAAGCTCCGCCGTCTCTCTAGCGGCTACGAAGCGCTTTAATACGTCTTTTATTAAATTTATATTACTATCGCGTTTTAGTTCGCAAAGCCCCGCCGGGTGTTTCGCGGCTATCATCAAAATGCCATCTTTGACGTAGATGAAGGTGATCAGCCTTTGCCAACTAAGCGGCAAAATCGCCAGAAACTCGCCTCTTTCTCGCATCTTGGCATATAAAGGATCTTTTCTGATATGAGCTATTATTTCTCTTGCATTTTCCATAAGCGGATTTTAGCATTTTTTATCTTAGTTTTGCTTAGCGGCTGCGGATACAAAGCGCCGCCGTTTTATTCAGAAGGCGAGCAGGGCTCTAGCGTTACCGCCCAAAATACGGACGCCAATAACACGAGCGATGGTAGAGGAAGCGTTAGAATTTTACGCGATAAATAGCCTACTTTTAGCTTTGCTTTGTTATACTTTTAAAAATTTTTACAAAGGAATTTCATGCAAACGGCAGACATTTTAGTGCTGGACTTCGGCTCCCAATACACCCAGCTGATCGCTAGGCGCTTGCGCGAACAAGGCGTTTACACCGAGCTGATCGCATACAACGCACCGATCGATAAGATAAAAGCCAAAAACCCTAAAGGCCTTATTTTAAGCGGCGGACCCGCTAGCGTTTACGCCAAGGATGCGTATTTTTGCGATGATAGAATTTTTGAGCTTGGAATTCCAATTTTAGGTATCTGCTACGGCATGCAGCTCATCGCGCATAAATTTGGCGCCAGCGTCGTGCCTGCGGGTAAAAAAGAGTATGGCAAGGCTTCTTTAAAGCTGCTTCGCGCCAGCAGGCTATTTGGCGGCGTGGAGGATAACTCGACCGTTTGGATGAGCCACTCGGACAAGGTCGAGAGCCTGCCGGAGGGCTTTGAGGTGATGGCAAGCTCGGATGAGAGTGAGTGGTGCGTATTCGGCGACGAAATACGTAAAATTTACGCGCTGCAATTTCACCCGGAGGTCTGCCACAGCGAGTTCGGCGATAGAATTTTAAAAAATTTTGCCAAAGAGATTTGCGGAATAACCAGCACTTGGAATATGGGTAGCTTCGCCAAAGAGCAGATGATCAAAATAAAAGAGCGCGTAGGCAGCGCCAAAGTGCTTTGCGCGGTAAGCGGCGGCGTGGATAGCTCGGTCGTAGCGGCGCTTTTGGCGCATGCGGTGCCGCAGAGCCTGATAGCGGTTTTCGTCGATAACGGACTACTCCGCACTGGCGAGCGCAAGGCGGTAGAGGAGATGTTTAGGCTCAAACTCGGCGTGAGCTTAGACGTAGTCGATGCTAGCGAGCTATTTTTAAGCAGGCTAAAAGGGGTGGTCGATCCCGAGCAAAAACGCAAAATCATCGGCGCGACCTTCATCGAGGTTTTCAGCAAAGAAGCGGCAAAATACAAAAACGTAAAATTTCTAGCCCAGGGCACGCTCTATACCGACATCATCGAAAGCTCTGTCGCAGGCTCAAGCAAAACGATCAAAAGCCATCACAACGTAGGCGGCCTGCCTAAGGATATGAAATTTGAACTGATCGAGCCTCTGCGCGAAATTTTTAAGGACGAAGTGCGCCAGCTGGGACTCGAACTAGGTCTTTCGCGCGAAGTAGTTTTCCGCCATCCGTTCCCGGGTCCAGGCCTTGCGATCCGCATAATGGGCGAGGTAAATACGCCGAGCCTCGAGCTACTGCGCAAAGCCGACGTGATCCTGCGCGACGAGCTAAAATCAAGCGGCTGGTACAACAAAACGTGGCAGGCGTTTTGCGTGCTGCTAAACGTGCACTCCGTCGGCGTCATGGGCGATAACCGCACCTATGAAAACGCCGTGTGCGTGCGCGTGGTGGACGCTAGCGACGGTATGACGGCTAGCTTCTCGCGCTTGCCGTACGATCTGCTAGAAAATGTCTCTCGCCGCATCATAAACGAAGTAGACGGCATCAACCGCGTAGTTTACGACATCTCGAGCAAACCGCCTGCGACGATAGAGTGGGAGTAAATTATTTTTTAGTATTTACAAACATGAATAAAATTAAAATTAGTGAGAAATTTAATATTAACAATGAGGTAACGGTTTTTAATGGTGATTGTTTAAAGCTGTTGCAAAAAATACCTAATGAATTTTGTGACTTAATTATTACTTCTCCACCATACTGTATGGGAAAGGCCTATGAAAATATTCACGATGATATTGAAACATTTAAAAACCAGCAGATAACAATTTTTAATGATATTTATCGTGTATTAAAAGTCGGTGGTAGTTTGTGCTGGCAAATTGGGTATCATGTAAATAAATTTGAGCTTATCCCATTAGATTTTTATATTTATCAAATCTTTGTAGAAAATAGTAAAAAATGCAAACATCCGCTAGTTTTAAGAAATAGAATAATTTGGACATTTGGACACGGTCTAAATAGTTCAAGACGTTTTAGCGGGAGACATGAGACTATATTGTGGTTTACGAAAGGAAAAGAGTATAGTTTTAATTTAGATTGTATTCGTATTCCACAAAAATATCCAGGAAAACGTTACTATAAAGGAAAAAATAAGGGAAAATTTAGTGGAAATCCATTAGGCAAAAATCCATCTGATGTTTGGGATATACCTAATGTCAAGGCTAATCATGTTGAAAAGACTGAGCATCCTTGTCAGTTTCCAATAGCAATACCACAAAGACTAATTAAGGCGTTAACTCCAACAAATGGAATAGTATTTGACCCTTTTATGGGCTCTGGAACTTCAGGGGTAGCTTCCATATTGGAAAATAGAAAATTTATAGGGTCTGAAATACAAAAAGAATATTTTAATATTGCTAAAAATCGTATTAAAGATGCTATCAATGGAGTGGCTAAAGTTAGAGAGGATGTCCCTGTAATGAAACCAGATAAAAATAGTTTGGTTGCCAAGTTGCCGGAGGAATTTAGTATAATCAGAGGAGAGGTTGCAAAATGACTAAAGAAGTAAAACAAAAAGTTAATAAACAAAAGAAAATTTTGTCAGAACGAGAAAAACTAGAAAAAGTAGACAAAACAAAAAAGATTAAATTTAGAAATAAAATAAAGTATATTTTTAATATGGCTGGCTTCACCTATATAAATACAGAAAATCAGCATATAAAGATAGGAGACAGAATAATTGAGATAGATTTTGTTCTTTTGTATAAAAATATAATGTTGATATGTGAAGATACAATGACTAAAACTGATAATATAAAAGATCATGCAAGAAATAAAAAAGAAGCTTTTGATGAAATAGATAAAAATTTCTCAAGTTTTTATAAATGGCTATACGATAAATTCTCAGACTATCAAGATATCATATCAGAATGTGATCTAGATTTACGTGAAGTAAAATTTTTATATTTTTCCAAAGAAGAGCTTAATTTTACTGAGAGTGATTATAGATTGTTCCAGAAATTAAAATTTGTAGAGCCTAGTGTTTTGACCTATTTTTATAAGATGGCAAAATGTATTAAAAGATCAATTAAATATGAGATTTTTAAATTTTTAGACTTGACTAATAAAAATATTGGTATTGACCAAACAGAAAGTAGCAAAAAAATATCGGCAACCATAATTAGTCCAGAGTATACTACTGGAATTAATAATAAGGTAAAAAAGGTATCCTTTATGATGTCTGCGGATATGCTAATTAAAAACTCATATGTGTTAAGGAAAGATAACTGGGAGGACTCTAGTTTACTATATCAACGCTTAATTCAAGAACAAAAAATTAAAGATATAAGAAAATTTCTACTAAAGAAAAAAGAGGCGTTTTATAATAATATAATAGTGGCCTTACCAGATGATGTTGAATTTCATAGTCCTAAAGAAAATAAGGTAATTGATCTTGAGAACATTGGCAAGGAGCACCTTGTATGCAATATGACCATTCCTGATCGCATGAATAGCATTTGTGTTATTGATGGACAGCATAGAATATATGCTCATCATGAAGGAGGAGAAAACGATAAAGACGAGACCAAGATGTCCGAAATAAGAAAGAAACTTCATCTTTTAGTAACTGGACTTATTTTTCCAAAAGGAATGTCTGATATAGAAAAGATAAAAATACAAAGTGAAATTTTTTTAGATATTAATTTTAATGCAAAATCAGTTAGTCCAGATGTTTTACTTCATATAAGAATGGTTAAAGACCCAATATCTGATCTTGGATTGGCAAGATCAATAATAGAAAAACTTAATAAGGAACAGATATTTTTAAATAAGTTTGAGATGTCATTATTAGATAATGGAAAAATTAAAATAGCATCAATAATTAAATATGCTTTACGTTATCTAATAACCATTACTCCTGGTGAAAAGAAAAATTTATATTCATTCTGGAAGGGAGATAAGAATGCATTGCAAAATATGAATGATAACGCATTGGAAGAATATAAGAATTTTTGCAAAGAAAATATTGTAACATACTTTAAAGCTATTAAAAAAAATTTTAAAAAAGAATGGGATGATATAGATTCTAAACTACTATCCGTCATATCTTTGAACGGTTTTATTATTGCATACAATAAACTTATAAATATGGAAGGAATTTGTAATTTTGATCACTATGACAATCTTTTCTCAAAACTGAAAATCGACTTTTCAAAAAATAGGTTTCCCTATACATCTAGCCAATATGCAAAATTTTCTGAAGAAATCTTAGATCAAATAAAAAATACACATACACCAGATATTTAGGCAAATGGCACTATATTTAAGTAGATTAATATGTGCATTTTAAATAGAATTTGCTAATGGAAATTGAGCAAGAGAGTAGACTTACTGTAATTTAAAGGGTTAAAAATTTTTAAGTGATCAAGCAAATACCGTTATATTTGATATAAAAAGATAACCCCTATCAACAAAACCTAAAACTATTTTCGCTACAATGCCTTGTAAATTTTATGAAAGGGCGAAAAATGAGTAAAATTTACAATCTAAACGCCGACACGAAAGTGATCGCCAAAAGTGTCGTTAGCAAGAGAATTTTTGATTGCGAGAATGCTCACGTCGACGTGTTCGCCTTTAACGATGCCAAGTGCAAGATCTTATTAGCGCGAGACAAAAGTATCGGTAAGAGACGCCAGATAAATACGGCGCAATTACTTTAAATTTAAAAATATGCTGCCTAAAAAATCTGCGTGGTATAGAAATTAACCACCTATTAGTACATAGCCATAAATTAATTAAAGAGAATAAATCACTTAAGCGATCGAAATTTGTGCGGATAAATTTGTCTGAAAAGCATAGATTCAAGTGGTGATTTATCAGTACCGAGCACCACGCAAATAGCGTAAATTTAAAAGTAATAAATTGCGCTGCGTTCTTTGCGCGCAAACAAAAAGAACGACGGATAAATTTGAACAGAATGATACATAGTCGCATGCGGTGAGATAATCTTATTTTATTCTCGGCTGTCTACGATGCGCGTATCAGCAAGGCGGTATGTGCTATACCGGCAAGGTCGCAGCGAGTTCAGTCTGCCGCGCCGTCCGCGCTTTCGATTGTTCGCAAAATTTCGCTTATCTTTTGCGGATCTTTGATGCCTCGCGCATCCTCCACGCAGCTGTTTAGATCGATAGCGTAGGGGCTCAGCGCGAGCGCTTCAAGTATATTTTGCGCACCGATACCGCCTGCGAGAATAAAAGAGATCGCGCCGCCTTTGGAAGCGGTGCTACACTTATCCGCGCTATCATCCTTTGCGGCACCTAACTTGCCTACTTCGCCGCCGTCATTCGCAATATTTGGCGCGCCCGCCTCATAGTCGTTTGCGCCGCAATGATCGGAGCCCTCCTTCGCGGGCTCTATATTGTTTGACTGAGTAGCAGTACACGCACTGGCTCCGCACTCCTCGCTATTCTTTGCATCGCAGCCATAATTTTCTATTGCAGGTTTTGCCTCGCTTGATCGGGCGACATCACGCACAATTCTGCTGGCCTCGTCGTCATTAGCGGCACGGTGATTGTCGCTTTCTATGGGCTTTGTGCCGCTGTTTCCGACACACTCTGCGTAAAATTTTTCCTCGCCGAGATTCTCACAGATTGCATTGCGCTCAAAATCGTCTCTTGCGTCGTCTGTGCTTTGCATTGTGTTGCCCGCGCAGTTTTTTTCATCGCTCGTTGCGCCGTCTCGTCCTTGGTAGCCAAGCCCAGCGCGTCGCAGCAGATCCCAGTCGAAGCTCACGCCGTTACCGCCCAAGCTCACTCCTTTGGCATCGAATAAGATCCGATCGAAGCTCAAGCCCTCAAGCGGCGGCATTTCAGCGCCGATGCTTAGCACCTGCCACGCCTCTACGCCCGCCGCGTTGAGGTGCGCTTTGAAATCCGCGCTTATGCGTCCGTAAATCTGAGCGCAGTCTAGCTTGCAAGCCTCGCAAATTTTTAAAATTTGCTCCTCGTTTAGAGCTTCCGTATCTAAAATTTCAGAATTTAAATCTTTTACCGAGACGGACACAGCGCAGTTTGCGTTTAAATTTACGCTCAAATCGTCGCGCTGCTTTTCGCAGAATTCCGCGGCTTCGTAAAATTCTACGCCGCCGCTCTTGCTCGCGTAAATTTTATCTTTGCAAATTTTATCGCCGCGAGTTTTGTCGCTCAAATTTTTGCAGGCGGCGACGCTGTGTTTTTCAGAGCTCAAAGCAAAAACTCCGACGCACTTTGCGCCGTTTTCATGCGCGATGCGTGCAATCTCGCGCGCTGTATCTATACTCACGCGGCGCTTGGAGCTTGATACGAATATCACGCCTAAAAATTCCACGCGCACGCCCGAGTCGTCGCCCTGGCTTCGCGAACCGCTGCCAAAATTTTTATCACAATCACAATTCTGCTCGCACGTAAAATTTGCGTGATCTTGCGTGCGGCATGCGGAATTCTCGCCGCTCTGATTAAAATTTTGCGCGAAATTTTGGCCGTCAGAATTGAAATTTCGCGCAAAATTCTCGGCGTCTGAATTAAAATTCCGCCTAGAATTTTCGCCGCAAAAATTAGGAGTTTTCATCGAGCTTTCGCCGCCCGATTGCAGTAAATTTTTAGCATCGTCCGCGTGCTCTAAATTTGCGTATAAAGCCGAGCTGCACGCCAGCACGGCGCGGGCTTCGGCGGCGCTTTTGATGCCGCAAATTTTGATCTTACTTTTGTACGACATATAAAAATTCCGTCACGTAAAGCTCACGCGCGTTTAAATTTCTGCTCGCGCGGTAGGTCGGATAGCGGATCGCTATCGTGCGCACGGAGCCGATGTGCGCGAGGTTTTTTAAAAATTCCGCCTTAGAGATAAAGCCCTCGGAATTAAAAGAGATTATTAAAAATTTCGCCGGAAATTCCGCCAGCAGCGCGAAAAATTCCTCCGCGGCGCTTGATTTTTTATTATAAGCCGAGCGGTTCCAGTCTGCGGGGATCCCAGAGACCCTACTAAGCCCCGCAGCATTTGGGCGCTTGCCCTCGTTTATAAAATCCGTGATCAAATTTAGCATGAAATAGTTCGAGCCGTAGGGATGCTGATTGTAAGGGGGGTCGAAATACGCGACATCAAGCTGCGAAAAGCGCTCGCGCGCGCTCTGTGCAAAGCGCGCGGCGTCCTCTTGAAAGACCGCGCTTTCGCAGGCGAAATTTGAAAGCACCGGCAGGCGCAGGGAAATTTCGCCCATTATGCGGGCTAGCGCGTTTTCGCCGCTGCCGCCGAACTTGCCCACGCCCACTTTGTCCTTGTAAAAGCCCTTAAAAACGCCGCCCGTGTTTGAGTGGATGCTCGCCTCGCTAAGCAGCGGCGCGGTGAAAAAATCGCGAAATTTTTGCGGGATTTTGCTAATCTGCTCGCAAAGCCCGCCCAAAATTAGGGCGTTTCGGCGCGTGTAAAAAGCGCGCTCGCCCGCCTTGATATCCTCATCGTCCTTCGGCGCGTACAGCTCGCTAAAAAAGCTCTCCTTCGGCGTAAAATTTCTTAAAATTTCAGCATGCAGCTCGTTCAAATCCCGCCACAGCTCGTCGCTGAAATTTGAAAGATAGCAGGAATTTATCGCGCGCGAGTAGCCCTCCAGATCGTTTGCGATCACGAGGTTTGAGTGTGCTTTAGCCAGGCGCGCGACGATGCCGCTGCCGCTAAATACGTCCGCGAAGCTGATCTTGTCCCGCCCAAGCTCTGCCTTAATCTCGCAGATCGCCCGCTCTATAGGCGCTAGCAGCGAGCGCTTGTTGCCCAGATAGCTGATGAGCTGCTCGCTTAAAAACTCCCTCTTTTCGCCGCTAGCCATCTAAGCTCTCGCTCCTACGTAGTTTTCGTAAAATTCCCACGTCTTGCCCGATCCAATCGCCTCTAAAATCAGCGGCTTAGCCTCCGCAGGGCTTGCTACGACATCGGCGCAGTATAACGCAAACATCGCGTTTAGCACGACGATATCAAATTTCGGTCCGCCGAGCTCGCCTTTTAAAATTTGCTTTAAAGTTTTGGCGTTAGCCTCGCCGTCGCCGCCTTCTATATCGCCGTGAAATGCGCGTTTAAAGCCGAACTGCTCGGGACTTACGCGGTATTCTAAAATTTTGCCGTCCTTGACCTCGTGGATTAGTGTCTCGTCGCATAGGCTGATCTCATCCATGCCGTCCATGCCGTGCACCACTAAAGCGTGCTTGCGTCCTAAAATCATCAGCGTTTCGGCGATGAGCCCGTTTACTTCCTCCAGATAATTGCCTACGATCTGATTGCTTAGGCTTAAATTTGGATTTAAAAGCGGCCCCATTATATTAAAGACGGTGCCTATTTTTAGGCGGTTTCGCACCTCTTTTACCTCGGCGGTGATCTTGTGAAAAAACGGCGCGTGAAAAAACGCTAGCCCTGTGCGATCTAGCAGCGCCCTAATCTGCGCAAGATCGCTAAGTAGCGGCACGCCCAAAGCATCCAGAGCATCGGAGCTTCCCGATCTGCTGGTAATCGCGCGGTTGCCGTGCTTGGCGACGCGCACGCCGAAGCTTGCCGCGATAAAGGCCACGGTCGTGGAGATATTGATCGTCTTTAGCCTATCGCCGCCCGTACCTACGATGTCAAACATCGGACTCGGATCGTCGTAGGTGATCGAGTATTTTAAGATACTGCGCACGAGTGCCGTGAGGCTGCTTGGATAGAGCGATTTTTCGCTGATCAGCACGAGCAACCCGGCGAGCTGCACGATGTCGTAATCCTGCTCGTAAAGCGCCTTGCAAATGACCGCATAATCGTCGCTGTCTAGCGGAAAGCCCTTTTGTAGCTTCAACATAAACGGGGCGAAATTTACCACGAGTTTCTCCTTTAAAATTATCTTTTTGCCGTAATTGATGAAATTTTCGATGATCTTTTTGCCGTATTGAGTAAAAAAGCTCTCGGGATGAAATTGAATGCCGAAAACCGGCTTACTTCGGTGCTTCATCGCCATTATAATGCCGTCATTTTCGCTCTTTGCTAAAATTTCAAACTCGCGCGGCAGCGTGGCTTCGTCCACATAAAGCGAGTGGTAGCGCATAACTTCGAATTTACGCGGCAGCCCGCTAAAAAGCACGCCGTCACTAAAAATTTCGATCGCCGAGCTCTTGCCGTGCAGCGGCACCTCCAGCTGCTTTATCTCCGCGCCCGCTGCATATCCGATCGCCTGATGCCCCAGGCACACGCCTAAAATCGGCACGTCCAAATCCGCGCGCAAAATCTCTAAGCAAACGCCGCTGTCTTTTGGGTGATTTGGCCCGGGGCTTAGGATTATGTGAGATGGGGCAAGCTCGCGCACCTGCTGCAGCGTTATCTCGTCGTTGCGAAAGTAGCGCACCTCCTCATCGCTTAACTCCAAAATATATTGATAAATATTAAAAACGAAGCTGTCGTAATTATCTATCATTAAAATCAAAATTTTATCCTTTTTTAGGGCGTTTGCGCCTTTTTAAAATTCTAAATAGTTTAAATTTAACCTCTTTTCGGCGAACAAATCCGATGCCGCTTTAACGCCGCTAGCGGGCTAAATTTAAAATTCCGTCTGCGGCATTACCACATCTGTCGCGACGTTGCGCGTTTTGCGGTGCCGAATGAAGCTAGCCGTAAATTTTAACACTCTCGCAGCAAACACGCTTTTAAATTTAGCCGAATCAGACTCGCGCCGAAAAGCGGCGCATCTGATCGGTAAATTTAAAGCGTCTAAACTTCCTCGCATAGCTCCTCGATCGCTTTTAGCGGGCTTTTGCGTTTTTTGCAGATCTCCGCGTATTCGCTCTTTGGCGAGCTGTCGTAAACTATACCCGCGCCCGCGCCGATAAATACGAGATTACTTAGCCCTTCGTAGCCGAAATTCTCCGCGCTAAATTTAGCGACCTCAAACCGCATCGCGCGGCTAAAATGCGGCTCGCTTTCTAAATTTAGCGCCCCGCCGCCTGCGCGAGCTTTTAAATTTAACGTCGCCTCGTGCTCGCCTGTACGAGCTAAATTTTGCGTCTCGCCGCTGCCCTTTTGCGCTGCGGCATCGCAAAACTCTGTCGTTTCGGGATTTTCGCCGTCGCAAAGCTCCGTCGCTTCGGACTTCTCCTCGCCGCAAGCAGAGTTTAAATTTAAATTGGAATTTCGCTTAGAGTTCTCGTCTGAGCAGAAATTTTGCCCGCCGCGATTTACGAAGATTGCCGAACGAATCAAGATCGCCTGCATCACGTCGCCGTTAAAGCGCCAAAATCCGATTCCGCCGCCGTAGATGCCGCGCTCGTAGCGCTCCAGCTCATTTATGATCTGCATCGCGCGAATCTTCGGGCTGCCGCTTAGCGTGCCCGCAGGAAAGATAGTGCCGAGCACCTCAAACGCGCTTACTCCGCGCGGTTTGCTGCCGTAAATCTCGCTTACGATGTGCATCACGCTTTCGTAGCGCACGACGCGCATCGCATTTTGCACCCGCACCGAGGCGGGCGCAGCGAATTTGCCGATGTCGTTGCGAGCTAGATCAATGAGCATCCGATGCTCCGCAAGCTCCTTTTCGTCGCTTAAAAGCTCGCGCTCAAGCGCCGCGTCGGCTTTGGCATTCGCGCCTCTGCTGCGTGTGCCCGCGATGGGAGCTACGAAAATTTCGTCCTTTTTGATCTCCATAATGAGCTCGGGGCTGGAGCCCGCGACGCAACCGTACGGCGTCGGGAAGTGAAACATATAGGGACTCGGATTGTTCTTTTTGAGTCGCTCGTAAAACTCCAGACTGCCTAGATTCGTACCGACTTCTAAAATTTCGCCCAGCACGACCTGAAACACGTCGCCGCTTTTTATCTTTTCTTTTGCAGCCTCGACCATCGCACTAAAATGCGACTCCTCGGCGCCCAGATCGGTTAAAATTTTAAATTTAAGCTCTTTTTTCTTAGGCTCGGGCTTCGCCGCGGCTTGCGATTTCGATCCTATTTTTATCGCGGCGTCCGCTCTTGCGGCACTCTGCGGCGTGCCTTCCGCTTCGGCGGAGCTTTGCTGCGAAGCTTGCGGGCTAAGCTCGCGCAGGCTTTCGTAAATTCTAGTGTCTTTGCCGTAAAAATCGTAAATTTTGCTGATTTTATCGTAGTGCAGATAGTTTGCGGCATCGGCGTAAAAAAACGGCGGGAAGTCATACAGCGTCTGCTTCGGCGCGCCGATATTTTCAAATGCGCGCACGATGTCGTAGCCCAAAACGCCGAAAAGTCCTGCAAAGCTCGCGTTTTTAAACTCGCTCGCGCCTTCTTTTGCGCCCTTTACCTCATCAAATTTAAGCCTCAAAGCCTCAAAACTCATCTTAAATCCGTCGAAATAATCGCAATCTATGCCGATGATGACCTGCCTGTCGTCCTCTGCGAGGTAGCTTTGCGGATGCGTCTTTAAAATTTCGCGGTAGTAAAAAAGCGGCTCTTCTAAAAGCATTTTCGTCCTTACAATTTTTAGCGCCATTATACGCTGCTTAGCTTAAATTTGAGCGGGCGGCGCGAGCTCAGGCTGGCTTAGTCCAAGCAAAATTTTAGTAAAATTAGCAAATTTCAAGGAGAACGTATGAAAATTTTATTTTCCCCAAGCGAGATGAAAAGCGAGCTGGGCGGCGACACGCGCATTTGCGAGCGAAATTTCATCTTTGCAGATCTTTACGAAAAGCGCCTGCAGATGCTGCGCGCCTACGCGGATTTCGTGGATAAAGCAAGCGAAGCGGAGCTTTGCAAGCTTTTCGGGCTGAAAAAATGGGATGCCGCCCTACGCGAAAATATCTTTGAAAAAGGCTGCACAAAGGCGCTTTTGCGCTACACGGGCACCGCGTATCGCGCCCTAGGCTACGCGTCGCTAAGCCCTGGCGCGCAGGAGTTTGCGGAGCGAAATACGATAATTTTTTCAAACCTTTTCGGCCCCGTGCTGGGCGGCGACGCGCTACCGAACTACAAGCTCAAACAGGGCGAAAAATTCGGCGGCATAGACGCGGCGAAATTTTATCGCGACAGCTTTTCTGCCGCGCTGGATCGGTATCTGGCGGATGAGTGCGTCGTGGATCTGCGCGCGGGATTTTACGAAAAATTTTATGAGATGAAGCGTGAATATTTGAGTTTTAGTTTCATAAAAGGCGGCAAGGTGCTGAGCCACTACGCCAAGGCCTGGCGCGGTAAGGTATTGCGCGAAATAGCTATTGCCCGCGCTTGCAGCGAGGCGGAGGTGCTCGCGCTGCGCTTGGGCGGCGCTTCCGTGCTAGAGATCAAACAGATCGGACTAAAAAAAGAGATCGTGCTGGAAATTTCATAAGGCGCAAAGAAATTCCGTCCGGAGAAATTTACGATAAAGCTTGCAGGTCTAATGCGAATTTTTGCGTAAAATTTAGCCCGGAAAATTTGCCGCGAGTCCAAATCCCGCCCCGTCTAAAGCACTTCTGCCCGGAGAAATTTGTGGGCGGAATTTCATCGTGAGGATTTTGCGATGGCGGCTTTTTGGTCTTTTGCCTCTTTTTCAGCAGGCTTTGGACGGCGAAATTTTACCGCAAGATTTTTTAGAGTAAAATTCGCGCTCTTTGCGTTTGCACGCGCTTTGCATAAAATTTTACGTCGATCTTGTCGTGATTTTGCACCGCTTTTGCGGCGATTTTTAGAATACAAAGCGCGGAAATTTCGCCGCAGAATTTTGTCTAAAATTTTACCGTACGGGATTTCGCCGTATGAAATTTCGCCGTGATAGAATTTAGTCGAAATTTAATCGAGGCAAAAATACTGCGCCCATGATCTAAACGTAAAATTTTAATCCAAATTTATGCTAAACCGCCGCGGTATAGGCGCAGAATTATGATCTAAAAAATTTATACTTCGAAGTCACAACACAAACAAATGCAGATCGGGCTAACCCCGTATAAAATTTTAAGCCGAAATTATGGCTTACGTTCCGTTGCGATAAAATTTTGAGCCAAAATTAAGACATAAATTTTAAGCTAAAATTCTGTGCTCTAAAATTTCGCACTTTAAAATCCCACAAATTTCCAAATTTAGCAAATCCCGCGCTTGAAATTTTGAGCTAAAATCCTCCGCTTTCAAATCTAAAAATTTCGCAAATTTAGCAAGCTTTAAATTTTAAAGCTATAAACTTCGCTTCAAATTTTAAGGATCAAAAATGCTAGAACTCCCCTTTATCGGCATTGTCGTGGGCTTCATATCGGGCTTTTTCGGTATCGGTGGCGGCACGGTCGTAATGCCCGTGATGATGGCTCTAGGCTACGACGTCAAGACCGCCGCGGGCATCTCGGTGATGCAGATGTTCATCATCTCGCTTTTTGGCTCATATCTGAACTACCGCGCGGGCAAGCTTCGCCTAGATAGCGGCATCGCGGTGGGGCTCGGAGGGCTGTGCGGCGCGAGCATATCGGGCTTCATCGTAAAATACTCGCCAGAAATCGTGCTTGAGATCGGTCTTTTGCTGACGCTTGCGATCTCATTTCTCAAGCTCTTTAGCACGAACGTAACAAGCGGCGGCAACGCCGATCCCCACGGCGCGGTGCTGTTTTTCATCGGCTTTGCTATCGGCGCGATCGCGCTTAGCATGGGCGTGGGCGGCGCGGTATTTCTGACGCCGATTTTGGTCGGATTTTTGGGCGTCGATATCAAAAGAGCGGTCTGCATGGGGCTGTTTTTCATCGTTTTCGGCTCATTTAGCGCGCTTTTAAGCCTTTCGTACAACGGCCATGTGGATTACGAACGCGGCGCGCTGCTAGCCGTGGGCGGGCTTTTGGGCGTGTATTTCGGCACCTCTCAGGCTCGCCGTGCAAAGCGCGAAACGCAGAAAAAATGGCTGCTTGTCCTCTACGTCGTGCTATTTGCGCTGGCGCTAAAAAAGGTGCTGCAGTAGCGCCTGCTGTAGCAACACTGCGGACGATTGCCGCGCTATGGTTTTGCTTTGCGATAATTCCGCTACAAGCGCAGTTTAGGCGCCTGCTACGGGCATGTCAGAGCGATTTTAAGCGTTCGCGCTGTTTTGCTACGCCGTCCTTTTGCGTTTCGTAGTTTGCATTACCGTCCTCTTACACTGCGCGCGTTTGATCGCCGTTTTGCCGCGCTGCGTAAAATGTCGCGTTTCGTCGCGCGAGTAAAATTTTAAAACGAAATTTCAAAAAGCGCGAGCAAATTTTAAAAGCTGAATTTTAACGAGCCGCGTTAAAATAGCGAAGTTGCACATCTTTCGTCCTATGGAGGCTAGAGAGCGAAATAAAATTTACAAATTTTAAAAGGACTTGGATTGACGAACTTGATTTTAGCAGGGCTAGGCGGCTGTGTAGGCGCGATGGCGCGAGTAGGCCTAAGTGGAGCGATCGCGCGCGCAATGGACCGCGCCGGGTTTTGGAGCGCGTTTCCGATTGCTACTTTTTGCGTAAATGCGCTGGGAAGCCTGCTGATAGGGTTTTTGCTCGCACTAAATTTAACGCAGAGCGTGCGGGTATTTTTTATCGCAGGCGCGCTGGGCGGCTTTACGACATTTTCTACGTTCAGCTACGATACGCTGCAATTATTGCTGGCGCGAGAATTTGCTATCGGTGTGCTAAACGCGGTCTTAAGCGTATGCGTTTGTATGCTGTTTTGCTACGCTGGGCTGCTCGCGGGCAGAGCGCTTGCAGGCTAGCCGTGGAGCACGTGAGCTTTAAATTTAAATCGCCTCTCGCCTGCGTTTTTAAATCAAAATTTATTGAAAGTGCCTGTGCTACGGAATTTTATCGCGCGCATGTGCTGAAAAATCTGCGAGCGATGGGCACAATCCCACACGCCGTGCAGTTTTGCGAAAGGGTGCGCAGCAAGTAGTTTCGCAAAGTGCAATATCAAGCAGGAATTATAAGGCGAGCAAATCGTAAGACGAGCGAAAAGTAAAGCGAGCGAGAGGGATTGTAGCTAAATAATGGTGCTCGGCGTCGGGCAGGCTGGCAAAATCCAGATAAATTTGAAATTTGCGTGCATTCTCTGCGTATCTTGTTTACCGCAGCTTTGTAAAATTTCGCTATCTTGCGCCTAGTTATCGCGACGCCCTAAAAATTTCGCTGTCTTGGCGCGGATAAAATAAACCTAAGCCGCGCGATAAATTTTAAAAGCTCCGCGGGCAAATTTTAAAGCTTGAAGCTTAGAATTTTAAAATTCTCACGTAAATTTTAGAAGTTAAATTAAAGCGCGCCGAAATCACGATCTTATGTGTCAAATCCTGCAGCGCTATCTTAGATTTATCGCAAGCGACTGCGAGCCCTCTTAATTTCATTTCTGCAAATTTCATTGACCTGCTCGCCCTCGCTATTTCGCAAGATAACCTCGTAGTCCGTGATTTCGCGACCTTTGTTATACCCCTCGATATATCTGAATCTCGATAAAACTATTTTAAAGGATTCCACATCGTCTAAAGTATACTTATTGCCGAGCTTGACGTAGTTAAAATTCTCGCTAGAAAGCGTCGAAAAATCGCTAAATTTTTGCTTTAAATTTAGCGTATAAATCGTCGTATGCGGGGCGTCGTTATCGCAGCGATTAAATTCGCTTTCATCGAAGGCAAGCGCGAGGCAAATTTCATCTCCGCAGATTACCTTTATATCTTTGGCGCTGCTATTTATATGTATGGTTTGTCGCCATCCCTCGCCTTTGATCTCAAAGATATTGCGAGCGAGCTTTTTGGCTATTTCATCTCCGACATAGCCTTTGGCTTCTGGTTTATCAGCCCAACCAAGCGCAGAGTAGTTCTGCTTTTGCGGAAAATCCGCAAGCGGAGTTTGAAGCTCGCTTATGGCATTTAAATTTTCCTCGGTGCCTTGCGGAGCCGCAAAAGAGGTGCCTCTCATAGAGTGTAGATTAAAGAAACCGATAAATTTTCTCACGACCTTATACGCCGTTTGAGAAAATATCTTGGCTTCGTTTTCAAAAAGCGAAATATCGTAGATACCATATCTGTAATATCCAAGCTCTCTTTTCACCCAATCTAAATCCGGCGAGCGGTCGATCTCGTCGTATCCATAGTAGAGCTCCGGCATATCTTTTTGTAGCAAAAAGTCGTCGCGGTCGTCATCTTTGTATCTAAGCCAAACGCCGAATTCGTCCTTGATATATAGATAATCAAACTCCCTCCGCGCCCTTCGCAAAATCGCCTTTGCCTAACCAAAATACGGGTCTTTTTTCTAAGGGCGGCATAGCGGCGACTGGAGGTAAGCTTTGCAGCTCTTTTTCAAATTTTTCATCGATATAATCGCAAGCGTCAGTGGGCATACTAGGATCGCAACCCTCGGGCGTATCGAATGAAAAAAGCAATTTTATAATCACGAGCATATACAGTACAAAAAGTACGCAGGCAACGCTTATAGCCAAGGCGGTAATTTTTAAAATTCTTTTAAAATTTTTCATATCCAAATTTTACCTCGTTGCAGTCAAAAAGCATAAAATTTCGCTTTAAATTTGAAATCCTCCGCGTATTATCTGTACGCTTCGCCTATTGCTTCGCTAAGACTTTTTAGTAGCTCGCCTTTTTGTTTAGTAATATGACTTCGTAGTCTACAGGCTCGCACTCTAACCCGCATTTCTCTCGGCGGCGGTTTGCGCGGCGCGCTAAATTTTAAACTCGCGCGCGCATTTTATCCGCGCCCTAGTCTAAATTTAAAATTTCAAATCCGCGGCGAAATTTCATTCCATAGCGAAATTTCACGCCTTAAACCAGAGCGGCTCCGCCGCAGAATTTAGCGAGCGCGCCTTAATAAAATTCCGCCGAAGCTCGGTGAAGCTCCACACAAAATTCCGCAATATGACGGCAAAACGTCGCGGCTAGCGATGAGTACAGCGCGACGGCAAGGACAAATCTTAACGCCCTAAGTGCGAGCAAATTTAAAGGAAACCTCAAAGAGGTATGCGCAAAATTTGATCCCTAGCGGCGGGCTAAATTTCATGACTCGCGCGCCCGCACCCTATCAAATTTAAAATTTTAAATCCGCAGCGAAATTTCACGACACCACGGCAAAACGTCGCGGACCGGCGATGAGTACGGCGCGACCGCGCCCTTTCGCCGCTATCAGCACTTGACGTTTTTTGCCTTGCTATCTTGCATCGCACGGAAAAATTCCGCCCTGCTTAGCGGGATTTCGTCCGGATGAGCGCTTCTGAAATGGCTCAGATAACCCTCGTAATCGCCGAGCCCGATGAGCGGCGCAAGTGCGGCATCCGCGCGCGCTAAAAGCCTCGCCACGGCCTTCGGGGCCGCGAGCGGATTAAATTTAAACTTTTTCATAAACGCCCCTGTCCACGTACTCGCTTTCTGCCAGTTTGAAATATCCCTCGCTCGCGCCGCCTTTTGAAATTTTAAGGCACATTCGGATCGTTTGAGCGATGACTATGATCGTAACGACGACGAAAAGAGCACATAGCACGGCGTCGATGACGTTGTTTCTGATGATAGCCTGCGCCTTTTCTATCGCGGCGGGATCGCTTAGGCTGGCGAGCTTGGCGGCGGTGTTTTGCGCGATAGCCACGTGGCTTACCGCGTCGTGCACGCGCTCGCCGTTAGCCGGCATCAGCTTCAAGATCGCCGCATAAAGCGTGGTTATAAGCACCCAGATCGCAGGAGCGATCGTGACGAAGGCGTATTTTTGCTTGCCCATTTTGAAAAGCACCACCGTCGCAAGCAGCAGCGCGATACCCGCGAGCATCTGATTGGACGCGCCGAAAAGCGGCCACAGCGTGTAAATTCCGCCCATAGGATCGGTAACGCCGCTGTAGAGCAGATAGCCCCAGCCCGTCACGCAGATCACCGTCGCGATGATGCCGTAGAGGGAATTTTTGGTATCGGAAAAGGGCTTATAGAGGTTGCCTAAAATTTCTTGCACCATAAAGCGCCCCGTGCGCGTGCCAGCATCGACCGCGGTTAGAATAAACAGTGCCTCAAATAAAATCGCAAAGTGGTACCAAAACGCCATCAGCTCCTTGCCGCCGATGATCTGATGCAGAAGCATCGTTAGCCCCATTGCAAAGGTAGGAGCGCCGCCCGTGCGGCTCATCATCGTGGTTTCGCCGACGTTTGAAGCCAAGGCGCCGATCTGCTCGGGCGTGATACTAAATCCGATAGAATTTATATACGCCGCGGCGCTTACCGCGTCTTTGCCGAGCACTGCAGCGGGCGAGTTAATAGCGAAGTATTCGCCCGGGCTTAGGATGCACGCCGCCACAAGCGCCATTATGCCCACAAGGCTCTCCATAAGCATCGAGCCGTAGCCGATGAAAAGAGCGTGGGTTTCGCGCTCGATCATCTTCGGCGTCGTGCCGCTGGAGATCAGCGCGTGAAAGCCCGAGATTGCGCCGCACGCAATAGTAATAAACAAAAACGGAAATATCGGACCTGCAAAAACGGGACCCGTGCCGTCGATAAATTTCGTCGTAGCGGGCATTTTAAGTTCGGGCGCGACAAAGATTATCGCAACCGCCATGCCGATGATGACGCCGAGCTTAAGGAAGGTGCTTAGATAATCGCGCGGCGCGAGCAGCAGCCACACGGGCAAAATCGCCGCGATAAAGCCGTAGCCGATCGTAAGAAGCGCGAGCGTTTCGCCCTTTAGCGAAAAAACGTCGTGCCAGTACGGATCGATCGCTACGTAATGCCCGCCCCAAAGCGAAAGCATCAGCAAAATAAAGCCGATGATCGATGCCTCGCTGACCTTGCCTGGGCGCAAGAACCTCATGTAAATTCCCATAAATACGGCGATCGGTATCGTCATCGCGATCGTAAAAAGCCCCCACGGCGAGTTCGCGAGCGCCTTTACGACGACCATCGCCAAAATCGCTACGATGATCAGCATGATGAAAAAAATCCCGATCATCGCGATGCCGCCGGTGAGCTTGCCCATCTCATCTTTGATCATCTCGCCGAGGCTCTTGCCGCCGCGTCGCGTGGAGAGCACGAGCACGATGAAATCATGCACCGCGCCTGCGAGCACGACGCCTACCAAAAGCCAAATGGTGCCTGGCAGATAGCCCATCTGTGCGGCCACTACGGGGCCTACGAGCGGTCCTGCACCAGCGATAGCGGCGAAATGGTGGCCGAAAAGGACGTATTTGTTCGTAGGGACGTAATCTCGTCCATCGTTTCGGATCACCGCAGGAGTTGCGCGGCGATCGTCCAGCTCAAAGACGCGATATGCGATAAAGCGCCCGTAGAAGGTGTATCCGATCAGATAGATGCACGCGCTGGCTACTACGAGCCAGACGGCGCTGATGCTCTCGCCTTTATTTAGCGCAAGTACGCCGAAACACCACGCCCCTATGACGGCGACCGCCGCCCAAAGGATCTTTTGCCAAAATTTCATGCTCACTCCTTAAAACTTAGCGAGCGGCTTGGGCAGTATGTCGTTTTAACAAAACGGCTCGCGCCTTTAAAGCTGGGCTCGTTAAATAAAATTTAGTGCGTATTTTATCGGCGTTTTTATAATTTAAAGCTGAATCGCGAAATTAAATAGAGCTCTTTCGGTGTTTAAATTTAGCGCCTAAATTTTGAATTTCAAATTTAAATAGGCGGCTTGGCGGTGCGCGAAATTTTAACATTTAATCGACCTAAATTTAGTCCTCACAGCTCTTAGCCGTTATGGAATTTATCGCGATTTAAGAAATCAAGCGATAAAATCCCATGATAACGATTTTAATTTCTTAATAAAAATCGCAAATACTTTTAGGAGGAAATTTATGCCGGATCAGGTGCTCGGCTATGTACTTTTTCGTGCTGATATCAAAAGCTGCGCAAACCGTAAAAACGACGATGCGAGCCGCAAAAATTTCATAAATTCCGCGCGCATAAATTCCCGACGCCGCTTAAATTTTAAAAATATCCGCCGCGACGAAATCTGTGCGTATAGTTCGCCTGGTGGGCTATGAGCTTTAAATTTTATCTCTTTCTAATCGTAGCTTTCATATTGCTTGCTTTAGTAGCCGTAAGTAGCGGTGGGGCGAGCATTTCGCTGGGCGACATCGTAAAATTTTTCACCTTCGGCGAGCTGGACGAAACCAAGGAGCTGATTCTAACGCAAATGCGCCTGCCGCGCCTCGTGCTTGGAATTTTAATAGGCGCGCTGCTGGCAACTTCAGGAGTGGTGGTGCAAAGCGTATTTTTAAACCCGCTTGCAGATCCCTACATCATCGGCATCGCCTCGGCAGCGACTTTCGGCGCGGTCATAGCTTACCTGCTGGGGCTTAGCGACGTTTTTTACGGAATTTTTGCGTTTTTGGCCGCCAGCGGGCTTTCGCTCGTGATCTTCAAGCTCGCAGCCCATACCCGATCGATCTCGACTCTACTGATCGTAGGCATCGCCGTATCGTCCTTTTTGGGCGCATTTACATCCTTCGCGGTCTATCTAATCGGAGAGGATAGTTTTAGGATTACGGCGTGGATGATGGGCTATCTAGGCGGCGCAAACTGGCAAAAGATCGCGCTTTTGCTGCCGCCGCTGCTGTTTTGCATGGCGTATTTTTACGCGAAGCGCCACGAGCTAAATATCATCTTAAACGGCGACGAGGAGGCGAAATCGCTGGGGCTCAACGTCGAGAAGTCCAAAAAGAGCCTACTCATCGTCTCCTCGCTCATCATCGGCTTTTCGGTCGCATTTACGGGGATGATAGGCTTCGTGGGGCTCATCATTCCGCACACGCTTCGCATGGCGCTTCATACGGCGAGCAACGCCGTGCTGATCCCCGCTAGCGCGCTTACCGGCGGAGTTTTTTTGGTTTTTTGCGACGTAATCGCTAAAAACGCCCTCTCGCCGGTAGAAATTCCGATCGGCGTGGTGACCTCCTTTTTCGGCGCGCCCTTTTTTCTATACCTCGCGTTTAGGAAGCATGCATGAAAATTTCGGCGCTAAACTTCAGCTACGGCAAGCGGGCGATCTTGCGAGGCATCGAGTTAAATTTAAAGCGGGGAAAATTTTACGGGATTTTGGGTCCTAACGGCTGCGGCAAAAGCACCTTGCTAAAAAACATATTGCAAATTTTAAAGCCCGCAAGCGGGATCATCGAAATAAACGGCAAAAAAGCAAGCGAATATAGCCTCAAAGAGCTTGCCGCACTTATCGGCTTCGTGCCGCAAAAAACGGCCCTCGCAGCCGCGCTGAACGTGAATGAAATTTTACTTGCGGGCAGATTTTGCCGCCTAAAAAGTGCATTTAGCGGCTACGATGCGAGCGATCACGCTAAAGTGGAGCAAATGGCAGAGCTTTTGGACGTGAAAAAATTTTTAAATCGCAGCGCGTTTGAGCTAAGCGGCGGGGAGTTCGGGCGCGTGCTACTTGCCAGAGCGCTCGTAAGCGAGCCTGAAATTTTACTGCTCGATGAGCCCACGGGCGCGCTTGATATGAACTACGCGATTGAGGCGATGAGGATCTGCGAAAATTTAACCAAAACGCTAAATTTAACGAGCGTCATCGTGCTGCACGATCTAAATTTAGCCTCGCTTTTTTGCGATGAAATTTTGATGCTAAAAGAGGGCGCAGTTAGGTATCGCGGCAGCGCAAGCGAGCTTTTTACGCCGCAGATCATAAAAGAAATTTACGGCTTTGACGCCCTGATAGTCGAAAATTTAGGAACTAAATTTATCTTACCGCAAAAGGAGAAAATGTGAAAAAAATTCTTATAGCTTTGCTTTCGGCGAGTTTTGCGCTCGCCAAAGGCCTGGTAGTGCTCGACCCCGCCGCAGTCGAGATCATCTACGCTTTGGGAGCGCAGGATCAGATCGCTGCGATCTCAACTACCTCGATGAGCAAGATCCGCCCGGAGGCAGAAACCGCGAAACTGCCTAGCGTAGGCACCTACGTCAAGCCGAATATGGAAAAAATCGTCGAGCTTAAGCCCGATCTGGTTATCACGAGCTTTCACTCAGCGGGCGTTAGCGAGAATCTGCAAAAGCTAGGGCTTAAGAGCCTTGCGATGGATGCGAACTCCACCGCAGAGATCTGCCAAAACGTAAAGAAGGTCGCCGCAATCGTAAAAAAAGAGAGCGAGGCGGATAAAATTTGCGCGCAGATGGATGGAATTTTTGCAGACAAACCCGCTCTTCGCGGCAAAAAAGTAGCGCTATTTTTCGGTTCAAACGCCACTATGGCTTTTAACGACAAAACCCTAGTAGGCGATATTTTCGCTCGCCTAGGCGCCAAAAATATCGCAGACGGCCTAAAAGGCAGCACGCCTTCGGTATCTGCCGAATATATCCTCGAGCAAAACCCCGATATAATCGTCGTCGTGGGCGGCGAGACGGTGGATTTTTTAAAGGCAAATCCGATTCTTAGAAATACCAAAGCGGTAAAATCGGGCAAAATTTTAAAAGCTCCGACGCTCATCCTGCGGGGCAGCCCGCAGATCGGCGAGACGGTGGATGAAATTTACGCAGAGGCAACGAAATAGATGTTTAAAGAACGCATTAAATCCCACCATCGCTCCAAGCTTTTCGAGAGCGTCTCCGCGAGCGAAAACGAGCTGTTTGACGCGCTGGAGCAACCCGCCAAAGACAGCGACTGCGTGATCTATCTGCATGTGCCCTTTTGCGACAACATCTGCTCGTTTTGTTCGATGATGCGCTCCAAACTCGGCGACGAGCTGGACGAATACGCTAAATTTCTGGTCCGCCAGATCAAAGACTACGGCGAGATGCCCTATTTCGATACCAAAAGCGTTAAAAGCATCTACTTCGGCGGCGGCACGCCGAGCGTATTTAGCGAAGCTCACTTCGAAAAGGTCCTCGGCGCGCTGCATAAAAATTTCAAGATCGCAGACGACTGTGAGATCAGCGTAGAAACCACGCTGCATAATCTAGATACGCAAAAAGCGCTCGCTCTGCAAAGCTTCGGCGTAAACCGCTTTAGCATCGGCGTGCAGACCTTTAGCAGACAGGGGCGCGCGCTTCTAAACCGAGTGCACAAGCCTGCTCGCGCAATCGAGCGACTAAAGGAGCTTAGAGAAAAATTTGAAGGCATGCTCTGCTGCGACATCATCTACAACTTCCCGAAGGAAAGCGTGGAGGAAGCGATCGCAGACGCGCGCTACGTAGATGAGCTAGGTCTAGATAGCGCCAGCTTTTACTCGTTGATGTTCTTTGAAGGCTCGGAGCTATCCAAAAAGATCGACACCTCCTACTACGATCTGCCGACTGATAAAAAGCTGCACCACGCTTTCGCAGAGGCGCTGCTTGGAAGCGATAATTTCGAGGTTTTGGAGCTTACCAAACTTGCTCGAAAAGGTCGCGATAACTACGGCTACATCAAGCTAAGCCACAAGGGCACGGATATCCTACCTATCGGCAACGGCGCGGGCGGACACGTAGCGGGCTTCGGAATTTACGGCGTGTCGGGACACAAGATGATCTCGCGAATCGATGAGCGTGAAGCAAAATACGGCGTGCTAAGCAATCTGTTTCAGTACCCGATCGTAAGCTTAAACGAGCTAAAAGAGGCTCTGAGTGCGAGCATTTACGACGAAGCGGTGCGAAAGCTCAAAGAATTTGAGAGCTGGGGACTTTTGGAGCTTAAGGATGAAAAATCGGTCTTAAACTTGGACGGAATTTTTTGGGGCAACAACATCAACGAAGAGATAGCAAACATTATGAAAAAGGATTTTGTATGAAAAAAATCGTGCTTTACACCTCGCAAACGGGCAACACGAAAAAGGTAGGCGACGCGATCGCCGAACAACTAGGCTGCGAGAGTCTAAATTTCCGCGACTTTGAAGGCGAGGTCGATGACTACGACTTCATAGCTTTAGGCTTTTACGTCGATAAGGGCGAAGCAGAGGCGAAATTTATGCGCTTTTTACGCAAGATTCACGGCAAGAAGCTTGGCGTTTTCATGACTCTGGGCGCGGAACCGGACGGCGAACATTCGCGCAAGTGCTTAGATGCTTTCGAAAAGGGGCTTAAGGCAAACGGCAACGAGATTATAAGGGAGTTTGCCTGCCAGGGCGCGATCGATCCGAATCTACTTGAAACGATGCGCAAAATGGCGGCCGGCGGCAACTCGCCCCACCCTATCACTCCCGAGCGACTTGCGCGCTGGGCGGAGGCTGCGAAACACCCGGACGAGAAGGATCTGGCGGACGCAAAAGCAGCATTTGCGGGGATAGAATAAAATTTAAAGCAAGCCGCGCAAACTGCTGCGCGGCGAAACAAAACCAAATAAAATTTCACACTACTTAATGCGCGATTTGGAATTTTATCTTTTACTAAATTTGAACGACAAATTTCATTCCTACAAGCAAATTAGCCGCCGCAGAAGCAGGTCTTGCTCTAGAATTTAAACGATAAAATTTCATTTTGCGCGCAACGGATCGAATAATGCCGCCGACTTTGCGCCGCTAATGCGCGCTCTTAGCGGCGCAAAGCCCGCTTTTGCGAGCGAGCTGCCTGCAAGTACTACAGCAGCCGCCATTATCCAATACGCTGATCGTCGCCGCTCATAGCCGCGCGACAACTTATCTATCGTCGCTCATTACCGCACCGCCGCAGCGGTGCGGAGCGTGAGCATAAAAATATTTTAGACGCACTCTCAAGAGGACATCACCGAGCTTAATAAATTTTAGTGCGGTACTTTTACTATGTGCTCGTAAGCATAAATAAAATTCTTTAGCAAAAATTTTTAAAACAAAAATAGCAAAAGATTTGCAAGCAACGGATAAAATTTCATTATGGCTAAGATTCTATTGTGATCGCAATCATATCCGTTCTATCTGCCCATAGCTTTTTAAATTTCGCTTTTTGCCTCGCTTATTGTTTTATTTAATTTCGCAGCAAATTCCTCTTTGCTTATTTCTTTAAACGCTTCGTTTGGTACGGCGATAAAAAGACTTCCTTCCAGCAAAATTACCAAAAAATCGCGCTCCATTACCACCTCACAAAATTCCGCATCGTAAATGAGCGTATCTCGCTCACTTACTAATATAAATTGCCCCTTTAAATCATCTGGAATTTCAATGCTAAAATCGCCGAAAGTGACATTTTTATTCTTATCATATATCGCGGAATTTAGTAGCCACGATCTAACGCAAATAGCGTAAATATAAAAAACTGCGCAAGCAGTAGGCAAGATCGCTCCTAAGCTCTTTATCCAGGACTTATCACCATAGTACTCGCGTACAAACTCTATCCAATCGTCCTCAAAAATAAAAAGACAAGCCGAAAACGCAAAAGCGAAAAGCAAATCTGTCGCACAGACGGCGCGTATGAACTTGTTCCCTTTATAAATTCTGCGCGAAATTCTAGTTCTCATTTTAGCGAATTTCCGGTTATCTTGCAGCAAGTAAGAAATCAGCATATCTTTCCTTTAAAATTTTGCTTATTTTAGCCAAAATAAAAAGATCTGTAAAATTACATTGCATACTGCGTTTGCGCCTCTTCGACGATACAGCCAGTAGATGGAAAGACACTACTAATGCAAGCGGTAAAAGGGCGAGCTAAATTAATAAAATTCCTACCGAAGGAGGAATTATGAAAAACACGGCATTCATCACGGGCGCTACAAGCGCTACGGTCATCCAATACACCGCCCGCCATTTTGCGACGGCCTGGGCGCGAAAAATCCGCTTCTGCGAGCAAATAGACTGCGAGCTCTGCGGTCGCGATCATCGGCTACCCCTGTCGTCACGTGCCGTAGGCGCCGCCGTCAGACGCCGCCCTCCCGCCGCGTGACAACCCATACGCCGCTAACTACCTGCGCGACAACCCGTCGCCGCTCATCGCCCCGCCGCTTTGTCGCGGTACAAAATCCAAACCGAACCGCTAAATTTTAAATTCTACAAAAGTCTCATCGCACATAAATTTTAATTCGGCAAATGTGCAAAATTTAGGTAAAATTTCACCCAAACGCTTTGACGGTCAAAATTTAAAGGGGCGAAAATGACGAATTTCAAATACGCTAGTCACATTAACGAGGCTGCGGGGCTAGATCTTGATTTAGATTGCGAAGAGATCGATCTACAGGATAAGCTTTACGGGCTTTTTCAGTGCTTTATGCCCGAGGGTGCGGGCGTCGAGGCGGTGTTTGCGCCGCTGCAAAACGGCACCGAGCTGCAAGCGCGCATAATGCCGATCTACGCAGTCACGGCGCAGCAAACGCGAGAGACGTTTGGTCGAGGCGTGGCGCCCGGGTATTTTTGCCCGCCGCAGGATCCGAAATTTGATGACGAATCGCTTAAGAGCCTAGCTTTAGCGCACGTTCGAAATTTAAAAATTTTCGCCGATTTTCTAGGCAAGAACGAGCTTTTAAAGATGCTTGGCGAAACAAAATCCGCTCGCATGCAGGAAGGTTTTGATTTTGCGCATAGTAAAGACGAGCTTGCGGACGCCGTCTATGAGGCGATCACGGAGTGGATGATAGATTCGCCTAAGCTCGATATGAAGCTATGGGTGCTCGGCGAGGCGTACTATTCGATCAACTGCGACTACCTGCTACCTGCATACTTGCAGTATCCAAACTACGCGCAAAGGCCGCAAGAGGACTTTTTGAAGCCCTACTTCGAGCTATACCTAGCGGGACAGCAGATCGCGTTTGAGCGCGGCGAGGTCGTGGTTTTCACGCGCTAAATTTACGCAGGCAAGGAAGCGAACGAGCACCCGCAAGCGGCTAAAATTTGAGTCTTTCAAAAAAAAGGAAGCGAGCGACGTCTACGAACGGCTAAAATTTAAGTTCAGCAAGTATGGGCACAAGCGCTTATCGCATATCCAAAAAAACCTGCGTCGTAATCGAGCAATCTAGCAGGTTGTCTACGTCGCGTCAAGTCGCTTAAAATATTTCTGCTTTGCGTAGCCGCCACTTTCAGCACCTTGCTAGAGCAAAATCTCCGCACATCGTTGATGTTTGGATAATTAAATTTCTTCCATCACCCTGCTGCCCTCACTTTGTATGAGGTACCCAAATAATTTACTTGCACTAACGCTTGCTAGTTAGAATTTATCTAAATTTTAAAGAGGAATTTTGACGCAGAATTTTATGGAATTTCGCTGCCGCAAATCTCGCAAGCGATAAAATTCTATCGATTTACGCTCTTAAATTTACTCAAATCGCCGCCTGTTTTATAAAATTCTTCAGCGTCGATCATAGTGCCGTCAGGCAGCTTACAAACGGTGTAATCCACGCCGTTGCCGTCTTTGCGGACGATCAGCTCGCCGCCATTTTTGATACAAAAATCCCCAGCAGCGCTAGCCTCTGCGCTCACCGAAGCGAAAGCGCCCGCCACAAGCGCTACTGCAAAAAATCTCTTAAAACTCATTTAAATCCTTTCGTTTAATTTTGCCTGTTTTTAGGGTTAAGCTTAAATTTAGGCGCTAGATACGCTAAACCTGCGCCTACATAAATAAACCGCCGACCCTCCTCGAACACCGATAATAGCGTTTTAAATGTTAAATCCTACCTATAAATCCCAGCAGCGCCAAGTCCGCTCGCCGCTGCAAAATCAAAGCCATCAGACTTCATCCAATGCAAAATTTTAACATCATAAAATTTCATCTTCAATAAAATTCTAGCGGCGAAATCCAAGCCGCATCAAAGCTATTTCTGCCGTAAAATACCGGCTATAAAAGCGAGGGCTATGGCAAATAACTAGCTCAGCGACAAGGTAAGCGCGGATCCTAAACAATCTCGTCTATAAGTGCGAGCCGCGCCCAAACCCTCTAAATTTAACCGCCGCTAACCGTTTTTGCGCGCAAACTCGCTCATAAAAGCGACTAGTTTTTCAACGTCTTCGTGGCTTATCGCGTTGTAGATCGAGGCGCGGATGCCGCCTAAGACGCGGTGTCCTTTAAGCCCGATCATCCCCTCCGCCTCCGCCTGCGCGACGAAAACCGGCTCAAGCGCGGCATCCGCGATATTAAAGCTCACGTTCATCAGGCTGCGGCTATCCTTTTGCGCGTGGCCGCGGTAGAAGCCGCCGCTAGCATCGATCGCGCCGTAAAGTAGCGCCGCTTTGCGCTTGTTGCGCTCGTGCATCGCCGCAAGCCCGCCAATCTCATCCTTGATCCAGCCGAGCATTAAATTTAGCATGTAAATTCCGAAGGTATTCGGGGTGTTGCTCATCGAGTCCGCATCCGCTTGCGTCTTGTAGCGCAGGATCATCGGCGTTTTGGGGTCTGCGCGGTCCAGCAGATCCTTGCGGATCGCCACCATCGTAACGCCCGCGGGACCGCCGTTTTTCTGAATGCCTCCGTAAAACATCCCCACGCTGCTGAGCTCCACCGGCCGCGAAAACAGATCGCTTGAGCTATCGACTACGAGCGGACAGCCGCACTGCGGTAGCTGCGGATACTGCGTGCCGTAGATCGTGTTGTTCGAGCAGATGTAGCCGTAGTCCGCGCCATCCGAAAATTTAACCTCGGGGATGCGGTCGAATTTACTCTCCTCGCTGCTTGCGACCACGCGGTAGTTTATGCCGAGCACGCCCGCTTCCTTGATCGCCTTGCTCGTCCAGTTGCCCGTGTTGGCGTATTCTGCGACGCCGCCCGCGTATAGGTTCATCGGCACCTGCGCAAACTGAAGGCTCGCGCCGCCTTGCAAAAATAAAATCGTAAAATCATCCGAAAAGCCGTAGAGATCGCGCACGCGGCTCATCGCGCTATGTAGAACCTCCTCAAAAATTTTAGTGCGGTGCGAGATCTCCATTATCGAAAATCCGCGCCCAGCGTAGTTTAGCAGCTCCTCTTGCGCCTGCTTTAGCACGCCCAGCGGGATGGTGCTAGGTCCTGCGCTAAAATTTATTACTCTATCCATTTTGCCTCCTTTAGATGATTTTTGCGTTTTTGCTGAGCTGCTGTGAGCAAAGGACGAACTCGTCGCCCGCGGCAAGCTCGCCCAAGCTCACCGTTTTGCCGCCCTTTTGGATTTGAACGAGGTCTTTAGTGATCTCAAAAAATTTCGCCTTTTGCGCCAAAAGCTCATCCTTTGCACTTAGCGCGTGCTCTGCGGCGCTTAGCTTAGAGGCGATAAAATTTTTAAATTTAAGTTCGAAATTTAAAAGCTTTGCAAGCGAGCCTGAAATTTTTGGCTCGACCGATTTTGATTTAAGCTCTAAAGCTGCGAGGCTAAGCACGTTTTGTGCGGATGAAATTTTATCTTTTATCAGCCTATCAAACGCGTCGCTTATGCCGTCTAGGCTCTGAAAGATCGCGCAAATATCGGGCAGCAGATCGATCATCGCGGCGGTGGGCGTGAGGCTTCGGTGATCGGCTACGAAATCGCTGATGCTAAAATCGATCTCGTGCCCGACCGCCGAGATGACGGGCGTTTTGGCTGCATAGATCGCGCGAGCCAAGGCCTCGTCGTTGAAGCACCACAGATCCTCGCGCGAGCCGCCGCCGCGAGCGATTACGATCGCATCGTAGCCCTTTGCGTCGGCTACGCGCAATGCGCTTATGATCGAAGCAGGCGCGCTCTCGCCTTGCACTAGCGCGTTATACAGATCGATCTTGCAAAGCGCGAAGCGGTCCTGCGCCGTGCGAAGCATATCCGCCTGCGCCGCGGAGCCCGCGCTCGTGATGATCGCGATACTTTGGGCAAATTTAGGAAGCTGTTTTTTATGCGCGGCATCAAAAAGACCCTCTTTGCTGAGCTTATCTTTTAGCGCGGCAAACGCCGCTTCCAGCTCGCCCTCGCCGCTTTTGCGGATGTTTGAGACCTGTATCTGATACGCGCCCGTGGGAGCGTATAGCGAGACCTTGCCGCTTACGATGAGCTTATCGCCGACGGCGGGGATAAAATTTATCCGCGCGGCGTTAAATTTAAACATCGCGCAATCGATCGCCGCGCTCGCGTCTTTGATCGTGAAATACCAATGCCCGCTCGTGCTTTGAATTCTAAGCTTAGAGATCTCGCCCTCGACCTCGACGAAGCTAAAGCTCGTCTCTAAAAGCGCCTTGGCTTGGGCGTTTAGCTCGCTTACGCTAAGCATCGTCGCTCTTCCGCGCGATTTTTTCCGCAATGAAAAGCGTGCTGACGTCGAAGCTGAAGCCCTTTTGCACGCGCAGCTCAAAGCCCGCATTTTTGAGCTTTTCGCTAAAGCTCGCGGCGTCTAGGAAGCTGCCAATGGAGCTTGGCAGATACTCGTAGGCTTCTTTGTTTTTTGAGATGAAGGCGCCGATTTTGGGTAAAATTTTACTCACGTAAAAATCTCTGATCTTAAACGCGAGCCCGCCGCTTGCGGCTTTGGTAAATTCCAAAACCACGAGTGAGCCGCCCGGTTTGATGATCCGGTTAAACTCCGCAAGCGCCGCATCCAGCTCCACGACGTTTCTTATGCCGTAGCTGATGCTTAAAATATCCACGCTCGCGTCATCCAGCGTCGTAGCGCCCGCGGTCGCTTTGATAAACTCGCAGCCAGGGAATTTTTGCCTAGCTACCTCGAGCATTCCTTCGCTAGGATCAATCCCCACGATCCACTCGATCTGCACGCCGTGCTGTGCGGCGCCGTCGCGCCACGAGCTTATCATATCGCCCGTGCCGCACGCGACGTCGGCGATACTCACGAGCTTTCCTTTAAGCTTTTCAAGCGTCAGCTCGACCGCTTTTTTGCGCCACGAAACGTCCACGCCGAAGCTGATGGCGCGGTTTGCCAGATCGTAGGTAGGCGCGATCTCATCGAACATCTTTATGATTTTTTCCTGTTTTTGCACGGGCTTTCCTTATTCGTATGCTTTGATTTTGCGCAGCGATTTTTTCAGAGCGCGCAAAAGAGCCTCTTTTTCATTTAAAATTTTTTCCTCCAGCTCGGCGCGGCGGTCGTTTAAGCGGGCGTCCAGAGCCAGCAAATATGCAAACGCAACGCCGCTTTTATCGCTTGCTTTTTGATAGATCGCGATGAAATTTTGCCACACGCTGATATCTTGCAGCGCGCCGAAATCCTCGCAGACGGCCTTGGTGCGTTTAAACAGCTCCCTGACGCAGCCCTCATCAAAGCTTCTTACAAAAATTTCAAGCGCGTATCGCAGCCTCTTTAGCCCTATACGCGCGTCGTGAAATGCCTGTAGCGATGAACTTTGCTTTAAATTTTTTAGCTCCGCGCGCAAGCTTTTAATCAGCTTGCAGAGGCGGGCGGAGGCGAACTTTTTTGAAATTTTTTTATATTCGCTGCGCGCGTAGATGCCGTCCGCGCCGCTTAAAAAGCCGCTAATAGCGCCGTTTAAATCTGCAAATTCCGCGCTAGAAAGAAATTCTAAAATTTTATCCTCCGAGCGCTTTGCGATAAGATTTAGCTGCTGCAAAAAGCTCGCAGGCGCGTCGTCGGCCTTCAAAAACTCAGCAAAAACGTGAAGGTCTCGCAGCTGATTGGTGCGGCTCATAAATCCTGCGAGCAGTTTTAAAATTTCGCCCCTTTTTTCCGCCTCGAAAAGCGGCGCAGATAGCTTCAAAACCGCTCTAAATTTACGAATCTGCACGCGCAGCTCGTGAAGAGCTTCGGGGGCGAGGTTTTTTTGATACTCGCTTTTTGCGGCGCACGCCCTCGTCCACGCTAACTCAAGCGCCAGGCGCGCGAGCTTAACGCTGTCCGCATAGGGCGGAGCGAAAAATTTAACTCGGCTAAATTTTTCAAAAACGCTGCGGGCGTGCGCGAAATCAAGCGAGCGCGGCGGGATGCCGTAGCGCGCCAGATAGCGGCTTTTGTAGCGGTAATCGTCTGTGATCTCGCAAAAATCGGTACTGCCGAAGGTTTTTACAAAATCAAAATTTGCGCTTGCCGCCTCGCTTTGAAATTTTGCTCGTAAAATCGCGAGCGTGCTTAACTCGCCGCCGTAAAGCTCTAACCAAAACTCCGCCTCGTCGTTAGCAAAGCCGTAGCGGTTCTTTTGCACGACGCGAGCGACCCTGCTTTTTAAAGCCTCTTTGAAATCATCTTTTGAAATTTTAAAATTTAGAGTTTGTCTGTCGAGATCCTCTTTTTTGTGATGCAAAGAGCACTCGTCGTTTTGGCGGATGTAGTAAATTTCAGGGTAGAACGAAGTATAAAACCAAGCGACTTTTACCTTGCGACATTTCAGCCCTGCACGCTCTAGCGTCTGCAGAATCGAATCGTCGCTCAATAAAAATTTACGCTTAGTTTGCATACCCGCTCCAAAAATAAAGTGGGTAATAATAGCAGAAAATTCTTTAAACTATCTACACTTTTCGCAGTCTTCGACCGTAGCCGTGATATTTAGCTTGCGGATGAAATTGCCAGCTTTGCGTTCGATGTTTTTCAAAACGTCCTTATTAAAGGCATCATCCATGAAAAGATCCGTGACGTTGCCGCATTTTTCGCATACGACGTGGATGTGCGGCATCTGATAAATGTCGTAGCGACTCTTTTTATTCGGCGCATTGACCTCGACTACGACCCCTTCGTCGAGCAGGGTGTTTAAATTTTTATAAACCGTCGCCAGCGAAATGGATGGATAGTCCTCTTTGATCCCCTCGTATAGGTCATCTATGCTTGGATGTTCGTGGCGATCGAGCACCTTTAGGATGCACAATCTTTGAGGAGTTGCTTTCAAACCGCAAGTTTTGAGTAGTTCTACGTGGCTCATTTTTGTCCTTCAAAAAATTTTAAAGCGATATTATCAAATTTTACTTTAAACAAAGTTGATATTAACTAATACTTTTTATCACTTAATATTCGCTCGGTTAGAGTTTGGATATCCAAGCCCAAGCTACGCTCCACGTCGGCGGTCTTGCCGTGCGGTAAAAAGATATCAGCAAATTCGAAGCTCACGATCTTTACGTCCGAAATTTCATTTTCTTGCAAAAATGCGCTTAAAATTTCACCGATGCCGCCTTTTTTAGCATTGTCGCTAAAGACGTACCAAATTTTATCCTTGCGAGCTAAATTTTGCAAAAACTCGCCGTCTAAAGGCTTTGCAAAGACTAGATCCACGACGTCCACCTCCATCTGCCCTTCTAGCGCCGCAGCCGTTTTATACGCCCTACCTGCGCCGTTTCCGTAGCCGATGAGAGCTACGTGCGCGCTATCGCTGCGCTTTAAAAACACTGATTTTGCAAGTTCTACCGCAGGCACGCCGGTCTCGTCGCAGTCCAAGATAAAGCTTCCGCGCGGATAGCGGATCGCCAAAACCCCCTCATGCGCGTAGGAGTACTCAATGATTCGTTTAAAGCTCGCCTCGTCCCGCGGCGCGCACATACTGACGTTTGGGATCGCATTTAAGAAGCTCACGTCAAAGACCCCCTCGTGCGTCTCGCCGTCCTCGCCCACGATGCCCGCGCGATCCATCGCAAGGACTAAGCTTAAGTTCATAATCGCCGCGTCGTGGACGATCTGATCGAACGCGCGCTGCATGAAGGTCGAATATATCGTAACGTACGGCTTAAAACCTTCGCGCGCCATCGCAGCCATCGAGCTTAGCGCGTGAGGTTCGGCGATCGCTACATCCCAGAAGCGGTGGGGAAATTTCTCGATCAGTTTATCCATACCCGTGCCGCTTGGCATCGCGGCGGTCACGCCCACGACGTTTTCATGTTTGGCGGCCAAATTTAAAAGCGCTTCGGCATAAATTTGCGTGGCACTTTTGGCGGCGGATTTTTTCTTAAATTCTCCGCTTTGAATGTCGAAAGGCCCTACGCCGTGCCAGCTCTCCAAATATCCCTCGGCCTTGTCATAGCCCTTGCCCTTGATCGTTTGAGCGTGCACGACGACGGGCTTGCGCGCGCTTTTTGCCGTCTTTAGCGCCGATATGAGATCGGCTAGGTTGTGGCCGTCGACAGGGCCTATGTATTCGAGCCCCAGCTCCTCAAAATACATCCCAGGGATAATGAGCTTTAAGGAATTTTCAAAGCGCTTTGCCATGTATGTAGCACTTTGCGGGGCGTGCGAGAGCAGCTCTCTTACGTGGGATTTAAATTTTTGATATGTCTCGCCCGCCATCGCTTGGCTTAGGTATTTGCTAAAGGCGCCGATCGGCTTGCTGATGCTCATTTTATTATCGTTTAGGATGATGATGCAGGGCAGGCGCAGATCGCCGAGCTCATTCATCGCCTCATAAGTCATGCCGCCGCTCATCGAGCCGTCGCCGATTAAGACCACGGGAATTCTATCCTCGCCTTTGAGCTTGATAGCCTTTGCCGCGCCTACGGCTAAAGAGATCGACGTCGAGGCATGCCCCGCCACGAAGTAGTCAAATTTGCTCTCGCTAGGCTTCGTGTAGCCGCTGATGCCGCCGAACTGCCTAAGCGAGCCGAACTCCTCCCAGCGGTCCGTTAGAAGCTTGTGTGCGTAGCTTTGGTGGCTTACGTCGAAGATAAACGGATCGCTCGCGGCGTCGAATACGTAGTGCATCGCCACGATGAGCTCGACTGCGCCCATGTTTGAGCTTAGATGGCCGCCGTTTTTACTCACGACTTCGATGATGCGCGCTCTGATCTGCGTGCAAAGCTCTCGTAGCTCCTCTAGGCTTTTATTTTTAATATCCACTCAAAATCTCTCCCAAAGCGCCCAAGACGCGATCGTTTTGCTCAGGCATGCCGATCGTGATACGCACGGCGTTTAGCCCGTAGCTTTTTAAATTTCGAATTATGATGCCGCGGCGCAGAAGCTGCTCGCAAAGCTCGCTGCTATCTATCGGCGGGCTAAGTTTGAACGTGATGAAATTTGCGTAGCTAGGGCTAAATTCTAAATTTTGCTCTCGCGCAAAATCCTCGAAGCGGCTCATCTGCGCGGCGTTGTTTTGCAGGCTCTTTTGCACGAAAGCCTCGTCTTTTAGCGCCGCAATCGCCGCTGCGAGGCTAAGCGTTGTGATATTAAAAGGCGGGCGCAGCTTATAAAGCGCGCTTATGATTACGCGCGGCGCGATACCGTAGCCTACGCGCATACCGCCCAGGCCGTAGACCTTTGAGAAGGTACCTAGATAGAGCACGTTTTTAAAATTTTGAATTAAAAATTTCGGATCAAGCTTTTTGCGTTCATCTTTAAACGCCGCAAATTCGTTGTACGCAGCATCTATCACCAAAAGCGTATCCTCATCCACGCTACGAGCGAACTCATACACAGCCTCCGCATCCAAGCATTCGCCCAGCGGGTTATTCGGCACGCATAAAAAGATGACCGAAATTTCATCTCTGTGCGCGTCGTAAATTTTTAAAAGTTCAGCCAGATCATGCTCCTGCGCGTTCGTTTTGTAAACTTTAGCCTCGCAGTGGCTTGCGTAGATGCCGTACATCGCGAAAGTGACGCCCGCTTGCAGTATGGCGCGGCGCGAATTGAGCTTGGCGTGCAGCGCAAACTCGATGATCTGATCGCTACCCGCGCCGATGATGATATTTTGCGGCTCTACGCCGAATTTCGAGGCGAGCGCCCCCTTTAGCTCATACATCGAATCATCAGGGTAAAGATGCGCGCGTGCCGCGTTTTGCGCGATCGCCTCCTGCACCGCCTCGCTCGTACCGAAGGGATTTTCGTTGCTGGCAAGCTTTAGCACGTCCTGCTTGCGGATACCAAACTCCCGCACCACAAGCTCGATCGGCTTGCCCACTTCGTAATTGCTTAGATTTTCTACAAATTCGTTAAATTTCATCACTCCCCTCCGTTTATATAGCTTCCCAGCCAGGTGACTTCGTGGCCGTTTTTCTGCGCGTTTTGCAGCACGCGCGCCACGCGTTCGTCGTCGATATGTCCCTCAAAATCGACATAAAAGACGCATTTAAAATCCTTAAGCTTAACAGGGCGGCTTTCTAATTTGGTTAAATTTATCCCCTCGTTGCGAAACATCTGCAAAAAGTCCACGAGCCCGCCCGGGCGGTCGTCGGTTTTGGCTAGGATGCTCGTTTTGTTGCGGTCGCTCTTTTGGTTTTTAAAGTCGCTCAGCACGAAAAAGCGCGTGCGGTTGGCGGAGTTGTCCTCGATCTTTTGAAACATCATCGGCACGCCGTAAAGATCAGCGGCGATCTTGGAGCAGATCGCGGCGGAGTGCGGCGTGGCAGCTGCCATCTGCGCCGCAAGCGCAGTCGATTTGGTCGCGGTAAATTTAACGCCGCTAAGGCCGTGATCGTCTAAAAATTTAAGGCACTGATTGTATCCCTGCGGATGCGAGAATATCTGCTCCACCGTGCTTACGTCGTCGCAGTGGCTCGCAAAGCAGTGGTGGATATCCATATAAATTTCGGCGACGATCTTGACGCCTTCGTATTTTCGTAAGCAATCAAGCGTCGCTCCCACCGCGCCTTCGGTGTTGTTTTCGATCGGCACGACGCCGTATTTGGCCTCACCGCTATCAAGCTCCTTAAAGACTGCTTCGATGTTTGAGAGCGGCAGATAGGAGCTTACCGCGCCGAAGCGGCTCTTGGCGGCTTGGTGCGAATAGGTGCCGAAAGGTCCTAAAAACGCGACGATCTGCGGCTTTTCTAAATTTCGCGAAACCGAAAAAATTTCAAAAAATATCGCCTCGATCGCCTCTTTGCTTAAATTTCGCGCCTTTCCGCCGTCCAACCTGCTGATGATCGAGCGTTCGCGCTCCGGGCGGTAGATCGCGCTGCCCGCGGTCTGCTTCAGCTCGCCGATCTTTTTGACAAACCCCATGCGCTCGTCGATAAGGCGCAAAATTTCATCATCCAGCCTGTCGATACAAACGCGCAGATCATCGATGTTTTGCATCACAACCCTCCTTTTGTTCGCCCCTAAATTTCGGTTTTAAAAATTTCACGCCGCCACTCTTGCCGCAGGCTTTGAAATTCTTACCGCGCGAACTTAAAATTTCATCGCTTGCAATTACTGCGCCGCAACTTCCGCACACTAAGAAGGCGTGATAAAATTCGTCGCAGCGGGATCTGAAATTTAAAGAGCCGAGATTAAAATTTAAAGCGGGGCTTTGTTTTGCCGTAAAATTTAGAGGCGCATTTTGTTCGGATTTGAAATTTAAAGCGGCGGCGCGTTCAGGCTCGGAATTTAAAGCGACGGTGCGTTTAAAATTTAAGACCGTGCTTGCTACTGCGTTAAAATTTAAAGCCGCTGCGCGTTCGGATTTGAAATTTAAGATTGCGCCCTGTTTTGGACGGCTCGCCGCGCGGATCATACGAGATCCTTTTCGAGCGCGATTAGATCATCAAAGCTCTCGCGCTTTCTAATCAGGCGGTCCTGCCCGTCGTAAACCGCGATCTCGGCGGCGCGACAGCGGGTGTTGTAGTTGCTCGACATCGAAAAGCCGTAGGCGCCGGCGCTTTTGATCGCGAGCAGATCGCCGCTTTGTAGGCTAGGCAGGCTAACGCCTTTGGCCAAAAAATCGCCGCTTTCGCATATCGGGCCCACGACGTCGCAGAGGCTTAAGCTCTCTGCAGAGCTTTGCGGCGCAGAATTATCCACGGCGGAGCTTAGATTAGAGGAATTCTGTGGCGCGAAATTTCCTTGCAAGCTTTGTGAAACGCCGTTTTGCGGCGTAGAATTTTGCGGTGCGAAATCCTCTGAAGCGGACTTAGCCTCGATGCCGAAAGCTTTGCTATGCGTGGAATTCTGCGCCGTGAAATTCTCGGCTAAATCTTGCGTAATGCCGCTTTGCTGAGAGGAATTTCGTGCCGTAGAATTCTCGGTGTCGTTTTGGCTCGCGCAGCTTTCGCAGGCGAGATTCTGCTCGCTTACAAGCTCGATTTTATGGTGCGCGCCGTAGAGGCTCGGGCGTATGAGATCGTTCATCGCGCCGTCAACGATGACGAAGCGCTTGCCGCAGTTTTGTTTTTCGTAAAGCACGCGGGTAAGAAATACCCCCGCAGCTCCCGTGATGAAGCGCCCCGGCTCGCACACTATCGTGACATCTAGACCGCTTAGGCTGCGCAAAATCCCCTGCGCGTAGTCGTAGAGCACGATCTGTTTTTCATCCTCGTAGCGGATGCCGATGCCGCCGCCCACGTCGAAAAATTTTATATCGATCTCAAGGGCTCGCAGCTCGCGCAACAGATCGCTTACGATCTTTGCCGCGTCGCAGATCGGAGAAATGTCCGTAAGCTGGCTGCCGATGTGAAAGTGGATGCCGACGGGATTTAAAAATTTGCTCTTTTTGGCATAAATATACATCTTGCGCGCAGTCTCGATACTAACGCCGAATTTGTTCTCATTTAGCCCCGTGGAGATGTAGGGGTGGGTCTTAGCATCGACGTTCGGATTTACGCGGATGCTGATGCGAGCGGGCTTATTTAGCTTTTGCGCGATCTGCTCGAGGCGCAGCATCTCGGCTTCGCTTTCTAAATTTATCAGCAAGATGTCCGACTTTAGCGCAAACTCGAGCTCGTTATCTTGCTTGCCGACGCCAGAGAATATGATCTTATAGCTCTTTGCGCCGATATATAGCGCGCGGCGCAGCTCGCCGATGCTGACGCAGTCAAAGCCGCTGCCCAGATCCGATAGAAATTTTAAAATGCTTAAATTCGAGCTTGCTTTAATCGCGAAGCAGACGAGCGACTTGCGCGCTGCGAAGGCCTCTTTGAGCGCTATGAAATTCTTTTGTATCTCGTTAAAATCGTAAACGTATAAAGGGGTGCCGTATTTGCGGGCTAAGCTTGAATAATCCATAGAATTTCCACCGATAAATTTTGCGCCATTCTAACAAATCAAGGCTTAACGATGCTTAAAAACTAAAAATGCCGCAAAGCCTAATAGCGCTGTTATGGGCACGATAATGCCAAGTTCTGGGATGATGACGCCGTTGAGAGAAAACCTAATTAACACGAAAAGCACGCCCCAAGCGCACAGCGTAGCGATAAAAAATCCAAAGCTTAGTAGCGCGAGATTAAAAAATCGTCCCGTAACGGGCAGGTAGTAATACAGCACCAATACTGCCAAAGGCGCAAACAATGGAAAAAATATCATATTATAAAGGCTTGCTTTTATAGTGGAGATATTTACGCCTTGATGCGAAAAGGTGCGGATCGAACGCAAAGCATCCCTGATCGAATATACATTACTCGTATCATAAACGCTTGCAATTGAGCTTGGATCAAAGCCCTTAAGCGCCTCGCTCTGCGCGCTAAGCTTACTTTTTAATCCACTTCCTCCAAGTTTAAGCTGCGCTGGTAAAGTAGTAGTATTTACATCGCGCAGATGCCAAATTTTACCTGCGTATTCGCCAGAGCTTGCATGCGAGCGTGAAGCAACGGAGTTATCACCCACATCAAAGATCGTTATATCATTTGCGTTTTTGCCGTTTAGAGCTTTGATGTAGATATATTTACCCTTAAATTTCAAAAACATATCTCCCCCCGTAGGCGATAAATCGGTTAAATTCTTTTGAAATTTTAATGCGTATGCGAACGAGGTGGAATTTAAAGATATAAAGCCCGCGGTGATAAAAAGCGCGATCAAAAACGGCGGCACGATCAGGGCGTTTTTACTCACTCCAAGCGCGTAGAAGCTCACCAGCTCGTTGCTACGGATCATATTAAAGCCCATCAAAATAAGCGCAAAAATAAGACTTAGCGGTAGCGTGTAGCTAAGCGCGACTGCGGCTGTTAGGGCGATATATAAAAGAGCAGTATTTGCGCTTGAAGGAAAATCTTTGAGATTAGTAAGCACATCGATGCCTACATAAAAGCACTCAAGGGCTATTAGCAGGATAAAAAAATACTTCAGATAGGAAAGAGCCGCGTATTTTACGTATAACTTCACACCCTAGCCTTTTTAATCGTAAATTTTTGCGCGATCTGCTCTATATCCGAGCAAATGAGCTCCTCTACCGCGCGCGCGACGTAGGGTAAAATTTCACTCAGCTTCTCGCGCTCGCTTTCGTTAAAATTTCCGAGCACGAAATTTGCCGCATCCTGCCCCTGCTGTTTTTTACCCACGCCGATACGCACGCGCTCGTAATCCGCACCGATTAGCGCATCGATCGATTTGATGCCGTTGTGCCCACCACTACTGCCGCCTTTTTTAAATTTAACGGCGCCCAGATCCAAATCTATATCGTCGTGCACCACAATGATGCGCTCGGGCTTGTAAAAATCATTCACCGCCTTTACGGAGTTGCCGCTTAAGTTCATAAAAGTTTGGGGTTTTAAAAGAAGCAGCGAGCCCTTTTTAAAAAGCTCGCCTTGGAATTTAGACGAGCCGAGCTCGCTAAAGCCGCCCGTCTTTAAAATTTCGTCGATTAGCATAAATCCGACGTTGTGTCTAGTGTCTGCGTATTTCCGAGCAGGATTCCCAAGTCCTGCGATCAGTATCATAGGCGCCCCTATTTAGCCGAAGTAACTCCGACTACCGCTACCGAGCCGTCTAGGATGATGCTGACGCCCTCTTTTACCGGAATGTCTCGGATCAAAAGCGAATCACCTACGTCAAGATCGCTCACATCGAGCGTAAAATCGTTTGGTAGATCTTTGCCGGCGCATTTTACTGCGATACGGCGCTTGGATTGCACCAAAATACCTTTGTTTTTTAAGCCTTTGGCGATGCCCGTTACCTTAACCGGCACTAGATATTTGCTTACCACGTCGTCTTGAACTACGCGTAAATCTACGTGAGTTAGGGTGTTTGTGACGGGGTGCTTTTGGTATTCTTGCACTATAACGCGATATGTCTTACCGCCCACGCTAACCTCGAAAGGAAGATCTTCTTTTGCGCGCATAGCTTTGATAAAGTCGTTTACTTTAAACGCTGCGTTAATATTTTCAAATCCTTTCGCATAAATATTAGCGATTAGATAACCATCTCGTTTTAGGGATTTTGAAGCCCTTTTACCGATACTATCTCTAACGATACCTTCTAACATTAGGTTTCCTTTGTGAAAAAATGAAGCGTGATAATAGCTAAATGTTGCTTTAAATCTATTTAAGCGCCACGATGAAATTTAGAAGTAAAGCCGCACGGAATTTAGCCGATTAAAATTTACGCTAAATCCTGCAAGTCACGGCATATTTGTACACAATGGGACAGACGAATAGAATTCTGCCTGCGCGGCGGCAGGCAGAATTATTTAAAATTTTAAGTTGCAAAATTTAGAATTTTAAAATTTACGACTTAGCGGATCTCTTTTAGCTGTACGACTTCGCCGGCGAGCATCTCCTCGGCGCTCTCTCCGGATTCTGCCGCCAAATCCCTTTTTTTGGCAAGATCGACGTTTTTTATCTGCAGGTCGAGGTCGTTTCGCTTAGAGGCCTTATCCAGCGCCTCCTCACGGGTAATGATACCATCTCTGTAAAGATCGAGCAGGTGCTGATCGAAGGTCTGCATGCCGTAGGTGTTGCGACCATCGGCGATCGCGTCTGGAATTTCATCGTCACGCGCATCAAGTATCATATCCTTAATACGCGTGTTTTTGCGCAAAATTTCAACGACGGCCACGCGCTTGCCCTCGATAGTACGGGCAAGACGCTGAGAGATGACCGCCTCTAGGACGGATGCAAGCGTCATTCGGATACGCTCCTGCTCAGCCTGCTCAAACATCGCGATAATGCGGTTTACCGTCTCTTTTGCGTCGATGGTGTGCACCGTCGAAAACACGAGGTGACCCGTCTCTGCGGCGTGAAGTGCGGTCTCGATCGTCTCCAAATCGCGCATCTCGCCAACGAATATAACGTCCGGATCCTCTCTCAGCGCGGCGCGAAGCGAATCAGCGAAGTTGTTGCAGTCCTCGCCAATAGCGCGCTGATTGATGATGCATTTATCGTCTTTAAATACGAACTCCACGGGGTCTTCAATCGTAACGACGTGGCTGGTTCTTTGTCTATTTATGCGATTTATCATGCTTGCTATCGTGGTCGTCTTTCCGCTTCCCGTAGGCCCCGTAAGTAGCACGACGCCGCGCATAGCCGTGTCGCAAATGTCTTTGATCGAAGGCGGTAGACCTAGATCGTCGATCTCAGGAATTTTAACCGGGATCGTTCGGAAAACCGCGCTGATACCGTCGATTTGAAAGAAAATATTAACGCGGAAGCGATAATCTTCGTTTAGCTTGTAGGTAAAATCCACGCTCTTTTTCTCGATAAGCTCAGGAAAGCGCGTGATGAGAAGCTCCTTAGCTAGCGTCATCGCGTCTTCTTTCAAAAATGGCGTTTTGCTAAATTTTACCAGCTCGCCGTGGATGCGCCCTCTGATGACCGCGCCCGATTTTATATGAAGGTCGCTACCGCCATTTTGGATCAAAAATTCCAGATATTTATTTAGCCTATCTCGCTGCTTAAAATCCAGCGTAGAAGCGTCAACTTGATACTGCGAATAATCTATAGAACCCGCCATCATTTCTCCTTTTTAAGTGTTTTTATTATCTCTTTAAATGCTTCTTCAAAAGCTACCAGACCATCATCCAGCAGCTTTTTATACGCCTTTTTCATATCGATTTTTGCCTCCGTTACGCGAGCGAAAAATTCCTCTATCTGCGCTTCGCTAGGTGGCATTTTGGGTTTTTGATTGCCACTTACAAAAGCCTCTATGGTCTCAAGCGGCGCGGTGTTTACGCAGCCCGGATACATCAGCTCGCTGACGTAGTAGTCCTTCGGCAGATCATTTCCTTTTACGCCTGTGCTCGCAAACAGCGGCTTTACGTAGTTTAAATTTTCTTTAGCGATGATATTGTAACATTTTGAAGCGTTCATCGTGCCGATTTTGCCGGTAGGAAGGCCCGCCGCGACCATTTTTTCATCCAGTAACCTATCGAAACGGCTAACGAAGATGCTAATTACGGTTTTTGGTAAATTTGCCTTAGGGAAATAACGGCGAAAGCCCGCGATACCCTCTTTTATCGCCTCGATACATTTTGCGGTCTGCTCCGGCGAAAAAACCAAGGTCGCGTTTACGCTAATCCCCTTTTTTAGCAGATCGCGCATCGCTTCGTAGCCCGCCTTGGTCGCAGGGATTTTTATCATAACGTTTGGCATGCCGATCGTGCTATATAGGTGCTTGCCCTCGCGATACATCGCCTCGGCGTCGTCTGCAAAGCACGGATCAACCTCGATGCTCACAAAGCCGTCATCGCCGTTGATAAAATTTTTAAGCAGGCTCTCTGCCGCGCTTCTGATGTCCGCGGTGGCTAAAATTTCATACAGCTTTTTAGGCTCTTTTTTTCTAAATTCCTCTTTGGCTGCATCGTATGCGGAGGAGCTTAGGATCGCATTTTTAAAGATCGTGGGATTGGAGGTAGCGCCGTTAATTATCCCTTTTTTGATCAGCTCGTCGAAATCTTTATCGATAAAATCGCGCTCCAAAAAGTCGCACCAAAGGCTGAAATTTAGGGCTTTATCATACATATTTCATAATCTCCTTCAAATCCTTTTTTTCAATGCAGACGCTCGCGTGCTCTTTTAAAATTTCATTCGCGCAAAAGGCGATTTTAAGTCCCGCCTCGCGAAACATCGAAACGTCGTTCGCGCCATCTCCCACGCACATTACCTCGCTTGCGCTTAGGCCCATCAGCGATTTAAGCTGCGCGAGCAGCGCCCCTTTTGAGTATCCAAACATCATCTCGCCGCCGAAAAGCCCGGTTAAAATTCCGTTTTTTTCATGCAGATAGTTCGCAAAGCTCGCATCAAAGCCCAGTTTTTTCTGCGCGACGTCCGTGGCTAGATGAAATCCGCCGCTAAAGACGATCACTTTTATGCCTTTATTTTTCAGATACGCGATGATCTCGCTAGCGCCGCAAACAAAAGGCAGGCTTTCTGCGATAGCTTTGGCATCGCTAAGCTTCATCCCCTTTATAAGTGCCACTCGCTCGCTAAGGCTCTCGAAAAAATCAAGCTCGCCCGCCATCGCGCGCTTCGTAATTTCGCTAACTTGTCGCTGCGTGCCCATTTTAGCGGCGAAAAAACCTATCGTCTCGCCGTCCATCAGCGTAGAATCAAAGTCGAAAACACAAAGCTTTATCATAAATATCCTCGCAAAAATTTAGGAATTATAGCTAATTTAAGTTTAAGTTTTTTGGAATTAGCATAAATTTTTCGCTTTTTGCGACCTCGTAAATTTTGCTCCTAACCCCGAACGAGCATAAATTTATATATTTTTTTTCGCCAAAATATAAAATTTCATCTTGATGATAATGCCCCTCGATGATCAAATTTGCCGCGTAAAAATCGATCTTCGGCGCGATTATATCCTTAAAATTTGGCATTTTTTTGTATAGATTTTTCCCTTCTTGCGATTTTAAGATTACTTTTGAAATTTTAAATTTTAAAGCGCGATCGAGCAGGTCCATAAATTTCAGAAAAGCTCTGTTTCGCAGCGAAAGCAGCGCAAACTGCATTAGACGCGGCAAAAACAGATCGCCGTGCGCGATCTGTACCGCCTCGTCGCTCTCGTAGATAAATTTAACGGGTTGCGCGCCGTTTGGATAAACTTTTGCGCGGGGAAAAATTTCGCGCAGATTAAAATCGTGGTTGCCCTCGAAGTAAAAAATTTCGCATTTTTGCGACAGCTCGTTTATTAGCGCGATCTCCTCTTTGTAGAAGCGCTGCACGTAGGTCGTGTTTGCCAAAAAATCAAACATATCGCCCATCATAAAAATTTGGGGTGGCGGCGTAGGCTCAGCCTTCAGTGCGCGCAGAAATTTCAAAAATTGCGGTCTGCTCGCGCCCGCGTGCGCATCGCCGATAAAGATCGCGCCCGGTTTTATCGCCTGAATTTGATTATTTTGCATCTAGGCTCCCGCGCGTAACGGCTTTTGCGAAAAAGTTCATTGCTTAAATTCCGTGCGCGATACGCGGCAGTGCCGTAGCTTCGGCGAAACCGCACATTAAATTTGCGTTTGCGACCGCCTGCGACGATGCTCCGCGCAAAAGATTATCGATCGCCGAGTTGATCCAAATTTTATCGCCCGCAGTTTTTACAAAAATATCGCAAAAGTGCGTTCCTGCGACGTTTTTTATACTCACGGGCTCGCTACGGACGCGCACGAAAGGCTCGTTTTCGTAAAATTCCCGCAGCACCGCCTCTGCGTCCACGCTCTTTTGCAGCACGCCAAACGCGCTAACCAGCATTCCGCGCGTAATCGGCAGCAAATTCGGCACGAAAAGCGTGCTAAATCCGCCGCCTCTTAAAATTTGCAGCTGCTCCTTGATCTCGTCTGCGTGGCGATGCGAGATCGGCGAGTAGGCGCCCGCGTTTTCGTTTACGCTTACGAAATGGCTGCTTGCTTTAAGAGCCTTACCTGCGCCGCTTACTCCGCTTTTTGCGTCGATAAATACGCCGGTATCCGGATCGAGCAGCCGCACGAACGGCGCGAGCGCCAAAATAGAGCAGGTGGGATAGCAGCCAGGATTTGCCGTAAGCCGCGCGGTGCGGATCTTTTCGCGATTTAGCTCGGGCAGTCCGTAAACGGCGTGGGCTAAATTACGAGGGTCTAAATGAGCGGTGTAGTTTTTCTCGTAAAGCTCGCGGCTTAGGCGGTAATCAGCCGATAGATCAACTACCTTGACGTTTTTAAATTTTAAAATTTCACGGGCAAATTCCATCGCTTTTCCATGCGGCAGCGCCAAGAAAATAAGATCGCATCTTTGTGCCGCAACGCGAGCGTCCGCAGCTTCTACGCACATCTCAAACACGCCGCGAAGCTGTGGGAAAATTTCGCTTATCTCGCCCTGCGTCGAAGCTCCTAAATACGAAATTTCAAAGCCCGGGTGGGAAAGTAGAATTTTAATCAGCTCAAGCCCCGTATAGCCACTAACGCCGATGATGCCTACTTTTTTCACGCTAATTCTCAAATTTAATCGGCTTGTATTCGACGCTTAGAATTTCCACATCGCGTGTGCCTGATGGTAGCTGAAGCACCACCTCATCGCCCTCGGCTTTGCCTAAAAGCTGGCGCGCAAGCGGCGTGTTTATATTGATGAGCTTGCGCGAGATGTCCGCCTCGCTAAGTCCTACGATCGTGTAAACCTCCTCCCGCTCGGTCTCCACGTCCATAAAGGTAACGGTGGAGCCGAATTTTACGTGGTCGTGCTCGTAGGTGGAGGGATCGATGATTTTTGAGCGAGAGACGATGTCGCTAAGCTCGGCGATACGCGATAGCAAAAAAGCCTGCTCTTCGCGCGCTGCGTGGTACTCGGCGTTTTCTTTCAGATCGCCGTGTCCGCGCGCGATGTCGATCTGCTGCACGATGTGAGGCAGCTTCACGCTCTGAAGCTCTTTGAGCTCGGAGGTGATCTTTTCATATCCGTAAAGCGTCATTGGTTCGGTCGTCATAATCTTCCTTTCTTTTTATCAAATTATATAAGCTTTAGCCTTAAAATTTTAGCTCGCAGGCTGCGTTAAAATTTTTGCCACGTTTTCGCTGGAGCCGAATTTCAGATAATCTCGCAGCTTTTCGCTCGCAAGTTTAAATTTCGCGGCGTCGCAGCGCTCGTATGCGGCGAGTAGGTTTTGCGCGCTTACTTCGGATTGCAAAAGCTCCTCATGTAGCGGCTCCTCGCCCAAAAAATCAAAAATAATATTCGCAAGCCCCACGTGCTTTAGCTTTACGAGCTTTCGCGCGAGCCAAACGTCAAACGCGCGAGCCTTGTAGCACAGCACGAACGGAGTGCCGATGAGCGCCGCCTCAAGCGTCGCCGTACCCGAGCAGATGAAGGCAAAATCGCAATCCTTAAGCGTGGCGGGAGTATCGTTTGCGATGCTAAAGCCGCCCAGAGGCCCGTAAATTTCATCTCTTTGATCCATCAGATGCGGCGGGATTATTAAGACTCGCTCGCTATTTTCAAATTTAGGCACAAGGGCTCTAAAAATCGGCATCAGTCTTGAAATTTCAGCCCTGCGCGAGCCCGGCATAAAGGCGATCTTGCCCTGCTTTTCGTAGCTTGTTTTTTGGAATTTTATCTCATCAAGCAGCGGATGTCCCACGAAAGAGTATTTTGCGGTTTTAGCGCTTTGGCTGCTTTGGTGCGCGGCATCCTCTTTCGGCGCAGCGTCTTTATCTTTTGTTTCTTGTAGCGCCGCGTCTTTGCTCTCCGCTTCTTGCGACACGGCACTTTTATCTCCCTTGTAATCCGTGCCGAAAAATTTCGCCTCAAAAGGCCAGATGGAGAGCAGATTGTCGCAAAACGCCTTCAGCTTCTCCGCTCTGTGTGGCTTCCATGCCCAAACCTGCGGCAGGATATAATATGAAATTTCCGCGCGCGCGCTGCTTTCTTTGATCGCGCGGGCAAGCGGCAGATTAAACGCGGGCGAGTCGATCAAAAGCACGCGATCGCACTCCGCCGTAAGCCGCGTCATCTGCGCCATCGCGCGCTTGGCTTTTAAAATCAGCGGCAGAATTTCAACAAAGCCCATCGCCGAAAACTCGCTGCTTTTGTATATCGGCGAACCCAGCTTTTCATCGAAAATTCCGCAAATCTCGCAAGCGGGATCGAGTTTTTTAAGATGCGCTAGAACCTCTTTAAAATGCAGATTCGCCGAGGGTTCTAGGCAAGAAATTAAATATTTCAAATTTAGCCTTTTAAATTTTTGTTAATTATAGCAAAATGTGCTAAAATTAAGCCGACAAAGGATTTAAGATGAGAAATTTTAAAATTTTAGCGCTATGCGGCGCGTTCGTGATGTTGCTAGGCGGTTGCGGCGCGGCTAAATACCAAAAGCGTCAAGTCACCGAGGATCCCGCAGTAACGGCGCGTTTTGAGGCGCTTAGTAAGCTAGGCTCGCCCGCACTCGTCGCTAAAGCCGCAGCTAGCGAGATCGCAGCAGACGTAGGCGGCGCCAAGCCCCACGTTAAGGTCGCGCAGTTTGCCTTCCTCGAAGAAATTAGCGCACAAGGAAGCGATCTGATCTATGCCTACTCGCTAAGCCCTGGCTGGGCGAGCCTGAAAAGCTCCGATCGGCAAAAATATCTCAAATTGCTAGCCAAGGATATTACCGAAAATGACTGCAACGCACCTAGTACGCGAGCTTTATTGCGAAGCGGAGTGCGCGAAGTGCACCGATTTTTCTACGATTATCCAAGCTCGCATCTACTTGATTCGCAAGTAAGTGAGGAGATATGCCGTAAAGCGGAGTTGTAGAATATCTCGCATAATTTTATGCCGCGGATTTACATCGGCGCGAAAGCGAAATTTTATGGTGTAAAATCTGTGATAATTTAAAAGGCGAAATTTTGTGGCGAGTTGCGGAGTGCGGTCGCAAAATTTAATTTAAGGAATTTCGAAAACGAAATTTAGGCGATGAAATTGCGTGGCAGGCTATAAAATTTGCAGCGAAAAAAGATAAAATTTCGTAGCAAAAAGACGGAATTTTTCTATGAATTTTGTAATCTAAGTTCGTGATGGAATTTTTGCGAAAAAATTTGGCACGATGAAATTTTACGCCGCGCAAGCTAAGTAGCAATTTTTGCATAGTAAAGAATTGAGCGTTAGAATTTTTGCAGATAGAATTCCGCCCCGATAGGTCTGTCGTGAAATTTTAGCTAAAGAGAGAATATGAAAGAAATTTTAATCACCAATGACGACGGATTCGAAGCGCGCGGTCTTTTAGAGCTCGCAAGCGCGCTAAGATCGGTCGCAAACGTCACCATCGTAGCGCCGAGCTCGGAAAAATCGGCATGCTCGCACTCGCTCACGCTCACGCGCCCGCTTAGATTTGTAAAGCTCGATGACGGATTTTTTAAACTCGACGACGCTACGCCCGCAGACTGCGTGTATTTGGCGCTCCGCGCGCTGTATAACCGAAAGCCCGATCTCGTGGTAAGCGGCATAAATCACGGCGCCAACGTCGCGGAGGACGTGACCTATTCGGGCACTTGCGGAGGCGCGATGGAGGGGGTTTTGCAAGGCATTCCCGCGCTTGCGGTGAGCCAGTTTTACGTCGCGGACTCGCTGCAGCGGTACGGATTTGATCTTGCATGCGAGCTCGCGGTGGAGCTGGTTGAAAAAATCTTTAAAAACGGCTTTCCTCTGCCGCTGAAGCAGTTTTTAAATTTAAACGTTCCTGCCGTCTCAAAGCAAGATTTTAAGGGGCTTTCGGTTGCTGCGTGCGGCGAGAAGCTCTACGATACCGACGCGCAGCTAAACCGCAATCCGCGTGGAATTGAGTATTATTGGCTCGGCAAATCTACGCTCAGTTTTGATGCAAGCAAAAACGAAAATAGCGACATTTCGGTACTTTTTGAGGGGCGGGCGACGTTAAGTCCGATCAAGCTAAATTTGACCGCGCACGAGCAGATGAGCGCGCTAGAAAGGTGGATGAAAAACGATGAGTGAGGTCGTAGTAGACCGCTTTTCGCGCTCGCGCCTGCTTTTCGGCGAGGATTTTGCAAGGCTTCAAAGCGCTAAAATTTTAATCTGCGGCTGCGGCGGCGTGGGTGGAGCGGCGATAGAGGCGCTGTACCGCAGCGGCGCGGTAAATCTAAGCGTGATCGATTGCGATCGCTTCGAGATAACCAACCAAAATCGCCAGCTTGGAAGCGAGTGCCTAGGCGAGCTAAAATGCGAGGTTTTCGCGCGCAAATTTAAAGGCGTGAGCTCGATCGCCGCTAGGATCGGCGAGGAATTTTTGTCGGAATTTGATCTGGCAAAATTTGATTTCGTAATCGACGCTATCGATGACGTGGGCGCTAAGATCGCTCTTGCGCTGCGCTGCAGTGAGGCTGGCGTAGGGTTTGTAAGCTCGATGGGCGGCGCAAAGAGGCTCGATCCCGCTAGGACCGAAATCCGCTCAATCTGGCAGACGCAAGGCGATCCGCTCGCGCGCAAGATCAGATATGAGCTGCGAAAGCGCGGCTTTGCGGGCGATTTTGACGTCGTCTGCTCTAGCGAGCCGCCGCGCGTCAAATCGATGGGCAGCTTCATGGGCGTGACTGCGAGCTTCGGGCTTTTCATCGCAAGCTACGTCGTGCGCAGGCTGATAGGCGATCGATAAATTTAAACGCTTAAAATTTCATATCGTTTCGGCGCACGGCTCCGCCTGATCGTGTTTTGCGGTTAAATTTTAGATATTTTGAACTTTGGATCCGAGCGCGCTCTGCGTGCGGTACGGCGCGGCAAGTGCTTTGCGGACGCGCGCGCGGTTAAAATTCAAAAGCGGCGAAAGCGGAATTTTACCAGACGACGAAGATAAAATTTGCTCGGCGCGAAAGTGAAATTTCGTTCGCCACGAAGGATAAAATTTTATCCGCAAAGATCGGCGCTCACGCGCGAGATGAAATTTAAGGACCGCGCGAGCTACACGCACATGCCGATGTATACGGCGCGCAGTTTTAACAAGCCAGATAGCGGTCTAGGATTAAAATTTAAATACGCGGGTCGCGAACTTGCTCGTGAGCGAAATTTAAGCAAGCCAAGTTTACGCAAATGTTCTTTGCGGCGGATTTTCGCAGCAGCGCGATTTGAAATTTTATCGCAGTTGCGCGCGCTTTTTGATGCAAAAAGAGGCGCACCCAGGCAAGCAAAACTAAATTAGCGCGCATCGGCCACCACGTAGCGCCTAAATAGCGTAAAGTGTAAGCGAGGCTCAAGCAAACGCAGCGGCAAGCTTACTTCTAAATTCCATTTTTTACCGCTCGCAAAAAGCGGAATTTAGAAATTTAATTTAAAGGAGCAGCGATGAATGAAATTTTTACACGCACGAGCGTGCGAAACTTTACCGAGAAAATGCCGAGCGACGATCAGATTGAGCTCGTGCTAAAAGCCGCGATGCAAGCCCCTAGCGCGGGCAACCAGCGCTCATGGGAGTTTTACGTAGTGCGCGACCGCACCGCGCTTACGCTACTTAGCAGCGTCGGCACCTACGGCGGCTGCACGAAAGATGCGCCGCTTGCAATCGTAGTTTGCACGCGCAAAAGCGGCTTAAAATTCCAGCCCTACGCTCGCTACGACTGCGCTTGTGCGGCAGAAAATCTCTGGCTGGCGGCGCACCATTTGGGGCTTGGCACCACGTGGCTGGGCGTAGCGCCCGATATTTACGCGATGGAGCGCGTAAGAGAAATTTTGGATCTGCCTGGGCATTTAGAGGCGTTTTGCATTATGCCTTTGGGCTTTCCGTCTCGCGTCACAAAGGCGCATTCACGTTTTGAGCCCGCTAAAATTCACTTCGTAGACTAGATATGTTTATTTCACAGAGTAAAATCGACGATCTAATCGCTAGCGACGGCGCGTTTTTGGACCTTACGACCGAGCTTTTACGCGGCTGCACGGATTTAAATGCGCCCGCGCGGCTTTCGATCGTAACGAGACAGGATCTGATCTTTAGCGGCGGGCAGATTGCGCGCGAGGTAGCGGCGCGCTTTGGTTGCGAGACGCAGCATCTAGCGCGCGGGGGAAGCGCATTTTGCGCGGGGGATGAAATTTTTAGCGCGCAGGGGAGCTTCGAGAGCCTGCATAAAGCCTGGAAGATCGTTCAGATCGTGTTTGAGTACTCCTGCAAAATTTCAACCTACGCGCACGAGATGGTTGCGCTGATGCGAGAGGCTAATCCGCGCTGCATGCTGGGTGCGACACGCAAGAGCTTTCCTTTTGCGAAGGAGCTTTGCGTAAATGCGCTGATCGCGGGCGGTGGAACGATGCACCGCCTGGGGCTGCACGACAGCGTCCTGTTTTTTTTCAAATCACATTCGCGCGTTTGCGAGCTTTGGCGAGTTTTGCGCGCAGATTGCTAAATTTAAAGAGCGCGCGCCTGAGCGAAAGATCATGATCGAAGTGGCGAGCGAGGGCGAATTTAGTGAGCTCTTAAAATACGCGCCTGATGCGATAATGTGCGATAAGATGAACCCGAGCGAGCTTAGAGCCTGCGTTTTGAAGCGAGATGAGACGGCGCCGCAGATTAAAATTTGCGCTGCAGGAGGCATAAATAAAAATAACTGCGCCGAGTTTGCAGCTACCGGCGCGGACGTGCTCGTAAGCTCGGCGGTTTGGAATCAGGGCGTGTGCGATCTAGGCGGAAAGATAGAATTTATCTAAATATTAAATTTTAAATTTTAAGGCACAAAAGTCTAAAAAAGGGCATAAAAACGCGATTTATTAATAAATAAGAGTATATTTTGTAGAATTCTTAAAATTTCAAAAAAGGATTTTCATGAAAAAAATTGCTTTTATTTTAGCGCTTGCGGCAAGCGTCTCGTTTTGCGCGGATCAGCTGATCATCGCGGCCGGCGGCGGATACAAAAAGCCCGTCTCGGCCGTGATCGAAAATTTGAAAAAAGAGGGCATGGACGTGGCGGGATCGTTTGCCAACCTCGGCCAGCTCGTCATTCAATCGCGCAAGAATAAAATTTCATTCATCGTGGGCGACGAGGCGTTTTTGAAAAAAAGCGATCTAAATATCACTAAATTTGAACGCGTCGGGCGCGGCACGCTCGTTTTAGTAACGCCGAAAAATATCAAAATAAACGATGTCTCAGAGATCGCAAAATTCGATAAGATCGCAATGCCCGATCCTAAAAAGGCGATTTACGGTATCAGAACGAACGAGTTTTTGCAAAACGCCAAGATGGACGGAGTAAAAGATAAAATTTTAGCCGTCGCGGGCGTGCCGCAGGTAGTCGCTTACGTCATCAACGGCGAGGTGCAGGCGGGCTTTATCAACAGCACCGAAGCGGTCGCCAAAAAAGATGAGTTCGGCTCGATCATCTACATCGACGAGAGCCTCTACAGCCCCGCATACATCGGCATCGCGAGGCTTAGCGCGTGCGGTGATGAAGCGCTTTGCGAAAAGGTGATGAAGGAATTTCAATCGGACCGCTCAAAAGAGATTTTTTCAAAATTCGGCCTTAAATGAGCGACATAGCTTGGATCACACATCCTCTGATACTAAGCGCCAAAGCCCTATTTTTGCAGTTTTTTGCTGCTGATTTCAATAGGGCTGGCAATTGCGTATTTTTTAGCTTTCAGCAAAGCTAAATTTAAAAAAATCGTCGAAATTTTAGTGATTTTTCCACTCATCTTCCCGCCGATCGCGACGGGATTTTTGCTTCTTTACATCTTCGGAAAGAGCGGATTTATCGGCTCTGCGTTGAATTTAGACATCGTTTTTAACTTTTCTTCATTGGTAATCGCCGCATTTTTGGTGGGGCTGCCGCTGTTTGTAAAGCCCGTGTGTGCGAGCTTTGAGCTCTTTCCTAAAAGTCTAATCGAAGCCGCGCAAATTTTGGGCAAAAACAGAGCTCAAATTTTCCTCTTCGTAATCCTTCCAAGCTCGCTTAAAACGCTCGGCTCCGCGCTTATTTTAGCGCTCTCGCGCGGGCTTGGCGAAGTGGGTATCACGCTGATGCTGGGCGGAAACATCGTGGGCAAAACCGACACGCTAGGCCTTGCGATCATGGGCGCCGTGTATGACGGAGAAAACGAGCGGGCGCTGATTTTAAGCGTTTTGCTCGTGATTTTCAGCTTGATTTTATTCTTCGCGATAAGTCTTTTAGATAAAAAGCGAAATTTGTCTAATTGAAAAAAATTATTTTTAAGTATTTTTTTGATAGAATTGCAAACGCATTTCATTTTAAAGGATTTATCATGAAGAAATTTCTAATTTCATCAATTTTAGTCGCAAGCGCCTTGATCGCTCACGAGCACGGCGATATGCAAAATTTCGACCCTAAGTCTGGCAAGCACCTCGTCATCAATATGGAGCAGCTGGGCGAGAAGGGCAACGTGAGCGTCGGTGAGGTCGTAGCGGTCGAGACGAACTACGGCGTGGCATTTTTCCCAAATTTAAAGGGTCTTGCTAGCGGCGTGCACGGCTTTCACGTGCATCAAAACGCCGACTGCGGCGCGACCGAGAAGGGTCTAGGCATGAAAGCGGGCGGCCACTGGGATCCGAGCGACACCAAAAAGCACTCGTTTGCTTGGGACGATAGCGGTCACAAGGGCGATCTGCCTGCGCTTTTTGTCGATGCCGAGGGCAATGCGGTCTATCCGGTGCTAGCTCCGAAGATCAAGAGCCTAGATGAGCTAAAGGGCCACTCGCTAATGGTTCACGTCGGCGGCGATAACCACAGCGACCATCCGAAGCCGCTTGGCGGCGGCGGCGCTAGAATGGTCTGCGGCGTCATAAAATAAGCTTCTTCGCGGATGAAATTTAATTATCCGCAATCTCTAAATTTAGCAGCCCTGCGGTTAAATTTACGCGATGAAATTTCGCCGTCCGCAGCGCCGAGATACGCCCGCTCTGCCGTTAAATTTACGCACGGCGGGCTTTGATACAACTTATGCAGCGCGAAATTTTATGCTAAATTTACGCGCTGCGCAGCACCCTCTCCTGCTTAAAATTTTAAAATTTAACTCCGTTTGCGCTCATTACGCCCTGTTTTTGCCGCAGCGCAAAATTTTCTAAATTTAAATCAAAGTTCTAAATTTACGGCGCCGAGCTATTTTGGCGGCGTGAGCTTCATTTAACTTTTTCTTCACGACTTTTTTCTACAATCACGCTAACTTTCACAAAGGAGAGAGAATGAAAAAGATTGTTTTAGCAAGTGTTTTAGTCGCGGGCGTGCTGTTCGCCGCAGATTTTAGCTCAAGCAGCCCCGAGCAGATCAATGCCTCGATCGCCGGCGCGGACGCCAAGAGCTTAAGCGAAGCGGCGTTTGAGATCGACAAGCGCGCAGGCGAGCTAAGAGCGCAGGCAAGGGATCTTAAGCGCGGATTTAAGATGGAGTTTAAAAAGAAGCTGGACGCTATGAGCGTCGAGGATCGCGAGAAATTCCTGGACGAGTTTAGAAAAAACTATAACGCTCAGGCGGGCAAGCTAAGCGTCGAGCAGGCGGATAGGCTTGATATCGAGCTTAAAGACCGCGGCAATTTCGGCAAATTTAAAAGGCCTGCTTGCGGGTTCGGTCCGCACAGATCGCATATGGCCCCCGGTGAGTGCGGCCATATGCCGCCTAGAGGGATGGGTGACGGCGCGGGTCCGGCAATGCCGCCAAGAGGCGATATGCCGTGCAATCAAAATGCTGGCGCCGCTCCGTGTCCTATGACGCAGCAATAGCTGCCCGCGCGCAAGCTACGTAGTTCCGCGCAGCACTTGCGCGGAATTTCGTTTTATCGAAACACGGCGCGAGAATTTTAGCTTGAAATTTATGCGGCGTAGCGCCGATGAAATTTCGCAAAATTTTATCGGCACAGGCGAGGTTTTTGAAATTCTGCGCCGTAAAATTTTATGTTGCGGAATTTAGAATTTTGTAGCGGCGGAATTTTAAAGCCCAATGTTTTGCCCGTAAATTTTAAAATTCCGCGGCGTGAAAATTTTATATCGTAAAATTTTAGTTTCTTGTGCTGCGCCGCGCGAATAATACTAGGCGAGCGATCTTACAAGCCTAAATTTAGTAAGCATACTTTTGAGCTAAGACGCGCCGTTTTCGCTGCGATAAAATCTGCCGTGAAATTTCGCAATTAAATTTTACGTGGAATTTCACAGAGTATAATTTCAAAAATTCTACGCAAGGAGGCGAGCTATGGCAAGGGTTTTGATCGTCGAGGACGAGGGGATGCTGCTAGATATGATGTGCACCTATATGCGCGGCGCGGGGCACGAGGTAAGCGGCAGTAAAAGCTACGACGAGGCGCTCTCTTTAGCGTACGAAAAGAGCTTCGATCTGTGGATCTTCGACGTCAAAATCATCGGCGGCAACGGCTTTGCGCTACTTCGCGAGCTGCGCGAGGCGGGGCGTGGAGCACCGTGCATTTTCACGACGTCGCTAAATACTCTGCAAGACGTCGAAAGTGGCTTTAAAAGCGGCTGCGACGACTACCTCAAAAAGCCTTTCGAGCTAAAAGAGCTGGCTCTGCGCGCAGATAATCTACTAAAGCGCACCTTCGTCCACAACGCCGCCCTGCGCGAAAATATCGGCGGAAGCTTTAGCTTCGATATGGCTCAGCGCGCGCTTTATCACAACGGAAGAGCCGTGCCGATGCCTCAAAAGCAGGCGCGGCTTCTTGCTCTGCTTCTGAAAAACCGCGATAAATTCCTTAGTAAAGATGAAATTTTCGCCGCGCTGTGGGACTACGACGAGAGCCCGAGCGAGCTTAGCCTGCGCGTTTATATCGCGGAGCTGCGAAAAATTTTGGGCAAGGATCGCATCATAAACGCTTCCAAGCTTGGCTACAAATATCTCTAGGAGCGCGCCGTGTCCAAAATGCGTCAAATTCTACCGATTTTTTTGCTCTATACGCTCACCAGCGTCCTGTTTTTGGCACTGGTAAGCAGTGTATTTTACGAGCGGGAGAAGTTTTTTATCGCGGATCGCGATGCCTTTGCGATCAGGGATTTCAAGCACGGCTTAGAGGCTAAGCTAGCGCGCGGCGGGCGCCTAAACGAGGGCGATTTCGACGCCATGCAGGCATACGCGGCGGATCTGAATAGCAGCGATGAGATCGCGCGGGATTTTGAGCCGAAGGATGATGCGCCGCGCGTGTATATGGAGGGAGCGAGCAGGATCGAGCAGTTTAATCTCGCCGCCAAGGACGGCACGGAGTACTACGTAGCGATCAAAACTGAGGCGCTTGAGGGCAAGCTGGCGGCGCTGAAGCTTAAAATTTTAGCTGTGAGCGCGCTTGTTTTGGCGCTTATTTTGTTGATCGCGTATTTTATCATCCGCCTTTCACTGCGCCCGCTTTATGAAAAGATCGAGTTTCTTGACGGCTTCATCCGCGACACGACGCACGAGATAAAAACCCCGCTTAGCGTGATTTTGATGAGTATCGAGCTTTTTGAAACCGAGCCGAAAAAATATCTGGGTAATATCAAGGCGGGCGCAAATACGATAAACGCGCTATTTGAGGATCTAACCGCGCTAAGCTTAAACAAAAGCGGCAGCAGGCGGGAGGTAAATTTAGGCGAGCTAGTGCAAAGCCGCATAGAGTATTTCGGCGTCTCTGCGGAGCAAAAGCGCATAAGCTTAAGCGCCGATCTGCGCCCGGTAACCTTTTGCGCGGATGAGTTTAAGCTGCGAAAAATCATTGACAATCTGCTTGGCAATGCGATAAAATATTGTGATGAGCTCGGCTGCGTCGAGGTGAGCCTAAGCGAGCGCTCGCTTCGCATAAAAAACAGCGGCGCGGGCATCGCGCGGCAAAATCTGCCGCATATTTTCGAGCTTTACACCCGCTTTGATCAACGCAACGGCGGCTTTGGCATCGGGCTTTTTATCGTGAAAAAATACTGCGACGAGCTCGGGCTTAAAATTTCGTGCGATAGCAATGAGGATTGGACGGAATTTGAGGTGAAATTTTAACTTTACACAAATGAAATTCTGCGCAAACGAAATTTTAGAAGGCGGGCTTGCTAGGCTTAACCGCGTGAGTTTAAATTTAGCTAGCGCGATTCCGTCCGCAAAATTTGCGCCAGATTATAATTTGACGGCGGAATTTGCGCATGTAATTCGGTCGCACCCACAAAATTTCGCCCGCCGGTTTGCAAAATACGCAGCGTAAAATTCTACGGAATTTCGTGAAATTTTATTTGGACGCGAGCAGAATTACGGCGGCTAGGGATAAAATTTGCAGCAGTTCAGATAAAACCGCGCGCGACAATCGGCAAAATTCCGTAAAAATTTCGCGGCGCGCCGATTGGGTTCGCCCTTGCTCTGTTACTTCATACGCGCCGTATTCATGGCTGCGCAAAAGGCTGTGTCGTTTTAGGTTTCGTACTAAAATATCTATTTGCTTCTCATTCTTGCCGCTCGGTGTGTTGGCGTGGACTACGCGCGAGTAAATTAAAATTTAGCTCCGTCACGCCGAAGCGAAGCTTTATTAAAACGATTGGAGCAGATATTTTAAGCGCGTAATCGTCTTTTAATACGCACCGATCTTTTAAAGCGTGCGGCAAATTTTAAAATTTGCGCGTAGGCAAAAGGGCAAAATTTGAGCGGTGAAGCTAGGTTTTATCGCTTTTAAATTTGACTTCGTCTTTCATATAAAATCAAATTCTGGGATTTTTGAATAAGCTATTAAATTTAACCAAATTTGACCCCGCCCGAGTCAAAATAGGTGGGATCGAATTCGATCATTTCTTGCCGAGCGCTTACCTGCTCTCTGCGCTATCTGCTAACCCGATCATTTCTCGCCAAGTGGCCAATAAACGATCGGTTTGGCTCCAAGTCTTGCTTCGCCGTGATACATCCCTAGCTTATCTTTCGTCCACGCAAAGCCCGTGTGTCAGTGCTTGTCGATAAAGATACCGCCGAGTCCTTTGCCTATCCCGGTATTATGCGGGTGCTTTTGTAAGATATTGCGGCAGGCTACGCTTAAATCAATGCTGCGGCTGTCCGCGTTTAGCCCGGATCACGAATATCTTGCCGCGATTTGCCTTTGCCCTAAAATTTGCACGATCTCCTCTAAGCTTAAAATTTTGCCGTGCGAGTCAAAGCCTACGTTTAGTATGCGCCCCTCTAGGCTGGAAGCGCGGTCGTGCAAGTGTCCGTGAAGCATAAAAGAGCCTCGCGAGGCGTGGTTGTGCTCCTCTACGGGATAGTGAAACATACAGATGCTCATACCCGCCTTGCCGTCCTTCATCGCGCCCGCGCCGCCGTCAAAATTTAGCTCCTTGTAGTGCAGGATATCGCTAAAAATAGGATTTCCGTCATCTTTTAGCTCGCGCAGCAGCGCTTCTTTGTTTTGGCTAATGAGCGTATCGTGGTTGCCTAAAATCAACACATGCGAGCCGTTTAGCCTACGCGCGACGCTTTTTAGATCCTTCAATTTATTGCAAAATGCAAAATCTCCCAGATCATAAACCGTATCCTCTGGCCTCACTACGGCATTCCAGAGCTCTATTAGCTTTTCGTTCATCTCGCTTACATCGTTAAAAGCCCTAAATTTAGGGCAGTATTTCATAATATTGCCGTGATAAAAATGCAAATCGGAGGTAAAAAATATCATCATTTTCCTTTAAGCTTTAATCGCCGCATCGAATTTACGCTTTACGTTCAAATTTACGCGGCGTCAAATATTCGCGCTAATCGCTAAACTTTTTCTAAAAATTCTTTTATAAAGCCTAGCTTGCCCTGCTCGTCAAGGGATCTAAATTCACGCTCGTTTGCTTTGATGTGATCGACCAATGGGTGAAATTCCTCATCGAGCTTGGTTTTATCCAGTTTGCCGGAAAGCGCCTCGTTTTTACTGCGAGCGAAAAATTTATTCACGAGATAATAAGGCGTTTTCATCTTAAAGCAAAAATCGTTTTGGCTTGGGATATACACCATAAAGCCCTCGAATTTCGCCTCTTTGACTATATTTTTAAGCTCCGCAAAGGTCGTTTTTAGATACTGCTCGCCATCTTTATAAAAAGGTCTTTTTAGTGCGCCAGCGGTACTTGCGGCGATCTTATCCAGCTCAAATTCGCTCTCTTGCGCGCCGGTTTTAACGTCGATAAGTCCGATAAAAGTCTCTCCAAGCTCCTCTTCTACAATGTGCGGATCGCTCTCGTCGGTGATCTCAAATAAAAAAGTTTTATTTGGATAGCGTTTGAAAATCTCTTCAAATTTACAGCAGTGCTCGCGCGTCATCTGTGCAAATCTACTATCGGTCGATCCCGTCGTAGAGTAGATGACGCGGCGGTTAAAGCTCGCGCCGCTCTCGCCAATATCTACGTAGGTGCAACACCCCAAAAAGCCGTTTACCTTTCGCACGGCAAGCACGGGCGTATCGTCTGTGATATCGATAGGATAAAGGCTTTTGCGCGAGGTAAATTCCGAGTAGTTATAGACCTTTTTAAACGGACGCACGATGATATTTAAATTATCGTCCATTATGAGTCCGCGCATCTCAAGTAGCGCCTTATCCCAATCGGCTTTGAAAAAGACGCGTTTTGAGTATTTGTAGGTGCGAAGCTCGGGATAAAGCTCGCTTTGACGCGCACTCCAGAGCCTTTTATCCTGCGTGGCGGCGATATATTTTTTCGTTACGTAGGTATTTTGCGCCGCATCAAAGGGCAGATCGCGCCTGTTTAGAGCTGCCGCGTCTTTGATCTTTTGCGCTACGCTTTCGCTCATAGGATTGACGGGCGGGATCAAAATTTCGCCCTCTATTTTGTTGTTTGCGACCTTGATAAACATCGCTATCACCGTATCTTCATCGACGCCGTGCTCGGAGGCGAAGAAATTTTGCATTCTAAAGCATTCGAAAATAAATCCATTCTGGGCGGCTTGCTCTTTTAGGCTTAGCAGCTCTTTGGTGCGCGCACTCACGTTGCTAAGCACGATAAGAACGTCTTTATCTTTGTTTTCCATGGCAAATTTATACGCCTGCTTTATCTCGCGGGCGACCTTGCGCTTTGCATCCTCCAAAAGCTTCGGCGACCAAGTATAAACCCCCGCCTCATCGGTTAGAAACATATCGTTTTCCAGATGATAAATTTGCGCCTGCGGGTATTCGTTTCGAAATTCTTTAATCTTCTCTTTTGCGAAAGTCGTTTTACCCGAGCCCGCGTGTCCGCGAACGACTATAAATTTTTTCATTTTACCGCCTTGATTTTATGTGGCGATATTCTACCTGAAATTTGAGTGCTTTGGTATCAAGAAATATGGATTTCGGTAAAATTTAAGGCTCGGTGGAGTTTAATACCCCTTGTTTTGAGCCTAAGTTAAAGAGAGCCGATTTTAAATAGAAAATTTGCGCTTCGCCGAGGTGCTGAAAGTAAAATTTAACCGAATTTAGCCTCGCCGAAGCGCTTGATCGACGAAGGCGCTAAATTTGATAGATGTGCGATAAAAAGCGTATTTATCCTCGCTATTTGATTTAAATTTAGCCCCGCAAAGGGGCTAAATTTACGTTTATTTCTCCCCTAACGGCCAATAAACGATCGGTTTGTCTCCGAGCCTTGCTTCGCCGTGATACATACCTAGCTTATCTTTAGTCCACGCAAAGCCGGTGTGTCCGTGCTTGTCGATCGAGATGATGCCGCCGCTACCGCCTAGAGCTTTGACCTGGGCTACTGCATCTTCGGCTGCTTTTTGCACGTCGGAGGTTTTGTATTTATACAGAGCTGAGACCTCGTGCGCGGCGTTTACGCGCATGTAGATGTCGCCCGTGCCGGTGCAAGAAACCGCCACCGAGTCGTTGTCGGCGTAGGTTCCGGAGCCTATTATCGGGCTATCGCCGATGCGGCCGGTCATTTTGTTGGTCATGCCGCCCGTGCTGGTCGCTGCGGCTAGGTTGCCGTTTTTATCCAGCGCGATCGCGCCTACGGTGCCAAGATATGGACGCTCGTGTAAATTTAACGACGTCTTTTTCGCCTTTTCGCTATCAAGTAGCAGCTTTTGCTTCTCTTTGGCTTTTTGCAGCGCGTCGTATCTAAACTGCGTGAAAAAATACTTCTGATCGACCATCTCCAGGCCGTTTTCTTTAGCGAGCTTGTCGGCTCCCTCGCCCGCAACAAGCGTATGCCACGTCTTATCCATCACGAGTCTGGCGCCTAGAATCGGGTTTTTGATATGACGCGCCATCGCGACCGCGCCCGCTTTTTTGGTCGAGCCGTCCATGATCGAGGCGTCGAGCTCGTTAAATCCGTCGGATGTAAATACCGCGCCCTTGCCCGCGTTGAAATTCGGATCGTCCTCAAGCACCATAATGGCCGCCGTTACGGCATCCATCGCGCTACCGCCTTTTTCAAGCACGGCTTGACCCGCTAAAAGCGCTTTTTTCATCGGCTCCTCGCGGATTTTAAACTCCTCCTTGGTTAGATCAAGTCCGCTGGTGCCGCCGTGAATGACGATGACTGGGGAAAATTTCTCCTGCGCATTCGCAACCGTTAGCCCGAGCAGAGCTAGACTCGCCGCCATAAAAACGGCCTTTGAGAGTGAAAAGTGCTTCATATCTCATCCTTTCGAAAAAATTGGAGAATTTCTAAGGAATGATATAACTTTGCGCTTTTCGTTTCGCTTAATCAAACGCGAATTCGGCCGGATCTAAATCTAATGCTTTGAGCTTAGGATTAAGCTTTCGCCGTCAAATTTAACGCGACTAAATTTGTGGCACAATCTGATAGGTCAATTTAAATTTTATAATTTTGAGTTTGTGCGTTGGCAAAATTTAATTACCGCAGCTCGATAAATTTCAACCGTGCGTCATAAAATTTTAGCGCGCGGTCGTATTTTAAACGGCGCTACGCAAGCAAGCAAACTCAAGCACGCAACCGCTAGCAAAGCAAGCTTTAAATCAAAACGCCTCAAACTCGCCGTGCGCGATCATTTAGTGTTGCGTCGGAACCGACGCCAATATGTTTTGATGGCTCAATCGCAGCTTTTTTCTCCGCGGCAAAGGCGCGCCAGGTCGTATTTTAGCAGCACCAAGCCAAGGCCTAGCAAGAAAAGGTCTTTAAAGATAAAGCCGTCGATCTTGCCCAGCTGCGGCAGTAGGCTGAGCGTGCTCAGCGCCATGACGATCACGATGAGATCGCCCACGATGCCCGCCTTCGGCTTGAAAAAGCCCGCGATGAGCGAGAGATAACCCACGGTCTCCACCACGCCCAAAAAATAGCTCGCGCCGGCGTCCCCGAGCGCTGACGGTAAAAACGAAAGCCACGTCTGCGAAAAGAGCGGCTTTAAAGCCTCCACCTCGAACTCAAACCACTTGTAGTTGCCCATCACGGCAAGCACGATGATAACGGAAAGTCTTGCGAATATAATATCCGCGTCGCCTGCGACAAATTTTTTTACGATCTCCCTCATACGGCTCCTTTGTAAATTTTGTAGCGGTATGATAGCGAGCTTGCGTGTAGGCTACGTGAAGGAGCGAAATTTCAAATTTCAAATTCCTCGGCTTCATAAAATTCTACGCCTCCACAAAATTTCGTGGCTCCACAAAATTTGAAATTCCATGCCGCGCGCCTTAAAAATTTAAAGCGAGCTCGGCAAAATTTCAAGGCGCGAAGTGGTGTGAGCTGCCGTGAAATTCCATAGAGCTTTGCGGCGTGCGCGGGCAAACCTCGGCGATGATATTGATCGAAACGCCCGCCTTAGCGGCAATTGCGTAGATTTTGGGCAAAAACTTCGGCGCGAAGCTGAACAAAATCTCGTACTCCTCGCCGCTTTGCAACGCAGCCTCGCTAGGGCGGGCGATCCAGCGCACACCCACGCCGCTAGCCTCCAGCAGGCGGGGCAGATCCTGCGCGAGCCCGTCGCTAATGTCCATCGCCGCGCTGATGAACTTCGCCGCCTTGTAAAAAAACTTATCGCGCAAGACGGGCCTAACGAAGCGCGAATTTTTTGAAATTTTTGCGCGCATATCCTCGCGCAGATCAAACACTGAGCCTTCGTACGCGGGGCTTTGAGACACGGAATTTTCGCATGCGAGGCTTTGCGCCGTAGGGCTCTTGTGATCGTCTCTGCTCCGCGACACGGAATTTTGCGCCGAATTTTCGGCGTCCAGGCTTTGTAGTTTAGCGCGCGCAGATGAAATTTTATCGTCCGGGCTTCGCACCTCATCGCCAGGATTTTGTGCCGCTGAAGCCTCAGTATTTAGGCCCTGCAGCGCGTTATTTGAGCTTTGCAGCGACGAAATTTTATCGTTTCGGTTTTGCGTCTGCGAGCTAGCGGGCGAAATTTCATCTCTTAAAAGCACCGCTAGATCGCGCCCGACGCTACCCAGCTCGCCGGTATGCGCGATGAGATCGCCCACGCGCGCGCCGCTGCGAAACACTGGGCGCTTGCACTCGCCGATCAGACTCACGCTAAGCGCGATGCGATCCGAGCCGATCGTGTCGCCGCCGATGATCCGTATGCCCCACTCGCGCGCCGTTTCGCTCACGCCCGCGCACAGCTCGTCGATCTCGCGCGTGCCGATCTCGCGCGGCAGCGCAAGCCCCAGCAGGGCGTATTTGGGGCGCGCATTCGTCGCGATCATATCCGAGATGTTCACGAGCATCGCCTTTGCGCCGATCTCGCGCAGGCTCAGCCAGCCACGGCGGAAGTGCACGCCCTCGACGAAAAGGTCCTTGCAATACGCCCGCTCGCCGATTACGGCGCAATCATCGCCGTTAAGCTTCGATCTAAATTTCTCAAAAATATACCGCTCCTTATCCATGCGCCCTCCATTAAATTTAGCGTTACGCCGCAGCCGCGCGAAAGCTAAGAAACCCGAATTTGCGGGCCTTTGTTTAAATTTCATCGTATACGCGCAGCAGGAGTTCTACGCTCTGCTTTGCAAGATTATAGCGTAAATTTATATTTTTGCCGCGCGAGTTTGCCTGCGGTTCGGTGCGGCTCGATAGCAAAATTAGTAATCGCATGAGCTTTGGGACTTAGCGCGGCTCGGTACGGACGAGGTCTGCGATAAAACGGCGCCGAGGTTGTTTCTTGCATGCACTCGCCTACGCTCACTCGCACAGATGACGGCTCTTTAAACGGCGAGTTTGAAATTTTAAAATTTAGCCGTAGCGCAGCGAGATTAAATTTAAACGCTGCGTAAGCGTAGTGAAGTTAAAATTCGCCTGAATATTTTATATAAACGGAGGGCTAATGGGCATTTATTATGATCTGGCTAGAGGCTGGTTTATGTTTCTGCTACTTGGCGTGATTTTGCTCAATAGCGTTTATGTAAAGGGTAATTATATAAAGCATTTTTTTGATTTTAATGTATTGATTGAGTCTGTGAAAGAAACCAAAGAAAATTTAGGTTTCGCACACAAATTTATAGGCGTATTTTATTGCGTATCTCATTTATTGCCTATTTTTGCATTTATTTGGGACTTTTTGCATTAATATTAAAAATATTTGTTTATTAAATTTGGAAAATCAAGGAATTCCAGATGAACGATACCAAACCGGATGAGCCGCTACTAATCATAAAAAGGGCGAGGCGTTTTTATGGACCTTTTTATGCGGTAGTTAAAATTTTACAATTTTATATCGCCATTGTTTTTATAATGCTTGATAAACCTTATGCTCCTATCGTAGGCTGGATAACGCTAATCGGTCTTTTTTATACGACGGTTATTCCGAATTGCTTTAAATTTATTGCGTGCTACGATGATAAAGTGATAGTAAGATATATATTTTGGCAAAGGATTCTAAAATATGATGAGATTAAATATATTGCTACATTTGCATATCTGCCTGGAGGCGAAACATTTTGCCTAAAACTAAAATTTAATTTGGCAAATATCGTATTTAATCTAAGCTCGATTATTTTGCCTTTAAGCTATATAACAAAAGAGGATTTTGAAAAATTAAAAATTTTAATGAGTGATAAAAATATCGAATACAGGGATTTTATCTAAACCGAAGCAGTCTTAAAATCAAATACTCAATCAAGTCAATCAGAATAAAATTTCGGGCGGCGCAAACCGCCCGAAATACCGCGCTAAGCCTTACTGCTCGTAAAAGCCGCTCGGTTTGGAGATCGTGTCGATGTAGATGTTTTTGGTCTGGGTGTAGTGATCCAGGATCATCTTGTGCGTTTCGCGACCGATGCCCGATTCTTTGTAGCCGCCAAACGGCGCGCCGGCGTGGATCTGGTTGTAGGTATTGACCCACACGCGACCCGTCTCAAGCAGGCGTGCGACCGTGAGCGCCTTTGCGATATCGCGCGTAAATACGGCGCCGCCTAGTCCGTAGAGGCTGTCGTTCGCCATGCGGACGAGCTCGTCTTGATCTTTAAATTTAATCACGACGCCCACAGGACCGAAGATCTCCTCCTGCGCCACGCGCATGTCGTTGCGCACGTCCACGAGTAGCGTAGGCTCGACGAAAGCCTCTCCCGCGCTATGTCGCTTGCCGCCCACGGCGATCTTAGCGCCCTCTTCTACGCCGATTTTTACGTACTCTAAAATTTTATCGGCTTGCTTTTTGTTGATCTGGCATCCCATCTGGGTATTCGGATCGAGCGGATCGCCCACCTTGATGCGCTTAAATTTCTCCACGAGCGCCGGTACGAATTTATCGTAGATGCCCTCCTGCACAAAAATTCTACTTCCCGCGCAGCAGACCTGGCCTTGGTTGAAAAGAATTCCCAGCTGCACGCCGTCGATCGCAACATCGAAGTCGCAATCGTCAAAGATGATATTTGCGCTCTTGCCGCCAAGCTCAAGCGTAGCGGGGATGATCTTTTGCGCCGCGGCTAGCGCGATGCCTCTGCCGACCTCGGTCGAGCCCGTAAACGCGAGCTTATCGAGCCCTTTGTGAGTGCGGACGAACTCGCCTGCTTTGCTTCCCTTGCCGGTTACGACGTTGATGACGCCCTTTGGAAGTAGCGGCGCGATTAGGCGGATGAACTCCAAAATGCTAAGGCTGGTCTCGGAGCTTGGCTTAAATACGCACGTATCGCCCGCAGCAATCAGCGGAGCGAGCTTCCACGCGCCCATCAAAAACGGGAAATTCCACGGCACGATCTGTCCTACTACGCCGATCGGCTCGCGTAAAACGACGGATAAATAGCGCTCTTTTAGCATATTGGCGCTGCCCTCCTCGCCCAAAATCACGCCCGCAAAATAGCGGAAATGCTCGATCGACCACGCTACGTCGACCGCGCGCGTCTCGCGGATCGGCTTACCGTTGTCGATAGTCTCTACGGTCGCGATGAACTCGGCGTTTTGCTCTAGGACGTCGGCGATCTTATTTAGCAGCGCGCTGCGCTCATAAACGCTAGTGCGACGGAAGCTCTCAAACGCCTTGCGGGCTGCGGCGACCGCTCTATCGACGTCGGCCTTGCTAGCATCTGCGATCTTTGAAATTTTCTCGCCGGTAGCGGGATTAAAAACGTCTAGGCTCGCGCCGCCTTCGGCACCCACAAACTCGCCGTCGATGAAAAGCTTATAGCTTGGTTGGATTGTAGCCATGCTTACTCCTTTGTGAAATATGACATTCGCTATTATATATCCGCGGCGATTAATGCGGCATAAATTTCGGAGCGAAAATCGGTTAAAATTTCGTAGTGTGTAAATTTGAGGAGCAGTACGACGCGAGCGAAATTTTAAAATTTAATCTGAGCGAGCGACAGCGGAGGGTTTGAGGAGTTTTGAATCCGCGTGAAATTTAAGCCCTCGCGAGCGGCAAAATTTCAAAATGTAACGTTTATGAAACGAGAGCGTAAATTCGGCTGCGCGAAATTTTAGAATTTTGCTCCGATAAAATTTTAAAATTTGGCTCCGTTTGAATTTTGAATTCGGCTTCGTTAAAATTTTAAAATTTTGCGGGGTAAAATTTCTAAAACATTTTTTGAGATGAAATTTCCAAAATTGTCTTTCGCGCGAGCTTTGCGAGCCTCTTAACGCTCGCTCGTAAGGCTCCGCTTAGTACGGGCGGCTTTTGAGCAAGACGAAAGTACGGCGCCGAAAACAGCCGCGGCTGTTTCGCAAAAACAGATACAGCGACGCACAACTTACTATCGCTTGTAGCTTCTCGGGCACAGAGGGCACAGTCGCTCATGCGCATAGCTTCGGACGCAGAAGCACACCACTCTAGCGCAGTCGGACGCAGGGGCTCAATCGCTCGCGCCACAACTTAGATGCGGTGGGGCGACTACTGCTCGCACTGCGGCTCGCAGCTCGTTTGAGCACGGGGGAAGATAACTACTCTGCGTGCGTCAGGCTCATTCAAGCCAAAAAATCGAACTGGGCGCGCGAAACTCATGCTATCGCAAGAACTGCGCGCTTTGAATTCGTTTGAGCGAGGGAGTGCAAACCGCTTAAAATTTTAAAATTTAGGCTCGAAAAAGGTCTCTTCGTGGATGTTGGCAAAGGCGGCTTGCAGGCTGATAAAAAACCTCGGATGGGCCTTTTCGTACTGCGCCAAAAGCTCCTTCGTAGCGGCGCGCGCAGTGGGCTCCTTGCCGCCGTATTGCCTCGCGGGGCAAACCTCCTCCTCGCGCATGATCGGAAGCTCGTTATCTCTGGCGCAGGCGGCGATTTGGCGCTCGCGCGTGAGAATGAACGGGCGGATGATCACAAGCCCATTTTCGGCGACGTAGCGCGGAGCGAGGGTGCGCAGCGCGCCGTTGAAGGTGAAATTCATAAAAAAGCTCTCCGCGGCGTCGTCAAGGTGGTGGGCGATGGCGATCTTATTAAAGCCGTGCTCAAGCGCATAGGAGTAGATGTAGCCGCGCCTCATACGCGAGCAAAAGCTACAAAACGTGGTGTTTGCGCGGATCTTTTCCTTGCCGAATTCAAAAATTTTAGTATCGATTATCTCGTAGGGGATCTCGTGCTCTTTAAAATGCGCGCTTATCTCGTGCAGGTCCTCGCCGATGCCGTAGGTGACGGTAACGGCTCGAAACTCCCAATCTAGCGGGCTTACGCTTTGGAAGTGCTTCAGCACGTGCGCCAAGCTCATGCTGTCCTTGCCGCCGCTAAGAGCTAGTAAAATTTTATCGCCGCGCTTGAACATCTTGTATTTGGCGTTGGTTTGTCCGACGCGGCGAAGTAGTTTTTTGGAGAGGTTTATCATAGCCTTTCGATCATTTTTAGGACGAAATTTGCGCTCGTTTGCGCGCTTTTGACCATAAACTCGTCAAAGTCAAACTCCGCTTTGTGTCCCGCCTCATCGCTTATCGCGCGCAGCACGCAAAACGGCACGCCTAGCGCGTCGCACACCTGCGCCACGCTCGCTCCCTCCATCTCGACCGCGCTCGCGTCAAACGTCCGCTCGATCCAGCTCTTGCGCTCCTCACCGCTTACGAACTGATCGCCGCTAGCTATGACGCCTGATTTTAGCGTGATGCCTAGCTGCTCGGCGACGCTTTGCGCGATAGAATTTAGCTTCGCATCGGTTTGGACTGAAATTTTACTTCCCGGCACGAATCCGTGCGGATGCCCAAACGCCGTGATATCCAGATCGTGCTGCACGAGCGCGGTAGCGTATAAAATTTCGCCGATCTTAATGCCGCGCTTCAAAGCCCCCGCGACGCCCGTAAAAATGAGCGCGCGCGCGCCGAATTTCTCGATCATAACCGTAGCGGTCAGGGCAGAATTTACCTTACCGATCTTCGAATACGCGATCACGAGATCGTGGCCGTTAAGCTTAGCGGCGTAGAATTTATTATTCGCGTGCTCCACGGCCTCCACGCTCACACTCCGCTCGCGCAGCGCAGACAGTAGTGGCTCGATCTCTTCGGGCATAGCACCCAAGATCGCTACTTTCATCCGTTCTCCTTTGCAAATTTCAGGAACTCATCTAAGCTCGCAAGATCCGTGATGCTGAAGGTTGGCTTCTGCGTGATCTTTTTGTTTATACCTTTTAAAACCGCCGCGCCGAACTCGACGAAGCAGTCCGTCTCGCTCTCATAATTTTTGATGCTTTGCTTGTAAAGCACTGGGCTAATAAGCTGGGCTTTCAGCAGCTCTAGCGCTTCGGATTTTGTCCTGTATACTCGCGCCGTGGCATTAGCGACGACGGGGGCAAAGCTCTCTTTTAGCGCGGGGCGTAAAAATTCCAAAAGCTCGTCGCTAGCACTCCCTAGCATCGGACAATGGCTCGCGACGCTCATATTCAGTAGCATTGCGCGCTTTGCGCCCGCGGCTTTAAACTCGCTCTCAAGCGATGCGAGATCATCTTTTTTACCCGCGACTACAATCTGCCCATCGCAGTTATAATTCGCCGCCCAAACCTGCTTGCCTGCGCTCGTCGCATCCGCGCAAATTTTTTCAACTGCCTCGTCGGCAAGAGCTAAGATCACCATCATTCCGGCGCCTTTGCCCTCGCAGGCGCTCTGCATGAGCCCGCCGCGAATATTTACTAGCTTTAGCATCTGCTTCGGCTCTATTCCTCTCGCAGCGCTTAGCGCACTAAACTCGCCCAGCGAATGTCCGAGCAAAAACTGCGGAGCGATGTTAAGCTTTTCTTGATCCAGCCTTTCTTGTAGCGCCGCAAGCGCCATCATGGAATTTAATGCAATCGCGGGTTGCGTAAATTCCGAAACGTCGAGCTTATCGTTAGGCTCAAATAGTAAATTTTTAAAATCGATATCGGTAAAACTTGAAGCCTCATCCAAAAGCGCGCGCGCAGATGCGGAGTTTTCGTAAAACTCCCTGCCCATGCCTACGCTTTGGCTGCCCTGTCCGGGGAAGATAAAAGCAAATTTCATAAAAAATCCTAATGTTCGTGGTGGTGCCCGCCGCAGCACTCGTGATCTTTTTCGTGATTGTGACCTCCGCAGCATTCATGACCGTCTGCATGCCCATGGCCTCCGCAACACTCGTGATCCTCTGCGTGATCGTGTCCGTGTCCGCCGCAGCACTCGTGCCCCTCGTGATGATTATGTCCGCAGCCGCAGCTGTGAGCACCCTCCGGCTGGCCGGTAAGAATTTCGTCCGCCGTCGCTTCGCGATTCTCGACGATTTTTACGTTAAATTCCAGCTCCTTGCCCGCGAATGGATGGTTAAAGTCGATGGTAACGTCCTGCTCGCCGATAGCTTTGACGCTTACGCGGGTAGTCGCGCCGTCCTCCGCCTGACCGAAAAGCTCCATGCCCACCGCCAGATCGATGCCCGCGAACTGCTCTTTAGGCAAGATTTGCACGGCGTCCTGCTTATACTCGCCGACTCCGTCGCTCGGGCTTATTAGAACCGTTTTACTCTCGCCCGCTTGTAGATTTAAAATTTCATCTTCCAGCTTTTGGATGATTTGATCTTTACCGCTAAGAAAGGCGATCGGGTCGGAGTTTAAATTTGACTCTAAAATTTCGCCGGTTTTGCCGTCTTTTAGCTCGTAATGCATCTTTATAACTCGGTTGTTAGCCATAGTTTTCTCCTATTTAAAATTTTATTTTTGATTTTATATTTAAATTTAGGTTATCTAGCGGGCGCGGCTTTAGCTTCTTTGGAGTCCGGGTATGAAGCCTTTAACGCTTTGTAGAATTTATCTGCGCTGTCTTTATCGCCGATCTTATCGAAGCTGATCGCGGTATGATAAAGAAGTTTTGGGGTGTAGTCTTGGCTCTCGTTGTGCGAGATGCTCTTTTTATAGTAGTTTATCGCTTCTGCGTATGAGCCGGAAAAATATGAAATTTCGCCCAGCATATAGTTTGCCTTAGCGGGCTTGTAGTTCTTAGATACTAAATAATTATAGCGCTCTTTTGCGCCAGAATAGTCTTTTTTCACATATAAAGCGTCGGCCTCTTTTAATACCGAGGCTTGATCTTTTGATTTAAAATCGGAGTCTGATTTTGTACTAGCAGGGGCTGAAGCAGTGCCTGCGTCTAATTCAGCGTTTTTTTTTACGCTGCCGCTGCTGCCTAATTTTTTATTGATTTCAGCAATTTGGGCTTTTATAGTTGCGATATCTCGTTTCATCTGATCTAGCTCGCTGTTGCCTTGGCTTTTGCCGGTAGCGCGAATTTCTAGATCCGCCACCCTGTTTTCCAGGTTCGAAATTTTAGAATTTGTTCCTTCAAGGACGCTTCGCAAACCTTCAACACTCTCGCGTGTATTATCTACACTAGTTTGCATTTCGCTTATACGCTTGCGGTTATCGCGCAATACTTGCTCGTTTTCAGTTAGTCCGTAAGAGCTGCCTGAATCAATATTGCCAGCATCAAATGCAGAAGTTTCTGCATTTAAAAAAGTGGCAGCTCCCAAAAGAGCCACCACCATGAAATTTTTAAATTTCAAATTAGAATCCAACTTTGAATTCGTCGCGTCTGTTTTGAGCGTCGCACTCTTTAGAATGCTCTGTGCAAGCCATATTGCTCTCGCCGTAGCTTACTACGGAAATTCTGCTCTCATTTACGCCTTGAGCAACCAATGCGTCTTTAGCTGCAGTAGCTCTCTTTAGACCAAGAGCATAGTTGTACTCATCAGAACCCCACTCATCGCAGTTACCCTCAACTTTAACGGTTAGAGACTCTGCGCCTGCTTGGTTGAATAAAGCTGCGTTATTATTGATTGTGCCTTGCTGATCGGCTCTAATATTAAATTTATCAAAGTCGAAATAAACAGTACCAACTTCACTTTGGATCTGAGATGCCAAAGCAGCTAGTCTATCTGCATTACTTGTGCTTGTAGTATCGGCCTCTGGGGTCTTTTTAGAACAACCGCTCAATAATAGAGCAGCAACTGCTATCGAAGATAAAACTAAATGTTTCATTTTCTATCCTTTCAAAAAAAATTGAAGTCATTATATCACGAGATTTTTTAATATTTTACCAATCAACCGATTGAATTTTACCCACTCTTAACGGAAATTGAAAACTTTTATTCTCGTTAACCCTGATAATACCTACCGAGCTTCCGCTGCCGTCTTGCTTAATAAACATAATGCTGCCGCCATCGCTAGAAAATCTAGGAAACATATTTTTGCCACTAGCCGTTAACTGGCGAATCATATCGGTTTGGGTAGAGATTAAATATATATTAAATCCGCCCCCGCCGTCGCGACTAGAGTAAGTAACATAATTGCCATTTGTGCTAATGGAATTGTTATTTTTGCCGTGATAGACGAGCTGCTGAACGTTACCGCCGTTTATGCTAGTGGCAAATACGTTCGGATAGCCCAGACGATCGCTCACAAAAGCCACGCGCGAATCGCCGTCGATAAAATTTCCATTTACATCAATACCAGCGTAATCTGTAATTTGCTTAGCGCTGCCCGAAGCTATATCATACAAATAAATATCGGGTTGATCTTTAGGCGCATTGGTAATTAGAAGCTTTCTGCCGTCGGCACTTACATCCGAAGCTATTGTCATGCCGTGACCGGTAAAAATTTTACTCTTGCTGCCGTTGGATAGATTAAATTTATAGATAGCGGGCGTATTTTTATTGACATAGTAGGTATAATAAAATTCGTTCTGCGCTGCGCTTGCCCATTTAGGGAAGATATTTAATCCGCCGCGAAGCACAACCTGCTGGTAAGTAAGCGTATAGTCAGCCACCATGATCTCGCTCTCACGCGTCGAAGTGTAGCGAGAGAGCAAAATCATCTCCTTCATCCAATCGACGTTTGAGTACCCTAGCTGCTTGACGATCTCAGATACCGCCATGTGTGCCAAAAACGGATACTTTTCGGCATTTGAAAGCGTAAAGCTCTTCTCGTACATCACCCTGCCGCTGTTCGCTTCAAGTACTTTGGCTTTTAGGCTCATCGGCGAGCTTTTATCACTTACCGCGTAGCGCACGATCAGAGCGGCACCGCTAGAGCCTAGATTATCGGAAGCGCCCGCATCATAGCTGCTTTGTAGATACTCGTCGCTGACTTCAAAAGTCGCGCCGACCTTTAGATCGCCCACCATAAGTTTAAAGAATTTGTTGCCAAATTCTGAATTTGCAAGGTTCGATGCATCCTGAACAACGATTTTAGGTAGATTTACCCCTTCGTTTACGATAGACATAGTCGCATCTGCCGCGAAAATGCTACTACAAAATGCAAGAATCAAAAGTAGTTTCTTCATCTTTTCTCCTTAAATTTAATTTGATTTCGCAATCTCGGTTAATCTTATATTAAGTTTATGAAGTTTATTATCCGGGGATTTTGAAAAATTTTGCTCCGAAAGCCCCTTTAAAAATCTGTCAAGCTTTTGGTTAAATTTTATATCGCGACCTAACTCGATAATTTTATAACCCACCACTCGTCCGTCCGCGCCGAAAGTAACCTCGACCGCTGCGTCATCGTTAGTGGTAGCATCTTGTTTTAGCCACAGATATTCTAGCTTCTTTACAATATCTCCATAATAAGCCCTAAATTCTTTAGAATTTTGAATTTCAGTGTTTAAATTTGAAGAGGTAGAATTTTTAGCAGAATCCACATCTTCTGCAAAAAGCATACAGCAAAAGGCAAAAATACAAAAAAGTCTCTTCACTTTTTTTCCTTACAAATTCTAATTTGTCTTCATTACGTCGGACATCCTAGTATCAATCTCGTGCGACGCTCCGTCGGGAGATTTCGGGAAACTCTGAGTCGATAGATTATCCAAAAAATCTCGCAACTTCTGGTTAAATTCCGTCTCTCGCCCCAGCTCTATAATAGTATAATCCGCTACTCGCCCATCTGCGCTAAAGACTATCTTAATCCTTGCGTCGTCCTTCGCGGTCGCCACATATCTGCTCCATAGAACTTGAAGCTTCTTCTCGATAGCGCCGTAATAAGCGTTATACTCGCCCGTCCTTTGCGTCCTGCCGCCAAGCTTATCGGATTTGACGACAGCATTTTTAGATGCCGCTTTATCCTTAGCACTAGAGGTGGCGGTTTCTTTATCGGACTTTTTGTTACTCTGAACGGCGTCGCTAGCTTTAGCGCTCTCCTCAAGCTTCTTATTGTCCTTAGTCGTATCCGAAAAAAGATCGCTCAAGCTCGGTTTTTCCTCTTTTTTTGGCTCCGGCTTAGTTTCCTCTTTTTTCTCTACTACTTTTTCGGAAGGTTTATCTTCCAACTTAGGCTCAGGCTTGGGCTCCTCTTTTTTGGGCTCAGCTTTAGGCTCGTCCTTTTTAGGTTCCGGCTTCGGCTCTTCCTTCGGCTTTTCGGGCTCTTTCGGTTTCGCCTGCACCGGAGGCGGCGGAACTACTTGCGCCGTAGTCTTAATTTTATCCTCCGGCACGTCCTTAATATTCTTATTTTCAAACTCGCCCTGCTTCGTTTCTTTAGCGATTTCAGGCGCGGACGGAAGTTTATCATCTATTTCGAAATCAAAAGTAACATCCATATAATCGTTGGGATTGTCGGTATATTTTTTAAATTTTTCCTGCGGCTTTGAAATTTGATATAAAAGAACGAAAATCACCAGCAGATAGGCAAAAAGGGCGATTAAAAACGATTTAAAATTATCGTATTTAACCCCCGTAAAATTTGAATAATTAGCCATTTGTTTGAAGCGCGACTTTAGTAAAACCCGCTTGCTTTAAGCTCTTTAAGACAAACATTACATCGTCATAAACGAGTCTCTTATCGGCTTGGATATAGACGGGTTTTTCCAAGCTATACTTGCCGGTGCCTTTAAGCAACACGAGATTATCCGGGAATTCAGCTAGGCTCATCGAGCTTTTGTCGATATAAACCTTGCGATCTTCGCCGATACGCACAAGCAAGAATTCTGCGGTATTTTCCGAAACCTGTGCTTTTGAGCCGCTAGGCAGTTCAATCTTCTCATCGTAGATAATCGCCGTTTGCGCGACCATTAAAATCGCTAGCAAAACAAGCATAATATCGACGAGCGGAGTGATATTTAACTCTGGATTTTCGTCGAAATTATACATTAAATAGCTTTTCCAGTGTTTGCTTTAAATAGCAAAATATCCGCTGTACGATTTATAATGCTCATAACTTCGTATGCTTTGCGTTTTATAAGTAAGCTAAAGGTGTATGCGGGTATCGCTACAAAAATTCCACATCCTGTGGCAACCAGGGCCTCGCTAATCGCAGGAGCGATAGTATCGATGCCGGAATTTCCACCGCCGAGCTTGGAAAATGTGTGAAGTATGCTAACAACTGTACCGAACAGCCCGATAAACGGCGAAGTGGAGGCGACGATAGATAGCCAAGTAAGTCCGCTAGTGGAGTCGCGTTCGGCCTTGCCTTTATAAATTTCCAAGGCTTCTTTTGAAATTTTATCGGTATTTACTTTTTGAAAAATAGAGCCCGAAAGCGAAATCCTACCACCCATCAGCAAGGATTCGAGTGCCTTTGCTTCGCGGTGTTGCCACGCACTAAGCCCTACAAATCTAGAGATCAGAATCGTAAAGGTTACGATAAAATAAATGGACAACCAAGAGAGCACGAATATCGTAATAAACGTGCTTCTTGAAAAATAACTTAAAATCAGATCTAACATATTTAATTTTGCCTTGCGAATTCGTCGACTCTAGCCATGATTGCTGCGGAATTTGCCGCATCGGAGCTAATAGATGCAAGCATATCTTTGGCGCGCTGCAAAGACTTCGCTACGGCGCTTTCGCTATCGCCTCCGATAGCTACGGCTTGAGTGGCTAGAATAGTAGTTTTTTCTTCGGTAACTTCCAAAAATCCGTCGTTTACCAAAACAAGCTGCTTTTTGCCATCTTTATCTACGATCTCAACGACTCCGCCTTCGCTTTTATCTTTAAGCCCCGTTAGCAAGCTCGCATGCCCCGGCAAAATACCCATTTCGCCAGTAATGCCGGGGAGTTGGACGGATTTGACTTCGCCCGAAAAGACCATCCCTTCGGGCGTAACGATATCTAAAAGCAAAAATTCTTTCATCTTAAAATTCCTATGCTTTCATCTTCTCAGCTTTTGCCACTACCTCGTCGATATTTCCTACCATATAAAAGGCATTCTCCGGCAGATCGTCGTATTTGCCCTCTAAAATTCCCTTAAAGCCAGCGATAGTTTCCTCTAGCGAGATATATTTACCCGGACTTCCGGTAAATACCTCGGCTACGAAAAACGGCTGAGATAGGTAGCGTTCGATCTTTCTAGCGCGCTCGACTACGAGCTTATCCTCTTCGCTAAGTTCGTCCATACCCAAAATCGCGATAATGTCTTGCAAATCTTTATATTTCTGAAGCACCGCTTGGACGCCGCGAGCGACCTTGTAATGCTCCTCGCCGATGATTTGTGGATCAAGCATTCTTGAGGTCGAATCAAGCGGATCGACGGCAGGATAAATTCCTTTTTCGGCGATCGCTCTGTTTAAAACGGTCGTCGCATCAAGGTGCGCGAAAACGGTCGCAGGCGCAGGGTCGGTAAGGTCGTCCGCAGGCACATAAACGGCCTGAACGGAGGTGATGGAGCCCTTTTTAGTAGAAGTGATGCGTTCTTGCAGTTTACCCATTTCGCTAGCAAGAGTAGGCTGATAGCCGACCGCCGATGGAATTCGTCCCAAAAGCGCGGACATCTCCGAACCCGACTGCGAGAAACGGAAGATATTATCGATAAACATCAAAACGTCAAGCCCAAGCTCGTCGCGGAAATACTCAGCCATCGTAAGACCGGTTAGCGCGATACGGTTTCTCGCCCCCGGCGGCTCGTTCATCTGGCCGTAGGTCAAGGCGACTTTATCCAAAACTCCAGATTCTTTCATCTCGTTATAAAGGTCGTTTCCCTCTCTCGTTCGCTCGCCGACGCCCGCAAATACGGAGTAACCGCTGTGTTTGAAAGCGACGTTGTGGATCAGTTCCATGATGATGACAGTCTTGCCGACGCCAGCACCGCCGAATAGCCCTACCTTACCGCCCTTTGCGTAAGGGGCTAGCAGATCGACTACCTTAATGCCGGTTTCAAAAATTTCACTCTTCGTGCTTTGATTTTCAAAGCTAGGCGGATCTCTGTGGATCGACCAGCGGGTTTCAAATTTTTCATCCTCGCCCTCGTCGATCAGATCGCCCGTGACGTTAAAAATTCTACCCAAAACCTTCTCGCCCACAGGCACCGTAATAGGCGCACCCAGAGCCGTAGCCTCAAGCCCTCGCCTAAGTCCATCGCTCATATCCATAGCGATCGTGCGGACGCGATTGTCTCCAAGGTGCGCGGCTACCTCTAGGATCAGCCTGCGATGAGCGCCTTCGACGTCAAATTTAACTTCGATAGCTTCATTAATCTTCGGTAAGTAGTCCTTGAAATCGACATCGACCACGGGACCCATTACCTGAGAAATTATTCCTTTCATCCGTTTTCCTTTCATTTCATTGATTCGACGCCGCTTATGATCTCGATAAGCTCAGTCGTGATAGAGCCTTGTCTGGCTTTGTTGTATGCTAAATTTAACTGCGATACGCGTTCTTTGGCGTTATTTGTCGCATTCTCCATCGCATTCATTCTCGAGCAGTGCTCCGCCGCCAAAGAGTCGATCAGCGCGTAATACATGCTGTAGCTAAGATAGCTCTGGATTAAATTTAACATCAATGTTTCTTCATCCTCAGGGCTTTCAACCTCTACTTCCAATGTAGATGTTTTTAAAGCGTCCTCATTAATCGCAGGCTCACCGATCGGCACCAACGTATTTACCCGCATCTCTTGGGTAATCATATTCAAATAGCCGTTATGGATAAGTATAACTTCGTCAGTTTTACCTTCGTTAAAATCCTTAACCGCGGCTTGGACGATTTCGTTAGCTTTCTCGGACGATGGAGATGAGCTCACGCCGATATATCGCTCCAAAAGCTCAATGCCTTGAAAATCAAAATACTCTATCCCCTTTTTGCCGACGGCGCGAAGGCGAACCTTGATCTTTTTAGCTTTAAGCTCCTCGATCAAAGCTTTGATCTTTTTGATGGTATTGATATTAAAACCGCCGCAAAGCCCTTTATCTGCAGTGATAAACAGCAGATCAACCACCTTTACCTCTCGAGTGGTATCAAAAATTCTAAGTTTTTCGTCGTTGCCCGAATTATTGCCTACGTAATTTTTAACGCGCGCAGAAATTTCACCCAAGACCTCGTTAATCTTCACCGCATAAGCTCGCGAGCGCATCGCCGCTTCTTTAGTGTTTTTAAGCTTAACGTTGGAGACCAGCTTCATAGCTTTGGTAGTCTTCTCCGTATTTCTGACGCTTTTGATTTGAAGTTTTATATCCTTTAAATTTGCCATAATTTAGCCTTCTTAAGCGGCAAATGTCGCTTTAAAGTCATTTAGAGCCTTGATTAAATTTTCTTCCAAATCCTTCTCGATGGTCTTTTTGCTTCTGATCTCTTCAAAAATTTCAGGATATTTCGCCTCGATATATGGATATAGCTCAGCTTCAAATTTGCCAATTGAGCTCGTAGGCACGTCGTCTAAAAATCCGCGGCTTCCTGCAAAGATGATGACCACTTGATTTTCGACCGGAAGCGGCGAATAAGGAGGCTGTTTTAAAATTTCGACCATTCTTTGTCCGCGATCCAGCTGCTTACGACTGCTCTCGTCCAGATCGCTCGCAAACTGTGCAAATGCCTGAAGTTCGCGATACTGGGCAAGATCTAGGCGTAAGGTTCCCGAGACCTTTTTGATCGCTTTAATCTGCGCAGAACCCCCGACGCGGCTAACCGAAAGACCTACGTTGATCGCAGGGCGAATTCCAGAGTTGAATAGACCCGATTCTAGGAAAATTTGACCGTCAGTGATAGAGATAACGTTTGTAGGGATATACGCCGAAACGTCGCCTGCCTGCGTCTCGATAATAGGAAGCGCCGTTAGGCTGCCTGCACCGAGTGCATCGCTTAGTTTGCTAGCGCGCTCAAGCAGGCGGGAGTGCAGGTAAAATACATCGCCAGGATACGCCTCACGTCCTGGCGGACGGCGCAAAATAAGCGACATCTCGCGATATGCGACCGCATGCTTGCTAAGATCATCGTAGATGATAAGCGCGTGGCGGGAGTTATCTCTGAAATACTCGCCCATGGTGCAGCCCGAATATGGCGCCAAATACTGAAGCGCAGCCGCCTCGCTAGCACCCGCCGCAACTACGATCGTATAATCCATCGCGCCGTATTCTTCAAGCTTTTTAACGACTTGCGCGACGGTAGATTGTTTCTGTCCGATCGCTACATAGATGCAAACGACGTCTTGGCCCTTTTGATTGATGATAGTATCAACAGCAACAGTGGTTTTTCCTGTTTGGCGGTCGCCGATGATGAGCTCGCGCTGTCCGCGACCGATCGGCACTAATGCATCTATCGCTTTAAGACCGGTTTGAAGCGGTTCGTGGACGGATTTACGAGCCATGATACCTTTGGCCTTTTCTTCGACAAATCTAGTGTCGCTAGTCTCTATCGCGCCCTTGCCATCGATTGGCTCGCCTAGAGCGTTTACCACGCGACCGATTAATGCATCACCTACCGGAACGCGCAAAAGCTTACCCAGTCTTTTAACGCTACTACCTTCGTTAATACCGCTAGTATCGCCTAAAATAACGATGCCGACACTGCTTTCTTCTAAATTTAACGCAATACCACGAGCTCCGTTTTCGAATTCGACCATCTCGTTAGCCATTACGTTTTTTAAGCCGTAAACATTAGCAACACCGTCTGCGACCGAAACGACCTTGCCGGTTTCTTCGATATCAACGCTAAGATCGAAATTTTCGATTCGCTCTTTGATTATGCTACTGATTTCGTCTGCCTTAATTTTCGCACCCACGCTTTACTCCTTTAAATTGCTTTTAAAATATATTCGCTCATTTTTTGTTTCAATCTATCAACTGAAAAACTAATCTCAAATCCAAGATCCTCAACTTCGATCTTAATGCCTTCAAGCTCGCTTTTAACGGGTTGAAGAGTAATATCTGCATTAAATTTCTTTGAAATTTTAGTCTCTAGCTCTTTTATTTTCGCGGCGTCTATTTCGGTGGCGGAATAAATTTTGCCCAAATATTTATTATCCAGCGCCGCAATATTCTTGCGCAGTTCCTCGACTATCTGCGGGATTAGTGCAATACGCCTATTCTTAGCTAAAAGTTTAATAAAATTTACGATTTTTTCGCTTGGATTTTTTATAAACGACGCAATAAGTTCCACTTTGGATTCCTCTTTTAGCGTCGGAGATTTTACAATATCTTGGAATTTTGGAATTCTAAATGCGCTCGCGACGCTCTCTAACGTCTGTAAAACAGAGCCTAGTTCATCTTTTTTATAGCTCAGTATAAGGGCGTTTACATATCTTTTCGAGGTGTTATTTATCATCATCCGACCTTTTTCTCTACGATTTTAACTAGCTTATCTTGACCGAATTTAATGTCATCCGATGCAAAAATATCATCCAGAATCTCGCTTACGACCTCTTTTTTGATCTTGCGCGCCTCAAAGCTTTTCTGCTCATCGAAAGATTTTTGCAAATTCGCGATCTCTTGCTCGGTTGCATTTTTTATCTTTTCGGCGGCGAACACGATCTCTTTTTTAGCAGTTTCAATTAAAGCTGCGCCTTGAACCTTAGCATCTTGCAAATCTTTTTTAGCTTGTTCCTTGCGAGCTGCAGACTCTTTTAAAATTTTTTGATTAGCCTCAAGTCTAGATGCGATGCCGTTGATTCTACCTTGATATGCTGCTTTAGCGGGACCTTTTAAAAGATAAAATAAAATTCCAAAAAACAAAATGAAATTTATGCTTCGCCACAGCACGTCGTAATCTTTGACTCCATCGTGCTCGCCACTTGCTAAAACAAGCGCGGGAATTATAAATAAAAATAGATATTTTTTCATACTGAAATCCTCATACTTTAGCCACAGCGCTGCTTAGAGCATTTTTAAATTCCGGAATTTTGGCTTGCAACTCATTTCTTAGGCTACGTCTTTGCTCATCCAAACCGCCTAAGAATTGATTGAAATCCTCCTCCATCGCGGCTTTTTTCTCGGCTATTTCTCTAGCGGCAGCCTGCTTCGCACTATCCATCGCCTCTTGCTTTATTTTAACAGCTTGCAACTTCGCAGCATCCATGATCCTTACGATCTCTGCTTTATCGGCATCTGCATCCTGTGCGTTTTTCATCGCATTTGCCTCATCTTCTTTAATAATAGCTTCTCGCTTTTCCATATGCAAAAGTAGCGGTCTATAAAGCTTGATATTTAAGAAGTAAATCAAAGCTAAAAATACGACGATGGTCGTTATCATGGCGGTCAAACTTACGTCTAGCATCGCACCTCCTCCAGGTCAGTTTTAAACAAAATGCGTATTTTACAATATGAAAAATTAAAATACACTATAAAAAATCATCCGATTTTCTTTAAAAACTCGGAAATTTGTAAAATTTCGCTAAATTCGATCGAAATTTTACGCTCTTTGATACTTATTTTACCAAATTGATCAAGCTTGGCCTTTAGCTTTAAAAGCTCGGGCTTGAAGCTTTGAAATTCTGCGCCAGGCTTTTTCTCTTTCGGAACGGTTTTATCTTTGAGCTTTTTGACTAAAGTTTCAGTATCTCTTACGCTTAGGCGCTGTCCTAAAATAGTATTTAGAGCTAAAATTTGATCCTCTTTTTCAAGTCCAACCATTATCTTGGCGTGCCCTTGCGAAATTTTATCCGCGCTTATGGCGTCTTGCACTTCGGAGCATAAATTTAAAAGCCTTAGCGTGTTGGTAATCTGCGTGCGGGACTTTTTGATGATGTCGGCTAACTCCTCTTGCGTGATCCTATATTCGCCGATAAGCTCCTTATAGGACTTAGCAAGCTCGATAGGATTTAGATCCTCGCGCTGGATATTTTCGATGAGGGCAAGCTCCCTTAAATTTTGAGATTTTATGTCCGCGACTACGGCTTTGATTTTACTCTCGCCCAAAAGCTTCGTTGCTCTTAGGCGCCGCTCGCCGGCGATAAGGACGTAAGAATCATCTTTTTGAATAACGATGATAGGCTGAATAAGCCCGTGACGGGCGATGCTTTCGCTTAGCTGCCTAAGTGCCTCCTCATCGAAGCTTTGACGCGGTTGATATGGATTTGGCTCGATTTTATCGACATCGATTTCGATAACTAAGCTATCGGCATTTCCGCTTTCTAGCTCCCTGTTATAGGAGCTTTCTACGTCGTCTAAAATCGCACCGAGCCCACGCCCGAGCGCTCTTTTTACCTTGCCCATTTTTGCTCCATTATGGATTTAGCGAGGTCTTGATAGGCGATGGAGCCGGCGGATTTTATATCGTATAAAACCACCGGCTTGCCGAAGCTTGGGCTTTCGGCTAGCTTAATATTGCGCGGGATGATGACTAGATCATCACTCTTGCCGATACGAAAGAGCTTATCGTCAAAATACTCGCGTAAATTCGCGACCGTTTCTTTAGCGAGGTTGTTTTGCAAACTATACATCGTAGGCAAAAATCCGCGAATTTTTAAATTTTTATTGAGCGTTTGCTTGACAACTTTTACGGTATTTAGGATCAGCGCGACGCCTTCAAGTGCATAGAATTCGCACTGAATCGGGATGATGACGCTATCGCTTGCGACCAAGGCATTTACCGTAATGCTACCGAGCGTCGGCGGCGAATCTATGATGATGAAATCGTATCTGTCCTTAACCTCCGAAATTTTATTTTTTAGCATTAGTTTGAAGTCTTTCTCTTCACTTACTTCGCGCTCGATGCCTACAAGTCCGATATTTGACGGCACTAAATCCATAAACTCAAGTTCGGTTTTTTGGATCACTTCGGACATGCTCTTACGCCCCGTTAGGACGTGATAAATGTTAAATTCAAAGTCGCTGCGGTTAAAGCCAAGTCCGGTCGTAGCGTTCGCCTGAGGGTCTACGTCGATCAGTAGGACCCGCTTTTTCTTTATCGCTAGCGACGCAGCAAGATTAACCGCTGTGGTCGTCTTTCCGACGCCGCCTTTTTGATTTGCAATCGTAATTACTTCACTCATCTTAAAGCATAAACCCTTTCTTCGTTTATTATGATCGATCCGTCTTCGCAAAGTTTAGCCTGCGCAAGCGAAATTTTTTCGCCGCCTAGATGAACACTAAATTTTTGCGATTTTTGGAATTGTAACGAAAAATTTCTAAAAATTTGCTTCCACGAGATTTTATTTTCATATAGCGCAAAAAAGCCCTCTATAGCGTCTTTTGCGCTGATTTTTATATCTAAAATTCCCGCATATTCGGGCGCGCCGAGTAGGTTCATGCCGATGCCGCAGACGAGGGTATTTTTGATCTTATTCGTCATCGTCCCACCGATTTTGCGCTCATCTACATAAAAATCGTTGGGCCATTTAAGCCAAAGCTGCGAACCGAGTGATGCGAGAAGCTCCTGCATGATCATCGCAAAATATATGCTCGCCGACTGAGGCGGCACGTCCGCGGGCAGATCGCTCTGCGCGACACAGAACGAAAATGCGAGATTGCCGCTTATGCTCTGCCAGTCGTTGCCGCGCGAGCCGATACCGGCGCTTTGGCGATTTGCGGCGATCGCAAAAGGCGGCATTATCATGCCTTCACGCACGGCATCTACTAAAAACTCCTGCGTAGAGGGCATTTGCTCTACAAATTCTACTTGCAAAGCCCCCTCCTTGCGTAAGACGAAGCGCTCGCCTTGAAATATTGCAAGCATTTAAATTCCGCGCTGTGATAGAATTTTGCAACAAGATAAAATTTAGCACGATTAAATTTTACGGCGTAGCGGAATTTTATGCGATGAAATTTAGCGATTTTACTAAATTTTTCGGTGATACGGATCTTTTTGACAACACGGCGATAAAATTTTAAAGCTCCGCCTCGTAAAAATTCTGCGGCACGATCATAGAATTTTAAGCGGTGTGTGTTCGGTGCGACGCCGCAAGGTTCGCAACTGCCAAAGCGAAATTTAAAGCTCCTGCGAGCGTAAAATTTTAAAGTATAGAAGCGAGGTTTTAAAATTTTATAAAACCTTAATTTTGGAGCTTCGTTTCGAAATTCCGCGCGGTAAAATTTTACTTTACGATTGCAGCGATACCCAAGGCATAATTTCGCCGCGATCCCAAAAGCGCGGCGCAAATAAAATCCCCGCATAGCATCAAAAGCGTGGCATAAAACGCGAGAATTTAAAATCCCGCTTAGCATAGCAGATCGCCGATCTTTAGCCGCTTACCGTTTAGATACGCGCTAGCATCCACTGGCTTTTTGCCCGGCTCTTGTACCTTTAAAATCTTAACTGCGCCTTCGCCGCATGCGACGCCAAAGCCGAGCTTATCGACGCTTAAAATTTCACCCGCGCGTTCAAATTTACGCCCGCTAGATTCGCGCAAAAGCTCTAGTTCTAAAATTTTTAACCCGCTAGCTAGATAAATCCCCGGCCAGGGCGTTAGCGCGCGAAATTTATTATAAATTCGCTCCGAGCTTTGCTCAAAGCTAAAAAGTCCGTCAGATTTTGCGATTTTTTTGCAGTGCGTTGCCTGCGCGTCATCCTGCTTAAGCGGCGTCAAATTTGCAAAATTTCGCAGCACTCGCACTATCAGCTCGCCCGCCAGATCACCTAGTTCGTCAAACAGCTGCGCCGCCGTTTTGTCCTCGCAAGGCGTGTAGGCAAAATCAAGCATATCGCCCGTATCAAGCCCCACATCCATCATCATCGCCGTCACACCCGTCTGCTTCTCGCCCGCTAGTAGTGCGCTTTGGATCGGACTTGCGCCGCGGTATTTAGGCAGGATCGAGGCGTGCAGGTTTATGCAAGGCGCGATATCAAGCACGGCCTGCGGCAAAATTTTACCGTATGCCGCAACCACGATGAAACCCGGCTTTAGCTCTTTTATCTGCGCCGTAACCGCCTCGTCTCTTAAAGTCGCAGGCTGAAAGATGGGCGTGGCGGACAGGTGCTGCTGCGCGTAGACTTTAACCTCGCTTGGAGTTAAAATTTGTTTCCTGCCCACAGGCTTATCGGGCTGCGTGAATACAGCCGCGATCTCAAATCTCGTCTCCGCAAGCGCGCGCAAAATTTTAGCCGCATACTCGGGCGTACCCATAAAAACTATATTCATTCTTTTCCTTTAAATTTAGTCAAATCGCATTGCTAGCGATAATGTGGGTGCTGGCAATGTATGAAGTAAAATTTTACGCAAACCCCTAAGCAAACCGAAGTCCGCACTCGCCCGCGCGCTATTTGACGGCAGATTGATTTTCATCTCCGTCTTGATCCTTCCACGGCCAAAAGGCGCACGGATCTTCGGACCAATCAATCTTTGCAGAGGATTTCGCCCTCAGCTCTTCTAGGCTAATCTTACCGTCGCGATTAGCATCGAGCCTCTTAAATTCCGAGCCTGAGCGCAGATTTAACTCTACTTTTAACCCAGACGGCACCTCGCTCGCCATCCACTCCTGCAAGCTCAGCGCACCGTCGCGATCCTTGTCGTTAAACTCCATAAAATTCGGCACCGGATCGGCGGGATCGCAACCGTATGCGCCGAAGAATAAAAATACTAGAATAAAAATTTTATTCATTTCGCATCCTTAAATTTTATCATTTTGCGGCGTTTGCGAGCGATAAAAATAAAATTTAACCGCGTATACGGGCGCGCTTAAGACCTGCGTTCATCAAAACCCCTCTACGGCGCGGCTTTAGAGCAACCTACGGCTCCTTTTTAAGCAGCTCAAGCAGGTTAAATTTTAGCTCGTTTATATTTTGTCCCGTCGCCGAGGAGATCGGCATCACGAAAAACGGCTTGGCGGCGTCAAACTCATAAATATCTTGTTTAAATTTCATCTCGCCAGCTGTACCTACAAGCCCCAAGTGCGTCAAAAATGCATCAAATTTTTCCTGCAAATTTTCGGCCGCGTCCGCGCGAGTTAGAGCGATCGCGTAGTCTCTTTTTGCAAGCTCTCCTGAAAATTTCGCCGTCTCGGCCCTCAGCGCGTCAAACTGCTCCTCAAGGCTGCGGTAGTTCGCAAGATCGAGCATAAAAAGTAAAATTTTCGTGCGCTCGACGTGTTTTAAAAACTGCACGCCAAGCCCGCGCCCTTCGCTTGCGCCAAGGGTGATGCCCGGGATATCGGCCATGACAAAGCCGCTGTATTCGTCCACCTCGACGAGTCCGAGCTTTGGCGTAAGCGTGGTAAACTCGTAGTTAGCAATCTGAGGTTTGGCGTTTGAGACGGTCGAGATTAGTGTGCTCTTGCCTACGTTTGGAAAGCCCACGAGCCCAACGTCTGCGATGAGTTTTAGCTCCAGTCTCACCTCGCGCGTCTGCCCCTCTAGGCCTTTTTGCGCGTATTCGGGGGCTTGATTGATCGAGCTTTTAAAATGCACGTTGCCAAGCCCGCCCTTGCCGCCTTTTAAAAACAGCTTCGTTTCGCCGTCGTTTAGCATATCAAGCACCAGCTCGCCGCTATCCTCGTCGTAAACGCTGGTGCCCGGAGGCACGATGAGATAGAGATCCTCACCGCTTTTGCCGGTCTTTTTGCGACCCTCGCCGGGCGCGCCGTTTTGCGCTTTAAACTCCCGCTTGCCCTTGTAGGATGAGAGAGTGTGGGAGTTTTTATCGACCCTAAAATACACGTCGCCGCCGTCGCCGCCGTCGCCGCCGTCGGGACCGCCTGAGATGACGAATTTTTCGCGGCGGAAGCTGACGCAGCCCGCGCCGCCGTCCCCTGATTTGACACTAAGCTTTACGCTGTCTATGAACATAGCTATCCTTAAATTTAAAACGGCAATTATAGCCAAATGAGTTGAAGATAATTTTTAAACGGATGAAATTTTAAAAGAGGGGCTTGCGCCCCCGAAGATTTTAGCGATATTTACGCAGCCGGATAAACCGATACTTTTTTACGATTTTTGTCTTTTCGCTCAAATTTTACGACGCCGTCGATCAGCGCGAAAATCGTGTGATCGCTACCCATGCCTACGTTGCTGCCCGGGTGCGTCGCAGTGCCGCGCTGACGGATGATGATGTTGCCTGCGCGGACGAACTCGCCGCCGAATTTTTTGACGCCCAAGCGGCGTCCGATACTATCTCTATTATTTTGGGTTGAGCCTTGACCTTTTTTGTGTGCCATTTCCTATCCTTTATGCGTTAATCGAAACGACTTTGACGCGGGTGTATTGGCGTCTGAAGCCGCGTTTTACTTTTGAATCTTTACGTCTGCGTTTTTTGAAGATAACGACTTTTTTATCCTTGCCTTCGCAAACGACCTCCAAAACCACCTTGGCACCCTTTACGAACGGTGCTCCTACCTTTAACTCGCCGTCGTTTAGCGCTAAAACTTCGCTAAGCTCGAGCTTTGCTTTCGGCTCAGCATTAAAATGGTCTAAATTTAGGTAGTTGCCCTCTTCGACCTTATACTGCTTGCCGCCGTGTTTGATGATAGCATACATCAAAAATCCTTTAAAATTTGGTAGCCAAAAAGGCATTTGCCGTGCAAAATTTAAAAGCCCGTTTGGTATGAAACTTTGAATATTATCCGAAATTTTATAAATTCCTACTGAAACGCCTCGCAAAATTCCTAGGAAATTTCAAATTTGAAGGGCTCGGATTTATTTTAAACTAAAGATAAATGTGCTACTATCGCAACGAAATTTTTGAAGGAGAATTTTATGAGAAATTTAATAGCTGCGCTCGTAGCAGCGGTATTTTTTATCGGTTGTTCCAACTGGAATATATCCAACGAACCAAGCGGAGTACGCAATCAAACAAAATCCCAAAGCAGCAAAACAAATATCGGCGGCGTAAATGATAAAGTCCAAGAGGTCTCCACCGCAGGCACCACTGATATGGTCGAAACGACTTTGCCCGATAGCACAGGCATGACTAATGCGCCGAAAGATCGCAGCGATGCATTTCATATCAATCAAGTAATTTCTGCATGGAATAAACAGCCAGACTCCATCAAAACAACCGAAGACAACGGCAACATCTACACCTGGAAAAACTATAAGCCGGGCTGCGACGTATCACTTACCAGCGACTCGGAAGGCTACGTATCAAAATCCGCTATCAAATCAGCACTGTCTCAGTGTCTATAACCAACTTATCCGCCTTATCCGCGACGCCGAAATTTTAAAATTTCGTAAAATTTCGGCTTACGAGCGGGTACTGCTTCACCAAATCTAATCTTAAAATCCTACGGTTCACTCTTAAAAATTTACTATTCGTATTGTATAATTGAGGACTTTTAATCACTGGAGTAAAATATGAAGAAAATTTTATTTGCAGGTGCGCTTTTAGCGGCATTAGGAAGCTATGTCGCGGCGGGCGAACACGTCAAGGTATATCACGGCGAGAGCTGCGGCTGTTGTCACAACTGGGCAAAATATATGGAGCAAAACGGATTTGAAGTCGAGATGATTTCGCTGGCCGATGAGCCACTTATTCAGAAGAAGAATGAGCTCAAACTTCCGCTGGAGCTCGCTAGCTGCCACACCGCGATCATAGACGGATATGTAGTCGAAGGGCATATGCCAGTAGGCGAAATCCGCACGTTACTAAAAAATAAGCCTAAAGACGTTATCGGCATAGCAGTACCTGGCATGCCACTAGAAGCACCAGGTATGGAGCAAGGCTCTCAGCCCGAGGTCTATGACGTGGTAGCGTTTAAAAAGGATGGCTCGTATCAAAGCATCGCCACTTACAAAGGCAAAGAAAAAATCAAATAATCCGCCGCTTTAAAGCGGCAACTTACTTATTAGCTCGCTAAAATTTTGCGTATTTTATGGCTCAACGCAATTTGCTTTAGCCGGCAAATGCTGCCATGATCTGCAAAAATGATGCGCAAATTAATTTCAAACGCTAGCTATGATAAAGGGGATTAAAAATTTAAGTGGATGGGCTAATAGGGGTCGAACCTATATTCACAAATCCAGAGTTTGTTGTCCTGCCATTAGACGATAGCCCATTGCGGAAGCGGTATTTTATAGAATTTTGCTTTAAAAAAGCATAAGAGCGGGTGGAATTTTAAAATTTTGCAGAATTTTAATTAAATTTAAAGCCCTGCTGCGCCTAAACGATAAAATTAAAACGCAAAAGCTAACGCTGCTTTCATAGGCTTTGATAAAAGAATATGGCTGCTCGCCGCGGAGCTAAATTTTAAAATTTGGCTAGTTTATCCTATATTTACGCCTTCGCGAGCTATTTGTCGCAGGATGAAATTTTAGCATATAAGCCTGTCTTCAAAACATATATGTTTAGTGCTCGCTGGGCGCGGGCGCGGCCTTAAATGCTATAAATCGCACCGAAAATCCGCAGCGAGCATGATTGCGACAAAACCTGAATACAGCACTCTAAATAAGTGTCAAATAGACTTGCGGCAAGATCGCACAAAAAGCCTGTCAAATACTTGCCTCAAGCGGAGCGTAGAATTTATTGCTACTAAATGGGGTCTAAACTAAAATCAAAACCAAAATTTAGGCGCGAAGCTTACATGAAATTTCTTGCAAAGGCCGTTCGCAGGCTCAAAAGATATTGCGAAATTACATAAAATTTGACTGCGGTAAAATTTTCTCATACATTGTGTTAATACCAAACATTCGACGAATCAAATCAAGCACGACGAACAAAGTGAAATCTCTCATATATCGTTATATGGCACAGGCTATTTTGCTAGACCAGAGCAGAAATATGCGAAATTTAACTCCGCGCATCGTTTGAACACTTAGAAAGTGCCTTGCTTTCCAGCTAAATAGCACGAGCAAATTCATATCGCGTGCTGTTTAAAACTCAAAAATTAATTGGAAATTTTAAATTTCGGGCGCGGGTTCACTTCTAAGTATTCGCAAAAATAACGTATCAAAGCTAGAAAAAATTCGCTTTATTGCACCTAAAATTTTGATGAAATTTCGCGTATCAGCTCAACCGCCTCTTTTGCGTCCGCACATACGAACTCAAAATGCGCCCGTAACTCCGAGGCGCTGCCGTAGCCGCAGCTTACGCCCACGCTTCGCACCGCTGCCGACTTTGCCGCGATGGCGTCAAGCGACGTATCGCCGATCATAAAGATATTTTGGCTTACAGAAGGCAGAATTTCGTCACTGCAAATTTTGTCATAACAAGGAGTGGAATTTAGCTCATGCGCATCATAAATTTTACTGCCGCGCGCACCGCTTTTATAGCTCTCGCCCTCGATGCCGATACCGCTCTTTTGGCTCTTATCACCAGCCTCATGTCTATCGCTCTTTACTTCGCTTAAATCTTTAAACGAAATTCTATCAGAATTTTGACTCGCAATACTGCTTAAATTTTGCTCGCAAACTTTGCTAGGATCAGGATCAAGCGCAGAAAGGCTCTTTAAATCAGGCGCCGAAATTTCACTCAAAATCGTGTTCCTGCCAGCAGCGCTTGTGTTTTCATTGGCAGTCGCGTCGTAAGTTTTACCGCGAGTCACATGCGGGCTTTTGCTAGCAGTCGCGCCGCAAATTCCTAAATTTTCGAGCGCCTTTAAGATCGGTTCGGCGCTTGGTTTGGGGTTTTGCACATCCTCTCGCCCGACGATGGTGCCAAAAAATTTCGCAATACCCAGATGCTGCAATAAAATTTTAGAAAATTTCGACGTCTTGGTCGTCACGACGCCTAAGTTTGCAAACTCGCTCGCCGCACGAACCGCTTCGAACGCACCGCTTAGCAGAACGGTCTGATCCAAAAAAGTCTGCGCGTATCGCTGTTTGTAGGCGAGCACGAAATTCTGCACATCGCGCGTCACACCTAGACGCTCAAACATTACCTCTAACGGATGTCCGATAAGCTTTTTAATTACTTCGTCGCTAGGCTCTACGGCGCCCAAATGCGCAAATGCATAATGAAAACCATCTAATATCGCGGGCGTGGAGTCTATGAGCGTACCATCGAGATCAAAAAGCAGAATGGTTTGAAATTTTGGCATTTTAAAATTTAGTTTGGATATAAAAAAAGCGGAGCCGAAGCCCCGCTTATGTGGATCTAGAAAAGATTATTTTCTAAATTTAGCATCTACGCGTCTATTTTGAGCGCGACCTGCTTTAGTAGCGTTTGTAGCGATAGGCTTAGTCTCACCGTATCCTACAGTAGTGATTCTGCTAGCATCTACGCCGAAGCTCTTAAGCGCACCTCCAACTGCAGCAGCTCTGCGCTCGGAAAGCTTTTGATTATACGCATTCGAACCGGTGCTATCGGTGTGACCCTCTAGGATTACTTTGTAATCAGGGTGAGCTACTAGCACGTCGCTTACGTTTTTGATCTGGTTCATAAACTCAGGAGAAATTTTTGAGCTATCTGTAGCGAAATTTACGCCTAAATTTAATCTAATAACCTTCTCGCAACCATATTCATCTACAACTACGCCAGCAGGTGTGCCTGGGCATCTATCGACATTATCGCATACGCCGTCGTTATCTGCGTCTTTGCAGCCTGTAGGAGCGGGAGCGGCAGCTGGGGCTGCGTCAGCATATCTCTTGCCAAAATCAACGGCAAAGCCTAGAGTATAGAACAATACGTGGTTGCCGTCGTCAAATCTGATAGCATCGCGTGCTTCAAGTTTTGTAGCGAAGTTGTCGGTGATATAGTATTTTAGACCCAAGCCGTATTGACCGAAGCCGCTATCTTGATCGCCATCGTTGTAAACGTCTTTAGTGTAATCCATATATCCAAGACCTAGCAAGCCGTATAATTTGAAATTATCGGTGAAATTTACCAAGTCTTTTACAGCATTGATGTGATAATATTTAGCGTCAGGCTTATCGTTGCCTACTCTGTGAGCTAAATCCTCTACGCCAATATTGCGAGAGTAATCAAAACCAACCTCTACTTGATCGATAAACGAATCTTGTAGATTTTTGGCAAGACGTAGACCGAACATAAAATTCGAATCCAAATCCATATTGCCCTCATGAGTCATTCCACCAATAGTAGGGGTGATCTCCCAGTGATAATCAGCATCGCTAGCGAACAATGCGCTGGATGCACACAAGCTTAATGCAAGTAGAACTTTCTTCATTAAACATCCTTTCAAATAAAGTTGTAATTTGATATTACCATAAAATTTTTAAAGAATTTACAAATTTGCGACAATTTCGCCACAAATTTGTAAAAAACATTATCTCTTAGAGAACTGCGGGCTTCTGCGCGCTTTGCGGCGACCGAATTTCTTTCGCTCAACCACGCGGCTATCGCGAGTTAACAGACCTTTTGGCTTAAGAGCCGCTCTAAAATCTTTATCCATCGCGGCAAGCGCCTTTGAAATTCCGTGCTTTAGCGCATCCGCTTGAGCCGAATATCCGCCGCCCAAAGTCTGCGCGGTGATATCCATCGAGGTCTCTTGTTTAGTCGCTAAAAGCGGCTGAACGACCCTTAGTTTGATCGCTTCGTGACCGCCTAGCCAGGTGTTTAGATCCATACCGTTTACTACGATCTTGCCGCTTCCAGGTTTTACCCAAACCTTAGCTACGGCAGTTTTTCTCTTTCCGGTTGCATAAATTGTCGCCATGATTATTTTCCTTTTTTAGTTGTTTGCGCAGTATGAGGGTGCTCGCCGCCTTCATATACGAATAGCTTTTTGATCATCGCCTTGCCGAGCTTCGTCTTAGGAAGCATGCCGCGAACCGCAAGTCTGTAGAGCTTTGCAGGATTGTTTTTAAGCAGGTCTTGAAATTTCACGCTCTTTACACTTCCGAAATAGCCCGAGTAGCTGTGATAAAGTTTATCGTCGCCCTTGTTATTGCCGGTAAATACGGCTTTTGAAGCGTTGATGATAACGACGTAATCTCCGCAATCCACGTTTGGAGTGTAGCTTGGTTTGTGTTTGCCGCGTAGCAATACCGCAACTTCGGTAAGCATTCTACCGAATCTTTTGTCGGTCGCGTCGATAACGACCCAGTCGCGCTTAACTTCGCTAGGCTTTGTAATTTCTGTCATGGTTTCCGCCTTATTAAAATTTGAGCTGTGATTATATAGAAATATCCTTACGTATAGCTTAATTTAAGCTATCTTTAATCTATCTGCGCTCAAATTTCATCTAAATTTTAAAATTTTATCCCTCCTCATTTACTTCGATCAACCTAGCGCCCGCAGCTTCGAGAGCCAGCACAAAGGCGCGCACCCGCGCATGCGGATAAAACTCGCGGATCACGCTTTTATACCGCGCCACTTGAGCTTTGTTTTGCGCGAGGTATTTTTCGGAGCTTTTGTAATCAAAAAGCAAAATTTCATCCTGCCTAAAGCACGCCAGATCCACGCGCAAAAGCTCACCCTCCGCGCTTTTGATCGGCATCTCTTTATAAGCTTGAGCGCCTCTTATCAGAGCTAAAAATTCCTCGTTTTTGCTTAGACCAAGCGCCCGCGCCGCGATATTTTCAAAATCCGCGTCATTTAAAAATTTAGCGTAGCGGCCTTTTGCCAGGCTAATTCCTCGTAAAATTTCATCTGCCGCAAATCCTTCGCTCATCTCGAGCGCATAGTGCAGCGCCTCGCCGAAATATATCGCGCTTAACACCTCCGCTTCGTCTTCGCTATCTTTTTCTTGCGCGCCTTGAGGCTCGCCGGCTACGAGCGTGATCTTTTTGCGCGACGACTGCTCTTCTGATTTTATGAAGCTTGGGATTACATAGCCGTATTGAAAATCCGGGATATCCAGCCACTTCACGACACCCGCGCCCTTGGTCTTTTTAGCGTAAGGCGAAAAAAAGCTATAATTGTATTGATCTATTTTTGCCTCGGAGCGTTTTACGATGATGAGCGAGCGTTCGGCGCGGGTAAATGCCACATAGAGCTTATTTATATCCTCTTCATGCGCAGAGCGATCGTTTTCATCCATTAATGCTGCAAATTCCGTATCCAGGCTCTTTCTGCTCGCAAATTTATAAAAAATTCTCCACTTATGCGTAGCAAAATCATAGTCCGTCGCGAGCTTTGAGCTCTCGCCCCGGTCTTTTCCTCCGATGCGATCGCAAACGATTACGTGCGGGAACTGAAGCCCCTTGGACTTATGCACAGTCATAATTTTAATGCCGCTTTGTTCCTTGGCAAATACCTCCGTTTCGTCGTTTGCAAATAGATACTCGCTAAAACTATTAAATTTTGCCAGCGTCTCAAAAAATAGCAGCAGATCCGGATCGACAAAATTTAATTTCAGCGAGCTAGCTATAAATTCTGCCGTTTTTTGCGCATTTTTATGCAAATCGACCGCTATTTTTTTAAGCCGCCTCCCTAAAATCGCTTCGGCGTTTCGTAGATAAATTTCATCGCCACCTACGCAAAATTTCGCGTATTGAATTACGGCATTTACCTGCTCGCTGCAACGCAGAGCCTTATTTGAGCCGCTGCAAACCTCGCAAAATTCCGATAGCATCTCTTTTAGCGCGCTTACGTGCTCGTTTTTCCAGCATAAAATCGCGATATCATCAGCTCTTACGCCGCACTCCTCAACAAGTCTGCGCGCTTGCTCCGCAGCCCCCTTTAGCACGTCGTCGTATGAAAACGCTGCTACGTAGCCGTAATCGTCGCTTTGCACCTCAAATAGCGGCATTTGTGGATGGAAAAGCGGATAGTCCTTGATTTTTTGCAGCACCGAAGCAGGCATATCGTCATCTAGCTTATTTGCTGCGATTTGATCTTCATAAGACGCAAATTTATCGCGCAAGATCTCATTTACAAATTTTACGATGAGTTTTAAGCTGCGATAATTGCACGGCAGGCTCTGCGTTTTGATTTGACTAAACTGCTCGCGCAATATATCAAAAATTTTTCTCTCCGCGCCGCGAAATTTATAGATGCTCTGTTTTTTATCGCCTACGTAAAAAAAGCTGCCGCAGCGCTCTTCCGCTCCTTTGCCAGCAAGCGCCTCAGAGATTAGCGGCAGCATGATTTCATACTGGCAAATGTCGGTATCTTGGAATTCGTCAATTAAAATATGCGTGATTTTAGAATCGAGCCTGAAATACAAAAGCTCGCGGTTGCCCTGTAACGCCTCTGCGCTTGGATTTAGCAGCGAGTGCACGGCCGCAGTGACATCACCGAACGTGAGCTTGCCGCTTTTACGCTGCACCGATTTAAGCGCTTCGGCATAAATTTTAATTAGTCCTGCCAGCTTAGCCGCATATGTCGCATCCATCCACGCTATTTCGCGAGCTATAGCGTCTTTTAGCCTTGCTAGCTCACCGTCAAGATGCGAAATTTTTTTAAGCTGTGAGCGCGGATAATCGAAACTGCCGTTGGCAAGAGCCGAAAGAATGAAGCCCGAGGATAATTTTGACAGATCACTAACAGGGCTTAGCCCATTTACGGCTCCAGCGCTTACGCCCGCATCTCTCGCCGCTTTTTGCAAGCAGGATAAAATTTCATTTATCTCTGCTAGCGCCGAGCTTGCAGGAAACGTGGGCGGATTTATGCTTATATCGCCTCTCCAAATGCTTTGTAAGCTATTTAAAAACTCGTTCTTTGTCATTCCTGAGTCGCTTACATAATCCACGACCTCTCTTAATAGCGCTTCGTTTTTACAAATCGCGCCTAAAAACGCAGCCTGCTGCACACTCAAAATCCCTTCATCGTTTTCAAAACCGGGATCGATGCCGCTGTTTAACGCAAATGAGCGCAGAGCCTTTGCAAAAAACGCATCGAAGGTAAAGACGTTTAGGCTCTCGCTTAAAAATTTAGGCAGTAGGCGCTGCTGCGCTGCCAAAACCTCATCCGCGCTCATATTTAGATCCTCGCAAATTTGCGCCAGCTCGGGGCTTGGCACAAGGGCGCCGTCGCGCACGACAAGCAAATTTTGAAATTTCTCCACGATGCGCGTTTTCATCTCAGCAGCAGCTTTTTTGGTGAAGGTAAGCGCTAAAATTTCATTGATCGGCTCGCCTTTTAGAACCAGCTCGATGAACCTCACTGCGAGATTGAAGGTCTTGCCGCTGCCTGCGCTTGCTTCAAGCGCCAGATAATTTTCAAATTTTGCCATCGATCTGCCCCTTGCAAATGATTTTATAATCGCAGTATTCGCAGCTTTGCACCGCTTCCGTGCGCGTAAAAGCGACCTCGCTTGCAAATTCCTTGCCGATAGAGCTTAGCGTCTCGCGCAGATTTTCTAAGCTAGGCGTTTTGTCGCCAGGAGCCGCAAACGCGCAATCTTTTAGCGACAGATAGGCGCATTCGCACTCCTGGGCTAAAAGCGCGCGGTAAAACGTAAGCTGGAATTTTTCCATATGCTTTTTAGCTGAACCACGTTTGTAATCGATGATAAACTTCCGCCCTGCCTTATCTTCGTCGATGCGGTCGATCCGCCCGCTCAGCCGCACTCCGTCAAGCTCGCCTTTTAGCGATACTTCACTGCCGCTAAAGCTCCAAATTTGCTCATGCTCTTCTAAAAGCCTAGCTAGCTTTTCTACAGCTTTTAGCTCAAGCTCCGCATCAAAGCGCGCGATGCTCGCTTCTCGCGCAAGCTGCGAATAAATAGGGCGAAATTTTTCCATGCTAAATTTCATCCCCGCTCGCTCGTATAAACGCTGAAAACTCGTATGTAAAATTTTGCCCAAAAGCGCATTATCCTCGCCAAATTTTAGCCCCTCTTTTAGCCCGAAAACGTAGCGGTAATAATACTTCCTCTTGCATTCTAAAAACGTATCCAGCCGCGAAAACGACAGCTCCTCGGCAAAAAAATCATGGCGAGCCACGGGATCTTCTTGTCCGCATAAGGCGGGCTTAAATTCCTCTCTCCCAAAAAGCCGCAAATAATCCTCCTGCGAAAATTCCGCGTCTTGTTGCACTTCAAAGCTTTTCAAAAACCGCGAAGGCAATTTCTCGACGCTTTGCAGATAGCAAATCGCGCTTTTTTTAGCGCCTCTTAGCAAGCCGTCGTAGTAAAATCTTTGTAAATTTTCGCGGTCTGCATGGCTGATGAGCCCTGCTCTAGCGCGCAAAGCAGAGTTTAAAAACATCTCTCCGCTACTGCGCTTAGGCACCAGATCATCGTTAAAATCGGGGATTATCACACCGTCAAATTGCAGTCCGCGGCTCTCTAAAAGCCCCATTACCGTGACCTTTCCGCCACGAACATCATCAAGCTTAATGCGCGAAATTTCTAACAAAAAAAGATCGATTAGATTGCCCAAGCTTAGGTTTTCATCCTTAAATTTTCGAAGCAAAATTTTAATTAGATATAGCGGCTCTTTTAGCTTTTCTTGCAGCAGCGCGTCGCTAATTTTAGGTAAACAGGCGAGCTTGGCAATTAGCGCCTCAAAATGCTCGAAGCTTACTTGCTTTGCAAAATCGCGTACAAACTCGCCAAAAAGCGCCTCATCCACGCCCACACTCGCAAAAAACAGATCAAGCTCCTGCGGGTTTGGGCGCTGCGGATACTCATCTGCGCCCTCGTGTATTTTAGAACACCTAAAGCGATCACGCTGCTCAGGGCTTTTTGAATACCCATCTTCTTCCTCAAGCTCTATATGCTCCCGCTGCATAGAGTCTCGTAGGCTCCCTTGCTGCTTCCTTGAAGGCTCCTGCCGTTTTGCACTAACCGAATAATCGGGCTGCTGCGCACACTCCAAGGACTCTTGCAACTCTGCAATATCCAAAGAAAAGCTTTGCTCTCCCGCGCTATCCGCGCGTTCCGCCGAAATTTCGTGCAGAATTTCAAAATTTGCCGTATTTTCAAACACCCCTGCAGACATAAAATTTAAATCCGCTTTAGAATTTGAAAAAATTTCGCAATCAAACGCGGAATTTTGCTGTGCTAAATTTTGTGAAATAGAATTCTCCGAAGCGAAATTACCTAGCGCTAAATTTTGCTGTATCGCGAAATCCCCCGTATCCAAAAATCCTCCATCCGGACTTTTGAATGCGTGGTAATCTACGCCAAATTTCGGCATGCGCGCTTCTTTTAAGCACTGCGAAATTTTCTCTAGCGTTACGTAAAATAGGCTATCTTTAAGCTTCTCTCCCATCGCAAAATTTAGCAGCCTGTGCGAGCCGCGAGCCCTTGCGATGCGCTCGTCGTAAAGCCGCAGCGTGCCGGCAAAACTCTCGTCGGGCAAAATCACCGCTATGCGCTCCGGCGCAATGCCCGCGCGCACAAAGGATGAAATTTTTTCAAAAACGTAGCTAGCCTGCAAGCTTCGCAACTCAAAGCCTCTACACACAACCGCCCCGCCCACGCTTAGCGGCTCTCGGCTTAGAATTTCACCCGTACTAAGATTTAGGCGGTAGGCAAAACCTAGCTCTAGACTTATGCCGCAAAGCTCCTCCACCGCGCGCACGGGCTTGGAATTTAAAGTCGTGGCTCTAAAGCTCAACACAACCTCGCTCAGCTCCGCAGCGCGCTTAAAAACCTCGAACTCAAATGCGCTAGGATTGCCGTCGATGTTGATTTCTATCCGCTCAAATCCGCGCAGATAGGATTCGTTTAGCTCATAAAGCGCAGGCAGCGTGATCTCGTCGTAAAATCCATGCTCGCGCAAAATCCTTGCATACGCCCCCGCTAGCTCTCGCAGAATTTCAAAATGCTCGGCATACCACGCATAGGTGTCGCTAAGATCGAGCGCATCGATACTTACGCGCTCCGTCGCAAGCTCCTTGAAAAAGCCGAAAAGATACTCGCGGTTGCGCATAAACTCGTAAAGCTCGTTAGGGAATTTAAGCCTCTCGCCTGCGCGCTTGCTCTCGTTTACCGCCTGCTTCATAAAAAGCGCGCGGTCTATCTCGCCGCAAGCGACAAGATCCGGCACAAAAAGCGCCTTTTCGTAGAATTCCGCCAACGTAATCCTGGGCGTCAACACGCCGCCGCTCTCGTTTTGCAGTGCCGCGCGTAGCGCACGCGAGCTAGTGTAGACAAAGAGATTTTTAGAGGGCAAATTTTTCAAAACAAATCCTTTAGAGCGATTCGCAGAACGCGGAATTTTGCGATATTTTAGCAAGAAATTTTTAGTTTGGGCTTTTAAGCAAAGAAGTTTTTGAAAAGCTTGAGAGGCTAAATTTTATCAAGTCAAATTTAGTAAGTTGGATGAGCGTAAAATTTTAATCTGTGGCGCTTTGAGCGCAAAATTCTACCTCGCTCCGCATTAATCGCGGCATATTTCGACGCAAAATTTTACAAGTGCAATTCCATAAATTACAAAGCGGCAAAAACGCGATCAAATTTAAGCAGGCTCAGGCTCGATCTTGTATCCCAGGCTCGGGACGTTTTTTATGATTTCGCCTCCCACTTTATCGCGGATACGCTTGACGAAGGTGCGAAGCGCCGTATCACTCACGGCTCCTTCGGTCCAAACATAACGCTTGATCTCCTCGTAAAGTACCAGCTCGCCCACGCGACTGGCTAGCAGCGAAACAAAAGAAAGCTCCTTTTTAGTAAGCACGATCTGCTCGCCATCCTTCAGTAAAATACGACGAAGCCCGTCAAATACGTAGCCCGCACCCATATTTACGACTCGTACAGAGTCCAGCTTAGACTTCATCAGTGCACTTATCTCTAGCACAAATGCGGCGATATCTACCGGCTTAAAGTAATACCGCTCGACGCCAATCTCCATAACGCCTTTTAGCTGCTCCTCCCTACTGAAGCCACTAAGCACCACGATTGGGGCATGCGGAAAGATCTGCTTAATCTGACGTATCATCGCTAGCCCATCCTCGATCGGCATTAGAATGTCGGTAATGACGAGATTGGGACTAAATTTTTTGAATTTTTTCACACCTTCAAGCCCGTTTTGGGCATTGTAAACGTTGTTAAAAATACCCTCAAACGCCTTATGCAGCGAGGCTAGTAATTTAGTATCATCCTCGACTAGCAAGACGTCCAGCTCTTTTAAAGCGCAGCTCATAGCAGACCCCTCAAGGCGAAATTTCAAACGAAATTCTTTCAAATTTTCTCTTTTATTGAGCTTAAAATAATGTTAAGTTAAAAATTTAATTTCATAAAGTAACACAACTCTTATTTTAGGTCAAATATGGGCGGGATTAAAAAAAACAAGCGTGGATAAAAACCGCAGCATAGAGATGGGTAAAATTTAAAGTGATGCGAGCTAAATCTTATCGGTGCGAAAAAGATTTAAGAGCGGCTGAAAGTAAAATTCCAAAGCTGGCGCAGGCAAAATTTCACTACGCGGCGGAGTGGAATTTTATTTTAGGCAAATGGCTTTTAGAGGGAAATGAAACGGCGCCGATAAGGTTTTAGTAGGCAAACGGCGTTAGATAAAATTTTACGGACGGCAAGGCAGCTTGCTAGCGAAACTTTTGACAGCAACAAGACGACTTCTCAAATTTAAACGGCTTGAGACTGGGCGAAATGTACCGCAGGATCTGTTTTGAAAGGGCTAAGTGCGTCAAGCCAACTTTTAAATTTAAAACGCATGAAATTTAGCCGCGCGTGCGCTTAAAAGCTATGTGGAAGCAAAATCGTGCAAATGAAAAGTTACGGCGCGCAGCCGGTTTAAATTTAAAATCGCGACTAGCACAGATCTGTTTCATCCAAAAAGCTTCTTAATCTAAAATCACCGCGGCAATCCTTAGTCCGTAAAAGCGCGCTTTGCGTACCGCTCCAGCCTGCAATTATCCAGGCTGCAACGAGTCTTAAATTCACGACGCAAAGACCGTATTAAAAATTTAAAGCTTGTCGTAAATTTAAAATTTTACCGCGCGACTGCGGTAAAATTTAGTGCAGGCAAAATTTCAAAAATCATAAAATTTCAAGAAATTCTTTGAAGATATATTTGCTCTCCGTAGGCCCCGCGCTGGCTTCGGGGTGGTGCTGCACCGAAAATACGGGATACTCCCTGTAGCGAACCCCCTCGATCGTGCCGTCGAAAAGATTTCGGTGCGTGATCTCGCAGATCTGCGCGATCGTCTCGGGGACGTTGTAGTTGTGGTTTTGCGCAGTGATCTCGATCGATTTGGTGCGCAGATTTTGCACGGGGTGGTTTGCGCCGTGCTGGCCGAATTTCAGCTTGTAGGTCTCATACCCCATCGCGTTGCTTAGCAGCTGATGACCCAGGCAAATTCCAAAAATCGGCACGCGCGCTTCGACCATCTTTTTGATCTGCGCGATCTCCTCTTTAAGCATGCGCGGCTCGCCCGGGCCGTTTGATAAAAACACGCCGTCGATCTGCCCCTTTTTAAATTTAGCAATCAGGCTCTCTGCCGTAACGTCGTGCGGAAAAACCTCTACTCCGAGCCCCAGATCGCAAAGCTCGTTTAGGATATTTCGCTTGACGCCGTAATCGATCACGGCTATCTTTTTGCCGCAGCTTGCGGGCTGGGCGTAGCTTCCGCGTTCGGCGTTCCAGCGACCGGAGGTGTGCTTGTACGGCGCCTTCGTGCTTACGATGCTTACGTAGTTGATCTCCTCTATGCGCGCAGACTCGCTAAGCGCCTTTTTAAGAGCCGCCTTATCGCTGATCTCGGTCGAAACGAAGGCGCGCAGGCTGCCCTGATCGCGCAACATCTTGGTTAAAAATCTAGTGTCGATGTCGTAAACGCCGAATTTTCCGTTTTGCAGAAAATAATCTTCTAGGCTCATCTGCGAGCGAAAATTTGAAGGCTCGTTGTTAAAATTTCTTACGAAAATTCCGCTGGCGTGGATTTTGGAGCTTTCTTTGTCGTTTTCGTTGATACCTACGATACCGATTTCAGGCATAGTGAAAATAATAAACTGCCCCGCGTAGCTCGGATCTGAAATGATCTCCTCGTAGCCCGTGGCAGAGGTGTTAAACACGAGCTCGCCGAATGCGCTGCCGCCCTTACCGAACGCCTTGGCTTGCAGGTAGATGCCGTTTTCTATGTAGATATACGCATTCATTACAGCATGCCCCATTTTCTTAGCTCCTCTTCGTAGAGCTTTTCAAACACCAGCTCGTATTCTTCGGTGCCTGGGATCAATTTTTGCTTGTATCCATCGATCTTTTCATAGACCGCATCCTCAATCTTTTGATAATTTTTAAGATATTCGTCGATCGCGTTATAAATTATCGTCTTTAGCCTGTTTTCCGAGACTTTGTAATCGATCAAATTTTTCTTCCAGACGGTTTCTAAAATTTTATGCGATATGGTGCCGTAGCGATCCTCGAAATTTAGCTCGAAATTCTCGTCGTTTGCGATGTGGCGTTTGATGAGCCAAAACATATCTTTTTTATTCACGCTCATCTCATCTAGCTCGCTTATGCGCTCATCTATCAGCTCGTTTGCGCGCTCGTCTATCGCTCTTTCTTTTTGCAGATCGGCCCTTATGATCTCGTCCGCTTCCTTGGCGACGGGCTCTATGCCCGCACTAAGCGTAACGCAGCCCGAGTTTAGCAGATCCAGCGCTATTTTATGCGCGATATATGGCACGTGTGGTAGTCGTATTCGCATGATCGTTCCTTTAAATTCAGTTCTACGAGCGGTCGCGCCGCCCGCGTTTGCAAACGGCGGAATTTTAAAATTCTTAAAATTCCGCCCGATTTTATAAAATTATCGTGTCGCTTCTTTCGGGACTGGTGGAGATGAAGCCCACCTTCGCGCCGCTTAGCTCCTCTATTTTGCGGATATAATTTTGCGCGTTTTGCGGCAGATCTTCAAATTTTGAAATTCCCTTGACGCTGTCCCAGCCCGGCATCTGCTCATAAACCGCCTCGGCCGCTTCCAAATCGATCGGAAAATAATCGATCTCCTCGCCTTTATAGCGATATGCGCGGCAAATTTTAATACTCTCAAAGCCGTCTAAGACGTCAAGCTTCATCAGCGCGAGCTTGTCGATGCCGCTAAGGCGCACGGCGTATTTAGTAGCCACTCCGTCGAACCAACCGCAGCGACGCGCCCTACCCGTCGTGGTGCCGTACTCTTTGCCGATCTCGCGCATCGCCTCGCCTTGCGGGCCCTTATCCTCGGTAGGAAACGCGCCGTTGCCCACGCGGGTGGTGTAGGCTTTTAAAATTCCCATCACCGTGCCGATATCTTTCGGCGCAAGCCCGAGCCCGCTGCAAGCCCCACCCGCGATAGTCGTCGAGCTCGTGACGTAAGGATAGGTGCCGTGATCGATATCAAGCAGGCTTCCTTGCGCGCCTTCTACGAGCACGCGCTTGTCGTAATCAAGCGCCTTCCACAGCATGTGCGTGGTATCGGCGATGTATGGCTCGAGCGCGCTTTTATAGCGCTTTAGCTCCTCGTAAATTTCAAGCTTGCTAGGAATTTTAACCCCCGCTTTTTCAAAAACGCTCTCATGCGAAGCAAAATCGCGCGATAGCGCCTCGGCAAGCCTTTCTGGCTCCAAAAGCTCTGCTACGCGGTGTCCCGTGCGCGCGATCTTATCGGCATACGCAGGTCCTATGCCCTTGCCGGTGGTGCCGATCGCAAGCTCGCCCTTGCTCTTTTCGCGTGCCTGATCGATCAGCGAGTGGTACTGTAAATTTAAAAACGCCTTCTCGCTTATGAAAAATCTACCCTTTAAATTTTCAAACTGCGCCATCTCGGTAATCAGCACGTCGGGGTTGATAACGACGCCGTTTCCGATGATATTTATGATATTTTTATGAAGCACGCCGCTAGGCACCAGATGCAGCGCAAATTTCTCGCCGTTTATGACGATGGTGTGGCCTGCGTTGTGCCCGCCGCTGCTGCGACATACGAAATCGTAATTCGCGCTTATCATATCTACGATCTTGCCCTTGCCCTCATCGCCCCACTGGGCGCCGATGACTACGTCAACTTTGCTCATTTCTCATCCTTTTGCATAATTTTTTCTATCAAAGCATCCACTAGCAGCGCAAAGCCGCTGGATTTTAGCCCGTCTATCTCGTAATTTCCGCCGTTGCAATACACCGCGCCCGCGTCTAAAAATCTAAAAAATAGCGCGTCGTAATAGCGCATTTTAGAGTAATACAGTAGCGAAACGCAGATATGCTCGTAATCCACGCCTAGGTTTAAAATTTCATCCAAACACGGCTTTAGCTCTTCAGGCACCTGCGCACGCAGAGCCTGCACGTCCTTTAGCGACACGGCACGAGCCGTAGCGTCCAGCCAGGGTAAATTTTGCTCAAGCAGCGTCTCAATCTTACCCTTTTCAAAAATTTCAAGCGGCAAATTTAAAATTTCGCAAATTTTTTTAGGAATTTCGATATTGCTTAGCTGAAGCGCGGGCATAAGATCAAATTCTTTAAAAAATTCCTGCGCGATTTTGATCGCAAGCGGCAAATTTTTCTCTCCGATCAGCTCCGCGCCGATCTGATAAAACTCGTCGCTTGGATATTTGAAAGTCGGCTGGACATAAAATAGCCGCCTTAGCTTATCGTCTTTCAGCCGCTTGCGCACGATACGTACGACGTCCACAGTACTGTCTGCGCGAAGCGCAAGCTCGTGGTTCGTGGGATCGGAGAGCTTAAGAAGCTTTTGCGGCGCGACGCTTAGGTGCTGATGATATGAAAAATATGGCGTTAAAATTTCGCTAAAGCCGTTTTGCACGAGGATTTCGCTCGCTTTATTTTCCAGCTCGCGCTTGAGCTGCGCGCTTTTTCCGAAATACAGCCTCGAGCCGTTTGGTATCTCGTGATCGAAATCGGCGCTAACGCTATCTATCATGCTGCCTCCAAATCGCTTATGAACTGATTTAGCCGCGTTTTAAAGCTCTGAATGAAGCTTGCCAAAGCGCGGTAATCAAGCGAAAGAATATCTAAAATTTGCTTACGTATTTCTGTAGTTAGCGCAAATTTTTCGCTGCCCACGCTTTGAGTTTTATTTAAAATTTCGCCGAATTTCGCTCTGAAGCTTTCAAACTCTCCGGGGCTCAGATCGCCCGCATCGGCGCGCGAAACGAAGCTTAAAGCAAGCTCTTTGTAATCAAGCGCGTTTAAGAAGCTGATAAACTCATCTTTGTCGATGGCTGCGAGCTTGGGCGTATCTTTAAAGCGCGCGATGAAAGCGTCTATCTCCCTGCGATCAAGCGCTTTTGCGATAAAATTTCCCTGCAGATAGTTAAATTTCAAATTGTTTAAAAGCCGCAGTGATAGCGCGTTTTCGACCCCTTGAGCACCGAGAGCAAATCCAAACTCCCGCTTTAGCTTGCCCGTGATCTCCACCATCGTTCGGATAGCATTTTTTTTCTTGCCTATGTCAAGGCAGAGCTCGCGGTCGATTTTAACGATATCGAAAGGCTGGGCATTCAAGAATGGGATATTATTTTTATTTGCGCTATTAAGAGCAAATTTAATCCCAAGATCTGCATAACGCCCACGCGCAGGGGCGAATTCCTTAAAATTTCGCTCACTAAAATCGGTTATCTCAAACATCAACTCGCCTTTTGCATTAGCTCTGTCTCGCAAACTGTGAGCTACAAAATCGTAAAATTCATCGTTTGCAAGCACGGCTAGACTCACGTTTATAGAGCAGTTTGCACCCGTTTGAGCGTTAAATTCCATCATCTTTGAAAACGCAAATTTTGAGATCGGCAACTCAAATCGCGGCTCGCTTAATATCTGCGCAAAATCCTGCGGGGCAAGAATTCCGCGCTTTCCGCGATCCCAGCGTAAAAGCAGCTCATATCCGTAAATCTGCGCGCCGCTAATGATCGGCTGATAGAGCACGAAAAACTCCCCCTCTTCGATCGCTGCAGCAATCCCTTCCTCGCTAGGTTCGTCTGCTTCGGCGCGCTCAAAGATGCAGTAGCGGTTTTTGCCGCTCGTTTTGGCGCGATACATCGCCCTATCTGCGCGCGATAAAAGTCCCGAAAAATCGATCTTTTCACTGCCGTCGTAAAACGCTGCGCCAACGCTGATGCTTGCGCTAATTTCGTTGCCTTTGAGGTTAAATTTCATCTTTGAAATCCCAAGCAGACGGTCTAATAGCACATGCGCGGCATCCTTACTTTGCAGATCGCCAATGATGGCGCCAAACTCATCACCGCCTAGGCGCGCTAAAATATCGCCTTTACGCAGTAGCCCGCTCATCGCTTTTGAGATCGCTTGTAAAAACATATCGCCGACCTCGTGCCCGTAGGTGTCATTGATCGCCTTAAAGCCGTCGAAATCGATGAAAAGCACAGCCATAAGCTTAGAATTTTCGCCCGAGTTTGCGGTAAATCTCTGCGCAGCCTTCATAAAATACACTCTGTTCGGAAGCCCGGTAAGCGCATCGTGATGGGCGATCTTGGCTAGCTCGCTCTCTTTTTGCTTGATCTGCGAAATTTCGGTAAACATCAAGATGAAATTTGAAGTAAGCGAGAAATCGTCCTTGATCGCGATCGCCGTAAATAGCGCGGGGAAGGTGCCACCACCTCTTTTTAGTCCGTAAATTTCATCTTTATAGGAGGTCTGTTTGCCAACTAGATTTTTTCTAATCCTCTCCATCACGTCTGCCCCGCCCTCTGTAGGAGCGAAGAAATTTGGAATTTTGCCGATGGTTTGGCTTTCGCTATAGCCGGTGATTTCATAAAAGGCGTTATTAGCGCGCAGCACGCGACCGCTCTCATCTGTGATTAAGATCGCCTCTAGCGAGCGCGAAAACACGTTAGCGTTTAAATTTAACTCCAGCTCCGTCTGCTTGCGCGAGCTGATATCTTCGAGCGTAGTTTTTACAAGGCGAGAGCGAGAGCCGTGCTTTTCTGTGACGTAGCCTTGCATACTGATCCAAGTATAGGCATTAGCGGCGTTTCGCAGACGAAATTCGCAGCTAAAATCGCTCCTAAGCCCGGCGGTGCATTCGCGGATCATTTTATTAAAATTCTCTAAATCCGCGAAGTAAATTTCATAACTAAACTCCCCAAAGCTCATCGCAGTGTTTAGCCTTTTGCCGCGATATTTTAAAATTTTAAAGTAATTTTTATCAAACGATAGCGTCTGCGCGTCAAGATCGATTAAGCAGGTGCAAAAATTCCTAGTCTCGATTACGGTGCGGTAAAAGTCCAGATCCTCCCGCAAGCCGCGGATCGCTTTGACATCGTCATCAATATTTTGAAAATAAAACGCAGCCCTGGCGGCAGATTTTTTGACGTAAATGCTTACCTCGTAGCTATAGCGAATATTATCGTTATGGCGAATTTTATAGCTTTGAGAAAAGCTTAGCTCTTCTGAAGGCATATCGGCTAAGCGGTTTAAAATTTCATTTTTAGCCTCATTCGCATCCTTTTCATCCAGCAAATCCCATAGCCTTATCTCGCCGCTTAAAAACTGCGCCGCTTCGTAACCCCAAAGCTCTTTTATATTTTTGCTAGCATCTACGATCTTGCCCGAAGTGTAGTCAAACACGAGCGTAACGATAGGCGCGTGATTTAAATACTCATATTTTTGCTTAGTTTCATCGTAAAATCTGCGATATTTCGACGCATCCAGCACCACAAAAAGGGTTGAAATTTTACTTCCGTCGCGGATATAAGATTTTTTAACATAAAGGTCTTTGACGCCATTTTTGGTCTCTTGGCGGGTTACGACATAGTTTTCTTTGACATAGTTTGCGCGCTGGGTTTGATAGGCGTGATCGTAAAACGAGCCTGCTTGCAGCGCGAATATATTCCGTCCTACGACGTCATCGCCGTAAAGCTCGCGTGCGCCGTTGCTAGCGCTTTCGATCGTGCCTGCAACGTTATCGATGCTAAGCACCGAAAGGGAGCTGTATTTTAGCGCATCTTTAAAGCTGAGGCTAAAATCGCCGTGGCGCAAATTGGACTTCAAAACCTCATCTATGGATTTAGAAATTTCTAAGACGGAGTTCAGAGGATTTAGTGCTTCTATATCGCGAATTTTGGAGTGGTAATCCCCTTGGCGCAGAGCGTTTTGAACTGCCGCAAGCGGGATAAAAACGCGCTTTTTTAAAAACGTAAAATTTGAAATTAGAAGGATTAAATAAGCTAAAATCGCTGCTGCTAGCGCTACGACGATAAAATCGTCCGCGCCCAAAAAATAGCCGGCTCGTTCGCGAGCCATTACGAAATTATCCCCAAATTTCGCAAGATAGGCAAAGCTTAGCCCAGATTCGTCTTCAAAGCTTACCACTTCGCCTAGGCGCGAAAAATCAAAATCCTGCCCCAATATATCGGTTACGCTGCCAGGAGCGTTAAAGAATTTGCCTTCGGCATTAAAGACCAAAATATCTCCCAGCGAGGAGAGCCTGGCAATCGGCCTAGCGGTGTTGGCAAAGCCTAGCAGATATGAATCAGCGTTTACGCGCTTGATCAAAAAATACCGCCACGCCCCATCCATCATCATATATCGAGAGACCCACTCGCCGTCTCTTAGCTCGCCTATGATATCCGCAAGCCGTATCTCGCCTAGATCTAAAATGCGAGCATCAGATGAGAATTCTGCCAAACTCTCTTGCTCTGTATCATGCACGCGCAGATAAAAAATAGCATCAAATCTATGAGAAGATTTTACGACATTGCGGATCAAATCCGCATAAAGCTCGCTTTGCGCAGCCTCATGCCTTGCGTCCAAAGAAAGGATATTTTCTTTTAAAATCTCAAGCTCGCCAAAAAGCGACTCGTCGGTATTTTTAAGTAAAGTAATCGCTGTGCGCGTCCGCAAATCAAGCTGCGTAGCGATCCTAGTGCGCAAAAAGCTAATCTCGCAAACTACTACAAGCGTAAGCAGCGCAGCACCTAGAATCAAGGCGGCGTTAAATCTTTCGGTAACGAAGTCTTTTTTATTTTTCATGCCAAATTCCAAATTTTGAAGGATTTTAGCAAATTTCGTTTTAAAGCCGATTTAAGCTTGTATTTTTGCGCTTTTTGCGCCCAAAAAATGCATAATCAAAAGCACCGCGAAGCTAAAGAGTAGCATCAGCGCCGAATACGCGTGAGCCTGCGCAAAATCGAGCGTCTCGGTCGCTTCGTAGATCGCGATGGAAGCGACCTTGGTCTGCTCGCTCACGCTGCCGCCGATCATCAGCACGACGCCGAACTCGCCCATTGTGTGCGCAAAGCAGATCACCAAGGCGCTAAGCAGGGAGTGGCGTATCGCGGGTAACGCGACGCGAAAAAGCTTGGAAAAATAGCCCTTGCCGAGCGAATCGCACGCCCAAAAAAGCGAGCGAGGAAGCGAGCGAAAGCCCGAAACCAGCGGCGAAAACATGAATGGCAGCGAGTAGATACAGCTCGCGATCACTAGCCCGCTGAAATTAAATACGAGCCGAAACCCGAAGTATCTGTCAAAAAACTCCCCCAGCACCGAATACGGCGATAGCAAAACAAGCAGGTAAAACCCTAGCACCGAAGGCGGCAGCACGAGCGGAAGCGAGATGATCGATTCGATCACGCTTTTGCCGCGGAAATTTTTTCTCGCCATAAAAAACGCAAGCGGCACGCAGATGATAAACAAAGCGAGCGTCGTCAAGCTGGCAAGCTTTAATGAAACGAGAAACGGCGTGTAATCGAGCCCCTTTAGAATTTCAAACATTTATCCTCCGAGCCGAGCCGCTGGGCCCAAACTATAAAATCTTAAAAGCCTAGCCCTACTTTAAAATTTAGAGGCAAAGCCAGATAGAATTTACGCAAACCTCATAGCCATAAGGTCTTGCAAAATAAAATTTTGAAAAATTCTGCGCAGACCTAGCTGCGCAAGAGCTTTAGCAAAATGAAATTTTAAAAATTTCGCGCAAGCTAAACTGGGCGGAATTTTATAAAAGTGCTTGGCTAATAAATTTCTTCAAGCGTGCAAATTCCGTCAGGCATTTAAGCTCTACCCAAGCTGGTAAATTTTTAAGACCACGAATTTTGCTGAGCTAAATTTCAAAAAGCTTAGCTCAGCTTTAAAACTTGAGCGGGCAGGATTTATCTGAGCGCAAATTTCACGCGAGATAGGCTAAACGACGCCCTCCGAACGACCTAGCGAAATTTCATTGAGCCCGACAAGACGAAATTAAAATTTCGCATAAACCTAAAAGACCCGGTTAATGAAACCTTGCCACAGCTTATTAGGCGAGTTTAACACTCAAGCTTCGAGCCGTTAAAGCTTTTAAAATTTCAAAGCCACAAAATCCAGGTAAAATTCTAAATCTGAAAATTTTAAATTTGCGCGAAGCTTCACATTAAATTTTTTACCAAGATCGCATGATAGAATTCGCGCAACTCCTGACAAAAAAGTAAGCTAAAAGCCGCCAAATTTAAAAATAAACCCACCACGCCAATTAATAAATTCAAAGAAGGAATTTAACGGCGCCTGTCTGCGCAAAATCTAAAATTTAAAGCTTAATTCCCACACGCTATCTAGGATCGCATTGCAATTTTGCTCTAGTCTGCGTTTAAATTTTGTGTTTCATGAAAATCTAAGCGCGATGCGAATGAAATTTTAAAATCTCACCGTATTTTGCGGGCAAATCTAGCTAAAATTTCGCAAAATCCCTCGTCTAAATTCCATAAAAGCCTGTATTTAAATCTCTAATCTAGTTGAAATTTCTCACCCAGGCACGCCCAAAAAGTTTGCCTATAAGTTTAAATTTTACGCAGAGTGATATTAAAGGCTTTGGCACCCGCTTTGACCTCATCGCCTACTTGCAAGCCATCGGCTTCTGCATTGCTTAGCACCACTTCGCACAGCTGGCTGCCGATCGCTACGACAGCCACTTTGACCCCGTCGCGTGCTTGTAAATCGACAATCTTGCCCGCGAAAGAAAACTTCTGCGAGCCGCTAGTTTTAAGGAAAATTTCCTCCGGCGTACCGGTGCGGACTATCCTGCCGTCCTTCATCTCATAAACCCGCTTGCAAAGCCTATAAATCTCACTCACATCGTGGCTTACCAAAATCACGGTCTGATGAAACTGCTCGTGGATTTTTAGCAGATACTCTTGGATTTTTTCGCGCATCGTAAAATCAAGCGCCGAAAGCGGCTCGTCAAGTAGCAAAATTTCAGGCTCTTGCATCAGTGCGCGAGCAAGTGCCACGCGCTGCTTCTGTCCGCCGCTAAGACCCTCTACGCCAGATTTTGCAAACTCGCTAAGCTCTAAAATTTCAAGCAACATCGCAACTTTTTGCGGATCGTTTCTGGCAAAAAGTAGATTGCCCGTCACACTCATATTCTCAAAAAGTGCGTAGTCTTGAAACAAAAAGCCGATCCTGCGCTTGCCCGCACTTAAGAATTCATTGCCTTCTTGTAGCACGCGATCGCCGTCTTTTATGCTACCACTATCTGCGCGCAAAAATCCCGCTAAAATGCGCAGCAGTGTAGTCTTACCGCTGCCGCTGCGCCCATATAGGCACACAAACGAGCCTTTGTTAATCTCTAAGCGAGCATCAATCGAGAAATCATCACTGATTTTTTTCTTACAATCAATCGTTATCATATTTTTCTATATATATCGCAGTGGCGCTAACGTATGCGAAAACCTCGTCGCCCTCGCGTAAAGCAAGCTCCTGCGCAGAATGCGCGCTAATGAGCACATCAAAGCTTATCTTGCCTTCAAACCTGAGCGTGCATAGAATTTCACCTAAGCTTAGGCTCATAATCTTGCCGTGAATTTCATTTTCGCTAGATACACCACTTAGGGTTTCGCGAGATAAAAGCACATCGGTGCTTTTAAAGCCCACGTAAACTTCGCTACCCACCTTAAGCTCGCTACTTAGCTGCAGAAATACGCCACGTAGCTTGATGCCGCCCGCGATAAATCCTACAGAATGGATGCCGTCTTTTTGTAAAATTTCGTTGATTCTCGCTCTAATCATTAAAACTCGTATCCGTATTTAGCAAAGATCTCTTTGCCCTTATCGCTTAGGATAAAATCATAAAACGCCTTGGCTTCGGCGTTGTCTTTAGCGCGGTTTAGCACGACCATGCCTTGAGCTATCGGCTCGTAGAGGCTGGTGTCGACCAAGACGAAATTTTCGCCCTGCTTGCAAGGCTTGCCGTTGCAGCCGTCCTTTGCCATCTTAGGCGCATACATCGCACTAGCCGCGATAAAGCCGACGTCGGAAGCTTTAAGCGCTTGCGAAAGAGCCTCGCCGATCGATTTTGCTTCTACGATTTTGCCTTTAATCTCATCGTAAACTCCCGCTTTTTGGAAGGCCTGTACGCTTGCGGTGCCGTAAGGAGCGGTCTTTGGATTTGCTATCGAAATCGTTTTTACGCTAGGGTCTTTTAAAGCTTCAAGCCCCTTGCTAAGATCTACGCCGCGCACGCTAAACATCGCCACTTTGCCTTTGGCGTAAGTTTTGGCAGGCGCCGTCGCAAAGCCCTCTTTATGCAGATCGTCTGCAAATTTCATATCCGCCGCCATAAAAATATCAAACGGCGCGCCGTTTTTGATCTGCGTACTAAGCGCTCCGCTCGCACCCAAGCTCACATTTAGCGTAGTTTGCGGATGTAGCTTGGCAAATTCCGCCTTGATCTCGTCAAACGCATACGTCGTGTTCGCAGCGGCTGCTACGCTAACCTCGCCTGCGCTAAGCGCGGCTGCGGTTAAAATTCCTAAAAGCACCGCTTTCAACTTCATTTTATGCCTTTCTTTTCGGCTCTCACCGAGAATTGAATTGTATCTAAAATTTTAAATTTACGCCTTAAATTTTAAAATTTTGCGCACCCAATTTCACCCTATTACGCGCCAATAATGATCTCGCTAGGCTCGATGATCGCCGTTACCTCATCTCCTACTCCCAGAGCCATCGCGGTGGCAGATTCTCGCGTGATGATCGCGGTGATATTTTGGTGCGAGCTTGTGTCTAGACAGATCTCTGCGTTTACCGCGCCGATTTTGACCTCGCTAATCGTGCCTTTGATTTGATTCGCCGTACTAAGTTTTAGCTTCTCCGAGGCTTCTTTAGCGATGATGACACTTGGAGCCTTAAATAAAAACAGCACATCCTTGCCCACCTTTAGCCCTAAATTTTTTTCGCTCTCTACGGTTACTGTCGCACATAAAATTTCGCTACCTGCGAGTTTAGCCGTGATTTGAGAATTTACAGCGCCTGTTTGAACATCCGTAATCTCAACGCTTAGCTGATTGCGCGCAGAAAGCTTCATGCCGATCTTCTCTAAGCTTAAAAGGCTCTCTTCGGTGATCTCGTCAAGCTTTAAAATTTCACTCAAAAACGTCTCGCCCGCGTGGCTGATAGCATCATAGGCGCGAATCAGCTTGTGAGCGTAAGGGGTAAGCTCGGAGCCGCTATTTTTCTTGGTGCCTTGAGTGCGGACGATGAGGGGTTTTTTGCTCGCGTTGTTGATTAAATTTAGCGCGTCCCAGCCGTTTTTATACGACACTCCTACGATCTCTGCGGCCTTTGTAATACTTTTAGTCTCATCTACGGCCTTAAGCAGCTTAATGTGCTTGGCTAAAAGCGATGCTTTGTTGCCAAGCAGGAATTCCAAAGCAAATTTTGCATCCATTTTCATCCTTTCTTATTTACTTTCACGTGATTTTATAATATATCCTCTGATATATTTCTTAAAGAGCCGCAGGCTTTATTTTGCGCTATAAAGAGGGAAATTCTATATGAAATTTTACCTTTATTGACAAAATTTCTTTAAACTTGTAAAATCGCCACTTTGATTTATAAGGAAGGTTTGCAATTTGAAATTTATAAAAATTCTATTCCTAGCCGCAGCCTTAGCGCTTTGCGGTTGCTCACAGAAGCAAGACGCGGCGCCTAGCGGCGATACAGATGGTTTTGACGAGGAGTTTGCCAAGCGCGAAGTTTTCGATCCGCTTAGCGGCTATAACCGCGTTATGACGAGCTTCAACGACGTATTTTACTCATATATACTAACCCCCGTAGCCAGCGGCTACGACTACGTGATGCCGGATCCGATCCAGGGGGCATTTTCAAATTTTTTCTATAATATTTTATATCCGATGAGACTCGTAAACAACCTGTTGCAGGGCAAATTTGAAAATTCTTGGGACGAGACGAAGCGATTTTTGATCAATTCGACCGTCGGCTTCGGCGGGCTTAATGATATGGCGGGCAAATACTACGGGATTCCGCGCCACGACGAGGATTTCGGGCAGACGCTCGGATATTGGGGCGTGCCGGCGGGTCCGCACATCGTCTGGCCGATCTTAGGACAAAGCAATCTACGCGATACAGCAGGACTTGTCGGAGATTATTTTTCAAACCCGATAAATTATATTAAAGATGGCACCGTTCGAAACTCCGTCAACGGATTTAGAATATTTAACGACTACTCGCGCGATCCGGAATTTTATGAAAAAATGACCAAAGATGCGGTGGATCTATATCCGTTTTTACGCGATGCTTACGAGCAAAATCGCGAGAAACTAATAAAGGAATAACAATGAAAATTTTAAAAGTTCTAGCGCTTTGCGGAGCGCTTTTGATCTCAGCGCACGCTATTAGCGATGCGGATATCGAGCCTGTGATGAGCCAAAAGGTCGCCGAAGCCGTAGGCATTATGCGAAGCAGCGCGCCCAAAGACGCAAAGCCAGCGAAAATCTTTGCGCTTTTCGACGGCTATTTTGATTATAAGATGATGGCGAAGCTCTCCCTTGCGAAGCATTACGCTAGCCTTAGCCCCGCGCAGATCGCGGAATTTAATAAGGCCTTTGAAGCGCATCTAAAGCGCTCGTTTATCGAAAAACTTTCGCTTTATACCGATCAGGATATGAAGGTGCTAAGCAAACAAAGCCCGAGCGATAAGCGCCGCGTGCTAAAAACACAGGTCATTGGCGAGCAGAAAAACTACGACATAGATTTTAAATTTTATCCTAACGGCTCTGATTGGCGCATCTACGATGTCGATATCGTGGGCGTTAGCCTAATCCAAACCTATCGCTCGCAGCTAGGCGACGTAACGCAAAATTTGGGCTTTGACGAGCTCATAAAACGGCTAAATTCCACCGTCATCAATAGTGGCGAATAGCGGCGCGCCTAAAAGAGCGGTATTTGAAAAAAATTTTTCGCCTAATCGTCGCGTTTCCGAAAATTACGCTTGCGCTGTTTACGGCGCTGGCGCTCTTTTTCGGATATTACTCCACAAAGCTCGAGATCGACGCTTCGACCCAGACGCTACTGCTTGATAACGACGAGGATCTTCAAATTTGGCGCGAAGTATCCAAGCGCTACGAAACGCCGAATTTCTTAGTCGTCGCCTACACTCCCGCGGGCGATCTTTTAGCGCCCGAGACGATCCGCAAGATAGCGCAGATGGATGCCGCTTTTTCTAAGCTGGATTTCGTCGCTAGCGTCACGGACATCACCAACGTGCCGCTTTTGCTAAACAAAAGCGAGGGCATGAGCGAGCTGCTTAAGCACATACCCACTCTTACCGACGCGGACGTAAATTTAACCGCGGCTAGGCGCGAGTTTGCCACAAGCCCCTTTTACGCGTCAAATTTAGTAAGCGCCGATCTTCGCACTACCGCAATTTTAATAAATTTAAAACCGCAGACTCGCTACGAGGAGCTTTTGCGCCTAAGAGACGGAGCCAAAAGCGCTCTAAAGCAAGCGGAGCATGAGAGCAACCGCTCCAATGCCCAAATTTCACAGCTCAAAGATGCGCTTAAAGCTTCGGAGCAAAATTTCAAATCCTATCGCGACGAGCTTCGCGAAAAAGATCACCGCGACATTGTGGCTTTGCGCGCGTTGATCGCGGGCTTTGAGAAGGAATTTGCGGGCGATAGACTGTTTTTGGGCGGACTAAATATGATCGCCGACGATATGGTAGGCTACGTCCGCTCGGATCTAACGACCTATGGACTCGGCGCCTTGGTGCTTCTGTTAGCTTGCTTTTGGCTCTTTTTTAGACAGGCGAAATTTATCCTGCTACCGCTCATCATCTGCGCGTATTCGGTCGTGCTCGCAGCGGGATTATTCGGCTTTTTGAGCTTTGAGGTCACGGTGATTAGCTCAAATTTCATAGCGCTTCAGCTCATCATCACGGTTTCGGTCTGTATCCACCTAATCGTCGCCTACCGCGAGTTTAGCGCGCGCTTTCACGCCTTTTCACAGCGCCAGCTCGTTTATGCGGTGCTGCGCGAGCGCGCAAGACCCTGCTTTTTCGCGATCTTTACGACCGTTATCGGCTTTATGTCGCTAATTTTTTGCGATATAAAGCCCGTAATTTCTCTGGGAATTATGATGAGCGTAGGCATCAGTATCTCGCTAGTTACGGCATTTGGAGTATTCGGCGCGGTTATGTCGCTTCTAAGGCGCACGCACAATAACCGCAGCTTCGAGCAGCACTTTAAATTTACGCTTTGGTGCGCCGAAACGGCGCTACGTAGCAGAAGCGCGGTCTACGGCGTGTGCGCTGCGGCGGTGATCTTCGGGCTATACGGCATCTCGCAGCTGCGCGTCGAAAACAGCTTCATCGGCTACTTCAAAAAAAGCACCGACATCCGCGCGGGTATGGAGGTTATCGATACCAATCTGGGCGGAACGATCCCGCTTGATATCGTCGTTAAATTTAAAAGCGCAGGCGGCGCAGATCCTGCTAGCGAGAGTGAAAATTCCGCAAGCGGCAGCGCAAATTTTAAGAGCGGCGAAAATTCCAATCCCGCTGGGCGAAATTTTGCGGCAAATTCTACTCGGCAAAATTCTATCGCGCAAAATTCCGCCACTCAGAATTCTACCGCCACGGTGCAAAATTTCAATGATCAAAATTTTTCCGAGCAAAGCTCCGCTGCGGCGGCGCAACCAAGCGGCGGCGCAAATTCAGATCAAACCCACGCCGCAAATTTAGAGCAAAATTCCACCGTGAGCGACGATTTTGGCGATTTCGAAGCCGAATACGCCGCCAACGAAAACAAGCCGCAGTATTGGTTCACCTCCGAAAAGATGCGTATCATCGGCAAAATAGATGATTTTTTGAAGGACAAAAACGTCACGGGGCACGAGTTTATCGGCAACGTAAGCTCGCTCGCATCGCTTTTAAAGCTCGGCAAGCAGATTAATCAGGGGCGCGATCTGGACGATCTAAGCCTTGCTTTGATCTACTCTGAAATGCCCGCAAACTACCGCGAATTGGTACTTTCGCCCTTTGTGAATATCAAAGCGAACGAGGCGCACTTTAGCATCCGCACGATAGACAGCGATCCGAATCTTCGCAGAGCGCAATTCCTAGCCGATCTTAAACGCGATCTGGACTCCCTACTCGCTAAAGATAACGTCACGGTGCAGATTAGCGGCATAATGGTGCTTTATAACAATATGCTTCAAAGCCTGATGAGCTCGCAGATAGGCACTCTGGGCATCACGGTGCTCGTGCTTTTCGTGCTTTTCGTGATCATCTTTCGCTCGCTGTCATACGCGCTCATCGCGATCGTCGTAAATTTGATCCCGCTTTGCGCCTGCTTCGGTATCATGGGGGTTGCGGGTATTCCGCTGGATATCATGAGTATCACGATAGCGGCGATTAGCATCGGTATCGGCGTGGACGACGTCATCCACTACATCTACCGCTACAAGCGGGAGTTTGCGCGCAGCGGCGACGAGGCTGCGGCGATCCGCGCGAGCCACGCAAGTATCGGATACGCGATGTATTATACGTCGTTTGCGATCATTTTAGGCTTTAGCGTGATGATGATGAGTAATTTCTGGCCTACGATCTACTTCGGGCTACTGATATGTTTGGTGATGAGCCTGCTGCTTTTGGGCGCGCTCATAATCCTACCTTCGCTAATAATGAGCCGAAAGGGATTAAAATTTAGCCTCTTTAAAGCTAAATAAATTTTATCTCGCTATAATTCCCGCATTTGGAGAGGATGGCGACCTGGTGGCGTCTGCGGACTTCAAATCCGATAGGAGGGCGGTTGACCGTTTTCCGGGGGGTTCGATTCCCTCCCTCTCTCGCCGAATTCTTTTAAAAATTCCATCTTTAAATTTTATCTTTCACGCTTTTAGCCACGTACTTCGCGAATTTATCTCAATTTTCAGCTCTAAATTTATCAGTTATTAAACAGAGATGGGTAGCATTGCTCGTTATAACTTTTCTTCAAGGAGCGAGTATGAAATACGCATTAGGCGCTGCGCTTGCGGCATTTATTTTTGCAGGATGCGGCGATAACGATGTGGAGCTTGTCAAAAACTACACCCTGCCCGATTTTGAATCTATGAGTATCGGTACGGCGATCGAGGGTTCAAAAATCTGCAAAAATATCACCTGGAGTAAAGAGGAAAATAGCGGATTAAAAACGGTTAAGATGGTCTGCGACGTGGATGTAGAGCAGAGGCTTAAATCATATAAACAAGAGATGTTGGACTCATCTTTAAAAAGGGTTATGACTTTTTATGAGGGCAAGGCTTACGACGCGCAGGGTTTGTTTAAGCTGGCAAAAGAATACTGCAAATTAAACGAAGCTAAATTTCAAGAAACGCTTAAAAATCAAAGGCAAAATAGAATTTTTGAGGAGGAATGGAAGTCGGTCGATTGCGACGACAAACTAAAAGGGGAGATACTAAAAGAAAGCAATACCGAAATCTACATAGACTCTATTATGGAGCGCTTAAAAGCAGCCGTTTATTACTCGCAAATAACAGAAGAGCAGTTGGACGCGAGCTTCGGACATAAAGAAGATGGGTTATCAAAGCTTGCTATCGAGCTAAATTTTATCGTAAATGAGGGTAAAAGCGTAACTCTGTCTGATAAATTTAAACTTATCACGAACGGTAAAGAAGATCCCGTAAATAAAATGAAGTCAAAAGATGTCATAGCGGGCTTCTACGAAAGGCAATAAGCGCCTCATCTCGCGGCTAAATTTTATGAAATTTTAAAATTTAGCCGCTTTTTATATCAAAATTTCATTCAAAATTTCAGGTGTGATTTTAAATTTAAAGCGCGACGGGAGTAGTTTCGCCCGCGGCGGCGTGAAATTTCACGCCTAATACAAGCTTATTTATCGTGTCCTTGCAGATACGCGATCGCGCTAAGTGCGGCAACCGCGCCGTCGCCTGCCGCGCAAACGACCTGCTTAGGCGCATCTTGCCTCATATCGCCCGCCGCGAATAGTCCGTGTACGCTTGTTTGCATCTTTAAATTTACCGCGACCTGCCCGCCCGGCGTGACGTCGCAGATGAACTTGCCGCTTTCATTCTTTAGCACCTCGTTTCGCACGTCAAGCCCCACGAATACGAAGATCCCCGGCAGCTGCAGCTCGCGCGCGGCGCCGCTGGTTTTATCCTTGACTACGACGCCCGTTACGCCGCTTGCATCGCCCTTGATCTGCTCTACGAGCGCATTTGTAATAAGCTCGATATTCTCACTTTCGCGCACCCTTTGCACGGTCGAAGGCGCAGCGCGAAACTCATCGCGGCGGTGGATCAGATAGACTTTGGAGCAGATTTTAGCTAGATACAGCGCTTCTTCTAACGCCGTATCGCCGCCGCCGAGGACGGCAACCTCTTTGCCTTTGTAAAAAAACCCGTCGCAGGTCGCGCAGGTACTGACGCCGCGACCGAAAAACTCATCCTCGCCCTCGATCCCCGCGCGGCGCGGAGTAGAGCCCGTAGCGACGATAACGGCGCGTGCGCGACGTGTTTGATCGCCCTCGAGATAGATCGTAAAATTTCCGTCGCCGTCTTTTGAGACGCGCAGCACGCGCACCATCTCGTGCTTCAGCCCGAAGCGGAAGCACTGCTCCTGCCAAGGCGCCATAAAGCTCATCCCGTCGGTCACCGCGGCGACGCCCGGGTAGTTTTCCATCTCGGAGCTTGAGGTGATCTGCCCGCCGGGCATCCCCATCTCAAACATCACGACGTCCTTTAAACCGCCTCTTGTAGCATAAAGCCCCGCCGCTAGCCCCGCAGGACCGCCGCCGATAATTGCTAAATCTAACATTTTTTCTCCTTAATTATTTTATTAAGTAAAGTCGCGGGCGCTAAATTTACGAATTTAATTAATATAACGATGAGTGGGAGAAAAAAGGGCGAAAGCCGCCCTTTTGAAATTTACAGAAGCGAGTTTAGCTTGTCGGCTATGATCTGCTTGGATTGCGCGCCGATGAGCTGAGCTTTTAGCTCGCCGTCTTTGAAAAATAGTATCGTTGGGATCGAGCGGACGCCGAACTGCACCGCAAGATCCTGCGCTTCGTCGGTATTTACTTTGCAAATTTTAGCCTTGCCCTCGTAATCGTTCGCAAGCTCCTCGATGATCGGGGCGATCATACGGCACGGTCCGCACCAAGGCGCCCAAAAATCGACTAGCGCGACACCCTCTTTAGTAACATCGAAATTCTCCGAAGTAAGCTCTATATACTTTCCCATAATGTTCTCCTTGTGTTAAAATTCTACGGATTATAGTTCATTATCTTAAATAAATAATAAAAATTCTAATTTAAAAAGATATGTTGGCGATAAATTTTATCTGCTTTGGATAAACTTCCACGACGTCGATCTGCCACGGCTCCTCCGTATCACAGCTCATCAGATAAAATTCCGCCGCCTTTAAAATTTTAGCCATCTTAGCGCCCGTCACGCGCTCTGCAGCGTCGTAATCGCCGCTCGTGGCTTTTACTTCTACAAAGTGCAAAATCCCGCCCTTACGCGCGATTATGTCGATCTCGCCGAAGCGGCAGCGGAAATTTCGCTTTAAAATTTCAAACCCTTCGCAGCGTAAAAATTCCACCGCACGGTCCTCGCAGGCAAAGCCGAAAAGATATTCTTTTAAGCTCAACTTAGCTTTCGATCCTGATCATAAAAGGCTTTTGCGTGATGAAATTTTCGCCGCTAATCACGCTTATAGCGCGCTTTATGTCCTTCTCGCAGCACGTATGCGTCGTGAAAAACAGCGTCACTTCCTCATCCGTTTTGAGCTTCGGCTTTTGCAAAAAGCTGTCGATCGAAAGATCGTTTAAGCTCATAATGTTCGTAAGCTTCGCAAGCACGCCCTTCTCGTCGCGCACGCGCAGCCTGAAATAATACTTCGTGCGGATCTGCTCGCTCGGTAGAATTTGCATAAAATTTTCGCTCGGCAAAATTTTATATCCGAGCATCGGGTTTTTGTTATCGCGCGCAATGTCGATGAGATCGCTTATAACCGCGCTTGCCGTAGCGCTTCCGCCGGCACCCGGGCCATAATACATACTCTCGCCGACGCAGTCTCCGTAGATGCTCACGCCGTTCATCACGCCGTCTACTTTTGAAAGCATCTGATCTTTTGAAATGAGCGCAGGATGGACGCGCAGCTCGACTTTGTTGTCGCACGCGCGCTTGGCTACCGCAAGCAGCTTGATTATGAAGTCAAATTCGCGCGCAAAATAGATATCCTCCTGCGTGATCTCCTCGATCCCCTCGATTAGGATATCTTCGGGATCGCCGTGCACGCCGTATGCGATGCTAGCTAAGATCAAAAGCTTATGCGCCGCATCGAACCCACCGATGTCAAAGCTTGGATCGGCTTCGGCATATCCGAGCTCTTGAGCTCGCTTTAGCGCGTCCTCAAATTTCTCGTTTTTTTGCATCATATTCGTAAGGATAAAGTTGCTCGTGCCGTTTACGATGCCGATTATTTTTTCGATACGATTGGCGCTTAGCCCCTCGCGCAGGGTTTTGATGATCGGAATTCCGCCCGCCACACTCGCTTCAAAGCCAAAAGGCGTATCGCCCGCCAAAGCCTGAAGCTTGTAGCGATGATAAGCCAAAAGCGCCTTATTTGCGGTAACGACCGCCTTTTTACGCTTTAAAATTTCGCTTACGATCTCATAGGGCTTTTCTACCCCGCCCATAAGCTCTACAAAAACGTCAATATCGTCGCGCTCAATAATGCTTTTTGCGTCGCTGCTAAGTGGAATTTGCACGTCCCTTTTTTTGCTCGTATCGCGCACGAGTCCGATTACGGGCTCTATACTAACGCCCGCGCGGGCAAGGATGATATCTTTGTTTTTTATCAAAATGTTTGCAACTTCGCTACCTACGGTGCCGACGCCTAAAATCGCTACCTTCATCAGATCTCTTTCAAATATTTTTTTATATTTCTAGCGGCCTGGCGGGTTCTATTTTCGTTTTCGATAAAAGCGATCCGCACATAATCGTCTCCCGCCGCGCCAAAGCCCACGCCGGGACTTACGGCGACGCGCGCCTTGGTAAGAAGCTGCTTGGAAAACTCCATACTCCTTAGATGAGCCGCCGCTGGCGGTAATTTCGCCCACGCAAACATCGACGCGCTAGGTTTAGCGATCACCCAGCCTGCGTCCGCAAAAGCGTCAATCAAAAAATTTCTACGCTTCTCATAGCTCGCGCGGATCTCCTCTACGCACTCCTGCGGCCCGTCCAGCGCGATCGTGGCGGCTACTTGTATCGGCGTAAACATACCGTAATCAAACCAAGATTTGATCTTTTTAAGCGCGGCGACGAGCTTTTTATTACCGCTAACAAAACCCACGCGCCAGCCTGCCATATTGTAGCTTTTAGAGAGCGTGTATGCCTCGACTGCGACGTCCTTCGCACCCTGAACCTCAAAAATGGACGGCGTTTTGTAACCCTCAAAAGCGATCTCTGCGTAAGCGATATCGCTGATGATATAAAACCGCTCCTGCCGCGCCATCGCTACGAGCCGCTCGTAGAAGCTCTTTTGCACGACGACGGTGGTAGGGTTATGCGGGAAATTTACGACGACGTATTTTGGGCGCGGAATGCTCTCGTCGAAAGTTTTTTGCAGATCGATGAAAAATTTATTCTCGTTAAAATTTAAATTTTCATCATAGGCAAGCGGGATTTTAACGACGTTGCCGCCCGCGATGATGAAGGCTTGGGTATGGATCGGATACGCAGGATCGGGCACCACTGCGACATCGCCCGGATTTACGATCGCGCTAGTTAGATGCACGAAGCCCTCTTTAGAGCCCATCACTGCGACGATCTCGCTTTCGGGATCCAAGATCACGCCGTATTTGCGCTTATACCAATTCGCGCAGGCAAGTCGCAGCTTGTAGATGCCCTGGCTTACGGAGTAGCCGTGCGTCTTGTCCTTTTGCGCGCTTTCGCAAAGCTTGTCTATTATATGCTGCGGCGTCCTGCCGTCGGGATTGCCCATCGAAAAATCGATTATATCCTCGCCGGCTCTGCGTGCAGCCATTTTTATGGCGTTAACCTCGGCAAAAACGTAATTTGGCAAACGCTCGATCTTTGAAAAACGGATTTCGTCAAACATCTCAAACCTCTTATCTTAAAGTAATTTTCAAGTCCCATTTGAAATTTAGCGCCTTAAGCGCCGCGATCCGCTCGTGCCGCGCGAAAGCTAGAATTTCAAGCCTTTGTAGCGGCGCGGCGGTGCTTTTATATCGCTAAGGCGATTTTAAAATTTTACCACACTAAAATTTTAAAACCGCCGAAACGTTGATCGTTTAAATTTATCGCATCGCGACCATTTGCGCGACATTTAAATTTACATCCGATCGAAACGACCGAGGCCTCCGTTTTGCAGGGCGCCATGGACGGCGCCTCTTAAATTTAGCGCGCTACCGCAAGCGCCCGCACCGTTTGAAATTTTATCGCACCGTTAATTTTACCTACGCCACTTGGAATTTTATCCAAGGCAACACGATTCAAACTTTTTAAATTTACAGCCGCAAGGTTAAATTTAAACCGAGCGCCGTAGCAAGCCGAAATTTCACCCTCGGCAGTGGCGAAGTCCTACGAACGAAGAGCCACGCACGAAAACGAGGATTTTACCACTTCTTGCCCTTGTTTAGGCGCAGAAACTCATCGGCTGAAATTTTAGTGATATTGCCATCTTTAACGTGAAATTTTTGAGTGTTTCTTTCGCTGAAAGTTACGTTGCCATCGGCTTTGCCGAGCTCAAACATCCCGTGACCGGTAGAGATTAGCAGCTCCTCATCTCCTTGCGAAGCGACGACGTAAGGGGCATTGATGACCATCTCGCGCTTCTTGCCACTTTTTAGATCGATGATACCGATCCACATCTTACCGCGCGGGCTAAGCACAATATCTTTGCTGGGCGCAGGTGCGCTTTGCGTGGCGTTTTCGTCGGTGGAATTTTCCTCCGTTTTGGCACTCGCACGCTCGATCCTGATAGAGCGGTCCAGCGCATTGAGCGAGCTTAAATTTTCATCCGCAACAGCGGCTGCATTGGCATCTGACTTTAGTGCGAATTTTTCATCTGTAGCGTTGTGCGAAACGACGTCGATACCGATGTTTTCAAGCTTTTTTTGAGTGTTATTTACGATTGGAGCGTCCGAGTAGGTGGTTTTGTTTTGTTCCCATAAAAGCGAGCCCAAAAATTCGCCGAAGCTTTTATAAAGTCCGAAATAAAAGATCGCCGCGATCAGCAAAACCGTGATCAGCAGCCACAAAAGCCAGCCGCCGCCGCTCCGCTCGGAGCTTATTTTTCTAGTGTAGACCTGCTCGACTTTGGCCTTTTTAACTGGCGCAAAGCCTTCTTTCGCGACCTCAAACTCGCTAAGCCAGTCCGACAGATCCAGCCCGAACTCGCGCTCTAAAATTTTAATGTAGCCCTTCACGTTAAAATTTGCTAGCTTCTCGAAGTCTTTGTTTATGATGTATTCTAAATTTTGCGCGTCGATGCGCGTCGTGCGCGCTATCTCGATCAGATCCATAGATTTTAATTTATCTAGATCACTGCTTTTTGGCTGCTGTGTTTGCTCGGGCTTCTCGGTTTGTTCCGCCTGCTCGTCCGTATTATTTAACTTCTCTTTTATTTCTTCCATTTAAAATTCCATCGCACAGTATCGCAAATGCCGCACTTACGTTAAGCGAGTCCCAGCCTTCGCGCATCTTTATCGATACCGTGCGGTCGCATTTTTTAAGCGCCCTAGCAGGTATCCCCTCTTCTTCGTTCCCCATTACGAGTGCGTTTTTTGCGCCGAGCTTTAACTCCTTAAAGTTCGTCCCGTCCGCACTCGCGGCATAAATTTCAAAGCCGCTTTGTTTAAGCTCGTTTAACACGCTAAGCCCGTCTGCGGCCTTAACGACGTTTAGCTCATACGCCGCGCCCGAGCTTGCGCGCACTACGCCCGCCATATTTAGATTATTTGCGACGACGATCACGCTATCCGTACCCAAGGCATAGGCGCTGCGCATGATCGCGCCGATGTTTCCGATGTCGGTAAGCCCATAAAGGATCGGCACGAATTTATCGTCTTTGACGCTAGCTAGATCGCCGAAGCTAAACTCCTCCACCTCGGCCAAGAAGCCTTGATGGTTGCCGCCGCGAGCGAGGGCTTGAGCTTTTTTCGCATCGGCGCGCTCGATTTTTACGCCGGTCGCGGCGATCTTTTTAAAAATTTCTTTCTCGCACTCCTTAGCAAGGATGATGCGGATAAATTTCTGCGGATGCCGGTTTAAAAGGTGCAAAAACAGTTGCTTGCCGTAAATAATCATTTTGGGATTTTAGCGAAAAACGGTTAAAATATGACTTAGCGTATCAAATTTTTATATATTTCTTTGGCGGGTTCGCCGCTGATTTTTGAGAGCAGTTTTGCTTTTATTTTCGGCGCGATCTCAAGCGACAGAATATCTTCTTGCGTGATTTTTTCAAAGCTTTTCTCGCCTGCGCCGTCAATCACGACGCACCATTCGCCGTTTAAATTTGCGCCATTTAGGCTGGATAAAACCTCTGCGGCGCTACCAAAAAATTTTGTTTCAAATTTTTTCGTAGCTTCTTTGATTGCAAAAATTTTGCGCTGTGCGTCGATCCCTGCGATCCGCTCAATTAGCTTTACCACGCGCTTTGGGGATTCGTAAAGTACGCATGGATAGGGGCTTTGCATTAAATTTAGGATCTGAGCTTTGCGCTGCGCGCCGTCATTATTCAAAAAACCTAAAAAGCTAAATTCTTTCTCCACTAGCCCGCTTGCGGCGGCTGCGAGCAGCAGAGCGTTTGCGCCGCTAAGCACCTCGTAAGCTACGCCGCTTCGCTGCGCAAATTTTACGAGCGCAATCCCAGGATCGCTGATGCATGGCATTCCCGCGTCGCTTACGTATGCGCAAGCTTTTTCGCGCATAAGCGACGAATCAAAGCCCGCGAAAAACTCCGCTTCGTTGTGCGTGTGCAGCGAGTAAAATTGTGAAATTTTAAATGAAATTTGAAATTTATCGGATAATAGGTTTAGAAGTTTTTTTGAAACCCTCGTATCCTCGCAGATTAGGATTTCGCAGCTTTGCAATACCTCAAGCGCGCGGCTCGAGATATCGCTTAGATTTCCTATCGGCGTAGGAATGAGATATAGCAACTATTTCATTCCGTATTTTTGCTTAAATTTCTCGACGCGGCCCGCGCTATCTACGATCTTCTCGCTGCCTGTGAAAAACGGATGGCAGTTGGAGCAGATATCGACGCGGATCTCAGGCTTGTTCGAGCGCGTTTTAAAAGTGTTTCCGCAAGCGCAGGTAACGGTCGTTTCGACAAAGTTTGGATGGATATCTTTTTTCATTTTTGATCCTTTTTGATGATTTTAAAAGGTTGCGATTATACAACTTTTTTATCTAAAAAGCAAATTTAAAGGGTTTTAAAAATCTCTCGGCGAAGCGGCAATTTTTTTCTCAAGCATACTTTTTGGACGCGAAATTTTAAAATTTAGCCCGCTTTGCGGGTAAAATTTTGATTTACTGCGACCTGCGGCTGCGTGCAAAATACAGCGCGCAAAGATACGCCGCAGCAAATACGCGCCGCGCGTTAAGCCGCTGATAAACATAACAGGTCACGCAAGGCAAAATTTAAATTCCAAAATTTAAAGCGCACGACTTTCAAATTTTAAAATTTGCCGAGCGTTTAAAACATCAGCTTCGCGCAAGTTGCGATCAACGCGGTGTTTGAGCGCAAAATATAAGGGCTATTAAGCGCATAGGCGTTTTTAAATTTCTCTCTTTCGCGCAGCGAAAACCCGCCCTCGGGGCCTACGAACGCGATCTCGTCGCCGCCGAAAATGTCGATGTTCTTGCCGCCAAAATCGATCAGGCTTACGTTTTCATATCTTTGCGCTAGCTCGTCCGAGCCGCTCAAAATCTCGATCTGCATGATGGAATTTCGCCCGCACTGCTGCGACGAGTTGATCAAAATCCGCTCCATCCTCTGCAGATCGAGCCTCACGTTTTTCTGTGACAGATCGGCATATACCAAAATAAGCTGCCCGACGCTCATCTCGTTTAGCGCAGGTAGGCTCTTTTCGATCACGGCGCTCTCGACGACTGCCCAAGCAACGCAAAAATCGTGGCTCGGCGTAAAAGCCGAGCTTTTAAAAACTAAATTCAAAGCCGCACCCTTACGCGAAATTTCAGAGATCTCATATAGATAACTCGCCCCGTCCTTTAGATTTCGCACGTCTATGCGCTCGCCCGCCCTTGCTCGTCTGGCCTTTAGGTGCAAAAACTGATCATTCTGCAAAATCAGGCTCTGTTCGCCTGCAAACTTATCGTAAAAATATACCATCAAATAACACTCGCTATCAAAATTATCGCTAAGCTTAGCCCCAAAATCACCCGCATTTTGCGCTGATACGGCGCAAAGTTTTGACTTAGATACGCTATTTTCAGCCGCTTGTACGATACCGCGCTAAGCGCGATCATCGCTAGCGATCCGACCGCCATAAAGTAAATTTTAAAGCTCAGATCAAAGCGCAGCACCGGCAGCATCACGCTTCCGCTAATTATCAGCGCCGCGAGAGTCGCATAATATATCGGCAAAAACAGCCTGATGCGCCTAAGAAATCTAAGCCCCGATCTGCTTTTTTGCTTTAAATTTTCAGCTTGCGGCGCGGAGGCGGCAGAATTTAAAGCCTCTTTGCGCGGGCAAAATTCCGCCGCCGCGTCGATCTTAAGCTGGGTAAAGATCAGATAAATTATCGTTAAAATCGCCGCAGCTAGCGCGAAAAACTTATGAAAACCCAGGGCGCTTTGATACAGATAATCCATTACTTCCGCCGGAGGGTTAAATTTGCAGGATAAAATTTTGCGCGGCTAGAGCCGAAACGACCGAATTTCAACGCAAATTTTTTCGGCGCGAGATAAGACAGACCTGTTCCGCGCCTTTGAAATTTTAAAAACCTTTCAAAGCGGTCGCGGATATTTATTGCGCCAAAATTTACCGCGCGCTCTCTCAACTCCGGTTTTGCGCCGTATCTCTCGCGCCAAGAATGAAATTTTGCGGATAGAGCTTTATAAAATTTAAAATTTCTCTGCGTAGATCGCACTGGCAAAAATGACACCAAAATCGCGCTTGCGCGCCGCATACAAACAACGCAAATTTTAAAAATTTTCAAATTTAGCCGCTGATTTTTCAACGCTCCGTCCTATTCGGTCACCGGAAGCGGCGGCATATCGGCATTTATATCGACTTTAGGCTCGCTAGGTGCGATAGGCACGTCCTTCGGCACCTCGCTATCCACCGGCGGCTTTTGCAAGGTGTCCTTTTTCTCATCGTCGCAGCCGCCCAAGGCAAGCGCGCAGGCAAAGATCGCGCACGCGGCAAAAACGCGCACAAATCCCGCGCCAAATTTAAAGAAATTTCTCATCAGCAATCCTTTGGATAGATGATTTTTTCGCCGCGCAGTAGCTTTTGCCAAAGCTCCGGCTGCCTCCACTCCTCGCGCACGGCCGGCGAGAATTCTATCTCTTCCAGCGCGATCTCGCCCATCTGCGCGTTGTAGGCGTCCTCGCGGAAGCACTGTGCGTAGCCGGTGGCCGTTTCGTGCACGATGACGCTGTGAAGCTTTACTTCGCGCTCGCCGTTTTGCATCTGAGTTAGGCTCAAAAGTCGGTCTACAAGGATGAAAAAAATTCTACAAAACTGCTCCGCGCTCGGATTTAGCGGTATCTGCACCCAGCGCGCGCTGTGTTTTTTAAGATCCGCGATATAGCTCGCATCATCGCGCGCGTAGATCGTCGTGGCGTGGTCGAAACTATCAATAAGCTCGCGAATGCCGAGCTTCATGTAGCCGAAGTCATAAACCATCCCCGCTTCATCCAAAAAATTTGAGCTAAGCAAAATTTCGCATCTGTAGGAGTGTCCGTGGATGCTCGTGCGGCACCGCTTCGAGCCGCACAGGCGCACGATGTGAGCGTTTTCGAATTCGTATAATTTCCTGATTATCATACCCCGTCCTTCTCGCCCCAAATTCTAATGTGTAGGCGATCGGAATAATTATAGCCGTTTTTTAGGCAAAAATCCACGCAAAATTGCGCGGCGCTTTCCAGCTCGCGACGATCTGCGCTGCGCGGCATACAATAAACCTCGCTCTCGCACGCCGCTAAAATTTCGGCGATCTCGGGCTGCGCGTCAAACTCGGGCGAGATAACGAACTTATAAAAGCTATCCTTTGCGTTTTGTTTTAAATTTCGTAGCACGGCGAAGCTCAACCTGCGTCCGCGCGGCTCGGCGGAGTTTGAGAGTTTAGGCGAGATCGCAAATACGCAGCTTTTGTAAGCGGGAAAATTTTCAAAATCCACTAAAATCGTGCCGTTGGTCTCAAAATGCACCGCGTGTCCGCGTGCGAGCAACTCGCAGACGAACTCGTAAAATAGCGCCTCTTTGTGATGTAACATCGGCTCGCCGCCTGTAATAACGACGATCGGCTTTTGATAAAGCTTAGCGCTCTGCGACGCGGCAGCGCTTTGCGGATCTAAATTTAAAGAATTCTGCGCCGCGAAATTTAAAGAATTTTCGCTCGTTAAATTTAAAGATTTTTCTGCGCTCTTGCCTGGGCGGAGAAGTGTTTGCGCGGCGGCGGAATTTAACGTATCGCTTTTAGAAAAAGCTTCGGCGGCGCAAAAACCCTGCGCAGAGCATGCGGGCGTGAAACAGGACGAATCGGATAAATTTGGAATTTTATTCAAAAGCTGCGCTAAATTTAAAATTTCTTCGTGCTCAAAATGGCTCGTAAAAACCGCGCGGATCGTATCGCAGCCGCGCAAGATCTCGCCGGTCTTTGGCGAAATGCGCTCGCCGCCAAAGCCCTCGCAGCGCAGATTACAGCCCGCAAAGCGAAAGAAAAACGCGAGCCTGCCCGCAAATTTACCCTCGCCTTGGATACTTAAAAAGCTCTCTACGAGCCTCATCCGCCCGTCTCGTAAAATGCGCGGCTTGAAATTTCATTCGAAGCGTCCGTTTGCCAACGATTTTTTTCGGGCTTATTCGCTAAAATTTTAGCCAAAATTTCGGCGGCTGCGGCAATGTCGCCCTCTTTGACCGCCTTTTTGATACTTAGCGCGTCCTCGAAGTAAAGACACGGGATCAAAAGCCCCTCGGCGCTTAGTCTGATACGGTTGCAGCTCTCGCAAAAATCGTGTTTGTGCGGATCGATGATACCGAAGGTATAGCCGTCCCCGAGCGCATAAAGCGACGCGGGCGAGCTCTGCGATTTCGGCAGAGCGGTAAAGATAAATTTACGCCTTAAAATATCTAAAATTTCACTCGATTTTAATCCCGTAAGATCGCCGGCATGGGTGTTTTCCATAAATTCTATAAAGCGGATCTGACAATCCTTCTCGCGGGCAAATTCCAGCAAATAAATAAGCTCGTCGTCGTTGATCCCTTTTAGCGCGACGGTATTTAGCTTGACCTTTAGCCCCGCTTCAAGCGCGGCGTCAAGGCCTTCTAGGACGTTATAAAGCACGCCGCGCTGAGCTATAAATTTAGCTCGCTCCGGTCGCAGCGAGTCAAGCGACATATTGATGCGCTTTAGCCCTGCGTCTTTCAGGGCGCGCGCGTAGTTTTTGAGATAATACCCGTTGGTGGTAAGCGCGAGATCGATACCCGGAGCGTAATCCGCGATCATCTTTATAAAATCCTCGATCCCCTTTCGCACCAAAGGTTCGCCGCCCGTGATACGGATCTTTTTCACGCCGCCGTCGATCGCAACTTTGACGAATAAAAACATCTCCTCAAAGCTTAAAATATTCTCTCGCGGCACCCAGTTAAACGGCGTGCTCGGCATGCAATATCTGCATCTGAAATTACACCGCTGCGTAACCGAAATGCGCAAATAATCGATCGTTCGTCCAAATTTATCAATTAGCATATTTTGCCTTAATATCAATTTGCGGCGATTATATAAAAAACAAAGCGATTTTGCAAAATTTTATTTTTATATTGCTCAGGCTATTTTCTTACCGAGCCGATGAGCTCTTTAAGCTGATCTAGCAGCGGCCTAATCTGCTTTTCTACCCGCTCGTCGATCATCGTAGGCACTACATCTAGCCTCTGCTCTATTGTCTCGTCGATTACGTCGGCAATCGCGTTTATATCGATGTTGGGAGCGACTTTGCCGCCCGAATCGATCATCTCTTTTAGCTCCTCGACCTTCTTTTTAAGCAGATAGTTTTCCTGCATAGCATCGGTCAGCACCTGATCGAAGCGCTCGAATTTTTTATCCGCTTGCTTATCCTTAAAATATATGACGAAAAACATCAAAAATATAACGACGCAAAGTCCTAAAATGATGATAGTGTTAAGATCCATAGGGGTTCCTTAAAATAAATTTACAAAAACAAAAGCAAAAAAGGCGATGCCCAAGTAGCCGTTGAGCGTGAAAAACGCGCGATCAATCTTGCTAAAATCTTTCTGCACGATCTTATGCTCGAAGTACAGGATCGTCGCACACGCAGCCACGCCCAGATAGGCAAAAAAGCCTAAATTTGCCGCTGCACAAAACAGCAGCCAAAAAAGCACCGCTACGGCGTGAAAAATTTTGGAGATAAACATTGAAGCTTCCTTGCCGTAAAGCGCAGGGATGCTGTAAAGCCCCGCCGTGCGGTCAAATTCCATATCTTGAAGAGAATACAGCACGTCAAAGCCGCCTACCCAAAATACTACTCCAAAGCACAGCAGCACCGACCACAGCGGAATTCCACCGCTAACGGCGATCGCTCCGGCAATCGGCGCAAGCCCTAGGCAAAAGCCGAGCATCAAATGCGCGGTCTCGCTAAAGCGCTTAAAATACGAATACCCGCCCAATGCCGCCAAAATCGGCACCGAAAGCTTAAACGCCAAAGGATTTATAAGCGCCGAAACCGCTATGAAAACCACTGCGTTTGCGATGATGAAAAGCAGTAAATTGCCGCGCCCGATCCGTCCGTCCACGCTAGGGCGCGAGGCGCAGCGCGGATTGGCGCGGTCGATATCCTCGTCCAAGTAGCGATTTAGAGCCATTGCAAAGCTTCTCGCGCTCACCGCGCATAAAATCCCCAAAAAAAGCAACTTCCAGCCGAACCAAACCGAGCCGTTTTGCAGCTTGCTTGCAGTAATCATCGCCGTAAAGATAAACGGCAACGCGAAAACCGAATGTTTAAAAACTATTAATTCGTTGATATCGGATAAAATTTCTTTAAATTTAGCCATTTTGCCCCTTATTTTGGGCACCATTGTATCAAAAAAAAGTAAGAATAGCTCTAAATTTGATATAATTTGAACGAAAAATTTACGAAAGGAAACGCCTTGAGCCAAAATCAAAACTCGCACGCAAGCCCGCAGATCGCGATCATCGGTACCACCGCAAGCGGCAAAAGCGATCTTGCGCTAAGTATCGCGCGCGAGACCGGCGCCGTGATTTTGAGCCTGGATTCGCTCTGCATTTACCGGCAGATCGACATCGCAAGCGCTAAGCCAAGCGAGGAGCAGCTACGCGAGATCAGGCACTTCGGCGTAAATTTAATCTACCCAAACGAGTACTTCAGCGTCGGCGAGTTTATCAAAGAATACGCAGCCGCGCGGGCTTTTGCGGAGCGTAGCGGCGCGCCTTTGATAATCACGGGCGGCAGCGGATTTTATCTAAAGGCGATGCTAAGCGGGCTAGCGCCGAAGGTTCCCGATTTTAAAAGCGAAATTTCAAACGATGAAATTTACGCCCTAGCGCGGCGGATCGATCCGGAATTTGCCGCAAAGCTTAGCGCGGCAGACAGCTTTCGTTTAAAAAAATGGCTAAGCATTTATAAATTTTGCGGCGAGGCGCCGAGTAAATTTCTGCGCGAAAACACCGCTCCGCCCGTGATTTCGGATATTAAAATTTTTGAGATCGACGCGCCCAAGCAGTGGCTTGCAGGACGTATCGAGGCGCGCACGAAGGCGATGTTTGAGCGCGGGCTTTTGGAGGAAGCGGAGTTTTTATTCGCTCGCTACGGCGCGGAATGCAGGGCGCTATGCTGCATCGGGCTAAAGGAGTGCGGGCAGCTTTTGCGCGGGCAGATCTCGCGGGCGCAGTGCGAGCAGCTCGTAAGCCTGCACACGGTACAGCTTGCAAAGCGCCAACGCACTTTCAACCGCTCGCAGTTTGCGGATAAAATTTCGGCGCCGCCGCAAGAGCTGGAGCGTGAAATTTTAAAATTCTTTCGCTACGAGATTTAAAATCGAAATTTATCAAAATTTGTGCTCTTACTAGAAAGCAGCGGGGCAAGGGAGTAAAATTTAGATTTAAATTTTACCGCGCCGGTCGCATCTTTGAAATTTTGCGGGTATGTTCCGAGCCTTGCATGGCGCAGAATTTCGATTAAATTTAACCGCCTTCGCAAATATCAAAGCTAAATTTATCGTTATCAAGCCTATCAAAATTTTGATTTTCCGCGCTTGCGTTGCGCTTGAAAATAAAGGCGTAGCCGTATTTCTCGAAGTGCTGCGAGCTGTTTTTTAGCCCAACGACGCAAAGCTCGTAAGTGCCGCTTTGCAAGCCAAGTTTGAGCGTGGAATTAAATTTTCGCATCTTGCCCGCAGCGCCGCTTTGGCACTCATAGCCTAGCTCGAGTTCGCCGCTTTTTAGCTTATCGAAACGATACTGCAAAGCATCGAAGCTCGCTAGGATCGCGGAGTCGCTTTGCGGGGCGAAATACAGCCTATCGCGCTTGAAAGCTACTTCGTAGCCCGCAGACGGCGCAAACTCCTCATCAATGCAAACGAAGATCTCATAGCTGCGCACCGTAAGCGGGTATAAGGGTAAAGCTTTAGCGCCCTTTACGGCGTCATAAAACAGCTGCTTGTGCGCGTCCCAGTAGCTTAGAAGCTTTTTTGCTCTGCATTTTCGCTCCTTTAAAAACTCACTCAAATCGCGCACATCAAGCAGCGCAAAACCGTAGCCGTCAGCACTTAGCTCGCCCAAAAACATATCTCTCCTTTGTTAGAGGCACGGCGGGCTCGCGACTAAAATTTAAGCTCAATACCCGCTTAAAAAGACGAAATTATTTACCGCGCCGGTTAGGAATTTCACCAAAAACGGCGCCAGCACGCACGCCACGCTAGCTAGCACGACGGCGAATTTTATCTGCACCGAGACCGCGCCCAGCGAGCCGTTAAGCTCCGCGTCCGCCCGCGGCTCGTGCAAAAACATACGCACGATGAGGCGCAGGTAGTAATACAGCGCGAGCGCGCTATTTACCGCCATGATGACGGCAAGGGCGAAGTAGCCCGAATTGACCGCGGCGCTTAGCAGATACATCTTGCCCCAAAACACGCTAAACGGCGGAATGCCCGCAAGCGAGAGCATAAAGATCGCCGCGCATAGCGCAAAGAGCGGATGGGTGCGGATCAGCCCGTCAAATTTTTCAAACGGATGCTCAAAGCGAGCCGCGAACTTGGAGCTTTGCTCGAAAGTTTCGGCGCCAGGCTCGCAAGTTTTAGTGCCGAAAAGGCTCTCTTCCGCGCAGAGCTCGCTCGTTTTCAAATTTGACCCGCTTGCTTTAGAATTTTGCTCGGCCGTCTTGGAATTTTGCTCGCTTGCTTTAAAGCTCCGCTCGCCGCAAGCTAAATTTTGTCCGTTCACTCCTAAATTTAACTCATTGGCAAGGTCTGCTAGCTCCTGGTTTTGCGAAAAAATGGACTTTGCGTTTGAGATAAAATTCCCCTCCTCGCCGTTTGCATTTAAATTTAAAGCAATGCTTTGGGTTTTAAATTTTAAATTTAACGAGCGCGCGCGCCTTTGCCGTACGCACCAGATGAAGGCAAACGCCCCGAGGTTTGCCACGGCGTATAGGATCCAGTAGGTGAAAAGCGCCGCATTTGCCTGCGTCGAGCCGATCACGATCGCGCAGAGCACGAAGCCCGCGTGCGAAACGGAGCTGAAAGCGAGCATCCGCTTGACGTCGCGCTGTACGAGCGCCATAAGGTTCGCTAAGCTCATCGTAAGCACCGCTACGGCGTAGAGCACGATGTTTAGCCACTGCACGCCGATGCTTCCCAGCGCTTCAAACAGCCTGATCGCCACGACAAAGCCCGCGATCTTGGGCACGACGGACAAAAAGCCCGCCATAGCCGAGCTCGCACCCTCGTAAACGTCGGGCGTCCAGGTGTGAAACGGAATCAGCGAGAGCTTAAATCCTATCGAGACGATCATAAATGAGCAGGCGGCGAAAAGCAGGGCATTGGTTTGTAAATTTGAACTCTTGGCGATCTGCGCGATATTTGAAATTTCCATAGAGCCGGTCGATAGAAAAAACATCGCCGCGCCGAATGCGAAAAACCCGGATCCCAGCGCGCCCATTATGAAGTATTTTAGCGCCGCTTCGACCGAACGAGCGCGGTTGTGAAGCGCGATTAGCGTATAAAGCGCCAACGAACCCGTCTCAAGCCCCACGAGGATCATCATTAAGCTTTCGCTCGCGACCATAAACTCATACCCCACGAGCACGAATAAAAACAGCACGAAAAACTCCGCAGTATGGTACTCGTGCGCGCTTCTTGCACCCAAAGATAGAAAGATGAAAAATATCGAACCTGCGAGCATGATAAGCATCGATAGCGTCGCGATTCCGTCCACTAGCATCACGTCGAAAAGCCCGCGTATGCCGCTGTTGTATCCAAAAACAAGCCCGAAGCCCAGAGCTAGCGCCAGTATCGTGATGACGGCGTAAAATTTATACGATAACGTGCGCGCAAAAAGCGAAACCGCGAGCATCAGCAGGGCAAACCCTCCAAGTATCGCCATAGGCGCGATCGAGGCTAAATTTAAAAGATTATTTTGCATCGCTTCTTACCTTAAAATTTGCTTTTTCCATATAGGCGCGAGTCGCGGTCTGAGAGGCTTTGTTAAACATCAGCTCAAGGCTTTGCGTCACGCTAGGCTCAATGCTCTTTAACATCAGATTCGGCGCGACGCCAAGCACTACCACCAGCACGCAGATCGGTATAATAGAGCAAAGCTCGGTTCTGTTTAGATCTCTTAGCTTTTTATTCTCCTCATGCACGAGCGCACCGAAGAAGGTCTTTTTATAAAGATTCATCGAATAGATCGCGCCCATTATTATACCGAGTCCGCCCAAAAGCGCATAGCTAAAGCTTATTTTAAAAATCCCCGCAAGGCTTAAGAATTCTCCCACGAAGCCGATCGTAAGCGGAAGCCCTATCGAGCCTAGCAGCACGACGCAAAAACAAAACGCATAAAGCGGCATCACCCGCGCAAGCCCGCCGAACTCGCTGAAAAGCTTCGTATGCCTGCGGTCATATAAAAAGCCTACGAGCATAAAGAGCCCGCCGCTTACGATACCGTGGCTTATCATCAAAAATACCGCACCGCTCATTCCTTCGCGGCTCATTGAAAAAATTCCTAGCATTATGACACCCATATGCGCGATCGAGCTATACGCGATTACCTGTTTGATATCCTTCTGCGCAAAGGCGATGAAGCTTGCATAGATGATCATAACGATCGCTACGGCGCACATCATCCCGCTAAAATGCACGCTCGCGTCGGGAAATAGCGGCAGCGAAAATCGCACGAAGCCGTAGGTGCCCATCTTAAGAAGCACGGCGGCAAGCAGCACCGAGCCTATCGTAGGAGCCTGCCCGTGCGCATACGGCAGCCAGGTATGAAAAGGAAAGCAAGGCGTCTTGATCGCAAAGGCGACCGAAAATGCCAAAAATAGAGGAATTTGCGTACTAAGCGGCAACGATAGGCTCTGCCAGTTTAGGATATTAAAGCTATACTCGCCCGTAGCCTCGTGATAGAAATAGCTCATCGCTACGAGCCCTACGAGTAGAAACATCGAACCGAGGAAGGTATAGATGAAAAATTTCACCGCGGCGTAAATTCTCTTGCCGCTGCCCCACGCGCCGATGATATAGAGCATCGGAATAAGCGAAAGTTCCCAAAAGATGTAAAACAAAATCGCATCCAGCGCCACGAAAACGCCCACCATCGTCATCTCTAAAAACAAAATGCAGATGATTAAATTTTTGGCGCGCTCTTTAATGCTTAGGCTAAGCAGCGCCAAAAAGGTAACCAGCGTGCTTAGGATCACTAAAAACAGCGAAATTCCGTCCACGCCGATGAAGTAGTTGATGCCGTATTCGCTTATGAAAGGGTGCAGCACGCTAAACGCGATGCCGTCCACCGGCTCGTAGAGTATCCACAAAACGAGCGAAAGCACGAACTCTATAAAGCTCATCGTAACGGCGTAGGTCTTGATGCTCGCTTCGTCGATCAAAAAGCCCAAAACCGCAGCTACCGCCGGAAAAAATATAACCAAACTTAAAAAGTATTCCATGCCCACCTCACAGCGCAAACGCCAAAATCAGCAAAATGAAAGATCCCAAAACCATCCACCTTAAATTTGCGCTCAAATCTCCGCTATTGCTTACGCGATCCGCACCCTCGCCGCTTTTTACCGCCACGCGAGCGATCAGATCGGCGCTGGCGTCTATGATCGCGCCGTCGCATTTAGCGCAGATCTCGCTAAGCTTAGCGTATCCGCGCACGATCACGCGCTCGTAAATTTGCGGGATAAAATACTGAGCGATCAAAATTTTATAAAATTTGCAGTTCTTTAAATTTTGGCTAAATTTACCCTTGCCGTATGTCCAAATCGTGCCGATCGCCACCGCGCTTATCATCGCTAGCGTTATGGCGATCAAAATTACCTCCACGCCGTGCGGGATCGAAGCTTTAAAGCCCGGCAGTATGCTAAGTACGAACTCCGCAAAATCGTGCTCGAAAAAGCCCGCAATCACCGCAGGCACGGCCAGCACGCCCATCGCGATGAGGGCAAAGCCTTTTGCCTCGTGCGGATGGTGCGAGTATTTTGCCTTACCAAAAAACACAAGCATTATTAGACGCACGCTGTAAAACGTCGTCATCGCAGCGCCTGCAAACAGCAGCGCCCAGATAAAATACGCGTCCGCGCTCCACGCCGCTTCTAAAATTTTATCTTTTGAGAAAAAGCCCGCGAACGGATAAAATCCGCAAAGCGCAAGCGAGCCTATGCACATTAAAATCGCCGTAGGTCGCATAAACTTATATAATCCACCCATATTTTGGATATTTAGATCGTCCTTCATCGCGTGCATTACGTTGCCCGCGCCCAAAAATAGAAGCGCTTTGAAAAACGCATGCGTCGCTAGATGAAATAGCGCGATCCAATACGCCCCGAGCCCCGCGGCTACGAACATATAGCCAAGCTGCGAAAGCGTGGAGTAGGCGATGATTTTTTTAAGATCGTTATGAACCAGCGCCATCGACGCCGCAAAGACCGCCACGAAAGCGCCCAAGCAGACGATAAAGCCGCTTACTTCGGGCGCGAGCGCGAAAATCGCATTTGCGCGGATCACCAGATAAACGCCCGCCGTAACCATCGTCGCTGCGTGAATAAGCGCGGATACGGGCGTCGGACCCGCCATCGCGTCTGCCAGCCAGGTATGGAATGGAAACTGCGCGCTTTTGCCCATCGCGCCGATGAATAAAAGCGCGGCGATCAGAGTTAAAATTTCAGGCTCCAAGCCCGCCGCGTTCGCAAATACCACCTCGTACCGCAGCGAGCCGAAATTTAAATAGATCAGAAAAATTCCAAGCAACATCCCAAGGTCTGCGATGCGGTTCATTATGAAAGCTTCGTTGGCGTACCAGCTGTAATTGCTCCTATCATACCAAAAGCCTATTAGCAGCCACGAGCAGAGTCCGACCCCCTCCCAGCCGATGAAAAGTCCTAAAAAATTATCGCTCGTTACCAAAACCAGCATCGAAAAAACGAAAAGCCCCAGGAAGCTGAAAAATTTAGCGAAGTTTTCATCATCCCACATATAGTAGATCGAATACACGTGCACTACGCTGGAAACGATGCCTACGACCACCATCATCACCGCACTTACGCTATCGATAAGAAAGCTAAATTTTGCGTCCAAAAATCCCGTGCTTATGAAATCGGCTAAATTTACGCTGATTAGGCGGTTGTCAGAGACGAGCTCCATCAAAGCAAGCGACGCGATAGTACTTAAAATCACCAGCGCCGAGCAGATTACGCCAATAAACATCTTATCTTTGGCGCGAATGAAAACGCCTGCGAAGATCGCCGAGGCAAGCGGTGCGAAAAGGGCGATTAAAAGCCACACAAAAACGGTATCAAGCATCCGGTCCATCCTTGGAAGGATTTTTAAAATTTACGAAGCCGTCAAGTTCGATGCTGCCCGTTTTCTTATACCACAAGATGAGTAGTCCAAGCCCCACGGCCATCTCGCTCGCGGCAATCGCAACGATGAAAAGCGCAAAAATTTCGCCGTTTATATTGTCGTAAAATTTCGCCACGGCGACGAGGGCTAAATTTGCGGCGTTTAATAAAATTTCGCTCGAAAAAAAGAGCATTATTAAATTCCTTCGCTTCATCATACCCGCAAGCCCGAGCCCAAACATCATCGCAGCGACGATCAGATAGTGATTTAGACCCATTTTATCCCTCGCTCTCTTCGTATGTCAGGCTTGCGTCCATCTGCTTATGCGCAAGCACGATAGCGCAGATCATCGCCACGAGCAGCATCACGGCTGCAAGCTCGAAAATCGCTAGATATTTCGTAAAAATAATCATCCCAAGCGCCTCGGTATCGTCGGTGTTTAAAATTTTAAGCGTTTCTACGTTGTTTGCGACCACCGCGCCGAGCACGATAATCACGAGCAAAAATGCGATCACGCCGCTAAGCGCGAAAAATAGCCTTGCGCCCTTTTTCGGCTCGCTTACGTTTTTATCCGCGCCCAAAAACATCAGCGCGAAGCCGTAAAGCACGATCACGGCGCCCGTGTAAACTATGATCTGCACCACGCCTAAAAACTCCGCATCCAGCAAGAAGAAAAATCCGCTCATAAATACCATGCCGCCGGCCAGCGCGCTAAGGGCGTAAAGGACGTTTTTGCTAAAAACGCTGATGCAAAAAAGCGCCAGGCAAACCGCGCTGAAAAAATAAAATGCAAGCGTTTGTATCATTGCTCCTCCCCCTGCGCGGCGGAATCCGGCGCGGAACTTTGCGTAGAATTCTCAGCGTCCGCGGCGGAATTCTTTTTAGAATTTGCCTTAGATTTTTTACCTCGCGCGGCGGAATTTCCCGCGTCTTGCGGAACGGAATTTTCTTTAGAATTCTCCAAAGAATCGTCGTTCGTAGCGGAATTATTTTTAAAATTTTCCGTAGAATCGCCGACATAATTTTCAGCGTGCGGCACAACGGAATTCTCTTTAAAATTTTCCGCCAAATTTTTACTATCCATAGCGGAATCTTCGGCGCTTTGAGAAGCGGGGTTTTCTTTGGAATTCCGCTGCGAATCAGGCGCGGAATTTTGAGCGTCCGTAACGGAATTTTCTTTAGAATTTTTGGCGTTCGCGGCGGAGCTTCCCTTTAAGCTTGCCCGCCCCACGTCTTGCCGCTCGGCTAAAATTTCGCCGCTTAAGCCAGCGCTCTTTGAAAATAGAATTTTATCGTTAGCGGCGCCCTCTTTTTTAGAGCTTTCCGCAGCGCTATTTTTTAAATTTGAATCTGCGCTCTTTGAGCTTAGCTCATCGCTTGCGGCGTCGCTTTTTATATAGGCGTTCGGCGTCATCTTGATTCGCGCGCCTGCGTTTTCATCCAGGCTGCCATAGCCCGCAAACTCCTGTGCCGCGCCGTTTAAGCATAAATTTTCGCCGCGGATCAAAAGATCCTCTTTAAAGCCGTAATACGCGCGCTGTTCGCTCGCAAGCTCATATTCGCAGCCGTGCACGATAGCGATCTCGGGGCAGACGTCCGCGCAAAGCCCGCAGTAGACGCAGCGCCCTAAATTTATCGAGTAGTTATCTACCTTTTTGCGGCCGTCGGCGCCGAGGCTTGTCTCCATCGCGATGCAGTTCGCCACGCAGATCTTCTCGCACAAACCGCATCCGATGCAGCGTTCGCTGCCGCTTTCAAGCAGGCGCATAAGCTTGTGCACGCCGCGGTATCTAGGCGGCATGACAAATTTTTCCATAGGATACCGAAGTGTATGCGAGCCGCCGCGCTTAAACATATTTTTTAGCACCACCCACAGCCCCACGAAAAGCTCGCCGCGAAAGGTGCGGGAGAGGAATCTGCGCAGCTTATCGCCGCCGGATTTAATAGGGGTTCGTTTATCGATCTGAGCGTATCTTGCCATCGCGCCCTCCTTAAACGATCGCTAGCGCGGTAATTAGAACGCAAGCAAGAGCTAACGGCATGCAGACTTTCCAGCAAAGCCCCATCAGCTGATCGGGGCGCAGATGCGGCCACGCCGCGCGCGCCCATAGGAAGCAGAAAAACACGAGGCTTGATTTTAATACCATCATAATGCCGCCGGGGATAAACCAAAACGCGTTAAATCCGCCTAAAAAGACCAGCGTCGTAGCGACTGAGTAAGTTATGATATTGGCGTATTCGCCGATAAAAAACATACCCCAGCGCATGCCCGAATACGCCGTACCAGCGCCCGCTACGATCTCAGTTTCGTTTTCGGTGAGGCATAGCGGCGTGCGGTTGCACTCTAGAAAGGCTGCGATGAGAAAGAGCGCGAAGCAGACGGGCTCTTTCCAGATAAACCACTTGTCAATACCGCCGCTTTGCGCGCTTACGATGTCGATGAGCGAGAGCGAGCCCGTGATCATCACGATAGGGATCAGGCTAAGGCCGTTTATCACCTCAAAGCAGGTGATCTGCAAAAACGCGCGAAACGCGCCTATCGTGCCCCATTTATTGTAGCTCGCAAGCCCTCCGATCAGCAGTCCGTAAACGCAGGTACCGCTAGCTCCGAGCAAAAATAAAATTCCCACATTTATATCGCTTAAAATCGGCTGTATCGTCCGCCCGCCGATCGTAAACTCCGGCAGCAGCGGCACTACCGAAAGCGCCACGAAAGCGCCCGTAGCCGATATTATCGGCGCGATTTTAAAAAGAAGCTTATTCGCCCGCGCAGGGATCGCGTCCTCTTTAGTAAAAAGCTTTATCATATCAGCGCCCACCTGCAAAAGCCCCGCAGGCCCGACCATAGAGGGTCCGATCCTGCGCTGCATAAAGGCAAGCACCTTACGCTCGGCATAGGTTGCAAGCCCCGAGAGTAGCGCGATGACGGCTAAAATCACGAGCGCCTTTAAGACGGTAGCTACGAAATAAAATGCACTATCGCTCATCTGCCCTCTCCTTTGGAATTTGAAATTTTCTCGATTTTCACGCTTGCATAGCGCGAGGTTTTGAAAAATATCTCGCCGCGAAGCTTCTCATCAAAATACGGCAGATACGCCCCGCTAAAGCCTGGATCGATCTTTACGCTAGCGACGATTTCGCATTTTAAATTTACGAGCTCAGTCGCGCCGTTTTCGCTATTTTCATCACCAGTAGTATCGGCTTTATACACGGCGCTTGCGCGATCCGTTTTTTTAGCGCGACCAGTGCCGCTTTTATCATTAGCGGCACTCGTTTTGCCCGCGTCGCTAGTTTTTTTATCGTTGCTCGCGCCGTCTGCTTGGTAAATTTTAACGACGTCGCCCGCGCTTACGCCCAGAGCTTCGGCGATGCCGGGGCTTAGATACAGCGCGCCCGCTTCGCCCAGAGCGCTGCTTGCGCCGCTAAATTTATTGAATTGATGCAGCGGATTTGCCTCATAGATTAAAATTTCGCCCTCGCCCGCGCTAATCGGCGCTGAAAGCGAAATTTCAAACTCCTCCTCGCTAGCGGCGAACCCCTCATTTCGCAGCTCATATCCGCGGTGGTTTGCGCCGCCGTTGTCGTAAAAATTTTCTAAATCGTCAAATTTAACCTGCTCAAAATCTGCGCCCAAGCTTGACGTATAGCTGATCGCGTGTTCCGCGCAAACTCCCAGCGCACAGGCGATGTCGTTTAACTCATATCCGCCGTAATCAAGCGCCGCATTTGTAGGCACTACGCGCTTGTCGTAGTTCGTAAACGTGCCCTCCTGCTGCACTAAGCTAGGCGCGTCCAGATCGGCCTCCAGCACGCCGAAGCTTATATCGCCCGCTTCGTTGTAGCCTAGCGTCTCACCCGCGCTCATTTGCGCACTAAGCTCACAGATGAGAGCGACGCCAAGGCTGTTCGTGCGCGGCGGCACCACTAGCACTTTTAGCGGCGTGTAGCGCTGCACCAAGCCCGCTAGACGCGCGAGCGTGGCGCTATTTGGCGTGCGGATAAAATCCTCGCCGATGATGAGCGAAAAACTCTCCTTTTTAGCCAAAAGCTCATCCACTTTCTGCTCGTCCAGCCCGAGCGTGCGGGCAAAATTTGAAATTTTACTTTCCGCGGGATTCTCGGAATTCTGCGCGGAATTTTTTGCGGGATTTTCAGCGCCATCCGCGCCTGCGGAATTTTCGGTACCGCTGGCGCTCGCAATATTCCCGACGCCATTTGCCTCCGCAGAATTCTCAGGATTTTGCGAATCTGCGGGTTTATCGTCTAAATTTTCCTTCGCCGCGGCGCGCGAAATTTCAAATTCCGCCGCGAGTTTCGCATCCAGCCACTCAGGCAGATCGCGCCCGAACTTTTGCAAGATCCAAAGCAGGATCTGCGCCTCCAAGCCCGCGGCGTGTGGCTGATGGATGAAATTTTTACCAAAGCTCTTAATTCCCTCGTCGCAAAACGGATGAAAATAGATCCCGCTTGCCTTATTTAGCTTGCAGGCGCTGTTTACCGCATAGCCTAGATTTGGAGCGTCGCTGCGCAAAAATGTGCCGCAAACGACGATAAAATCGCTATTTTTAATCGTCTGCGAATCCGCATTATAAAATTTCGTGCCGCTAAGCTTAGAAAATTCGCGCAGGAATTTTTGATACGCAAGCGCTTCGTCGTTAATCAGAGCGAGCTTAAATTTTTGCCGCAAAAGCTCTAAAATCCGAGCTTCTTCGTTGGTGATGAAGCTATTAAATTTGATATTTTTGATCTCGCCGTCCTCGATGCCGCGCACGATGCGGTTAAAAACCGCTTCGTTTTTGCTCGCCCGCTCGTTTGAAAAATCCCAGCCGAAGCGTGCTGCGGCGTGCAGGACGCTAAAATTTATGTCACTACTAACGCGATAAATTTTTTCACGCGGGTCGCCTATGCCGCGGCGCTTGATCTCGTAATAAAGCAGTTCGCAGTCGCTGCTGTGCGGGTTGGAAGCGGGGATTTGGCGCAGCTCCCAGGCGTTTGAAACGTATTTAAATGCGCTCTCTACCAGAGCCCCAGTCGGGCAAACCGCCGCGCTCTCACCGTAGTTTACGCAATCATCATTTTCATTTACCCGCGCGATTAGGCTTTTTTGCAGTTTGTTCCACACGGCGTAGGCGTCTTTGGGCATCGCGTCCTTTTGCTCCTTACTCGGCGCGTCTCCGCCGCGCGGAACGAGCTTAAACGCATCTACGCCTAAGCGGTCTTTCGCGGCGGTGATACAGCGCTCGCAAACGATGCAAAGGCTAGGATCGTAGCTCAAATAACCCCAATCCTGCACCTCGCGCGCCGTATCGCGGATAGCGTAGCTTTGGGCATTTGTGCGCATCAGATGGGCTAAATTTTGAAGCTCGCACTCGCCGCTTTGATCGCAAACCCCGCACGCCATCGGATGGTTGATACAATAAACCTGCGTGATCGCTTCGCGCTCGACATCGATCTCGGGGCTGCGGCTGTAAACGACCATGCCGTCCTTGGCCTTGGCGTTGCAGCTATAGACGCGCTTGCCGTCCGCTTCGACCATACAAAGTCTGCATGCTAATGTCGGCGTACCGCCGCTTAGATAACAAAGCGCAGGGATAAAAACGCCGCAGCGACGCGCGACCTGCAAGATGTACTCGCCCTCGTCGCACTCGCAAGCTTTACCGTCGATCGTGATCTTTGCCATTTTAAACCTTAGAAATTTCGGCTAGTTCGAAATTATAGCCGCTAAAGCCCCGTCCGCCCGAGCCTAGAAGTGCGATCGCGCCATTTATCCACCCCTCTTGGATAAATTCTTTTTCCAAATTTAAATGCGGCGTTTTGATGCGGACGCGATCGCCGTATTTGATCTTTGCGACCATACTAAAATACACTCCGCCGACGAGCCGATCATCCGCATCGTGTTTGAAAACCACGGCGCCGTCGAAGTTCATAGGCTCTTTAAGCGGGCTTAAATTTACCGCATGCGGTGCGGCCAGCTCCACTTGCTCGCCGCGTAAGCTTAAAATTTTAACTCCGAATTCTGCCGCTATGAGAGATAGAAAGACTTTGATATTTTCGGCATCGGGATGAGTTTTAATAAGCGCATCGTCGATCAAAAGCGCGTCGCAGCCTCCCCGTAAAAACTCGCAAATCTGCTCGATCTCCTCCTCGCCCACGTTGCTTTCGCCGTTTAGATACTCCAGATCCAGCTCCGCGAAATATGGCTCGTCGCAAAAGCTCGCGCAGATTAGCGCCAGCACGAAGTTTTGCGCGCCGATCTCGCATTTAATCAGCTCACTTTCTAAATACGGATCTTGCAACGGAGATACGCTTAAAATTTTAGCGTGTTTAAAACCTTCCGTAAGCCCTGGACTTTGCAGTCTAAGTAGCGGCGCAAAATTTAAAATTTTCATATTCTCCCCTTTTTTGCGACTATCATCCAATCGACCTGGTTATATCGGATGGAATTTAATAGCGTGGAATTTAGCCCCTCCACCAGATCTGCGCTTTTTTGAACCGCGCTGAAATCGCCCATCTCAAACATAAAGATCATCGTCTCGCCGTGAGCGGAATTTTTTAAAATTTCGCCCATGCGGTTTAAAAATTTATCGCCCAGATGCCTTAAATCATATCGCTTCATCGATCCACCTCGCCTAAGATAATATTAGTGCTGCCGATGATCGCCGCGGCGTCGGCAAGATACTGCCCCGGTAAAATTTCCTCATAGACCGCGCAATGCCAAAAGCTCGGCGTGCGGATCTTAAGGCGGTACGGGCGGCTTTCGCCCATCGAGCGGATATAAAATCCAAGCTCGCCCTTAGGACTCTCGCTCGCGGCGTAAATTTCGCCTACCGGCGGGCGTAAGCCCTGAGTGACTAGCACGAAATGCTGCATCAGCGAGTAGTTTTGCGTCATGATCTGCTCTTTGCTAGGATTTACGTAAGCGGGGTCGATCGCTAAAATTTGCGGATCGCTCAGCGGATAGTGCTTCGCGCACTGGCGCAAAATTTTAAGACTCTCGCGCATCTCCGCCATATAGCATTTATAACGCGCGTAGCAGTCGCCCTCGCTCGCATACGGCACGTCGAAATCAAGCTCGTCGTAGATGAGATAGGGCTCTTCCTTGCGGATATCCCACGCATGCCCGCTAGCGCGCAGCGTTACTCCGCTACAGCCGCAGCTAAGGGCATCTTCGTGCGAGATCACGCCCACGCCCTCGGTTCGCATTAGCCAAATTCTATTCGTATCGAGCATATCTTCAAATTCTTTAATGTCGCTCGGGAACTCGTCGCAAAATTTCAACATCTCTTCTAACCAGCCGTTAGGCAGATCCAAAAAGACGCCGCCGATTTTGACGTTATTGTGCGTAAGGCGCGCGCCGCAGTATTTCTCTATGAGATCAAGTATGTATTCGCGCGAACGAAAGCAGTAGAGAAACACCGTCATCGCGCCGATATCAAGCGCGTGCGTACCCAAAAACAGAAGGTGCGAGCTGATGCGATTAAGCTCCAATAGGATCGTGCGGATGATCTGCGCGCGACGCGGCACTTCGATGCCGCAGAGCTTCTCGACCGCAGCGCAAAAGCCGTAGTTGTTCGAGCCCGATGCGACGTAATCGACGCGGTCCGTTACGGGAACAAATTCTGCGTAGATCATATTTTCGGCCATCTTTTCGATGCCTCGGTGCATATAGCCCACGCCGGGGCGGGCTCGCACGATGCGCTCGCCGTCAAGCTCCAGCACTAGCTTTAGCTGACCGTGCGCGCTTGGGTGCTGCGGGCCGAAATTTAAGATCATATTCGCGCCATCGCGCTCGTACTCGATGTTTTCGAAAAACGGTCTTAGCTTGCTTGGATTTTGCATTATTTTCTCTTTGTAATGATCTTGTAAATTCCGCGTTTAGCGCGTTTTACGAAGCGCACGCCGCCCTCTTCTTGGTATTCTTGTAAAATTTTCTCTTGCGGGCGCGGCTCGCCTTTAGCGCCCTCGTGATAGAGCCGCGCGAAGTTAAAGGTATCCTTTTCATCTACGAATGCGGAATTTCGGTTTTCTTCGCCGATCCGCTCGCGCGCGCCGACCCCAAAAATTTTATCCACCTCGTACCACTTGGCAAAATCGTCTCCTTGCAGCGGATAGGACTTCAAAAGCGGGTGTCCGAACCAATCATCGGGCATTATTAGGCGCGCCAAATTTGGATGATTTTCAATCCAAACGCCCATCATATCGTATAGTTCGCGCTCCGCCCAGTTCGCGCTTTTGTAGATGCCCGCAGCGCTTTGCAAAAAGCTCTCATTCGGCACGAAGCACTTTAGCCGCGCGCGGCGCGCCCTTTTGATGTCCAAAAGCTGATAAAAAACCTCGATGCCGCCGCGAGCCTCGGTAAAATCTACGCCGCTTAGCTCGCATAAAATTTCATATCCGGCACTCTTAAGCGCGCGTAGCGCCGCTAAATTTTGCGTAGGCTCTACGTAGAGCACGAGGGCGCTAAATTCCACATATGAGTTTAAAATTTGGATGCCTTCAAGCGCGTCCAGATCGTCTTTGAAATCGCTTTTGGCTACCTCCACCTTCGGCGTTTCTTCGGGGATGAAAAATCTGTCTTTGTAGTAATTCTTTTTACTCTGATCGCCTTTGGGATTAAATTTTCTCATCAGATCAGCCTTTTTGCCTTTTGTGCACGGCGCGGCGTTTGGGTGCGGATCTTTTTTTGCAGCACCATCAGCGCAAACTGCAGCGTCTCGGGACGAGGCGCACATCCGGGTAGATAAATATCCACAGGCACTATGCGGTCGCAGCCCTGCACCGTTGCATAGGTATTAAACATCCCTCCGGTATTGGCGCAACTACCCATACTGATGACCCATTTGGGCTCGGGCATCGCGTCGTATAGGCGGCGCGTAAACTCGGCGTGCTTTTTGCTAAGCGTGCCTGCGATTATCATTACATCCGATTGCTTGGCGCTTGCGCGAAATATCGTGCCGAAGCGGTCGAAGTCAAATCTGCCCGCGCCCGCCGCCATCATCTCGATCGCACAGCACGCAAGCCCGTACGTCATCGCCCACAAAGAGTTGCTCCTGCCCCACGCAATCAGCTTATCAACGGTGGTGAGAACTACGGGAAGCCCGTTTTCGCGCGCGTAGTTTATCTTATGCTCTGCCAATTTAGCGCTCCTTTTTTCCAGGCGTAGATGAAACCGATGCCTAATAATACGATGAAAAACGCCATCTCCACGAGCCCGAACACGCCTAAAATTTTAAAATTTACCGCCCACGGAAACATAAAGATAATCTCGACGTCAAAAAGTATGAAAAGCACGGCTATCAAAAAAAAGTGGGAGTTCATTCGGTTGGGCTGTTTGACGGCCTCGGGGCCGCTTTCGTAAATTTCGCCCTTTAGCCGCTCGTCGCACTTGTCTGCCAAACGCGAGCCCACCAAAGAGGATAATTTAACGATGAGCGAAAAGACGCAAAAAGCCAGGATTAGCATTACAAATATTCCGAAATATGGGCTTTGCAGCGGAATTCTAGACATTTTTCGCCTCGGTTTTAAAATTTAATGCGGATTGTAACGAAGTATTGATTTAATAAAGCTTAGCGCGCGCCACTAAATTCGCTTTTAAAATTAAAATTTATATACCTCGCCCGTGCGATTTAGTGGGGATTAAGGCGCGTGTGGTAAAATTTCGCGGATTTTAAGGGAGAGCTATGAAATCTAGCAAGATAAGTCTCATTTTCTACGGCATATTCTGCGGCGTAACAATCTATTTTCTTATCTGGGGATTCGGTTTTATAGGAAGCGGCGATAAAATGCTATTTTTAGTTTCGGTATTTTTGGGCATCTTTATGGCCTTTAATATCGGCGGAAACGACGTGGCAAATTCCTTCGGCACCAGCGTCGGAAGCGGCACTCTTAGCATCGCGCAAGCCCTTTGTATCGCGGCGGTATTTGAAGCAAGCGGCGCGGTAATCGCAGGCGGCGAAGTAACTTCGACGATCCGCAGCGGCATAATCGATCTTAGCAAAATAGACGTGCATCCTAGAGATTTTATCTACGTAATGATGAGCGCGCTTTTTGCGGCGGGGGCATGGTTGCTTTTTGCCAGCAGAAAGGGTTTGCCCGTATCCACTACTCATGCGATCATAGGCGGTATCGTGGGCTCGGGACTTACGCTAGGCGCCCTGCTTAATACCGCAGAGACTTCCGCATTGTGGCTCGTGCAATGGGATAAGATCGGCAAAATAGCGATCTCTTGGGTGCTCTCGCCAATTTTGGGCGGAGTGATCTCCTTTGGAATTTTCTGGCTAATTAAGCATTACATTTTGGATTACAACCGCTACGCTCAAATAAAGATCGACCGCATAAAGCGCGAAAAAAAATCTCTCCGCAAGCTGCATAAAAAGACCTTCGAGACTCTGGACGACATCCAAAAGATCGCCTATGCAGAGGCGCTAAATCACGATATTTACGCGATGCGCGATCCAGATTTTGACCCAAGCGAGCTGGATAGCGAGTACTATAAAAAGGTGATCGAGCTTGACGCTAAAAAAGAGAAGCTCAAATCCCACAAGGCCCTAGAGTACGGAATCCCTGCCGTAGCCGGTATCGGAGCCTTCGTAATCTCGGCGATGCTGATATTTAAGGGGCTGCATAATCTAAATTTCGGGCTTACGAATTTTTACAACTACCTCATCATCGGTATGTCGACGCTAATTACCTGGCTTTTGATGTTTATTTTTGCTAAAACCCTGCGCCGCTCAAATTTAAACAAATCCGCGTTTTTGATGTTTAGCTGGCTGCAAGTGCTCACCGCTAGCGGCTTTGCGTTTTCGCATGGCAGCAACGACATTGCAAACGCCGTGGGTCCGTTCGCCGCCATCATCGATACGATGGCTACGAATAGTATCAATCCCTCCACTCCCGTGCCGCAGCAGATTATGATAATGTTCGCAGTAGCCCTCATAGCGGGGCTTTGGTTCATAGGCAAAGAGGTGATCGCCACCGTAGGCACCAATCTTACAAAAATCCACCCGGCCTCGGGCTTTAGCGCCGAGCTCGCAAGCGCCGTCGTCGTCATGGCGGCATCGGTGCTGGGGCTGCCGATCTCCTCGACTCACGTGCTAATCGGCGCGATTTTGGGTATCGGCTTGGTAAATCACAGCACGAACTGGTCCTTGATGAAGCCGATCGGGCTAGCGTGGATCATTACCCTGCCCGTCTCGGCGCTGCTTTCGGCGTTTGCATTCGTGCTTTTGCGCCACGTATTTTAGGCTAAATTTAAAAATCCGCTCCCCTGAATTTTAAAATTTCGTAAAATTCTACGCAGGCTAAATTTTAAAATTTTATGGCGCCGAAGCGAGTAAATTTTGCAGCTCCTCTTGCGGCGAATCACAGCGCAAAACTCGCTTCCAGCGGCACAGATTCGCCCGCATGCCCTGTAAAATTTAATAAAATTTTCGCTACAATCGCGCTTTTAAATTTAGGAAAGCTATGAGTAAATTTGAAATTTTCAGATCCACCCTCGCCGTGATGATGGGCTACGTGCCGCTGGGGCTGGCGTTTGGTATCTACGGCATCAGCCAAGATCTGCCCGTCTGGGCGCTGGCGCTAACCTCACTGCTAATCTACGCAGGCAGCGTGGAGTTCGTGCTGATCGCCTTCATCGTAACTCACGCCTCGCTCGTAGATACCTTCGTCGTGGCGTTTTTGCTAAATTTTCGCCATTTTTTCTATACGATGTCGCTGCTGGACGAGCTGCGCTTCGTGCGTCATAAAATTTACGCCGTGTATGCCCTTACGGACGAAACCTTTGCGCTGCTAAAAGCGCGCGCTTTTTTGCGCCCCGAGGAGCTTAGCGGCGAGCGACCCGTAACGCCGCAAAGACCAAACGAGCTTGATCTGCTCTATAATCTGACCGCGGTTTTAAATCAATCCTACTGGGTTGCGGGCGTCGTTGCAGGGGCTGTTTTGGGAGCAAGCTTAAAGCTCGATTTTAGCGGGGTCGAGTTTAGCCTGACGGCGCTTTTTGCGATGCTAACCTATGAGGTTTTTAAAGCGAACCCGCAATACAAAGTGCTATTTCTGGGCTTTGGCTGCGCGTTTGCGGGGCTTTTTGTCTTTCCTGCAAAATACTTTTTATTCGGCACCCTAATTTTCGGCACTGCGGTACTGCTGCTCTTTCGTAAATATTTCGAGCGACCTTCGCACACGGGACGCAGGCTGCGAAAATTCTTAAAAAGGAGCAGGTAGTGGAAATTTTACCCTATATCTTTCTGGCCTCGCTCGCTACGATTTTGACGCGATTTTTGCCGCTGCTGCTTTTTAAGAAAAAGACCGCGAGTCCAAATCTGGCGTATTTGCAAAAAAACTCCGGACTTTTGATAATGGTCGTTTTGACGATTTATGCACTTAAAACTATGCTGCCTAGCTTTTCGGGCGAGCGGGCTTTTAGCGCGGACGCGCTGCAAACGGCGGCGCTGCTACTTTGCCTGATTATGGCTTTTTGCATGCATGCTAAATTTCGCAATTCGCTCGTGACGATAACGCTTCCTACGCTAATATATATGGCGGTGCTACGCTTTTTATTGAATTCTTGATAAATTTATAAGTTAGTTTTCGATAAACTTCAAAAATTAATTTTTAAGTTTAAAAAAGGCTAAAGTTTTATGAATTTTATCAGTCAAATGGTGCATAGCTTCGCTAAAAAATACGCTGCCGAAACTATGCAAAAATCTCTATATAATTCCCTTAGAATCGACATCACGCAGGAAAATATCGCTAAAATTCCAAACCCAGATAAAAAATATATGCTCTACATGCACGTACCCTTTTGTCACACGTTTTGCCCGTACTGCTCCTTTCACAAATACGCCTACGAGCGCGGTGCGTGCAAGGCGTATTTCAGCGCGCTACGCACCGAAATGCAGCGCACGAAAGACGCAGGCTACGACTTTGAGACGCTTTATGTAGGCGGCGGCACAACGCTCATCGACGAAGATGAGCTAGTGCGCACGCTGGAGCTTGCAAAGTCGCTTTTTAGCATTAAAGAGGTTTCATGCGAGAGCGATCCCAACCACATCGAGCCTGAGAGCTTGCTGCGATTTCGCGGGTTAATAGATCGCTTAAGCGTGGGGGTTCAGAGTTTTGACGACGATATTTTACGCAAAGCTTCACGCTACGACAAATTTGGCTCGGGCGAAATTTTACAAGAAAAGCTATCTCGAGCGGTCGGAATTTTGCCGATTTTAAGCCTGGATCTGATCTTTAATTTTCCATTTCAAACTCGCGAAATTTTACTTCGCGACATCGAAGCGGCAAAGGCGGTAAAACCGGAGCAGATCACGCTGTATCCGCTGATGAAATCCCCTTTGATGCGCGATCAAATAGCGCGGAGCCTCGGCGTTAGCAATGTAGATCACGAAGAGGAATTTTACTCTATCATCTGCAAGGAATTTTCTAGCTGGCACCGCAGCAACGCATGGGCTTTCGCTCGCGAGAAATCAAACATCAACGACGAGTATGTAGGCACAAACCACGAATACGTAGGCATCGGAAGCGGCGCGTTTAGTTTCTTAGGCGGCAGGCTGCTCGTAAATGCGTTTAATCTCGAAGACTACGCAAGCAGGGTGCACAAAAACGAAAGTACCGTCATCGCCACCTGCGATTTTAGCAGATCCGAGCGCGCGAAATACCTCTTTTTGACCGAGCTTTTTAACGGCGAGATCGATATCGCTAAATTTAACGCTGCAAACGATATAAATTTGCGCCGCGAACTGGGCAGAGAGCTTAGCCTGTTAAGGCTTGCAGGAGCCGTACGCATCGAGGGCGAGATCATCCGCACGACGGAATTCGGCGCGTATTTGTGCCTTGTTTTGATGAAGGAATTTTACACCGGCATGGACAAGGTGCGCGCGGCGTTTCGCGACGACGCCAAGATTAAGCGCGCAAAACAGCTCATCATCATGGACGAAAGCGAATCCGCCGCAACCGGCGCGGCAAAAAGCGAGATAGCGTCGTAATTTTGCGCCCGACCGCTTCGGCTAGCGCTTGGACGCACCCGCGACTTGAGCGCAAATACCGTCTGGCATTTAAAACACAAACGAATCTTTGATTTCAAAATTTAGGAGCGCCGCTGTGAAAGGCAGAATGGTCAAACTATTCATTTTATTTCTGTTTTTTGTCCTTGTATTTGAGCTCGTCGGCAATCTTTTTAACTTCGGCCGCTTCCCCTTTCATAAAAGCTGCGAGCCGTTTATGATGATAAACCGCCATATAACCGGTGATTCAAACGATATGTGCATAATGCAGCTTATGGAGCAGGGCAACAAAAGAGATCTTTCGCTATATTACTATAAAACTAAATTTAATCTTGAGAAGCCATTGTCCGAACTGGATGAAAAAGCTATAAAATTTTTAAATATTCCGAACTCGAAGATAATCACCGTAAATAAAGATGGCTTGGAAAAGAAATTTTTAATAAGCGATTAAATTTAAATAGCAAAGAAGCCCTGCTTCAATTGCAATATCAAAGCCTAACAAATCGAGAATTTTAAAATTTATAAAATTAAAGGAGGAAACAATGAGTAATCTAAAACTCATACAAAACTGGTACGCTTCCAAATGCGACGGAGAATGGGAGCATGAATATGGCCTTACGCTAGAAACGGTCGATAATCCCGGTTGGTTGATTAAAATCGATGGCGAGAGCGGGAAAAAGCCGATCAAAATAAATATCGATAGAGATGACGAGGATTGGTTTTTCATCAATGCCACGGAAAACAAACTCAAAGGAAGTTGCGGAGCCGAAAATTTAGAGGAATTATTGGAGCATGTAGTAAAATGGCTAACGGATTAAAATTTAGCAAGGCAGATAAAGGAGTTTAGATGATCGAAGTCGAGATAAAAAACGAATCTTGCAAAAAGACCGAAGTTACGCTTGCAAATATCGAAATTGTTAAGGACGCCGTAAAGGAATTCGCCTATAAAAGCTTTAAGGGCAGCTATCTGTTTTTTGATATTTACGGCGAGATAGATAGGGATTTTCGCGTGCTTGGAGCAATAGGCGAAGGAGATGAAAAGAATATCCGAAAAATAGATCTTAAAAAATATGAAAGAAGCTCTGTAGGCGCCACCGACATATCGCAAGATATGGAGGGCGTGGAATTCTGCACCTATTTTAAGCTTGATCAAAGTGAAATTTTAAAGCAAATATTATATTATATAGCCTATGAAAGATTTGAAGGCGGCTATTACGCAAAGGGTAAATTTATAGGCAAAAACAGAGACGATCTTATTTTTATCGGTATCTGCGGCGATGTAAAAAATTGCGCCGAAATAAAGAGCGTCGATTTAGATGAAATAATAAAAAGTATGCCCAAGCTCTCGGAATCAAATAATTTTTATATTAACGAGTTTATGAGATCAACCAAACGGATCGATGAGGTAAATTCTATCGGCAACCGATTAAATTTAAAAAGGAGATACTATGAAATTTAAAATTTTGAAACCGAATGAACTATACGGCTGGGTTTTTAACAAAGATGAAGAACTTTATAAGGCTTTAGGATTTGATTGCTGGATGGATTCGTTTATTCGCATATTAGCTCAAATTCCCGGTACCAGAAAAAAAGATATTTTGGATTACCTTGAATATGAAATCTTTGATTGGTACGAATGGTTTGAACTATATGGGATTATCCGAAGCGACTATATGCTAGCGGACGAAGATAACCCTGAAATTTCAGCCTATCCGACATACGCGGGAGAGTATTTCGGAGTAATGGGCCAGCTGTTTTTAGGGGGTATGATAGACTTCGGCATAGAGGGCGAAAATTTAAGAAAGAAATGGGCTGACTTCGATACGAATTTATCCAAGATCGATCTAGGTATGTCGCTTTATGAAAAGTGGATATATTTCAGGGATAATTTCTTTTTTGGATATAAATTTTTAGAGGAGGAGAACATCACTCCCCGAGCAGAGATAACCTGGAAAAATCCCGATACCTGGAGTAGATTTAGCCACTGGATGTGTATGACTAAGGCGGGCAAAGAGTATCGTGATAAAATTTTAAAGCCGAGGCTTTATGAAAAGTATAAAGATGTGAGTATAGAGGTGTAATTTAGCGATTACAAATAACGAAAATTTATTATGAACATGTTTAATCTAGCAAGCAAAAAAGGACTTTGAATGACTATCTTACCAATATCAACCTTCGACAATGACTTACAAAGAGGCGATATTATAAAATTTAACGACGATGAGCTTATGGTCTGCGATGAGCGATGTTTCTGGACAGAAAATCCTTGTCTTTTAAATTTAAAAGATAACAGATACTTTGAGCTTCCTAGCGAGATGCTATCAAGTAAAGCGGGGTTTGTCGTGAACAAGGAGCAATTGATTCATAATTTAGCAAATTTCGGTATCAATGCGGACCCCCAGGAGGTATTTATATGCTCCGATAATTATCTTAGTAGCGATGAACTGAAAGATTACAAAGAAGACTGCGACGAAACAATCCCCGGTTTCAGACTGATAAAACCTAGGGATAAATTCGGACGCAATAGACGCATAAAGAGAAATCTAATGAAAAAATTTAGTATTCCTCTCTTGAAATTTCGCGGAAAGATCGAGGTTGGAGATATTATCGAATGTAGAAAATCCTGCTATCCATACGAGAAAAATGTAAGCTTTATCGCGATAAAAGCAAAAGACGATGATGGAGTAAATTTTATAAAATTGATCGTAATTAGCGGCTACAAGGCGGGCTTATGGGTTTTGCCGTTTTTATTTGAAACGGATAAAAACACAATAGAAGCAGACTGGCTAATTAAAAATTGGAAATATATTTTTGATGGCTGCTGTGATATAAGGCACACTTATGTAAATTTACAAAATCGAAAAGAGATTTTAAATTTTACCGATAAGCAACTGAAAAATTTTATAAAAATTAAGCGAAAGAGATTAAAATTTAAAAATAAGAAGTGATATAATGCCTCGCCAATCGACATTATCAATATATACGGGCAAGAATACACACAAGGAGAAAATATGGTTAAAGTATTAAAATTTATAATTTGCGCCGTAGTAGTTTTGTTATTATTTATAATTTATGAAAGTACTTTGTGTGCAAAGTGCGATTATACGTTTTTTGTAGAGGAAAGGCTTATGGGTAGATTATTGATAGCAATCGATACAAATGATATAAATTTAGTAAGATATATTGCCGTCCAGGGCAGAGTTTGCAAAAAAGCCGATGTCCATAATAGAGCGCTTAAAGAATTAAGAAAAATGGAATCGGAAAATAATAGGACTAATGAGTAAACCGGGTTTTATGGAACATAAAAAGAGATATGAAAAAAGCGAAATTTACAAGATGGCTTTCTTACTTACTCTTGCTTCCTTATCGACTACCACCCTACTTTCCGATACTCCGCCGCTTTGTAAAATTTCAGACGTAGGCGCTAATTTATGCGCGCACCTAAACACCGCGTAAAATTCTAAAACTCCGCGTGAAATTTTAAAATTTCAAATCCTTTGCGTCTTGCTAAATTTCTAAATTTTACAGTTTCAAATTTCGCGGATTAAACCCCGTGCTAAGATTATCGTATAAAGCCAATCTACCACAAGCGCGCAACAAATGAATCTTTAAATTTCACCACGCGCCCGATGATTTGCCGCAAGCAGCTGCTTCGCGCGAGCGGACACTTTGCGCGCAGCTTTAGACTACGCAGGCAGCAGCGCGAAGCAACCGAAAGAGCTATACGGCGAAATTTACGCCAAAGCCTCGCCGCGAGCTTTATTTCAGCACCTTGCCTAAAATCCCGGCACCTTTGCCGACGGCGCTGCCGCGAAGCGCGCTTTCTTTTTCCCTCATTACCGCAAACAGCCCGTCCAGCGTCTTTTGCGTTATGTAATCGTTCAAATCCTCGCCCTGCTTAGGCAGATACTCGCTCGCACCCAGCCCGCGCGCGATGTTTTGCACCGCTTCATTGCCCGCGATCTTATTTTGCGCGAAGGAATTTAGCCCGTTATACGCCGTCGCGAAGCTGTTTTTGCTCATCATATCGCTTACGATCGGTCTAAAAACCGCCCGCAGCTTCGCGCCCGATTTGCTCTGCAAATACTCGCTAAGCGCCGTGTCGCCGCCGCCGATGAGCTTTTTAACGTCGGCATCGCTCATAGATTTCAGATCTTGCAAAAATATCTTGCTCGCACCGCTCACCGCCTTGGTAGCAGCATCGTTCATACTCACGACGAGCTCGCGCTCCCATTTATCGCCGCCCACCTTTCTCGCAAGCTTCGCAGCCGCCTTAAGCGAAGGAGGAAGCTCGATCTTGGCGGTCTTGCTGTGGATGTAGCCCCTAGCGAGCTCGGCTACGGCGCGATTCGTAGCCGAGGCAAGCAGGTCTTTGTAGTTTCCGCTCTGAGTCGCACCGAGCACGTCTGCGCCCTGCTTTAGGATATCCGTTACGTCCGCATGCGCAAGCGACAGCGACGCGGCGGCTAGTAAAACCATAAATTTTTTCATATTGCAACCTTTGGATAAAATTTGCGCCATTATGCCAAAATGCGGTAAACGCTCAGCCCGTGTTCGGTTTAAATTTACGCGCTGCGCGGGCGAGCTGAGATAAAATTTTAGGCTAAATTTAAAGCGGATTCGGGGTTAAATTTTAAGCGTCAAATTTCAAAGCTAAATTTAACGGGCAAAATTTACCCGCAAAATTTAAAGATAAAATTTGGCGGCGGCGGACTTTGCGCGCTTGTAATTAAATTTAAAAGCGGCACCATGACGACTTAAAATTTTAAAACCGTATTGCTTGGCACTATTTAAATTTACGCAGCACGCACGATGCCAACGCAAGACGCACAAAGCAAATTATAGCGATGAGCGGCATATCCTCAGCGCAAACGATTGAAATTTTATCAAACCCACCGTAGTTCAAAGGCTCGCCGTAAATTTAAAGAGCTTAAATTTGAAAGCGAGCTGCGGCTTTGGGCACGATAAGCAGGTCTAAACCAGCCCTTGATCCAACATCGCGTCGGCTACGCGGCGAAAGCCCGCGATATTCGAGCCCAGCACGAGATTGCCCTCCGCGCCGAATTCCTTCGAAGTCTCGTAGCTGGTGCGAAATATGTGACGCATGATCTCGCGCAGCTTGCCATCGACCTGTTCGAAGCTCCACGACGCCATCTGCGCGTTTTGCGCCATCTCAAGCCCGCTCGTAGCCACGCCTCCCGCATTCGCCGCCTTCGCAGGACCGAAAAGAAGGTCTTTTTGTGAGAGCATAAAATCGACCGCTTCAAGCGTGCTGGGCATATTCGCGCCCTCGCAAACCATGCGACATCCGTTGGCATAGAGAGTCTTTACGTCTTGTAGATTAAGCTCGTTTTGCGTGGCGCTCGGAAACGCCGCGTCGCACGGCACGCTCCACACACCGTTGCGGCCTGCGGGATAGGCGCTTACGGGGGTAAATTTTGCGCCGGGGCGCTCCTTGATATATTCGCAAAGCCCCACGCGCAGCTGCTCTTTTAGCTTTTTAAGAAGCATTACGTCGATTCCTTCGGCGTCATAAATAAAGCCCGTAGAATCGCTCACGGTGACGGGCTTAGCCTGCATTTGATAGAGCTTTTCGGCTGTGTAGATCGCAACGTTGCCGGCGCCTGAGATCGTGCAAATTTTGCCGTGCAGCGAATCGCCTCTGGTAGCGAGCATCTCGTTTGCAAAATAGACCGATCCGTAGCCCGTAGCCTCGGTGCGCGCAAGACTACCGCCCCAGCTTAGCCCCTTGCCCGTAAGAGCGCCGTCGAATCTGCGGGTGAGCTTTTTATACGCGCCGTACATATAGCCGATCTCGCGACCGCCCACGCCGATGTCGCCCGCAGGCACGTCGGTATTGGAGCTGATTAGGCGGTGAAGCTCTAACATAAAAGCTTGACAAAATCTCATAATCTCGCCGTCGCTCTTGCCCTTGGGATCGAAATTGGCGCCGCCTTTTGCGCCGCCGATATTAAGACCCGTGAGGGAATTTTTAAAAATTTGCTCAAACCCTAAAAATTTTAAAACGCCCAAATTTACGCTCGGATGAAAGCGCAGACCGCCTTTGTAAGGACCCAGAGCGGAATTGAACTCTATGCGATATCCCGTATGCACGCAGGGCTCGCCGCCGTCGCTCATATAGACGACGCGAAACATCATCGTGCGCTCGGGCGCCAAAATACGCTCTAAAATTTTATTTTTCACGTATCGTTCATCGCGCTTTAGAAGCGGTATGAGCGAGTATAAAATCTCGGTCGATGCCTGGATAAAGACCTCCTGGCCGGGATTGGCGCGCTTTAAATTTAGCAGCAAGCCGTCGATGTAAGATTTCATAGTTCCTCCTTTTGAACCGGATTAAATTTTAATTTTTTGGCTTTAGCGATAAATTTTTTCAGCGCCAGCTCCTCGCGAACGCCGATCTCATAGCCTATAAATTTCAGATAATTTAAAATTTCACGCTCTTTTATGTCACGCGAAAAGGCGTAGCTTTGCAGAATATATCTTGGAATTTTAATGCGCGATCGTAAAAATTTCGTCGCCAGGCGCGAGTAAGCCTTATCGTTTTTCACGCAGCACAGCCGCCCGAAAACGAAAGGTAGGCCCGTGCGCTGCTGCCAAATTTCGCCCAGATCGTAGAATTTATCCCTACCCTGCGAAAGTAGCGCCTTTAGAGCGTTATCGCCGATTAGCACCTCACCGCTAAGATCCAGCACGTGAGCTAACATATTTGAGCTCATTGACGCGGGATCGAGTCTGGGCGCCGAGTTTTTGCGCACGAGCACGCTTAACACTTCGCGCTTTGCGACGATTCCCAAAGGCAGTTTGCGGTATTTTGCGCGGCGGCTTTCGATGCTGGAGATTACCGCGGCGTCTATGCGCCTAAAATAAAGATCGGCGCAGAGTTTGCTCGGCACCCCTTTTTTAAATTCTATCGATTTTTTAACATAAGACGGCAGCGGAAGGGATTTTAAAAATACGTGAAAAGGGAGCAAATTTAGATAATCGATTTTGCCTAATAACATAACTTTCTCCGAATTTAGCGCAGGAAAAGAGGTTAAATTCCGGCGCTAAATCGGAATTTAACCAAAAAATTTCAGGATTTATTTGACCTCGGTGATCGGGATGGATTTGTATTTACTAAACTCCACTATGCCCTCGCCTTTTTTGAAGTGGATGCTCACTCCGTCCTTATTCTCCATATAGATGCCGTCGGCAGCGCGGTCGCGCTTGAGGTCGTAGCTTTTGCCGCTATCGTCCTTTAACACGGCGGTATTGAAATCGTCGTTTGAGCTAAGCGAAAGCTTTTTGCCCTTGTCATCAACGAAATAGAAGGTCTTTGCGTTCTCTTGAGTTATGGTTTTTTCGCTCTGTGCTTGCTTATTCATAGCGCTATCCGGGGATTGGCGGAGCTGGTTTGAGCCGCATCCTAGCAAAACTAACGCCAAAGCGGCGCACGATAGAACTTTAAACATATTTCTCCTTTAAATTTAGGTTACACTCGTTGATGAGTGATTTTCGGATATCCCAAAGCTTTTGAGAGAGATCCACTTTGTAGCTTTGCGGATGGACGTTGCGAAGGTGCTCGAGCCAAAATTTGCTCTTTTGCTCCTTGCTAAAACGCGCGATCTCACTTACCGTGCGGCGCACACCTACGAATTTGCCATCCTTGAAAACGGAACGTAAGAGCTTATGCGTGCTGAAATTCGTTAAAATTTTACGCTTGTAGGTGTAAAGAGGGTGAAAAATTTCAAGCGGCGCGCTCTCATCTATGCTCTCTCCATCAAGCGTGATCAGATCGGCAAGCGCCATGCCGTTATCTTTGTCGTAGAGTCTAAAGACCTGCTTATAGCCGGGATTATTGATCTTGCGCGGATCGTTTGAAATTTTGATCTTAGCTATGATCTCGCCATCTTTTTCGATACCGCTTAGCTTATACACGCCGCCTAGACTCGAACTATCTCCGCCCGTAATAAGCCTAGTGCCGATCCCCCAGTTGTCGATTTTGGCGTCGAAAAGCTTAAGCTGATCGATCGCGTATTCGTCTAGATCATTCGACGCGGTGATCTTTGCGTCATTAAAGCCCGCAGCGTCGAGCATCTTACGCGCCTGTTTGGTCAGATACTCCAGATCGCCCGAATCTATGCGGATTCCAAGCGGCTCATGACCGCTCGCGCGAAGCTCTTTAAAAACCTTGATCGCATTCGGCACGCCGCTTGCGAGAGTATCGTAGGTATCGACAAGCAAAAGCGTGCTGTTCGGATAAATTTTAGCGTAGGCGCGAAACGCCTCCAGCTCGCTATCAAAGCTCTGAATCCAAGAGTGCGAGTGGGTGCCGATCGCGGGGACGCCGAATTTCTTTGCGGCGAGCACGTTTGACGTGGCACTGCAGCCGCCTATAATCGCAGCTTTTGCGCCGTAGATGCCCGCACTTCGCCCCTGCGCGCGGCGCAAGCCAAACTCCATCACCAAATCGCCTTTGGCGCTAAAGTTTATACGCGAACTTTTCGTGGCGACTAGAGTTTGGAAATTTATCGTGTTTAAAATCGCCGTCTCGATGAGCTGAGCCTCCATGATATTTGCCTTGACGCGAATTAGCGGCTCGTGCGGAAATACGATCTGCCCCTCATCCATGGCGTAAATTTCGCCGCTAAATTTAAAGCCTCTTAGAAATTCCAAAAATTCAGGCTTAAAGAAATTTAGACTTTTTAGATATGCGATGTCGTCGTCGCTAAATTTTAAGTTTTCGATATAATCCACAACCTCGTTTAAGCCGCAAAATATCGCGTAACCGCCGCCGCTTGGGTTTTTACGATAAAAAACGTCAAAAACCGCCGTCTGATCGGGCTTTGTAAAAAAATAGCCCTGCATCATACTAAGCTGATAAAAATCGGTAAGTAAAGCCAAATCTTTCATTTACGCCTCTTAAAATTTAATCTCGCCTCGTGCTAGAGCAAAAAATCATAGCTTTTTAGCTTCCAGGCTCTTTTTATAAGTCTCAGCGTCGAAGCCTTTGACGCGAGCGACGCCGTCATCTACCGCAGCTTTTGCGACGGCCGTCGAGATCACGGCAAATACGCGCGGATCGAAAGGATTTGGGATCACGTAGTCTTTGCCGAATTTCAAGCTATCCTTGCCCAGCATCTTGCGGATTTCCGCAGGAACCTCTTCGCGAGCAAGATCTGCCATCGCGCGAGCGGCCGCAATTTTCATATTTTCGGTAATCTTTTTGGCTCTTACGTCAAGCGCGCCACGGAAGATATACGGAAAGCCCAAAACGTTATTGATCTGATTTGCGAAGTCGCTTCTGCCGGTACCTACGATCGCGTCGTTTCGTACTTCCTCGACCTCGCTTGGATAAATTTCGGGTACCGGATTTGCAAGCGCAAAAATGATCGGATGCGGCGCCATAGTACTTACCATCTCTTTGGTTAAAACGCCCGGCTTGCTAAGGCCCAAAAACATATCCGCGCCCTTCATCGCGTCCTCTAGCGTGCGATCTGCGGTATCTAGGGCAAATTCTTTCTTTTGCTCGGTAAGATCGGTGCGACCCTTGTGGATCACCCCTTTGGAATCGAGCATTATGATATGTTTGGCGCCTAAATTACGATACATCTTTGCACACGCTATGCCAGCAGCGCCCGAGCCGCTAACTACGATCTTCATATCCTCGATCTTTTTGCCGCTGATGAGGGCTGCATTGATTAGCCCTGCGCCCGTAATCATAGCGGTGCCATGTTGATCGTCGTGCATGACTGGGATATCGACGGATTTTTGTAGCTCGCGCTCAATCTCGAAGCACTCGGGAGCTTTAATATCCTCTAAATTTATACCGCCGAACGTAGGCGCAAGCGCTTTGCAAATTTCAATTATCTTTTTAGGATCTTTTTCGTCGATCTCGATATCGAAGGCATCAACGCCGCCGAATTTTTTAAACAAAACCGCCTTGCCCTCCATTACGGGCTTTCCGGCGATCGCGCCGATATCACCAAGCCCCAAAACTGCCGTGCCGTTAGTGATAACAGCTACGAGATTGGCTTTATTAGTGTATTTAAACGCAGCCTCGTGATCACTTTCGATCACTTTACAAGGCTCCGCGACGCCCGGCGTATATGCAAGCGCCAAATCCTCCGCCGTAGCGCACGGGGTTTTTACATTCGTTCCGATTTTACCGCCTATGTGGTACTTCAAAGCCGCTTCAACGTTTACTTTAGCCATTTTATAATCCTTTTTTGATTAAATTTGAAATTCTCGTTTTAACTTCGTCGCTTCCTAAAATTTCACAAATTTCAAAAATCGACGGACTTACGCTTCCCCCCGTGATCGCAACGCGCAGCGGCTGGGCAAGATCCTTTAGCTTGGCGCCGTTTGCGTCCAAAAACCCCATCGTCTCCTCCTCGCACTCCTTTGCGTTTAAATTTGCGCTTAGAGTATCCGAAAATTTTGCGAGTAAGCTTAGCGAACTTTCGGTTACAAATTTCTTATACGCCTTCTCGTCATAGCAGCTCGGGCGATTTAGAAGAATTTTAATGCCCTCGGCCATCTCCACTAACGTCTTTGCGCGCTGTTTGTACTGCTGGGCGATGAGATGTTTTTTCGCGTGCGAGCGGATATCGACGCCGAATTCCACAAGCTGCGTGGCAAGCTCATCATCGCCCGAGTTTTTAATATAATGTGCGTTTAGCCACTCAAGTTTGGTTTGATTGAAGGTGCTGGAGCTCTTGCTGATATGGTTAGGATCAAAGTATCGCTTCATCTCCTCCATGCTAAAAATTTCATCATCCCCGTGGCTCCAGCCCAGACGTACTAAGAAATTTAGCAGAGCTTGCGGCAGATAACCCATGCGCTTATACTCCATCACGTCGGTAGCGCCGTGGCGTTTGCTCAGCTTGCTGCCGTCGGTGCCGTTGATCATCGCGACGTGGTAAAATTTAGGGATTTTAAAGCCTAGCGCATTATACAGCACGATCTGCTTCGGGGTGTTGCTTAGATGATCGTCGCCGCGGATCACGTCTGTGACGCCCATCAGCGCGTCGTCTATCACGACCGTGAAGTTATACGTAGGCGTGCCGTCGCTTCTAGCGATGATGAAATCGTCCAAAATATCGGCGGCATTAAATTTTATCTCGCCCTTGATGCCGTCGTTAAATTCTATCATGCCGCTAAGCGGGGCTTTTATACGCACTACAGGCTCGATCCCAGCAGGCGGCGTGCCGGTAAAGTCGCGATAGCGATTATCGTAGCGCGGGCGCTCTTTGCGAGCTTCCTGCTGCGCGCGCAGCTCGTCCAGCTCATCCTTGCTCATATAGCATCTGTATGCCTTGCCCTCATCTAGCAGCTTTTGGACATATTGTTTGTAAAGATCGAAGCGTGAGCTTTGATACACGATCTGCCCGTCATAGTCCAGATTGCACCACTTAAAGGCTTCCTCGATCGCCTTAGCAGCCTCCTGCGAATTGCGCTTCAGATCAGTGTCCTCGATGCGCAGCAGGAATTTGCCGCCGTTTGCTCTAGCGTAAAGATAACTAAAAAGCGCCGTTCTAAGTCCGCCGATATGTAAATATCCCGTAGGACTCGGCGCAAAACGAGTTACTATCATAAAATTCCTTTGCAAAAATTACCATTTAATGTTATAATCGCGATCTTGTAATTATAAAGCAAAAAGACTAAATAAAGGTTAAAAATGATAAAGAAACTGCTTTTTTCCGCAATGATCTGTGCTGTTTGTGCAAATGCCGAAGTAGTAAACGGCGTCATCGCCGTGGTAGATAATGAGCCCATCACCGGCTACGAACTAGCCAAAGTTCAAAAACTAACGGGCGCTTCACCGCAAGCCGCGATGGAAATTTTAATCGGGCAAAAGCTTCAACAATCCGAGATTAAACGCCGCGGCATCGCGGTAAATGACGCGGAGATCGACGCGAGGCTCAAAGCGATCGCCGATCAAAATAGGCTTAGCTTAGACCAACTCAAAACCGCTGTGCAAAAGCAAGGCATGAACTACGATGACTTTAAAGCAAATGTCCGCCGCACACTGCTTGAAGAAAAGCTCTACGGTTCGATCTTTTCTGAAGTGCAGCACCGCACGACCCCTGAAAATGTCAAAAAATTCTATAGCCAAAATAGTTCATTATTCACGACTTTCGACAGCATCACGCTCACCCGCTATATCGCAAAATCGCAAGCTCCGCTCGATAAGATCCGCGCAAATCCGAAGCTCCGTCCGAGCGATGTTTACGTGATGCAAGGAACCCTAAAAGCAAACCAAATGGATGAGGGGCTCAAATACATCGTCACGAACGTCGAACAGGGCAAATTCTCGCCGATCATTCCTACACGCAACGGATATGAGATGTTTTATGTAAATGACAAAAAAGGGCTTCGTACACTTGATTTTGACAGCGTGCAAGAAAAGGCGATCGAAGGTTACGTGACCTCTGAGCGCAAAAAAGCGATCACCGAGTTCAACGATAGGCTCCGCTCAAATGCCAATATCCGAATCATCGAGCGCCCGCAGGCAAAAGCGCAAGGCGCAAAAACCGCTCCGAAAGTTAAAGTGCAAAAAAGGCAGTAAATTTTAAAATCCGATGCCGCGTTAAATTTAATCGGAATTTTAAGATATGCTATCGCGAGAAAATATAAATTAGCAGCCTTAATGGCATTCAGTTTTAATAAGAATTCTAAAAACGTGAAATTTAGTTCAAATTTTAAAGGTGCCTAGCGATAATAATCAGTGATTTTACCGAGTTTGTAAGTAAATGACGGTATAATTTGTTGAGATTTTAAAACTTTTAGAAAAATCTTTAATTACCAAGATTTATATAAATTTCTATATCCGATATCTACTTCAATACCGACTTACGAATTAACTACCAATCTAAGCGTTAAAACTCTCATTTACTCTATGCTTTGATATAAAAATTATTGGCAAACGCAATAAAAATTTAAAATTAATATATTTGTTTAGAGACTATATATTTAAAGTTTAGAAAGATGTTTTGAAGTAAAAAAATATCAATATTTGTTAGATAAAAAAAGTTATTGAACAATATTTAAAGAGTAAAATGATATTTCAGTAAATTGCCAAAAATAAATAAAAATTAATATATATGTGAAACAAAATTAGGAGGAAAAATGGATAAACAAAGTACAACAAAATATATTTTTGTTACAGGTGGAGTTGTTTCATCGCTTGGAAAAGGGATTGTGGCTTCTTCATTAGGAAGACTATTAAAGGAGCGGGGATATAAAGTTACAATCCAAAAATTTGATCCATATATAAATGTGGATCCAGGAACTATGAGCCCTTATCAGCATGGGGAAGTTTTTGTTACAGAGGATGGAGCAGAAACTGACTTGGATTTGGGGCATTATGAAAGATTTATCAATGAAAATCTGACAAAATATAATAATTTGACAACAGGAAAAATTATGTCAAAAATTATTGCAAAAGAACGTCGTGGAGAGTTTCTAGGTGGAACAGTACAAACAGTACCTCACGTGACAGATGAAATTAAGTATAATGTTATAAAAGCAGCTGAAGAAAATAATTCTGACATTGTAATTACTGAAATTGGTGGAACTATTGGAGATATAGAAAGCGATCCGTTTATTGAAGCAATTCGTCAATTAAAGAGAGAAGTTGGAAGAGAAAATATCGCTTATATTCACGTAACATTGTTGCCATATTTAAAAGCAGCAGGAGAATTAAAGACAAAACCTACACAACATAGTGTAAAAATGCTTCAAGGGCTTGGAATCTCGCCAGATGTAATTGTAGTGAGAAGTGAACATCCTGTTGATGAAAATATTAAGAAAAAAATCTCGCTTTTCTGTGATATTGATGAAGAGGCGGTTATTGAATCACTTGATGCTAAAAGTCTTTATGAAATACCATTAACTATGGAAAAATTAGGACTTGCCGATGTAATTTGTAAACATTTTAAAATAAAAAATGAAAAACCATTGCTAAAAGAATGGACTAATATGGTTGAAAAATTCAAAAATCCTAAAAAGCTTGTAAAAGTAGCAGTTGTTGGAAAATATATTGAATTAAAGGATGCCTATATAAGTATTCATGAATCAATAGAACATGCTGGATTTAATCTTGATACAAAAGTTGAAATTGATTATTTCAAGGCTGGAGAATTTGATGTGAGAAAATTGGCAGATTATGATGGAATTCTAGTGCCAGGAGGATTTGGTGACAGGGGAATTGATGGAAAAGTTGAAGCAATTAAATTTGCAAGAGAAAATAATATTCCATTTTTTGGAATTTGTCTTGGAATGCAAATGGCTTGTGTGGAATTTGCAAGAAACGTGCTTGGTTATAAAGATGCTACTTCTACAGAATTTGATAAGGACACAGATTATCCAGTTATCAGCCTTATGGAAGAGCAAAAAGGGCTTAAAGATATGGGAGGAACAATGCGTCTAGGAGCATATCCTTGTGTATTGAAGGAAGATAGCTTAGCTGCAGAAGTTTATGGAAAAACTGAAATTGCTGAAAGACATAGACATAGATATGAATTTAATAATGCCTACAGAGAAGAATTTGAAAAAGCAGGAATGGACATTGTAGGATTATCTCCAGATGGAAATTATGTAGAAGTAATCGAAATAAAGGATCACCCATATTTCATAGCTTCACAATACCATCCAGAATTTAAGAGCCGTCCAAACCGTCCTCATCCATTATTTACAGGATGGATAAAAGCGGCATTGAAAAAACAAAGTGAAAAATAAGAAATTGAAATATGGTAACAAGGGGATAAAGAGCCCCTTGTTTTATAAAAAAATGGCAAATTAAAAAACTTGCCATCTTTTAGTTAATAAATTTAAATTAATTAATTATTTTCTCTATAATAATCCCATTCATCAACTTTTGTACCGTTATTAAATCTACATACCCCTCTTTCATTTCCATTTTTATCTTTTTCAGTAACAGATTTTCCACCTTTATCAACACAGAATTTTGAAGCTGGATTTGGCATTCCAATTACTGCTGCTTCAGTATTTCTTGGGGTATTATGTTGTCTATAGTATTCCCATTCTTCTACAGCTGTGCCATCTTTTAACATACAAACTCCATAATCACCTTTACTACTTTTTACAATAATAGATTTTCCACCTTGTTTTGCACAATAGTCAGAAGCTGGATTTGATGATGTTACTTTTGAAAGTGCTGGAACTGTTGCTGCTGGTTTATTATCATCATTATTTTTCTTTTTAAAGAATCTAAAGCTTGCTGACATTCCAGAAATAGACATAATGACCATCATTGCACTTACTGTAATTTTTAAATTTTTCATTTTTATATCTCCTTTTTACTCTTATTGTTTTATTTATACCACAAAAAATTTAGTTTTTAGAATGCCTAAAATTAATTTGATATTAATTTTTTGTTTGTATGATAAAATTTTATTTTAATTATAAATTAGATTATTCCCACTCAATTGTTCCAGGTGGTTTAGAAGAAATATCATAAACAATTCTATTGATTCCATTTACTTTGTTTATAATCTTGTTTGACACTTCTTCCAAAAATTCATAAGGCAATTTTGACCAAGTGGCTGTCATAAAGTCGATTGTATTTACTGAACGAATAGCGGCTACAAATTCATAAGTTCTTTGATCTCCCATTACTCCGACTGTTTTTACAGGTAACAATGTTACAAATGCTTGATCTACTTTATCATAAAGTCCTTTTTCCATTAATTCAGTAATAAAAATATCATCGGCTTCCTGAAGGATTTTTACTTTGTCAGGTGTTACTTCTCCAATTACACGGATTCCAAGTCCTGGACCTGGGAATGGATGTCTTTTTATAATTGTGTCAGGAAGTCCAAGCTCGTGTCCTACCTTTCTAACTTCATCTTTAAACAATTCCTTTAAAGGTTCCAATAATTCAAATTGCAAGTCTTCTGGCAATCCTCCAACATTGTGGTGAGATTTTATTGTGTGGGAAGGTCCTTTTATAGACTGAGATTCAATAACATCTGGATAAATTGTTCCCTGTGCCAAAAATTTTGCACCTTCTTGACCTTTAAGTTTTCTAATTTCTTCGTTAAATACTTCGATAAATTCATTTCCAATAATTTTTCTTTTGGCTTCAGGTTCATCTACACCTTTTAATTTATTTAGAAATCTGTCTTTTGCATCAACAAATACAATATTCAAGTCAAAATGTTCTTTATAATATTCCAATACTTTTTTTCCTTCATCTTTTCTCAAAAGTCCAGTATCTACAAACATGCAAGTAAGCTGATGTCCAATTGCATTGTTAATAAGAACTGCGGCAACTGATGAATCTACACCTCCAGAAAGTGCAAGAAGCACGTGTTCATCTCCAACAGTTTCTTTTATAAATTTTGTCTTTTCAGCAATAAAACTTGAAATTTTCCAATTTTTTTCACATTTACAAATGTTAAATACAAAATTTTCCAAAATTTGAGTTCCACATTCAGAATGAACTACTTCTGGATGGAATTGTAATGCGTAAATTCCATTATTATTTGTAATTGCAGCAATTGATGAATCGGTTTTTGCAATTACTTCAAAATCTTTTGGCAATTCTGTGATGTGGTCATTGTGGCTCATCCAGATGTTAGAAGATTTTTTGACTCCTATGAACAATGGATTATCATTGTTTTTTACTTCCAATACAGCCTTTCCAAATTCTCTCGAATCAGCCTTTTCAACTTTTCCGCCATTCAAATGTGTAATTAGCTGCATTCCGTAACAGATTCCCAAGATAGGAAGATTTAGGTTAAATACTTCAGGATTTACAGTTGGAGCATCTTTTTCGTAAACTGAGGCAGGTCCTCCAGAAAATATAATCCCTTTTACCTTTTCTTTCCCAGTTTTTATTTTTTCAATATCAATTAAAGGCACAATTTCACAATAAACTTCCATTTCTCTAATTCTTCTAGCAATTAGCTGGCTATATTGTGAACCAAAATCGATAATAATAATTTTTTCCTTCACTTTTCACCTCTATATATTAAATTTTTTTATAAAACATAATTGTACATAAATATTTTATCATTATTTTTAAGTTTTTTCTATATATTTTTACATTAATTTTTCTTTTGATATGAGAATATGAAATGTTTTTTGGGTAAAATTTTATAAAAAAAATAGACTTATTCGTTAATTAATTTAAAATATGTATTTATAAAATTATCAAATAAATCTATTTAATAAAAAAATCTTCTTTTTTTATAATTCTTTGATTACTGCTTCCCCTAAATTTTATTTTCGGATCATAAAGCTCTTTTACAAATCGCCCATCAACTAGCACATCTACATACTCAAGGCATTTCTTTCGTAAATCATCACAACGAATCTGTTCAATCGTATAACCCGTATAAAGCCATATATTCTTTCCTGTCTTTTCCTTCAAGAACTTCAATACTTTTAACATATCTGTTGGATTAAAGAGGGGATCGCCACCGCTTATTGTAATTCCATCAAGCAGAGTATTTTCATTTATTTCATTGGCAATTTTTTCTAAAATTTCATAAGTTAGAGTATTTCCGTGATTTGGATTCCATGAATACTCGTTATGGCACCCAGGGCAGGCATGAGAACAGCCAGCAAAGTAAAGTGAATAACGAAGACCGACACCGTCAACGATTGTTTCCTTGTAAGTTGTTAAGATTTTCAATGTAAAATCATTTTTTGGAGTTTTTGAAAAATTTTTTTCTAAAATTTTTTCTTTTTCTGTCTTTAGTTTATTCACTTTAAATTACCTCACTGTTATATAATATATTTATTTTATACCGTGTTTTACCCTGTCGTGTTCTTCGGCTTGCTTAGCGCTATTCCAGCTGTCTAAATCTCCTGTCAGATAGCCTGTTATTCTTCTAATTCTAGAAATATTATGACTTCCGCAAATTGGGCATTTATCATAAATTATTGCTTCTGTTCCGCAATCTCTGCATCTGTCAACTGGATGATTTATTGAACCATAACCAATTCCAGAGTCCTTCATAACTTTTACAATTTTTAACATAACACCCATATTTTTTCGTGCTTCCCCATCTAATTCCACATAGGTAATATGTCCACCTTTTGTCAATTTATGAAATGGAGCTTCCTTTCTAATTTTATCAAAAAGGCTAATTTCCTTTTTTACATCAATATGAAATGAATTTACATAATAATCCCTATCTGTGACATTTTTAATTACTCCAAATTCATCTCTATCAATACGTAAAAATCTTCCTGCCAAACTTTCTGCCGGAGTTGCCAAAATTGAATAATTCAAATGATACTTATCTCTAAATTCATCTGCAACTGCACCCATTTTTTCAATCGTATCATAAAGCACCTTATAAGCAACTTCACTTGTTCCGTGTTCTGCATCAAATAAAGCATACATCGCATTTGCCCCTCCAACAAAACCAATTGAAAGAGAACCTGTATTTATCGCATCTCCAACTTCATCATTTCCATCTTTTTCTCCAAGCCCTTTCCATAAATTATTGCTTCTCATAAATGGAAATTGTTTTGCCAAAGCTGTTCTTTGGAAATTGTAACGTTCATAAAGTTGATCTCCAACTAAATATGTTGCTTCAAGCACTCTTTTTTGAAATTCTTCTGTTAAAAGTTCAACTTTTTTATTATTTTTTTCTTCTTCATTCGCAAATTTTCCATCTTTTTCCATTTCTGTAATCTCTTTTTCTACATTTTTTCTAGTCAAAATCGCAATTCTAGGGAAATTAATACTTGTAAAGGACAAATTACCACGTCCAAGGCTAGTTTTTTCACCATTTACATTTTCAAATACACGTGTTCGGCAACCCATTGTTGCGATTTCATATTTGTATCTTTCTGGATCATCCATTCTCCATTTTTCGTGTCTGTTAAATTCAGAATCCAGAAATACAAAGTTTGGAAATAATCTTCTGCTTGAAGTTTCACAAGACAATAATAACAAGTCAAAATTTGGTGTTTCAAAAAGTGATTTTTTATTTTCTGAATTATCGTCATAAGAAATTTTTTGTTTTTTTACAGTTTCCAAAATTCCATCAAAGTCGCTTCTAGCTAGTTCATAGTCATTGTCAGAATAATTAAGCCCTTCCTTTACCTTAAAAATTTGTATCGGAAAAATTGGAGTTTCATTTTTACCGAGTCCGCTTGATGTCGCCTTTAATAATTCACGGATAACCATTCTACCTTCTTCTGAGGTGTCAGTTCCATAATTTATTGAAGAAAAGACAACTTGATTTCCACCACGAGAGTGCATTGTGTTCAAATTATGTAAAAATCCTTCCATTGCTTGATAAGTTTCATTTTGAGTATCATCATAAGCCTCAACTAGCAATTTAATTAAATCATCTCTATTTATTTTAAAGTATTCTTCCAGTAATTTGATTTCATTTTCATTGCATTTAATTGAAGAAACATTTTTTTTCAAAAATTCTTTAGCATTTTTTTCATATTCTTGTGTAATTTCCACTCCATTTTTTATTTCTACGAAGCTCAAAATTCTTCTTTTCAAGTGACGTCTAAACGATTTTAGCACACCTTTTGCCATATAGAAGTCAAATGCCGGTATTGCTTGTCCACCATGCTGTTCATTTTGATTTGTTTGAAAAATAATGGTAGCAAGTGTTGCATAAGTGGAAATACTTTGTGCTTCCCTAATGTAACCATGCTTAGTATAAAAACCATTTTCAAACATATCTGCCAAGTCATATTGCAGGCAAGTTGTAGTTTTACTGGAATAAAAATCCAAATCGTGAATATGAATAAGCCCTTTTTCATGAGCTTTTTTGAATCTTGGTGAAACTAAATTTTCCAAAGCGTAAATTTTTGATACTTCACTTGCAAATTTCATCATTTGTCCCGCTGGTGTCATTGAAGACATATTAGCATTTTCATTGCAAGTATCGTTGCTTTCAACATTCACTATTCCTGCTATTATATTTTTTAAATTTTCTGTTAATTGTGGTTGCATTTTTATTCCTCCCTTATTTTTACTTTCATACTTTTCCACTTTTCTGCAAACCATCAATTTCCCTTATCCCTCTAAACATATCTAATTCATTCAGGTTTTTTTACCTAAAACACTATATATTGTTTTTATAACATAATGATAACACAATATTTTGTGTTTTTCAAGTTTCATAAAAAAAATATATAATTCCATAATTCCCCAT
>NZ_CALJPC010000072.1 GCF_937981295.1 uncultured Campylobacter sp.
ATCTAAAATCCGTCCTTAAGTCTACTTTTAAAACTGCTAAATTCGTTTTTAAATTTGCGTTTGAAATTTTAAAATTTGCGGTGCAATGCCTGTTAGAATTTATGTCTCGATACGCTCCGAGGCGTATGTCGTAATAATCCATGCTTGGGTTCATGCCGTGACCCTTGACGAGATTTATGTCATAATCCGCGCTAGAATTTATATCGTGGCATATATTTAAATTTAAGTCTCGATCTGCGTTAAAGTTTATGCTTTGGCATGTGCTACAGCAATATGCTATAAAGCGTATGTCGCAATCCGTATCGTAATAATCCGCGCTAAAGTCTATGTAACGATTTGCCTCGCAATTTGTACTCGTAGCGTTTTGGTTTTTAAAATTTAGACTTTTAAAATTTTGATTTTTTAAATTTTTACCCACTCCGCTCGGTTTTGTGACGGCGCTTGATCTTTCGAGACAAACAGCTTCGGCGGGACGTGCGTAGCAAAGAGTCACGCCTGCTCGCGCGAGCTTTGTGCGAACCCAAAAAGAGCGCGGGCGGGCGGTGAAATTTTTAAATTTTAACGTAGCTTTATTTTTCATCATGCGAGCTAAATTTTACGCACCTGAATTCTGTGCGTCCGCATTTTTGGTATCTTGATTTTCGCCGCTTAAATTTTTAGCGCCCCTATCTTCGCTGCCAGAGCTTTGCGAAGCGGAATTTTGCTCGCTCGCAGCTTCGGCGCTAGAGCTTTGCGAAGCGCTTTTGTTTGGATCGCGATCTGAAATTTCATCCTGCGAGCCCAAATGATGCTTCATCGTGCTTTGATCTAAAAGTTCTATTCGATCGAGTTTGCCGTGTCTTAGGCGCACCACTTTGTCCGCAAATTTGCCGAGCTCTTCGTTGTGTGTGACCAAAAGCAGCGTCTTGCCCTCGCCGCGAAGCGTCTGAAAGAGCTGCAAAACCACACGCTCGTTGGCTTCGTCGAGGTTGCCCGTAGGTTCGTCGGCGATGATAATATCGGGGTCATTGATGAGTGCGCGCGCGATGCATACACGTTGCTGCTCGCCGCCGCTAAGCTCGCTAGGGCGGTGGGTGATGCGGTGTGCGAGCCCCACTTTCTCAAGTGCTGCCTTGGCGCTGTCTTCATCCACGCAGCTGTGGTAGTATTGATTTAGCATGACGTTTTCGACGGCCGTTAGATAGGGGATTAGGTGAAACTGCTGAAACACGAGGCCGATCTTTTTACGGCGAAATTCTAAAATTTGCTCGTCGTTTAGCGCGCTCGCGTCGGCTCCGCCTAGGATATATCTGCCCGCGGTGGGGGTGTCCATCAGGCTTAGGATATTTACGAGCGTGCTCTTGCCGCTGCCGCTTGGGCCCATTATGCTGACCCACTCGCCGCTTAAAACGTCGAAGCTGATATTATCGAGAGCCTTAACCTCGCCGAAGTATTTGCAGATGCCTTCAAATTTTAAAATTTCCATGTCATTCCCTTAATAGATTCGCTAAATTCGGATTCAGCGCCTTTTTGATCGGATAGTAGCTTGCCGCGAGCGCAAAAATCAGGCTCAGCACGACCGCCGCAAAGAGGCTGATTAGCCTAAAATCCACGCTGCTTGAAAATATCAGATGCCCCAGCAAGATCGCGAGCAGGTATCCCACGAATACTCCAGCTAGCGAGCCTGCGACGCAGACGGTTAAAATTTCGCTCAGGATCAGGTGGAGCAAATTTTGTTTGCTCGCGCCGATTGCGCGGATGAGCGCGAACTCTTTGATGCGCGAAAGCAGGATCGAGCTAAGGCTCGTGTTGATGCAGACCGAGGTGATCAGAAGGATCGTAATGCCGATAAGAAGCATCAAAAGCTTGATTTTGTTTAAGATGATGCCCTGGGTCTTGGATACCTTGCCGATCGGCGCGAAGCTCATCTGCGCGTCGCTCAGGCTTTTTGAAATTTCGCTAAGCTGCTTAAAATCGCCGCTTACGATCGCTTCGGCGTAATTTACCTGCGCAGGCTGATTTAAAATTTTTTGCGCTAGCGGCAGCGAGATTAGCAGCATGCCGTCCTCTTTCTGCCCGTCATAGACGATGCCTTTTATCTTAACCTTGCTCGTTTCGTTTAAGCCGATCGGCGTGATCTCGATACTATCGCCGAGCTTCGCGCCCAAAAGTTTGGCGAGATCCTGCCCGATGAGCGCGTTTTTATCGTCGAAATCCACGCCGATAAACGAACCCTCTTTAAGATCCAAAAACGGCATCGTATCGCGCAGAGAGGAGAAATTTACCCCCATGATGATGCCTGAGTTGACGCCTAAATTTGCGCTGCCGAAAAGATATTTATTCGCGCTTTTCAGTGTGGGGATTTTAGCAAATTTTGCATCAAGCGCCGCTTCGTCCATATGGGAATTTTCTAAATTTGCGGGGCTTACGATTAAATTTGCGCCGTAGCTGTTTAGCTCGCTGGCGACCTTTTTATCGATGTCGGCGTAGATATTTACGAACGCCGCGCAAACCGCGCTGCCTAGCATGATCGCGACGAAAATCACGAAGCTGCGGATGCCGCTGTTGATGATACTTTTAAAGATCGCGCCTCTAAAAAACGCTCCGTTATTTCCTACCATAAAGCACCTCCGCAGGCAGTAGCTTGATCACTCCGCGTAGCGGCAAGATCGAGCCGATAATACAAATAAGAAGTCCAAAGACGATGCTAAGCGGAAAGACCATCAGCGACACGCCGATGAATGAGCCGAAAATTTGATACGCGATCGCCCAGCTAAGCACGTAGCCCACGACTGCGCCCACGAGTGAGCTTGCTACGCAGATGACGAAAATTTCGGCGGCGAACTGGATATAGATCATAAAATTGCTCGCTCCCAGCGCCTTAAGCAAGCCGATCTCCTTTTTGCGCTTGTAAATTTCGCTGCTTAGCAGGCTTGTGATGCAGATGCTTGAAATTAGCAGCGACAGAATGCTTACGACGCCCATTAAATTTTGAATTTTTTTCGTGATGCCGCTTTGAGCTTCGCTGACGCTAAGCACCGCCTTGGCGCTTGCGTTTGGATACTCCTCGGTGATCTGATATGCGATGGAGCTAACGTATGCTGAGCAATACCATGTGTCGTATTCTGTGGCGTCCAGGTTATCGAGACTCCTTCTTGCCTTTACGGACAGATCGTCTTCGGGGATAGTCATGGCGCTAACTTCTGCCTTGGCGATGAGGCCCTCTTTGTGCGTTAGCTTTTGCACCAGCGATAAATTTGCGATCAGCTTTTTGGCTTCATCCTCCGCACCGCGCAAAGTCCCAACGACTTTAACCTCATAATCTCCAAGCTTAACCGTATCGCCGATCTTTAGCCCAAGCCCGTCTCCTGCGAGCACCTCATTCTCGGCGCCGTCTTTTACCCACTGCCCCTCTACGCTCCAAAACGGATAGAGCGAGCGCACGCCCGATCTGAAATCAGGCTCGTCGCTAACGCCCACGTCCTTTTCAAAGTAGGTTCCCACGACGTCGTAATCTCCCGCGCGGGTAGTTAAAAAGGGCGCAAAGGCGGTGATATTGTTGCGCCAAAAAATTTCTTTGATCTTATGCAGCTCACTCTCTTTTAAAAAATCATCGTTTTTAAGCGGAGAGTATTCGCGCCCGCCGATCTCGATACTTAGGCTTTGCGAGCGCGGTAGCACGACGATATTCGAGCCGTAGCTGCGCAGCTCCTTAGCAACCTGATCGCCAATTTTTAGCGTGATATTTAGCATGCAAGCGATCAGCGAAACCGATAAAAATATCGTCAAAAACGCTAAAATTTTGCTATCCCTGGAGTTTAAAATGGAGGATTTGATGATGCGTAAAAACATTATTTAAGCTCCTTTAGCGTGCCGTTTTCATCTACATAGCGCTCGGGATGCGCGGTAAAGGCGTTTGCATTCGCTTCGCTTTCGAAAAAGTAGGTGCGTCCGTAGTAAAGATAGCTAAATTTAGAGGTGTTTAAAATTTCTTTTCTGCTGACCGGATCGATCACCTTTTTATCCACAATCTCCGAGAAATAGGACGCGCCGTCTTCAATCGTCTTAAGCGCGATGACGATATTTTGCCCCTCTAGCTTATAATCCAGCGGGATCGGATTGCAGCCGCCAAGCTTGCCGACGCTCGGCAAAAAGATACGCACGTTGCAAGCGATGCAGATGAGCTCATCGCCTTTTTTGATATAGCCCATATCGCCGCAGATCGAGCACGCGTCAAAAACCGCGACCGGGGCAAATTTGTCCGTGAAGCGGTTTAGTAGAAAAAACCTGACCTTATGCCCGTCGTCGGTGACGTAGGCAAAGCGGTGCAGCTTGCCATCTTTTACGATGTTTGCATCGATTATGAATTCCGCGCCTTGCGGCTCGATAATCTTAGGCTCATCGATCGTAGGCGGTTTTGAGGCGACCAAGATATAATAAAGCCCCAAAAAGCTGATTAAAACCCCAAGCGACAAGATCAGGCTAAAATCTCTAAAAATGGCGAATCTGCCCGCCTTAACCTCTCTAAATTTTATAATGTCCGCTTCGCGAGGCACTCGACTTGGCGCACGAAATACCGTAAGTAGCGCAATTAGCGCGGCTATAAGGCAAAGAGCTAGCGTCAGATAGGAGTTGTTGTAGTGGATGATTTTAGCGATGACGCTTAGAAACTCGGACGAGCCGATCGCGTTTGAAAGCCCTTCAAAACCCTTCGCAGCTAGCGCTTTGGGCGCGTCTGCCTGGCGCAGATCAAGGCCCAAAAAGCCGATTTTGGCGATAAAGGCAAACGCCCACGCGATGACGAATGACGCCAGCTTTGCACCTCTACTCGTACGCGCTAGAGCTGAGCGATAAATAAAATAGAATAAAATGAGCGCCAGCGCACCTAAAACCGCCATGAAGAGGTTGGTTAGGCTGAAGCTGTCCAGTAGCTCGCCGGAGAAAATTTTAAAATTCATCCCTATGAAGCGGTATTCAAATCCATACGCGCAACCAAGAGCAAAAATAACTATAGCGGTAAGATAGAATCGCTTAAACTTAAACGCAAGCAGTAGCGCGAGCAGCGCTAAAAGTGCGAGCGCATCAAACACGATCTTGCCCGTATCGGCGTTTGCCGAGCGCGCAAATGCGCTAAAGCACAGCGCCCCGAATGCAGCTCCCAAAAGCGCGGGCAAAAACGATGCGCTGATAAAGCGCCTGCCGCCCAGATACGCGCTTAAAAACGCGAGCGGAAATAGAGCCAAGCTAACGTGATAAAAAAATATCGTCATTAAAAATCCTCATCGAGTCTAATGCGCGTAAATCGCCTATAATTGCTTAAATTTTAAAATTTTAAAACCTACGCCATTTTGTAAATTTTAAAATTTCAAATCCGCTTGCAAAAAAGTTCGCAACGGCAAGAGCTGCCCGCAAAGAGAAATTTCGCCTCGCTATTGCTTTGGTTTTATTTCGTCCTTGCGGTGCGCTAAATTTTAAAATTTTGCCGCAGTTAAAAAGATTCGTAAGCTTAAACGCATTAAAGCAAAAACGATGCGCTTTGGCTGCGGCGTAGTGGCAAATTTAAACGGGCTAAAGTAACCGCCTTAAATTTAAAGCGTGTGGCTAAACCCAATACCGCTAGAGCTCCGCCAAAACGGACTCGGCGGAGCCATCTATGATTACTCTTTAGGAGCGCCTGTGTATTGGAAGGTGTATTTAACCGAGAACGGCTCCCACCATTTGCCTACGCCTGTCGCTTTGTCCGCGTGGCGGCCGAATCCGTTGGTGCTTGGATTTTCGATGTTGTAGGTTAGCTCGTAATTGCCCACGCCGTTTACCATTTTGATATTGGCGCCGTAGTGAGGGCCGTCGCTAGCTACCATAGGCATGAAATTTCCCTTTTGGATCTTGCCGGTGTCTAGGTTTTTAAGCACGTAAGCGATCTTTAGGTAAGGGATCCACTCGCCCTCGCCAAATCCGTTTGCGTTGCCTTTGATAGCGTGGATATCCGCCTCAAGGTGGATGTCCGCCTTGCTAGGAGCTAGATCGATGCCTTTAGGCTCCATATCGATAGGCTGAAGATACACAGCAGCGATCTCCATTCCATTTTGCTCAATCGGCTCGCCGATCGGATGCTCTCCCGCCATTGCTATAACAGAGGCTAGGCTTAGCGCCAATATACCTGAAAAAATCTTTTTCATCTTTTCTCTCCTTATTAAGATTTGTTTTTTTGCTTATTTTTTAAGATCAAAATTCCTACGATTAGAAGCACGATCATCACCGCTTGCGGCACTAGGCTCTGGACATAAGGATAAAATCCGATCCACGTAATCGTAGGAAGCCCGTCTATCACCGTAGGCACGAATACCTTGCCCTCGACTAGCTCCATCACGCCCTTACCCACAAATACGACGGACATATAAAATATGATGACCGATGTAGCAATGAAAAATGGCTTGATAGCGATTTTAAGCGAGAATTCTTTGATGACGATATAAACTATAATAAGAGCCGCCAGACCCGCTACGAAGCCTGCTGCTACCATGCTAGTAGCTGCCGGACTTTTAGCATCGAAAAGTAGTGCCAGATAAAATAGCACCGTCTCTGCGCCCTCGCGATAAACCGCTAAAAATACCGTCCACCAAAGCATCTTGCTATCGCCCGAACTTAGGCTGTTTGAAATTTGACCTTGGATATAGGCGCTCCACTTTTTGGAGCTTGCATTTGAAAGAAGCCAAAAGCCCACATAAAATAGCAGAACTACGGCGATTAACATCACCGCGCCCTCCATCACTTCGCGCGTTTGTCCTGCATTTTCACTACCGAAGATATAATTCAGCCCGTAAGCCGTAGCGATACTTAGCACAACCGCGACGCCAAGAGCGCTGTAAACGATATTTAGGTGCTTTGAGTTGCCGGATTTTATAAGTAGAGCGATGACTGCGGCTACGATAATGAGCGCTTCAAATCCTTCACGCAAGATAATGATAAACGCGTATAAGAATAGATCCCAGTTGCTTGATTTCTTCGTTAGCTCTATACTTTGGGTAAGCTGATCAAATAGCTTATTTTGCGCCGCTACGATCTGCTCTTTGGAAGCGCCCGCGCGCATAAGAGCCGAAATTTTATTAAAACTTGCTTCTGTATCTAGCTTAAGCTGAGTATTTTTAGCACCGACGATATTTTCCATACCGCTCTCTTCGTATTCGTCGAAGTAGATATTGCCGCTTTCGTCGATCGCGTCATCAACCTTGCCGCTCTCGTAAAGCTGCAAAACCTTAGCCATTTTGTCTTTGATATTTTGCACAATCGGCGTAAAATCCTTGCCCTCATCCTCGCTAGTATCGCTTTGTGCTAACGCAGTCTGCGGCGCTATGGAGTAGCTTTCTTGCGGCAAATCATTTACGGCTTTTAATGCTAGATTATCTAGGGCGTTTATCGCTTCGTCAAATTTTGATTTGTCCGTATCTGCATCCTCGCGCAAGAGATTTCCGATAATTTGCTGGATTGATTGATCGGTCTGAGATGAGACATATTTTCGCACTGCCTCCTCTAGACGTTCGTTGCGGTAGATATCAAATTTAGCGCGATTTAGCGCAGCTTTTAGCGCAGCAGTGTCTTTCTTATCAAACGCAGCTTTAGCGTTATCCAGCTCAGCTTTAAATTCCGTATAGACGCTCATCCACGGCGAAGTTGTACCGGATGCTGCGGAATTCCCGCCTGAGGCTGGCGCAGAAGTGCTGCCATCGCCTCCGTCTTGATACTCGGCTACGAGACGATGACCAGATTCAATCACAGGCAGAACCTCGTCAATCTCGCGATTTAGATTATCGATCATTGCTTGGATCTCATTTAGAGGCTTTTCAGCTTTGATCGCTTTACGGATATCGCCGAATTGCTTCTCCATATCGTAGGATTTTTTCTGACTTAAATTTATGCGAATGCCGGCTTCTAAATTTTCAAAATGCCCGAAATACGCCTCTTGGGTTATCTTTCTGGCCTCCGAGTTATTGCCGTCTACATAAAATTTAACCGCCTGGGCAAATTTTTCTTTAATCGCCGCCGCTTCGGCGCGATAATCGGTCTGCGCCAGCAACATGCAAAATGGAAAAATAAGAGCCAAAATCGCAAATTTAAAAAATTTCATCTGAACCTTCTTAAGTTAAATTTATACATTAAATTTCAAAATTAAGTAGCAATTATATGTAGAAAAATCTTAAAAAGTAATAAAAAAAGCGGTTATCATAAAGCACGAAAGCGGCTAAATTCTCAATTGCAAGAGCTTTTTGATAGATGGAATTTAATAGAATTTAGGATATGGCGGAATTTTAAAAGGCAGTCGGATTTTGCTCCGACTGCTAAAATTTTAGTGAAGTTTCGACCAAATTTTACTTTTCCAAAGACCTGCAAAAACAGAAAGGATCAAGAAATATATCATAATATTTATGGTCGTAGCTTCACGCTCGGCTTTTTTACTATCGCCTACGTCAGCTAGATATTCCACGACCTTGGCTTCAGCGTTTTCGTTCAAGCCTACGCGCGGCATCGAAGTGCCTGGAAGCTTCTTTTGCGTATCATTGATAAACTCGTGCAGATAGTTGGCGCCCTTAGAACGGATCATCATCGAAAGATCAGGAGGCGTCGAGCCCATATACGCAGTCAAGCTAGCCTTGTCGCTGGATGCAAAGAGCTTATCATATTTGACGTCGTGGCATCTTAGACAAGCATCCTCAAAAACCGCCTTACTTAAAAGGAATTTTTTCTGCGCTTCGTCTAGTTCGGTGCCTTGTTTGATGCCGCTAGCAGCAGCCTCAGAGGCGATTAGTTTATCCTCGCTAGGAGCTAGCGACTTTAGATAGGCTACGATATCGGCGATCTCTTGATTTAGATCACCGCCTATACCGAAAAATCCAGGCATCGGAAAAGGTTTTTCATCGCCAAATTTCTGATCTAGCTTAAGAGCCATGATCGGATCTTTGATGAGCGCAGCTAAGAATTTATCAGTGTATAGATAGCCTGCGCTGCTAAGATCCGGAGGATTGACGCCGTATGCGGCACTAGCGCTTGCCGCGTCCATAGGAGCGGGGATATTTGCACTTTTTACTCCATGACATGCGGTGCAGCCTGCATTTGTAAAGGTCTCGGCGCCGCGCACAGCATCGCCTTTGCTAAGATCTATTTTATTTATCTCGTCCCAAAAAAGCACCGTTTTGTCTTGTTGCTCTTTCGCACTGGCTAGGGCTTTTTTAGAATTTTTTATCATCGTCTCATCCCCGCCTTTTTCAGCTGCGGCCAAAGCGCTTTCTGCTGCGGCTACGTTATGCGCGGCTAAAGCCGTATCGCCTGCTGCAAAATCGTAATTTACCGGATCGGCGTGCGGACTGAGCTTAGTATGAGCATAAGGCTCGATAAACCAGTATAAAATTCCCACACAAAAAAGCACTAAGATTAGGGTTCTTATCTCT
>NZ_CALJPC010000073.1 GCF_937981295.1 uncultured Campylobacter sp.
AATTTAAAAACGAATTTAGCAGTTTTAAAAGTAGACTTAAGGACGGATTTTAGATGATAAAATTTTTAAATCTAAAAGTTGCCGCCGCCGTGTTCGCGCTGCTGCTCGCAGGCTGCGACGGATGGAAGCACCATCTAAGCACCGACGGCGCCTCGCTCGCCTCCAAGTTCGACCCCTCCGAGCGCACGCTAAAGATCGAGGGTAACGACAAGCCGTTCGTGCTGTTTTTCTATACCAGCGGCTGTGGCGCGTGCAAAGCCCAAATACCCGCGCTAAACGAGCTGCAAGCTAGCGGCGACGCGCTGATTATCGGCATTCTAGGCGACGGTAAAGGCTTGGAAGCCGACGCCGCGGTCGCTCGCGAAAAGGGGATAAAATTCCCAAGCGTCAGCGGGGCAAACTCCGTAAAATACTTCGAATCCATCGTAGGCGGCATTTTCGGCACCCCCACGTCAGTGATCTACGATAAAAATGGCAAAGCGGTCAAAAAGCTCATCGGCCTCTACCCCAAATCCGCCTTCGAAACGCAGCTCAAACTCATAAATTAACCCGCTCAAATAGGGCTAACATTTGGTAAATTTCGCTAAAATCGGCTTAAAATTTCATCTTAAGGAAACGATATGTTTGCAAAAACCGCATTAGCAGCCGTCCTAGCCCTTAGTTGCGCACTCGCAGCGCCTTATGAGCCCTACGATCACGACGCGATGATAAAAACGGCGCCGGGCGGCTCGCGCGCCCTGGATATCGGCGGCATCTACCGCTCCGTGGACAATCTCTGAGCCCATGCATGCGAATATCCGCTAAGCTTCGACAGCGAGAAAGACGCCGAGGCTGCCTACCAGGACGCACACGCGCTTGAAGAAATTTTTAAATTTCTAAGTCAAGAGCTGTTTAAAAAGGATATTGACGCCAAGGACCGCTACGAGTTTGAGCATAAATTTGCCCGAATTTACGTCATTCAGCATAATTTCGACATCAAAGGCGCCGCGGAGAAGACAGACGCGCTCTATGACAAGCTCGTGCAAGAAGCGCCAAAAGACGGCGAGATCCGCACGGAATACGGCGAGTTTTTATTAAACTCCTCCCGCGACTAAAAGGCGCAGCAGATGCTCTCAAGCGCGCTTGAGCTCGGTTCGATGCGTGCGCACCACGCTCTTGCGCTGTTTAGCCTGATGCATGACGATAAAGAGGGCGCGATTAAGCACTTGCAGGCTTACCTCTCGGCCTATCCGAAAAATAGCTCCGCCGCGCAGCTGCTCGAGGGGCTAAAAAGCGGCGATATCAAAATAGAAAGGAGATGCCAATGAGTAAAAAATCCCTTGCTTTAGGCGCTGCTGCGATGCTTTGCGGCGCGCTAAGCCTAAACGCCGAGGCTGCGGCGCAGAGCGCGCAAATAGATCTGAAATTTAACGCCGCAAATTTTACGCAAGAAAGCGTGATCGTAGGCGGCAAAAAGATAAAATTCCGCGCCTACAAAAGCATAATCTACGTCGCAAAACCCGTAAGCGCGCACTATCAGAGCATGAATATCTTCATCCCGCAGCAATATTTTGAGGGGCGTAAGAGCGGCAAATTTGACGCCGCGAGCGCGCCGATATTTTTGCCAAACGGCGTGGGCGGCTACATGCCGGGCGAAGCGGGCGAGGTCAAAATAGACGAAAGCGGCAAACCAAACGCGATCGCTACGGCGCTTTCGCGCGGTTACGTCGTAGCCGCTCCCGCAGCGCGTGGACGCACGCTAAAGGACGCAACCGGCGATTATATCGGCAAGGCGCCCGCAGCGATCGTCGATCTAAAAGCCGCCGTGCGGTATCTGAAATTTAACGACGCGGCGATGCCCGGGGACGCGAACAAGATCGTCTCAAACGGCACGAGCGCGGGCGGAGCGCTCTCGGCGCTTTTAGGCACGAGCGGAGACGAGGCCGCGTACGAGCCGTATCTACAGGAGCTGGGCGCTGCAAAGGCGAGCGATAAAATTTACGCGGCGTCCGTATACTGCCCGATCACAAATCTAAAGCACGCGGACGCGGCGTATGAGTGGATGTTCGGCGCGCAGAGCGAATATGAAAAGATGGATTTTAGCGGCTTTGATGCAGCGGGATTTAACGAGCGCGACGAAAATTCTAGCGGCGCTGAAAAAAATTCTAAAAAAGACGCAAATCAAAGCGCCGCAAAGCCCACTCGCAAGATGCTAAGCGGCAAATTAAGCGCAGCGCAGATTAAAATTTCAGACGAGCTAAAGGCGCAATTCCCCACCTATCTGAACTCGCTAAGCTTAAAGCACGAAAGCGGCCGCGCGCTAAGCCTGGATAAAAACGGCGACGGCAGCTTCAAAGATTACATAAACGGGCTCATATCGGCCTCATTTGCTAATTTTGCGGCGAAAAATCCGCGCACAAAGGCGCCCCTATACCTCGCCGCCAAGATTAAGGACGACGCGTCGCAATCGCATATGCTCTTTTGGGGCTACGCGACCTCCAAGCCGCGCGCCAAGACCCCGCCCGCATTCGACGGCTTCGCGCTTGAAAATCCCGAAAACGAGCTGTTTGGCGGCGCCAAATTTAACGCGGCGCATTTTACGGATTTTAGCGCGATGAATGACCCCGCCAAAGGGGTGCTAATCGCAAGTGCACAGCTCGTGGAGATGATGGATGCGATGAGCTTCGTGCGCAACGAAAACGGCGCGAAACATTACCGCATCCGACACGGCGCGAGCGATCGCGATACGGCGCTTGCGATCCCTGCTATTTTGGCGCTTAGCTTGCAAAATGCGGGCAAGAACGTCGATTTTGCGGTGCCTTGGAGGCAAGGACACGCCGGCGATTACGATCTTGAGGAGCTTTTTGATTGGATCGATAAAGTGATCGCGCGCTAGGCTTAGCGGGCAAAATTCCATCTTAGAATTTAGAATTTTGCCCGTAGTTCTACCCTAAAATTTTATCGCCCAAAGCTCTCCTAGCGGATACGCTAAGCGGCGTAAAATTCTGCCGCGAAATTCTATCGCGTCGAAATTTCGGCATCGCCGCAAGGCACGCAACGGCTTGAAATTTTGCGACTAGCATTTAAAAAAATTCCATAGAATTTTATCGCGGCAAAACGGCGCGAATTAAATTTTATCGGCCGCGACGATTTATGATGCGGAGTTTTAGCGCGATCTACGCTAAAATTTCGGCACAATCAAATTCTGCGGGCTAAATTTTAAATTTAAAGACCGAAGTATGAGATAAAATTTCGCGGCGTTTATACTATCCGATCGCAGCTCTTTGAACGCGCAGGTATCGCGTAATGGGCGCATCAGCGCGCGGATGATAAAATCCACAAAAATGGACAAAAAAACCCAAACAAGCGCGGCAAGCAGGCTAAATTTAAGGCGTGCATTCGCGATTTTCTGCTGATCCAAGCCCGCTTTGGCTATCTCCATTAAGCCTACTTTAATAATCCACCGGCGCCCAAAAAGCGCCGTTTAGGGTCTGTATCTTTGCGCCGTGTGCATAAATTTCATAATTTAATGGCGCTTTTGAGCGCAGCTTGCCTATTTAAAGATCACCACGCCGCGGCAGCATCGTTTCCTAAACCGGGCGTGCTAGCATCTTTGCGGCGATGCAACTCGGCGCTAAATTTAACGCTAGCTAGCATTGCGCTGCCTCTAGCTCGCGTGCGGCGATACCCTTTGCTACGACGTCTAAATGTAAGCCGTTCCCTCGCCGCGCCCGCAAAAGAGCTTTTAAAATTTTAGCCCTAGCCTTTTGCGATCTCGTAAAAACCGTCTTTAAAAACAACCTTGCCCGCACTCACAAGACGCTTTAAAAGCTGCGCGCTTTTTTCGTCAAACATCGCCTCCACGTCGCTCGTGCGCTGCGGACGACGTGCCAAAGTATGCAATATCTCATCCTCGCTAAAACTTAACCGCTCGCTTGCGTATTTGGGCGCGGCGATGATATTTACGTTTTGATTTTCGATGAAAGTAGCTAGGTAGCGCAGCTGCGCCTCGCTCACCCCCTGCACGCGGTATGCGGGCGGGCGATCGATCGTGCCGAGATCGACGCGGTGCGGATTGATGCGAGCTAAAGCCGCATTCAGCGCTGCGAAATCCTCCTGCGTATCGTTTAGCCCGCGCACGACTAGGATTTCGATATCAAGCTCGCCGCGAAACTCACGCGCGAAATCCGCGATCGCGCTTACGATATCCTCGGCGCTGATGCCTGCATGCGGGCCGTCCACCTTGCGAAAGCTTTTTGCAAGCACGCTATCTAGCGAAAATTTGCAAATATCAAGCTTCATTAAAGCAGCGCTGTTTTCGCGCACGAGTGAGCCGTTTGATAAAACGAGCAGCTTCTGCGGCAGGCACAACGCCTTTAGTGCGTCCACGAGCTCTGCAAAGCGCGGATGTAGCGTAGGCTCGCCGTTTGCCGTGATCGTAATGACGTCAATGCCCGCGTGGCTTTGCAGCGCAGTTTTCAACTCAGCGATGACCGGGCCGATCTCACAGGGCTCGCTCATCGCGCTTACCGGCTTGCCCGCGCCCAACTCGCAATATACGCAGTTGAAGTTGCACTGCTTGCGCTGCGGGCTCAGGTCGATGCCGAGGCTGCGCCCGAACCTACGCGAGGTCACGGGCCCGAAAATATATCTCATTTTTGCTCCATGGTTTGATTTGCGGGGTTTGCTCGCAGAATTTTGCTTTAAAATTTTACTTTGCGGAATTTTAATTTGCAAAATTTTAATTTGAAATTTTGCCTCGTGAAATTTTACTAAAATTTGCTTTTAAAAATTTAGCTAGGAAATCTCGCTTTTAAATTTTACGTAGCAAGTTTATACCGATCTTAAGCCTCGCGCCAATAACGCTTTGCATCAAACCTTGAAAATTCTACGTAGCAAATTTATGCCTTGTAATTTAACTTCCGCGAGCCGAAATTTAGCGACGCTTTTATGCGCAATTCCACTTCTGCGCGCCGCCCCCGCTACGGCGAAATTTTAAGCTTAGAGTTTTGAATTTATCCTTAAATTTAGGGGGCTGTGCGAAATTCATAAAAAATTCACCTTATGTGCGGACGAGCGAGCTTTGAAATTCCAAAATTCCCAGAATTTTGCTAAAATTGCGGGCAAATTTAAAGAAGGGCGAAATTTTGACTATTTATGATTTGGAGCGCCTGCGACTGGACGCGAAAAAGCACGTGGAGCAGCTTAAGTTTATCGTCGTCGTAAGCACGATCGCCTTGTTTGCGGTGTTCGGCGCTATCGCGTATTTTACAGATAGGCAGGGCGCGCAGAGCTTTAGCGCGACGATGCTCGTGCTGCTGGCGGTCGCCTTGCTCGCCGTAAGTCTTAAAGAGGTGCACTTAAACGGCTGGCAAAAGGATCTCATCGGCACGGAAAATATCTTAAAGTTCGGCGCGGTCGTGATCTCATTTTTGATCTTCAAATACTCCGCAGCCTTGCCGCAGGCGTTGATAGGCTTAGCCGCGCTTGCGCTCGCGGTGTGGCTAGCGGCGCGGTTTTACGCGCTCGGCGTAAGAAGCGCGCAAGAGATCTTTACGGGGCGGTACCGCCAAAGCTACAAGCAGCACTATCTGGCGCCCTTCGTGCGCGAGCTGGGCTACGAATACGTCTCCTACGGCAGCGTGCCGTTTTGGCGCGTGGTGCAGAGCGATCTGTTCGAGTTCATCGAAAATCTGCGCGGCAACGACCGCGTGGGCGGCGCGTGGCAGGGGGTGAGCTTCGAGTTTAGCGATGTGAGCTTTTTTCATCAAAATTTGCAGCACGAGCTCGCGGGGGCGTTTTTCGTAGCGGAATTTAACAAACGCATCATCGCGCCCGTTTTCATCTATCCGCGCGAGATACAAAACAAACAGCACATAGGTCTAAAGCCCGTTGCGATGGATAATGTGGAGTTTGCCGCGCGATACAAGGTGCTTAGCGACGAGCCGCAAAACGCGATGTACGTGCTAACCCCCGCATTTATGGAGCGGTTTTTAGCGGTAGGCGATGCGCTCGGGGCGCAGATCTGGGCGAGTATCAGAGAGCGGCGGATCCATATTTTCGTGCACACCAGGCGCGATAATTTCGAGCCTAGCGTCTATGAAAGCGTGCTGCGCCGCGACCCCGCAAGCGAGATAAAGAGCGAAATTCTAAGCTTTTTGAGTATCGTTAAAATTTTAAAACTGAATGTGAGGATTTGGATTTAATAAAATTTGAGCGGTATTTTTGCTAAAAATTTTTAACTCTTAAAAGATAATTTGGTCCGTCTAGTTCTTTATTAAATTTTGATTTCATACGAGGCTATCTTCTAAGCATTTATCGCTTAGCTGCTTATCAAATTCTTGCTTTACGTCTAAACCTGCTTCCTGCTTATATAAAAATTTGTGGCCGGATTTTGTCTAAATTTTTTCCTGTTTTTAGTAAAAAATAGGTCTTTAATTCCTGGTATTCCCTGCTCGTTAAAATCGAGGCGTCGATAATGAAATGCTTATCAAAGATGATCAAACTATCGCCGCTTAGCATATCTAGTCCGAGCCCCAGCCCGTTTACCAATCTAAAAATAAGTAGCGGGAGTATGCCGAGCCCAAATGCTATCGGTACTACGAATGGGGCGATAGCGTAACCTTTAAAGTAAAAAACGGCGGACATTAAAACGAAGTAGATCATAACGACGCTAATTACAAACTTTTTTGTGATTGTCGGCAATTGGGGTTGGGAAGGCCCAAAGGTTCGTTTTATCCCCACTATATTTGATAATTTTATTTCGAATAGGACTAAATTTTTCTTCGTAGAAAAATACTCTATGGCGGAATTTTTAAATTTAATATAGCAGCTTCCGAGCTCTTTTGGCCGCCTGGTTAGCTCTCCGGGATGCCTATACGGGGAGAGGTATGAAATAATATCTAAAAGAAATAGAAACGGTAGATATAGCTTTATCATCTCTATCGCGTTGTCTTTGATGATTATCGGATATTTGTCGTAATCCCTAGTTTCGGTCTTTTTTAGCGCAGCACTGGCTTTAAATTTATCCAAATTTAGCTCTTTATAAATAGAATTTCAAAGTATTTTATATGTTTTCAAATAGGATGACGGCGCGCAAGTGCGGCGGATAATCTACTATCCGCCGTCGTACGGCTTGCAAAACCGCGTCACAGCTTAAAATCAAAACCCGTCTCACAAAAACAAATCCGCGGCTCGTAAGTCCGCAGTCTGCAAAATCCATAACTTGCAAAATTATGCCGTGCCGTCGGTTCATGAAATCATAGTTTAAAAACTGCGCTGCACAGCCAGCTTAAAATCACGTCGTGCCGCTAGTTTACAAAACCGCGTCTTTTAAAGTGTAAAAAACCGCGGCGCCTCGCTAACTCGTAAAATTTAGCTCGCCAAAATCGCGCTGCACCGTGGGCTGATAAAATCACGGCTCGCGCGAACGCAGCACAATACGCGCAAAAGTAAAATCCGCGGCTTGCAAAATCAAGCCACAGCATGCAAAAGCGAACTTAAGCTTTTGGAATTCTAATCTTCTGTCCCGGATAGATGAGGTTTGCGTCCTTGATAACCTCGCGGTTGGCGTCGAAAATAATCTTGTATTTGTTCGCGTCGCCGTAGAATTTCTTCGCGATTTTAGATAGGTTATCGCCCTTTACGATGGTGTAGTAGTTCTCGGCGCTATCCTCTCTAATGCCCTCAATTTCGACGTTTTTGATGCCTGCGGTGTTGCCCGCGATGAGGGCCGCTTTTTCGAGAGTTTCCTTATCGGCGTTGCCGCTTATTTTAACGGTGTCGCCCTGCACCTCGACCTCTAGCCCCTCTACCGGCGTCGAGCTGAGATTGGTGGCGATCTCGTCTTTTACGTGCTTGGCGTCATCGCCTAGACCTAGTAGTTTCTTGCCTGCTTCGGCTACGAATGAAAGTAAACCCATGTCTTCTCCTTTGTTTAAAGTGGTAAAATTTTATCTTAAATTTGCCAACGATCAGCTTAGGCGCATATCCTTACGGCTCCGCCCTAGCCCAGTGATGCGGTTCGGTCTATGTGCGCGACGGCAGGTTCTTGGACCATCATCGCCGCGCCCGTCTATTCAGATTTGCAGCGTATGAATTATCAGCGCCGTGACTACGCTAAATTTTTCGTCAGTAAATTTCTAGCGATCACGGCGCATACGATGCTAAAAACGACGACCGAATATGAGTTGATATTTAGCCCGCAAAATCCCGCGCTTAGCGCAAAAGCACAAAGCGGCGCGTTTAGGTTGATCGCTAAAAAGGCAGCCCCCCCGCAAACGCCCGCTGCGCTTAGGCTAATAGGCAGAATTTCGCCGATCGCAAATCCTATGCATAGCCCTAAAACTGCGCCCAGCGCAAAACTCGGCGTTAGCGTGCCGCCGTATCCGCCGCAGCGAAAGATCATCAAAATGCAAAACGCTTTGCAAAGCAAGATCGCAAGCAAATATGGGCTGAAGGACGCGGAGTTGAAAGCAAACTGCGCTGCGGAGCGCCCGTTACCTAAAATTTCTGGTACGTATGCGCCGATCGCAGCGGTAAGCAAGAATGCAAATGGCAGTGTAAGCGCGATTTTAAGGCTTTTTATGCGCAGCTTTTCGCACAAGCGTACTCCGTCTTGAAAGTATTTCGCCGCGACCCCCGTGACAAGTCCGATTAACGCTGCTGCGAGTAAATTCTGCGGGGTAGGGGCGAAGTTTGAAACTGCGTAATAAATTTCTTTTGAAGCTCCGAATTCCGCTGTAGCTGTAGCCACCGCACTAGTGGCAAAGGCGCACAAAATCGCTTGAGTATCGAAGCTTTTAAGTAAAATTTCTAGGCTAAAAAGCGCGCCCGCTAACGGGACGTTATATACAGCGCCTAGTCCCGCTCCCGCGCCGCATGCGACAAATAGCCGAAGCTCATCTCCGCCGATATTTAAGGTGCGGCAAATTTTAGCCGCAAACAAGCCACCTAGCTCGCGCGGGGCAGCCTCACTGCCTACCGGTGCGCCCATGGCGATGGCTGCAAGCTGCAAAACCGAGTGGATTAAATTTTGCCAAAACGGCGGATTTTGCCCCTCCATCATTGAAGCTACGTTTAAAAAAGGTTTTAGTCTTATTAGCAGAATTCTAATTAAAGTTACGATTGCGCCGGCTGCGAGGACGCTAAGAAAGCGCCTAAGCGCAGTGGTTTGCTCCGTGACAATGTGAAATTCCTCATCATTATGTCCGAAAGCAAAAGTTTCAATTTCGTTGATACCGAAGTTTAAGAGCCCCGCGCAAAGCCCCATTATAACGCCTATCGCAAGGATCGCTAAAAAGAATTTAGTACTCAAAATATGCCTTTTTGAAACGCATAATTATATAAAATTTTAGCTTTAAAAAATCCTTATCATGCGTATAAAAGCAGCTAAAACGCGAGTAAAATTTAAAACAATGGCTAAGAATTTATATCATCTCTGCAGGTAAATTTTGCGCGAAATTCTATGAAGCTTAGGCAAGTTCGGAATTTTATTTACGTTAATTGCGCGAGTAAAATTTACGTAGATTTTATATCACGCGTAGAAAATTTAGTAAAATTTTGCATCGCACGAGAGGGTAAAATTATATTTGAAATTTCTTGCCGTGAGGACAGGCGGAATTCTACGTAAAATTTAAATCTATCCGAGCGGGTAAAATTTTAAATTGAGTAAGCGAGAGAATTTCGCAGGGGACGCGTGGGATTTCGCGCAGAATTCTAATTTGCGAAAGAGGGCAAAATTCCGCGTAGAATTCCGATCCGCGTAAGCAGGCGAAATTTCGAGTGAAATTCCAAGCTGCGTGGCTGAGCAAAATTTCGCGCGGAATTTTAATTTGCATGAGTCATAGGAATTTTATACCCGCGAATAAATTCGCTTAGGATTTTACTATTTTTTCCAGATATCGTCATTTTTACCAGCTGCGGGCGCGCTTAGCTTCTTATCTAGGGCCGAAATTTTATCCGCGAGCTTTTGTGCGCCGCCGAAAATTTCATCTTTTTTCGGAAGCCCGAAGTGAAATTTAAAGCCTACGCTATCTCCGATGCTTGCAAGTAGCGATTTGGGCGCATTTGCGATCGCGTCTTTAAAAATCGCCGCATCGATTCCGAGCTCGGCTAAGTTTTTTAACGCCCGCGCAGAGCCGATAAACATCGCGATCTTGGCGTCGAAAAGATAATCGTTGGCTAGCTTTTGCGCGGCCGCGACGGATTTTTTATCCACGACGATGAAGCGCGCGCCTGCGCCGTTTGCGAGCAAAATTTCATTTATATCGTTCGTAATAACGCTAAATTTTTTCTCCGCCTTTTGCGCGGCGGTGATGAGCCTGTCGTTAAATTTAAAGAGCAGATTGTCGTATTTGAAAACTTCGTCGCCGTTTTTGATGAGATACAGCGGCTCGTAGGGCACGAGCGCGTGGCCTAGGATGATCATTTGCCGCCCCTTAGTTTGGCTTCACAGGACTTGCAAAGGCGCTTTTTATCGCGCAGAGCAAGCTCGTCGCTGCTAAAGTACGTCCCGCACTCGTCGCACGCCAAAAGCTCGGTCGCATCGTCCTTTTTCTTTACGCGAAATCTAGGCGCTATCAAAAAATATATGAGCGCCGCGATGACGGCTATGGCTAGAATTTTTCCCATTATTTCACCCCTTTGATCACTAAAAATTTTCTATTTTTCAAAGCATTTTCATCGCTAAAAATTTCGCAGCGCGCGCTTGCAAATTCCTTGCGGAATTCCGCCGCTTCCGCCTCTGCGCCCGAGCCTTTGTAGAGCAAAAACGTCGTGTTTTGATCGTAAAAGCCGCGGCAAATTTCAATTAAATTTTGCGCGCTCATCAAAGCCCGAGAGCTTATCAGATCGGTGCGCAGCTTTGCGGCGTCTTGCACGCGCTCGGCGTGGATTTTTACGTTAGCTAGCGCAAGATTAACCTTCGCGTAGGTTAGAAACGCCGCTTTTTTAAGGTTTGGCTCAAACAGATGCCACTCGCACAGCGGCAGCGCGAGCGCCAAAAATATCCCCGGAAAGCCCGCTCCCGAGCCGACGTCGCACGCGATGCGCGGATAGCGCGGTATGAAATTCGCTCCGCTTAGGCTGTCGCACACCACCGCGTCTAAATCGTCGTAATTCGTGAGGCTATGGACGCGGTTAAATTTTTGCAGACAGGCTTTAAATTTAGCCACCTGCTCGCCAAAGCTCTCGCCCGGCGCAAGCTTCACAGCAGATGTCCCATCTGCTCTTTTTTGACGCGCAGATAGTTTTCGTTAAATTTATTAGGCGTGATGATTATCGGCACGCGCGCGACTACTTCGACCTTTAGATCGTGCAGCTTTTGCGGATTGTTCGTAAGCAGATTTATGCGCGAAATTCCAAAATGAGCGAGTATGAAATCTACGATCTCGTAGGTGCGCTCGTCCGCTTTGAAGCCGAGCTGATGGTTTGCTTCGATCGTATCGAGGCCCTGATCTTGTAGCGCGTAGGCGTTGATTTTATTAAAAAGCCCGATATTGCGCCCCTCTTGACGCAGATAGATTACCATACCGCCATGCTCTTCGATATATTTTAGGCTCGCTTCGAGCTGTTCGCCGCAGTCGCACTTTAGGCTGCCGATCGCATCGCCGGTAAGGCACTCCGAGTGGATCCGCACGTTTACGACGCCCTCCAAAGGTTGCTTAAATATCACCAGATGCTCTTTCTCGCCTTGCTTAAACGACTGAACGCGGAAGCTTCCGAAGCGGGAGGGGAGATTTGCGACCTCTGAAATTTTTATATCCATGCTTAAATTTACTCCGATTGTGATATTATAAATCTTACAATTCTAGCTAAAAAAGGAAAAATAATGTTTAAACGATTTAGACGGCTACGAATAAACCCCGAACTTAGGGATCTAGTGCGACAAACCGATCTGCAAACCCGCTTTCTAATCTATCCGCTTTTTGTCGTGGAAGGAAGCGGCATCAAAAAGGAGATCGCCTCGATGCCCGGCGTATTTCAGATGAGCTTGGATGAAATTTTAAAAGAGTGCGAGGCTCTTTTGACGCTCGGTTTGGATAAAATTTTGCTTTTTGGAATTCCTTCGCTAAAGGATAGCATCGGCTCGGACGCGCTAAGCGAGGACGGCATCATCGCTACTTCGCTGCGCGCTATAAAGGCTAAATTTCCAAATTTACTCGTCATCACCGATCTGTGCTTTTGCGAATACACAGACCATGGACACTGCGGCATCATCGATCATGTGCATCAGACGGTGGATAACGACGCGACGCTTGAAATTTCGGCGCAGCAGGCGCTCATCCACGCTAAAGCGGGCGCGGATATGATCGCTCCAAGCGGCATGATGGACGGCATTATCGAGATTTTGCGAGGAGCGCTTGATCGCGGCGGATTTGAAAATTTGCCGATTATGGCGTATTCGAGCAAGTTCGCCAGCGGCTACTACGGGCCGTTTCGCGACGTGGCAGAATCAGCGCCTAGTTTTGGCGATCGCAGCAGCTACCAGATGGATCCTGCAAATAGATTTGAGGCGATCAACGAAAGCCTGCAAGACGAGGCGCAGGGAGCGGACATCTTGATGATAAAGCCCGCGCTTGCGTATCTGGATCTAATCAGAGACCTTAGAGAGCGCACGCTGCTGCCGATCTGTGCGTATAACGT
>NZ_CALJPC010000074.1 GCF_937981295.1 uncultured Campylobacter sp.
GCTGTGGCCTACCTCGGCGTGACAGCTAGCGCAGGTTAGTTGCTTATCCGTATTTAGCAAGCTTTGATAGTGAGCGTGCATCTTCCTGGCTTGAGCTGAGGTTAGCTTATTATCCACCAAATTCGTATGGCAGCTAACGCAACCGTTATCAAATACGAAGTGCTCTCTTTTCTCTCTATTTTTATGCCAGTCTATAGCCTCCGGGTCTTTGAAGAAATGAATATATCCCTCCATCAATCCGTTTTTAGCTTTAACTAGGACGTATTTGGCTAGGTTGTCGTGAGGTATGTGGCAGTCTACGCATTTAGCCCTTACTCCGCTTTTGCCTTTGCCGCTGTGAACGTCGCTACTATAAGCTATAACCATAGGATCCATCTCGTGGCATACTACGCAAAACTTCTCTCCGCTAGTTTCTTCTAGGGCGTAATGCACGGGAAGTACCACTAAAAATCCTATAATGCCGCTTGCTAATATAATAAGCGCTAGTACTTTCTTTGAAATTTTCATGGCGTTACCCCCATCCATTGCGGAACTTCGTGTTCGTGGCACTCCGTGCACATATTGGTTGATTTTTTATGCTCGTTGTGGCACTCGTCGCAGTATAGCGTAGGGCCGTCGTGAACCGAGTTGTGGGGATTTGCTTTTAGCAGATCCATGTATTCTAGTCTTTTAGCTATCTTTTTCTTGTCGCCGTGACAGGACAAACAGCCTTTATCGCCTATGGATTTAAATTTACTAGCGTCGTTTCCTTGTCCTTCGTGACAATCAAGACAGGTGAAGCTTAGCTTTTCGTGATGAGGCTTTAAAGGGTGTTTGGCTCGCAGCTCGTCGGTGACGTTAAGATCGACTAAAGACGTTATCTTTGCGCTTGGGGCGCCTGCGCTAAATGCAAAAGAGCATAGTAGCATAGATGCGCACAAGGCGAGAAACGCTTTGTGTTTCATGCGAATTCCTTTCGGATGCCTAGTTTGCAAATTTAACTGCAAATTCGGCTTCAAATTTAAAAGTACCGCAGACCAAATTTGACCTGCGATACGAAATAAGATTTGCAAGTATTTCGAGGCGATTTTTTTTGGGTTGCGCGGCTAAAATTTTGCGCAGGCTAGACAAAATAGTCTGCCAAGCAAAATTTTAGCAA
>NZ_CALJPC010000075.1 GCF_937981295.1 uncultured Campylobacter sp.
TGAAATTTCCATTCTCATCATAGTAGCCTGCGGCTATTAGTGAGCCTTTTAGATCGGTATTAGATCCTACTTCTATGTTTAGCTCTTTAGCGGTTATGCTTGAGAGCACGGTTTGTTTTACCGTAGTGCTTGATTTGGATCTGGAGTAGTTGGCGTTTATGCTTGAAAGCTTTGAGCCCTTGTAGCTTACGAGGTTATTTGCTTTTAATAAGCTCGCAGCCATTATATTGACACAAAATAGGGCTACTATTAATTTCAAGCACTTATTCATATTTATTTTCATCAAAATTATAAAATTGAATATTCTCAAAATTTTCTAATTCAAGATATGCTTCGCTTGCAACATTATAAATCTCTAGCCTACTTACATAATCGTTATTGTAGAGTAAGAAGTTGGTTTCATATTCTCCTTTTGTGAACACCATAATATCTATTACTGTAGTGTTTATCGGGAAATTTTCTAACGATAGCTTTTCCGTACCTTTAGGCTCTTTAAATTTTATTAGCATATAACCTGCTTCCTTTATCACGCTATCGATCTTTATAAGTTTGAGATGAGATATTAACTCATCTCTGCCTTTAAATTTATATCGAAGCATTATGTTGAGCCATCTTTCTACGTTAGGCGGTAAACTCTTGTTTATAAAAAATTGATCATTTTTCTGTTTGTTCATTTGGCTCCTGTAGGATTGTATATGGACCGATAGCCGGGCAGTATGCAAAGTCATCTCCGTTTCTGGCGCGATAATTAGTGATGTATCGAACCGCTAGTTCGAATGCATCGTCACCGTCATCTCCATCTTTAATGCTCCAGCTATCGTATGTGATGATGGGCTCATTACCGCTTAGGCGATATACGTCTCCTCCGACGATAACCATATCTTTGCTTTTTGCGATTTTAAGCACCTCCATTACATCGTCGAATCTCCAAGCGATATCATAAATTCCGTACTCCTCTCTTAGGCGTATACCGCGTTCTAGCAGATCTTGCGGCACGATATTTACGTAATCTTCATCTATAAATAACCTCGCATCTTCATCTTTATTTATAAACATAATCTCTCCTTTTCAATATTGGAAGCTAAAATTTTCATTTGAGCACTCGCCCAGGACAAATAGTTGGGCAATATGCAAAATCATCTCCATTTCTAGCGCGATAATTGGTGATATATCGGATCGCTACTTCGAATGCATTGTCATCCCCCTCATTTGTATACCAGCTATCGCATGTGATGATGGGCTTATTGCCGCTTAGGTGATATACTTCTCCTCCTAGGATAATCATACCTTTACCCCTTGTGATTTTTAGTACCTCCATTACATCGTCGAATTTCCAAGCGATTTCATAAAAACCGAGTTCCTCTCTTAAGCGAATACCGCGCTCTAGCAGATCCTGTGGCACGATATTGACATAATCTTCGTCTATAAACATAATCTCTCCTTTCACTTTATTTTTGGGTTAAAAAATCTATGTTTGACAGTTTTGGTGCCGTTTCTAGTAATATTTAAAAATTTACTAATCCAAGAATTCAATATCCTCAAAATTTTCTAGTTCTAAATATGCTTCGCTTGCAAGATTACAAATCTCCAACTCTTTTGTATGTTCAGTCCAGTGAAGCAGGAATTCTGTTATATAGTACGGATCGCTACGCACCAACATATCTATTGCTGGAGAAGGTATGTCCTCATAATCTAGTAAATTTTGATCTACTACCTCAAAGACAAAGACCTTAAGACCCACATCTTCCTCGATCTTTTTAATTCTTAAATTATTAAGCTGCTTAATAAGTTTATCCTTGTAAGGCAGCTCATGCTTTAGCATAATATTTAAAATTTTATTTAGCTCCTCACTAAAGAAGGGATTATGGAAGATCTTTTCTTGGTCCAAAGTACGTTCCTATGTTAATTTTTCCATTTGGTAGTTTTTGGGCATGAAATTCAACTTTTACGCCATTTATAACGATATGGTCTTTATAAAAATTTTTACTCCATGCGATATTTTTTAAGCCTGACATTTTATCTGTTATAGCCTATCCCTCATCATCCTATATACTTCTCCCAAAATTTTATCGCATTTTTTATCTCCTTTTCAAAATGTTTGAATGGTATATAAATTTCATCTTGCTCATA
>NZ_CALJPC010000076.1 GCF_937981295.1 uncultured Campylobacter sp.
ATTGAAATTTTATCTGCTTTGATCGTTTTATTAAATAAATACGTTAAATTTTAGCCTGATCTTAAAAAACGGATAGGCGCGGATAAAGCTAGATATATTAAATTTAATACCGCAAGCATTGAAACGGGATTTGGATTTAAATCATATAAAAGGCTAAGCGGCGGTATTTATGAAATTTAGCCCACCTTGCCACGCACGGAGGCTTTACGGGCGATGTTAGACGCATACGGCAACAGAATACTGGTGTTATAAAAGGCGCGGATACTATACGTGCGAGGATGGGCGGGCAATCTTCATAAAATTTAGCCGCATCAATAAGCTTCTTTTGTAGAACATGCTTTTTACGGGCTTGATTTTTAATAGGGTTTTATCTGCCTATAGAACGTTTCATTATATTAAGTAATAACGCCTGCCAAGCTTTATTTGGCTTGGCCATCTAGTTTAAATCATGCGGAAAGCTTTATAAGTGCCGGCGGCTTTATAATTTAGATATAAAAGCGCAGCAATGTATTAAAAAACGAACGAACGTATAAATCATAAATGAGGCTAGGAGAGGTTAGAAATAAAGATCGCGCCATAGAAGTTAAAAAGCAAACGCAACAGATAGTATTAAAAAATGATACAAACAAGCAAGTATTATAGAAAAATTTCAATCCATATCATTTTTCACTCAATATAAGTTAAATTTAATGCAGAGTTTTAAGATTTTATATTGATGGAGGATTAGATTTAAAATTTGTATTTGCAGAAGGTTCTAAAATTCTAAAAAGGCTATGGAATTTTAAATTTATCAAGCAATATTTATTGGCTAAAAGAAGCAGTAGGTCAAAGACACCAGAATAGAATTTAAATTGAAAATTGTATGGAAAGTTATGGAATTTTAACAAAGCCTGCAGCGACCTACTTTCCCCGTCCGAGTAACGGATAGTATCATCAGCCAGGACGAGCTTAGCTTCTTGGTTCGAGATGGAGCAAGGCGTTTCCTCGTCTGTATAGCCACAGGCAGTGTTAAATAAGGGATTGCTTTTGTTGTTTGATAGTAATATCTTGCGAATACGTTATACGAATTTTGACCTCGTAGCATATGAGCTTTACTCGTTCCTGTCTATTCGCCTCATATTTAAAAATACTTCGTAATCTAATTTGGATTAATCGTAGATTACGAATATCTTTTATAATCTCTTATTTAACACTGCGTTCATCGTTAAAGTCAGATCTTGTTTTATAAAAACAAAGGTTGATAAGGTACAGTAAAAATTTACTATTTCGAATTGAGAACTAATTTTTTGCTAGGCGAGGCAAACGAGCAAAGACAAGGGAGCATACGTATGGTATGTGACCGAAGTCTGCAGCGAAGTTTAACGAAGCATAGTGAAAAATTAGGAATCAATCTTATCCTTAACAAGGAAGTAATGCTTAAAAGATAAGCAAACGAGCTATTAGTACCGGTCAGCTAAAGGACTTTCATCCATTACACATCCGGCCTATCAAACTAGTAGTCTACTAGAGCTCTTAAAAGAAGATTCATCTTGGAGTCGGCTTCGAGCTTAGATGCTTTCAGCTCTTATCACATCCCGACTTAGCTACCCGGCGGTGCTCTTGGCAGAACAACCGGTACACCAGTGGTCAGTTCAACCCGGTCCTCTCGTACTAGGGTCAACTCTCCTCAATCTTCTTACGCCCACGGCAGATAGGGACCGAACTGTCTCACGACGTTCTGAACCCAGCTCGCGTACCGCTTTAAATGGCGAACAGCCATACCCTTGGGACCTGCTCCAGCCCCAGGATGCGATGAGCCGACATCGAGGTGCCAAACCTCCCCGTCGATGTGAGCTCTTGGGGGAGATCAGCCTGTTATCCCCGGGGTACCTTTTATCCTTTGAGCGATGGCCCTTCCACACAGAACCACCGGATCACTAAGACCGACTTTCGTCTCTGCTCGACGTGTATGTCTCGCAGTTAAGCTGGCTTTTGCCTTTATACTCTACAAGCGATTTCCAACCGCTTTGAGCCAACCTTTGTAAGCCTCCGTTACATTTTGGGAGGCGACCGCCCCAGTCAAACTACCCACCAGACATTGTCCTACCTAAGGATAACTTAGGCTAGTTAGCTACCCGAATAAAGAAGAGTGGTATCTCAACAATGGCTCATCGTAAACCAAGATCTACGACTCAAAGCCTCCCACCTATCCTGCGCATCTTTATCCAAGTAGCAGTGTCAAGCTATAGTAAAGGTCCACGGGGTCTTTCCGTCTTGCCGCGGGTAGGAGGAATTTTCACCTCCACTACAATTTCACTGGATCCCTCTTTGAGACAGCTCCCATCTCGTTACGCCATTCATGCAGGTCGGTATTTAACCGACAAGGAATTTCGCTACCTTAGGACCGTTATAGTTACGGCCGCCGTTTACTCGGGCTTCGATCAGACGCTTTGCGTAAGCTAACGTCATCAATTAACCTTCGAGCACCGGGCAGGCGTCACACCCTATACATCCTCTTACGAGTTAGCAGAGTGCTGTGTTTATGGTAAACAGTCGGGAGGGACTCTTTGTTGTAACCTTCTTCGCTTACGAAGTAAATTCTTAACGAAGCTAGGCACACCTTATACCGAAGATACGGTGCTATTTTGCAGAGTTCCTTAAAGAGAGTTCTTCCACGCGCCTTAGAATACTCATCCCACCCACCTGTGTCGGTTTACGGTACGGGCGATATCAGCTAAACTTAGAAACTTTTCTCGGCTCGATAGTATCATGGATTCTTCATCTACTCCGAAGAGCGTCAGAAGCCTTTCAGATCTCGGATAAAGAGTTACGGATTTGCCTATAACTCAACCTACTTCCTTAGACTAGCACTTCCATCCGCTAGCTCCACTAACTTTAAGCGTCCTTCCGTCGCACACTGATATCGGTATCGGAATATTAACCGATTTTCCATCGCATACCCCTTTCGGACTTTGCTTAGGACCCGACTAACCCTACGATGACGAGCATCGCGTAGGAAACCTTGGGTTTACGGCGAATACGATTCTCACGTATTTTATCGCTACTCATGCCTGCATGCTCACTTCCAACCGCTCCACCGCTCCTTACCGGTACGGCTTCGACGCTTATTGGAACGCTCTCCTACCACAGTGTCTATGAGTATTTATACTTTACTTAGGCTTGTCTTTTTGCTTTTTGTTGCTAAATTTTAAAATTCTAAGAAATTTGAAATTTATAAAATTTAGATTAAGACCTTGCATTCAAATTTGAATGCAGAAAGCGAAGTATCTTTGCGCATATTTAAATGTTGCTGATATTTTTTCGACTAAGGCTAACCGGTGTAGGTTGCCGCAGGAGAAAAAATGAAGCTCATTTAAAGATGCCAAAGAGACAAGCTAGTATAAATAATCATAGACACTATCTAAAGCTTCGGTACTCATTTTAGCCCCGTTATATTTTCCGCGCAAAATCACTAGACCAGTGAGCTATTACGCTATCTTTAAAGGATGGCTGCTTCTAAGCCAACCTCCTGGTTGTTTCAGTAACTTCACATCGTTTTCCACTTAAATGAGATTTGGGGACCTTAGCTGTTAGTCCGGGTTGTTTCCCTCTTGACGACGGATTTTATCACTCGCCGCCTGACTGCCGTGGTTACGCTATAAGTATTCGGAGTTTGATAGGGTTTGGTACATTGGTGTATGCCCTAGCCCATTCAGTGCTCTACCCCTTATAACTACTACACGACGCTATACCTCAATATATTTCGGAGAGAACCAGCTATCACGATGTTTGATTGGCCTTTCACCCCTATCCACAAGTCATCCGGAGCCTTTTCAACGGCCGTCGGTTGGGTCCTCCACCGGCTCTTACACCGGCTTCAACCTGCTCATGGATAGATCACATCGTTTCGGGTCTGCAGCATCTGACTAATCGCCCTATTAAGACTCGCTTTCGCTACGGCTCCGGGTTTCCTTAACCTCGCCAGACACCACAACTCGCAGGCTCATTATGCAAAAGGCAGTCCATCACACTGTGGATCTGTTTCAATACTAATCTTGGATCGTCTTATCTTGTTTGATTTAAATTTTAAATTTGATCTATTTAAATTTAATCTACGGTTTGAAATTCTGATTCTAGAAGTTTTACCTCTTTTTACTTTTAAAATTTCAAATTTAATCCGATGATTTATAAAAAAATTGTAAAAACAAGATATACCCGCCTAAAGGCGCGGTATTTTGGATGAGAAATTAATGTTGTGAAGATTTTTTCGATTGAGATAAGGCTTTTAGCCTATCGATTGAGAAAAAATCGAACTCATTAATTTATCGCCAAAAGACAAGCCGTCCTTAATATTCAAACAGACCCACATAGTGCTCTGAATGATTGTAAGCAAACGGTTTCAGGTTCTATTTCACTCGGCTCACCGCCGTTCTTTTCACCTTTCCCTCACGGTACTTGTACGCTATCGGTCTAGTAGTAGTATTTAGGGTTGGATCGTGGTCGACCCGGCTTCAGACAGGATTTCACGTGTCCCGTCCTACTCAGGATACCGCTAAGTAAGGATGTGATTTCATATACGGGAGTATCACCCTCTATGCCTAACCTTTCCAGATTGTTCTATTATCAGATCCTAGTCTATGTTGCGGTCCTACAACCCCACTAGTAAACTAGTGGTTTGCCCTCTTACGCGTTCGCTCGCCGCTACTAGCGTAATCTCTATTGATTTCTCTTCCTGCGGGTACTTAGATGTTTCAGTTCCCCGCGTTGGCTCCATTAATGGTAACACATATCGCTATGTATTGGGTTGCCCCATTCAGAAATTCCCGGATCAAAGCCCCTTGACGGCTCCCCGAGACTTATCGCAGTCTGGCACGTCTTTCATCGCCTCTACTAGCCAAGGCATCCACCGTTCGCTCTTAGTAGCTTACCTTTTTTAGTACTTCTCGCAAGAGCAAAGCTCTTGCTCCGACGGGGAGCGCAAGCGCTCCCTCGACCCACCTAAAGCACAGCAACGCTTTCGGCGTTGCCGTAAAATTTCCATTGAAGCAAATTCTAAAGCTTGGTTTCGGATCATAATCGGTAAAGAAGTTATTAGATTTATTTATATATTCTAATTCGCATTACTTCCTTGCTAAAGATAAAATCGATCTAACTAAGCATTTGGTTTACGGATAAGCATTTTTGAATTGCTTTATCTTTAAAACCGAAGCGTTAAATTTATTCTATAGTATTTGATTAACTCGAATTAAGACGGAAAGAGATCAAACTCATAAAGTAAGTTAGGCTCTATAAGCGTGTATTGATCTTAGCTTTTAACCTTGGATAACATAATAAGGCTAAAGGCTTGGCATCACTTCGAATAATCAAAGCTTTAACAAGTCCTGTAAAATTGTTTTATTAAAACTTGATTGTGACTTTAACAATGGTACTTTAAAGAACGTTTAGGGTAAACCTAAATAGAAAATTTTAAGTTATGATAGCTTGATCAAATTTGTTAAATTTAACAAACCAAATCTGTTTTGGTAAAACCGAATTAAAATTCTCTATTTAGATTTAACGTCGAATTAAATATGGCGCAAATATCTTATGGTGGAGAATAGCGGGATCGAACCGCTGACCTCCTGCGTGCAAAGCAGGCGCTCTCCCAGCTGAGCTAATTCCCCATCTTCGTTTATCTTTTTCCTTATACTTCGTCAGTTTTGCAAAAATCGACATCGTGTATATCTAATACGCTGCTTGATTTTCTTAAAACTTCCTCGTCTAAGAAAAAAATCTAAACAAATCTATTTTAACAATATAAAATAGATTGTATTAAGCAATTAATTCTTACTTCAATATATTAAGGAAAATAGCTTATAAAATATAAGACTAAGATTTAATCTTGTCCGTCAATCTCTCAAACCTAAACAAGCTCGATTGAGCGTGCTTAGAGCTAATAAATAATATGTTAGCGCTAAGACTTTATGATAGATACCTTGTGAGAGGATATCTATTTGTACTCTAGAAAGGAGGTGATCCAACCGCAGGTTCTCCTACGGTTACCTTGTTACGACTTCACCCCAGTCGCTGATTCCACTGTGGAGGGTAGCGAATTTCGCATTCCCGCTTCGAGTGAAATCAACTCCCATGGTGTGACGGGCGGTGAGTACAAGACCCGGGAACGTATTCACCGTAGCATGGCTGATCTACGATTACTAGCGATTCCGGCTTCATGGAGTCGAGTTGCAGACTCCAATCCGAACTGGGACATATTTTTTAGATTTGCTCCATCTTACGATATTGCGTCTTATTGTATATGCCATTGTAGCACGTGTGTCGCCCCGGACATAAGGGCCATGATGACTTGACGTCGTCCACACCTTCCTCCTCCTTACGAAGGCAGTCTCATTAGAGTGCTCGGCCGAACCGTTAGCAACTAATGACGTGGGTTGCGCTCGTTGCGGGACTTAACCCAACATCTCACGACACGAGCTGACGACAGCCGTGCAGCACCTGTCTTAACATTTCTGCAAGCAGACACTCTTCCATCTCTGGATGATTTGTTAGATATCAAGTCCGGGTAAGGTTCTTCGCGTATCTTCGAATTAAACCACATGCTCCACCGCTTGTGCGGGTCCCCGTCTATTCCTTTGAGTTTTAATCTTGCGACCGTACTCCCCAGGCGGTATACTTAATCCGTTAGGTGGATTACTGCCGTGACTAGCACAGCAACAACCGGTATACATCGTTTAGGGCGTGGACTACCAGGGTATCTAATCCTGTTTGCTCCCCACGCTTTCACGCATTAGCGTCAGTTAAGTTCCAGCAGATCGCCTTCGCAATAGGTATTCTTCTTGATATCTACGGATTTTACCCCTACACCAAGAATTCCATCTGCCTCTCCCTTACTCTAGATTATCAGTTTCCCAAGCAGTTTAACGGTTGAGCCGTTAGATTTCACAAGAGACTTGATAATCCGCCTACGCGTCCTTTACGCCCAGTGATTCCGAGTAACGCTTGCACCCTCCGTATTACCGCGGCTGCTGGCACGGAGTTAGCCGGTGCTTATTCGTTAGGTACCGTCATTATTCTTCCCTAACAAAAGGAGTTTACGCTCCGAAAAGTGTCATCCTCCACGCGGCGTTGCTGCGTCAGGGTTTCCCCCATTGCGCAATATTCCCTACTGCTGCCTCCCGTAGGAGTTTGGACCGTGTCTCAGTTCCAATGTGACTGATCATCCTCTCAGACCAGTTACGCGTCATAGCCTCGGTAGGCCGTTACCCCACCGACTAGCTGATACGATATAGTCTCATCCCTTGCCGAAATTCTTTCCCGATTTATCTTATGGTAAAAAGGAGTATGGAGTATTAGCAGTCATTTCTAACTGTTGTCCTCCAGCAAGGGGCAGATTAGCTATATATTACTCACCCGTGCGCCACTAAATTTAAAAGAGCAAGCTCTTTTAAATTCCGTTCGACTTGCATGTATTAGGCACGCCGCCAGCGTTCACTCTGAGCCAGGATCAAACTCTCCATATTTATACTTCTCGCAACGGCAAAGCCGTTACTGCGAGCGAGAGCTTTCGCTCCCTGCACCCACCTAAAGTTACAAAGATTTGCGAAAAAATAAGTTTTTCACAAATCATAAATTTCTAAGGATAGCATTAAAACCGAAGCTTGGCTACGATCTTATTCTGCGTCTTAAATTTAATCTATGATTTAAATTCTTTATACTTATACAGGTAGATACGATTATGAAGTTTTTAATCTAAAAACTTTATGTTTTTGTAACATTGTTTTTACGGATAGGTTTAGTTAAAGCTAGATGCTAACTTAGATATTCGTTACGGACGTAAAGAATTCTCTAAATTTCGATCCGGCGATCTAAATCTTAAATCCATAGGCTCAATCGATCACTTGTTTAGATTTCAAAGATTGACTAAAGATATTTGTTTTTAACAGTTAAAATTTTAAAAAACGCGTTCGCTAAAAGGCTAAAACTACTAGGACTTAAGAGTTAAGAAAGCAGGTTCGGCTCGGTGCGAAACAGAATTGTGATTATACAAGAGCGATGCTTAAAGGGGGCTGAATAGAAAAGATTTTAAACTAAATAAATTTTATGTTTGGCATGTGCTATAACTTCTCCGATGATAGCGCTACTAGCGTAACCTGCGTTTTTTAAATTCTCAAGCGCTCGCGCCGCGTCCTTTTCCGCTACAGCAAGCAGAAGTCCGCCGCTAGTTTGCGCGTCACAAAGCATTATGTCCGGCTCGGAATCGACACCAGGCGCGATAAATTTTAAATTTTTATAGCTTCCGGCGGGGATCAGCCCCTCATCAAGGCATCTGAGGGCGCTTTTTAGAAGCGGAATTTTGCTAGGATAAATTTTAAAGCTCACGTTCTCGTTTATCATTTCAAGCGCGTGTCCAAGTAGTCCAAAGCCCGTCACGTCGGTCGCGGCATGTATTTTTAGACCTCCTAGCGCGCCCACGGCATAAAAATTTAACAAAATCATGCTCTCTATCGCGTCACGAAATTCTTCAAATTTAAGAAATTTCGCCTTAATAGCCGTAGCGATGATGCCCGTACCGAGAGGTTTTGTTAGGATCAGCAGGTCGCCTTCGCGCGCAGTATTATTGCTCCAAAATTTACGCGGATTCACCCGCCCCGTGACGCTAAGCCCGTAATAAATTTCAGGAGTAGAGATGGTGTGACCGCCCACCAGAACCCCTCCGCACTCTTTGATCTTGCCTTTGCCGCCGCGCAGAATTTCGCGCAGAATTTCATTTGAGAAATGGCAATCGTCAAAACCCACGATATTTAGGGCATTTATCACTTCGCCACCCATCGCAAATACGTCGCTTAGGGAGTTTGCCGCCGCAATCTGTCCGAAGATAAACGGATCGTCCACTAAAGGGGTGATAAAATCGAGCGTCTGCACGAGCGCAAGATCGTCATTTATGCGAAATACGCTCGCATCTTCGTTGCTGCAGGTGGACGAAAGCAGGCTTGCATTGGGCTCGATTAAATTTCCAAGATTTTCGGTTAGACCCGCCGGGTCAAGCTTGGCGGCTCAACCGGCGGCTGCAATAAATTTCGTGAGGTTAAAATCTCTGTAGATCATAGTTTGATTACTTCGTATTTTGATAGGACGTCCATGATTTCGTATGCATTTGAGATCTCGCCGATCGAGAGCTTATCGACTAGTTTATAGCTCTCCAGACAGCTTCCGCAGCTTAAAATTTCAGCCCCCGCTTCGTTTAGCTTTTTGATCGCCTCAAAGCATTCGTGGCCGCGATTCGTGGTTATATGCACGGCGTTGTTTACGCAGATCACCTTCACTGGCTTTTCGTCTAAGCTTAGCGCTGCGCCTAAAAATTTAGCAAGCAGACTCTTTCCGATCGGGCCGCTTCCGCACTGCTCCTCGTTTAGAAATATCACCTTGCCTCCTTTTGGCGCCGTTACGCTACAATAAATATCGTCGATACTTTCATCTTTCAGCTCGTCCGTTTTTACGGTTTTTATAAGCGTGTCGGCGCCCGCTTGTGAAATTTGCGCCTCAAAGCCGTTTTTAGCCAAAAAGCGTTTTATGTTTTCACGAGGCGCTACGTCGTTTACTAAAATTTCTAAACTCTCTCCGATTTTTAGCTCGCCGAGGGCTTTTTTGGTGCGCAAAAGCGGTTCCGGGCAATTTAAATTGCGACAATCTAGTTGCATGTGAAATCCTTAAAATAAAAATTCTTTGAACCTCAAAGCTAATGCGAGCCGCACGCAAGCAGGCCCGCATAAAATTTACCCAAGTTATAAGCGCGGGTACTTCGCTTCAAATTGCGATTTAGCGATCTGCCCCTTATCCAACAGCTCGCGATACCAGTAGTGGTGAAGTACGTAAACTTCCTCCTCCGGCTTGTGTCCGTCGATCATCGAGTGAATGGCACCGCTGATCGCAAAGACCGCCATGTAGATATGCACGAGCAAAAACACCGCGCAGACCGCGCCCAAAAAATTATGAATAATCGCGCTTGCTCTTAAAATTTCGATCTGACTCATACCTAGCGCACTTCTCATCGCCGGGATATCGTAGTCTAGGAAAAACATCGACGCGCCCGTCGCTATCATCACTATACCGCCTAAAGTCGCGACCCAAAACCACGCCTTTTGGCCTGCGTTAAATTTACCCGCAGGGATTGCGCGCTTCTTTTTGCTTAGATAGCCGCCCACGATCATCATCCATCTGATATCGTAAGTTCGCGGTAGCATACGCCAAAACCATGTCACTAGCATAGGCACAACGGCAATCGCAAACGCTATCGTAGCCAGTCCGTGAGCGTTTTTACAAAATCTCACGAAAGCGCCGCCGCCGAATTCTTCGCCAAACATCATAATCAAGCCTGTCGGAACCAAGATCGCCCATGCTACGGCCGCTACGAGATGATATAGTCGCTCAAATTTATTAAACGCATAGATCGGTTTGCCCGCATGATGATCGAAGTGCTTCGGTCCTATGATCGCGTAGTGCCCAATAAAAGCTATGATTACGCCCAAAACCGCACCCAGCGCCAACCAAGCAAAAAAGCCCGAGCTTTGCAGATGTCCTTGAAATTGCAGAAAAATCGGACCGAAGCCATTGCCGTAGCTATCGATGTTTTCAAGCCTTGCATTGCCCCAAACATCACTATTTCCCTGCACGATATCGGCATATTTTTTCTCTTCGGCCTGCGCATAAATACAGGCAAAAAGCGCGAGAAACAATCTTTTCATGGATTTCCTTAGATATAAAATTCAAGCCGATTATATCATTTTTTGCAAAAAATTTTCTTACAAAGCAAAATTACATTTTTGCATTAAGTGCGGCGCTAGTTTCGCCGCGCATACTCGTCGTAGCCGAATTTTTTGATTGCCAAAACCTCTCCGCGCTCGTCCGCTAAGACGAGATCGGGCAGCTTGATGCCGTTAAAGGTCGTGTTTTTCACGATCGTGTAGTGGATCTGATCCTCGAAAATCACCCGATCGCCGATGTTTAGCGGCGCGTCAAATTTATACTCGGGCTGTCCGCTCTCAAGCCCCACGACGTCGCCTGCGAGGCAGGTGTTTCCGCCGAAACGATAGCTAAATTTACCGCTCTTACTCTCGCCGCGCACCGCAGGACGATACGGCATCAGAACGGTATCTGGCATATGAGCTTCAGGGGAAGCGTCTAAGATAGCGATTTTAGCGTCGTTTTCTACTATGTCAAGAACGCTAGCGACCAAATACCCGCACTCCCAACCGACCGCCTCGCCCGGCTCAAGATAAATTTCGACTTCGTATTTTTCGCGAAATTTTTTGATCAGATCTATCAGTAGCTCCACGTCGTAACCTGCGCGCGTGATATGATGACCACCTCCGAAATTTAGCCACTTTAGGGTTCTAAAATATTTGCCGAATTTCGCCTCGAAAACCTCGAGCACCCGTTCTAAGCTCTGAGCGCTCTCTTCGCACAGCGCGTGAAAATGCAGCCCCGATATGCCGCGCAAAAACTCGCCGTCTTGCAAGATCGCCCGCTGCAGCGCTTCAAGGCTCATCCCGAGCCTGCTAAGGCTGCCGCACGGATTGTAAGCGTCTTTGGGCGCGAAGGAGGTCTGCGGATTTAGCCGTAGTCCACACGACGCACCCGCAGCGAGCGCCTTTGCGCGGTATTTTTGCCACTGCGCGGCGCTATTGAACACGACATGGTTTGAAATTTTTAAAATTTCATCCAAATCATCCTCTTTGAACGCGGGCGAGTATGTGTGGATTTCGCCGTTTTTGATAAATTCCGCGGCAAATTTTGCCTCATGCAGGCCGCTGCAAGTAGCGCCCCAGAGGTATCTGCCAACGTAAGGCATCGCGAAGCTAAACGCAAAGCCTTTTAGCGCGCATAAAATTTTTGCTCCGCTTCGCTCGCCCACGCCGCGTAAAATTTCTAAATTTTTTACCAGTTTTTGCTCCTCGCACACGTAAGCGGGAGTCGAAATTTCATCGATTTTCATCGTTTTTCCTCATTAAATTTTTACGCAATTATATAAAATTTTATGAATTTTTGGTTAAAATCGCCCAATCTTTAAAAAAGGACAAGAATGGTAGAAGTAGAATTTCTAGGGCCGATCGGGCGCGAGCCCCTGCGCCTAAACGCAAACTCCTTGCAAGAGATAAAAGCGGAGCTGCAAAAGGACGAAAGCCTGCGAGAGTGGCTCGCAAACTGCGCCGTGGCGGTAAATGATAAGATGATTTATGATGCGAATTTTGCGCTTAAATCCGGCGATCGCGTGAGCCTTCTGCCTCCCGTTTGCGGCGGCTAAGCTTAGGAAGCGGCGATGAACGAGGCTAAATTTAATCCGGAAATTTTAAGCGGGATCGAGCCTGAAATTTATGAGGGCAGCTTGGACGTGAACGCGATTTTATCGCGCTGGTACGCTAAATTTAAGGACGCAAATTGCGGCGCGTTCATTACTTTCGTGGGCATCGTGCGCGACGAGGGCGGCATCTGCGCGCTGAGCTTCGATATCTATGAGCCGATTTTGCGAACTTGGTTCGAAGCGTGGCAGCAAAAGGCCGCAGCACGGGGCGCATTCGTGCTTTTTGCACATGCAAACGGGGATGTGCCAATCCACGAAAGCTCCTACGTCACAGGCGTCGTAAGCCCGCAGCGCAAGGTCGCTCTGGCGCTAATAAACGAGTTTGTGGAGGATTTCAAGGCGGCCGCGCCGATCTGGAAATACGACGTAAAGGGCGGCAAAATCGAGGGCGGCAAAGTAGTAGGCGGGAAGAGGATCTACGCGGCAGATCGCTCGCAGAGAGTAAAAGGCGCGGGGCTTTTGGGTTAAATTTAAAAGCCCACGCCGCTTAAATTTATAGGCTCACTTCAATCAAATTTAATCAAAACGGAGGTTGCGCCGACAAGTAAAATTCTATGTATAAAATACGGCGGGAATTTTAAAATAAAAATTTGTGCAAATTTGGCAGCCCGAGCTAAATTTAAAACTCAAAATTTCACTCTGACTCCGTGCTCGCGCGCCCAATAGGTATGGCAAGCGAGAACTAAAATTTCAAGTCTAAATTTATATCAATTTAATAGACCGGCATTGCTACGGCGCGTCGCAAATAAGTGGCGGCGCGCAAACTTTTGCTAAATTTAAAACCCAAATTTCGCCGCCATATATCTAAGCGCAAGTGAAGCACAATGCAATGAAATTTTAAAATTTCATTGCAAATATAGGCATTCCTGCTAAGCGGCGGCTAAAATTTAAACACGCTCTTAGCTTCAGCGATGCGCTCGCTAAGGCTCACAGCAGTATCTTCGCCGCTTGCTGCGCACTTAAAGATCGGCTCCAGCACCTCGGCAAAAAAGCCGTTTAGCCCCTCCTGCATGATCTGTGCGTTGTTTTGGTAGCGTCCTAGCCCCATAAATACGCCGTGTCCGATCGCGCCGAGGCCGCTTGCCTCATCGGCGATAAATTTATTCAGCGCCTTGCAAACCGCAACGACCGCGCTTGCATTTACGATCTCGCGATCTCTTAAATAATCCTCAAGCGCGCCGTAATCGCACTCGCATCTGATCCATCTAAACGCCTTTGCGATCGACGGCGAAACGCATTTGTGCTCACTTAGAGTGCATAGGACGTATAAATTTTTAGGCACCGCAAAATATGAGCGGCCGTCCTTTAAAAGGACGCTGGCGCGCGCTTTTTCGCCCTCTTCAAAGCCGTCGATTACGTGGGAATTTTTCGTGCGGATAAGCGAAAGCTCGTCTTCCTCGTCGTAGCGACGATCTAAAAGCACCGCAGCCTCGCCTAAAATTTTATCCAAGCTCGCGGCGCTTGCATTGTCGATCAAAAAATAATACTCGCCCTTCGGATCGTTTAGCGCCTCTTTGCAAAGCACCTTAAACTCGCCGTCAATGAAACTTTTGCCGTAAAATCCGTCGATGAAATCGCGATATTCAAAGCCTTCGTGCAGGCAAATGTAGCGGAAATTTTTCGCCGCAAGTTTCTTTTCAGTGATCAAAGATCGCAGTCTGCGGGTTTTGCCGGTGCCGATCGCGCCGTAAAATATCGTATTTTTCGCAACCTCTTCGCTTTTGTAGTTCTTGACGTATTCGAAAAACAGCGACGAATACACGATCCTAGCCGCACCCACGACGTCCTGCGGATACGGGGTAAATTCCGCGATAAATCGCGAGCTCACCTCGTAAAATTCTTCAAAAATTTCAACCTTTTCGTCGTATAGCAAGGATAAAATTTGCGCGGTTTCATCGCGATAAACGAGCGTCGGAAACTCGTCGTTGCACTGCGCAAATATGCTGGCTAGCAGATAGAGCTTCTCGCGCGAAATTTGCGCGAAATCGCCGCCCTCGGCAAGTCCTAAATTTAGCATTCCGTCGTCGCTTAGGTAGCTGTCGATCAGATAGAAATTATCGGCATTTATCGCGGATTTTAAAAATTCCATCAGCACGAAGGGCTGATTATGTAGCGCCACGTCGAAAAAATCGATCGCTAAAGCGCTATCCACCGCCGTAAGAAGCCTGTAAAGCTCGTCGTAGAAATTGACTAGCTTTTGTTTAAAAATATCGCGCGCGGTGCGCTCCTGCGAATAGCTATTGAAATTTTTAACGATATTTTCGATGAAAACATAAAGCGATACGATATTTTTATCCTCGCCGCTAAGCACGCTATCTACGCTTTTTACGGCATTTTTAGGAAACAGCTCTTTTTTGCCGACGATGCGATCTTTGAAAGCAAAATCGTAATAAAACGCGCTGATATTGGAATCAAAAAACTGATCCATAAAGAAATACTCGGCGTGCGCGAACTTCTCGCCCAAAGATAAAATTTTGCAGCTTCTAAGATTGCCGTCGCTGAGATTTATATATAAAGTTTGCAAAAACTCGTTCTCGGTCTCATCAAAGCTCGCCAGGCAGCGCTTGATCTCGCCTAAATACTTTGATATCGCGGTTTGTTTTTTGAGCCAGAATTGGTTTTTGTTGTGATTTTTCCAGCTGACAACCAGCGACTCTATCTTTTCCTTGCTAAAATCTTGCATGACTCATCCTTGTAAGATTAAAATTGCATATTGTACTTGAATTTAAATAAATAATTAATAAAACTCTGATTTCGCAGCGGAGCGCAAAAGCAAATTTTATTAAATTTACGCGCCCGCGGCGGTAGGAAATTTTAAAATTTACTGCGTGCTAGATCTATCCGCGACCCTGCACCAGCGGGACGAATTCGCAGGCGCCGAGTTCCTCTTCCTTGATCTCGCTCGGCGAAATTTTATTAAATCTAACGATCTTTTGCGAGCCGCCCCTATTCATCGGAGCGACCAAAATTCCGCCGATTGCCAGCTGCGCAAACAGCCGCTCGTCGATCCGCTCGGCGCACGCGGAGAGCAAGATCCTATCGAAAGGGGCGAAATTTTTCCACCCGGCATTGCCGTCGTCGTGGCGCAGGCTGATATTTGAAATCCCGAGATTTGCAAAGTGCCTTTTCGCCTCGCCCACCAGCCGCTCGACGCGCTCGACGGCAAAGACGCGGTGAACCATCCTGCTTAAAATCGCCGCTTGATAGCCGCTGCCGCAGCCGATCTCTAAAATTTTCTCGACCTTCGGATCCACGCTTAGCGCCATCGTCATGCGCGCGACCGTCAGCGGCGAGCTGATCCACTGGCTGGCTAAAATGGGCTGCGCGTTAAGGCTAAAGGCGTGCGCGCCCAGCGGGGCAAACTCGCTTCTAGCGACGCTACAAAACGCCTCAAAAAGCGCAGGATTTAAGCTAACCTGCTCGGCGATGTCGTTCGCCATCTTTTCGCAGCGAAGCCGCTCTAGCGAGACCATAGTGCACTCCCGTCCGACCAGACGTTAAATTTAAAGCCACGAAAGCTTTTGCTCTGATTAAATTCAGGGCCGATAAAATTTTTAAAAGTGCCGTCCAAGCGTCGGCGCCGCGATGCGGCGGAGCAAAATTTTAAATCGCAAAATCCGCTAAAAATCATCGAAACTCAAGCTTCCTTTGCTGTAGTTCGTGACCTTGCTCTCGAAAAAGTTGCTCTTCTGATCGTTAAATTTAGAAAAATCATCGACCCATTTTATCGGATGTTTCGCACCGTATCGCTTCTCAAGCCCGATGGCAAGCAGGCGCTGATCGACTAGATAGTGGATGTATTCTTCGATGATGTCGTCCGTAAAGCCCATGATTTGATTATCCGTGATGTATTTGCCCCAATCGATCTCTAAGCTCCCCGCCGTTTCAAACATCTCGTAAATTTTATCCACGTTGCGCTTATTAAACAGATCGGCGCGCTCCTTGCGGACGGAATTTATCATGTTTTGAAATAGTAGCAGGTGCGTGATCTCGTCGCGCTGTATGAAGCGGATCATCTGCGCGCTGCCTAGCATCTTGCCTGCGCGCGCGAGCGCATAGATCGAGGTAAAGCCGCTGTAGAAGTAGATCCCCTCTAAAATTTGATTCGCCACCATCGCCAGCAGCAGCTTATCGTCGCTAACCTCGCCCGCAAGCTCCTCATAGACGCTTGAGATGTAGTCGTTTTTCCTGCGGAGCATATCGTCGTGCTTCTCCATCTCGTAAATGAGATCGGTGTTTTCACAGATCGCCTCGACCATGACGGCGTAGGATTTGCTGTGGTTGGCCTCCTCGTAGGCTTGGCGAGCGAGCACGGCGTTGATCTCCGGAGCCGTGATGTAGGGGTTGATATTATCGGCGAGATTATTAGTCTGAAAGCTATCCATCGATATCAGCTGGCTCCACACGAGATCGTACATCCGCTTCTCGGCGCTTGTGAGATTGAAGTTATAATCGCGCACGTCGTCGGTGGTATCAACCTCTTTAGGAAACCAGGTGTTGGCCTCCATCAGATCCCAAAGCTTCAGCGCCCATTGATATTTCGCCTTGGTAAAATTTAAAATTCCCTGCGGATTGCCGCCGAAGACCTTGCGATCGGTAAGCGTCTCGTCGGAGAAGGGGTTGTAGATTTTTTTCCTATCCATTTTTTGCCTTTTTCAAAATTTCGGCGTATTTTAGCCAAAGCAAGCTAAATTTACCTTTTGTTTTGGAGCGGTCTGCCTGCACGGCGTGAAATTTTACGGGAAGCAAATTCGCGCAGTAAAATTTAAAGCTCTTGATAAACATAGAATTTTACGCCGCAGACGGAGCGGAATTTAAACATAGCAAGCGGCGGCAAGATAAATTTTAAAGCTTCCCGCAAGGCGAAATTTATCGCGGCACAATATACGCCGGATAATTCACGCTAAATAAAATTTCATCGCATTCATCGCAGCAAGACGCACGCGACAGCGCAAATTTAATCAAAATTTCGAAGCTCTATCTTTAGATCGATGCGGATTTTGCTCGGATCGAAGCTCGCAAGCGGCGCATCTAAATGGCCGAAATTATCGCCGGTAGGCAGGAAGTTTTGCAGATAATAAACGCCGCGGTAGCCCTCGCTGTATAGAATTTGCGCCATCTGCTCGATCTTTGCTTCGTTTAAAAAATCGGCATGCACGGTCGTGCGCACCTCAAATTTAAAATTTTGCCGCAGCAAAAGCCTAAGAGTTTGCAGAAATTTATCGTATAAGCTTGACTTCGTGATGAGCTCAAAATCCTGCCGCGGCGCCTTAAAATCAAGCGCTATATAATCGATCAGCCCTAGGCTTAGCGCCTCTTCGATCTTTTGCGGATTTGAGCCGTTGGTATCTACTTTGAGCAAAAAGCCGCGCTGCTTAACTTCGTGCGCCAGCGGGATAAAATCGCTCGCACAGGTGCATTCACCGCCGCTAAATACGATGCCCCGAAGCTTGCCTGCGCGCGCATCCAAAAAGCGCAGAAACTCTTCGTTTGAAATTTTACCCCGTGAAGTAACGATTTGTGGGTTGTAGCAATAGATGCAGCGCATATTGCAGCCGCAAAACCATGCGATCGCGGCGATGTGATCAGCAAAATCAAGCATCGTAAACGGCGTGATCTCGTAAATCTGCGCGTTACGCAGATTTAAGGCTTGCGGCGGCTTCGTATGCGTTTGTTGCATTTGGCCGGTAGCGGCGACTAGGCTATTTGTTTTTTGTCTTTTTTCTCTTCAAAAAAGACGCGCTCTTTGTGTTCGCCCTTCTTTCCGATATTAAAGCTCTCTACTGGGCGTAAATAGCCCATTACTCTTGTGTAAACGACGCATTTTGTGCGTTTTGCTTCTAACTCTTTTGGAAATTCCATTCTCCATCCTTTCATTAAGATTAAAATTTAATCGCTATTTAGGCGCCCTTGCTCTGCTTGGCTTTGTATTCCGCGAGTAGCTCCTCGTCGCATTTCGGGCAGTATTCATGCTCACCGCTGATGTAGCCGTGCTTATGACAGACGCTAAAAATCGGCGTGATCGTGATATAAGGAAGCTTATAGTTTTGCACTACGCTTTTTACGAGCTGTTTACACGCCTGAGCCGAGCTGATGCGCTCCTTCATATACAGATGCAGCACCGTGCCGCCTGTATAGGAGCTTTGCAGCTCGTCTTGCATCGCCAGCGCCTCGAACGGATCGCTTCCGAAATTTGCCGGCAGCTGTGTCGAATTGGTGTAATATATATTTTTATCAAATCCCGCTTGGATGATATCTGCGTAGCGCTTCTTATCCTCTTTGGCGAAGCGATACGTCGTACCCTCGGCAGGCGTGGCTTCGAGATTGTATAGATTGCCCGTCTGCTCCTGAAACGAGCGGATCTTCTCGCGCAGATACTCAACCATTTTAAGGGCAAATTTACGCCCGAATTCCGTCGTAATATCCTCTTTATTTCCACTAAAATTTCGGATCATCTCGTTTGCGCCGTTGATACCGATGGTGCTGAAATGGTTATTAAAGCCCGGCAGATAGCGCTTCGTATATGGATACAAGCCGCGCTCAAACATCTCGGTAACGAATTTTCGCTTCTTTTCAAGCGTCGAGCTAGCAAGCTCTAAAAGCTCGTCCAGCCTCGCGTACAGCGCCTCTTCGTTATTTTTATACAGATAGCCTAGGCGGGCTAAATTTATCGTTACGACGCCGATACTTCCCGTCATCTCTGCGCTTCCGAAAAGTCCTCCGCCGCGCTTAAGAAGCTCTCGCAAATCAAGCTGCAAGCGGCAACACATCGAGCGCACGGCGCCAGGCTTATACGCCTTTGGATTGGGTACGCGCTCGCCCTTTTCGTTCGTGATATATTGCGAGCCGATAAAATTTTGAAAATAGCTCGAGCCCACCTTGGCGGTGTTTTCAAAAACCGCATCGGCTGCAGGAGTATCCCAATCAAACTCCTCCGTTAAATTTACCGTAGGAATCGGGAAGGTAAACGGCTGGCCGCACTTATCGCCCGTAGTTAAAACCTCATAAAACGCGATCACGATGCGGTTCATCTCAGGCTCGAAATCGCCGTAAGTCAAAGCCTCGAGCGAGTCCTTACCGCGCCTTTTAGCCTCCGTCAAAAGCTCCTCATCGTGTAAATTTTTAAATAGATGCTCGTTATTATGCGTAGGAATCTGCGTTTTTAGATCATCCGGGCAGGTCATATCGATGGTGACGTTGGTAAACGGGCTCTGCCCCCAGCGCGCCGGGACGTTTAGGTTAAACACAAAACTCGTGATAGCCTTTTTAACCTCATCGTCGCTTAATTTATCGCGGAAAACGTATGGCGCCAGATATGTATCAAAGCTGCTAAACGCCTGTGCGCCAGCCCATTCGCTTTGTAAAATTCCAAGGAAATTTGCCATCTGATACAGCGCTTCGCGGAAATGCTTCGGCGCCTTGCTCTCGACTCTGCCGCGCACGCCGTTAAAGCCCTCGTTTAGAAGCACGCGCAAGCTCCAGCCCGCGCAATACGCCGTAAGGCAGTCCAGATCGTGGATATGATAGTCTCCGTTTCGGTGCGCCGCGCCCTCCTCGCGAGAGTAAATTTTATCGAGCCAGTAGTTTGCGATGACCTTGCCGGCGGTGTTATTGATAAGACCTGCGTTTGAGTAGCTGGTATTGGAATTTGCCAAAATTCGCCAATCCTGCTTGCTGATATATTCATTGACCGTCTGGGTGCAGTTGATATAGGTCGTATCCTCCTCAAGCCCCAAAATGTGCTCACGCTGCATCTTGTGCGTGTGGCGATAGATCATAAAGCTTTTCAAAACGGCGAAATCGCCCGCTTCGAAGAGCTTTTTCTCGATGAGATCTTGAATATCTTCTACGCTTAATTTATCCTTAAAAACGATCGCGCCCATTACGTTATCAAAAACCTTTTCGTCAAACTCGGTACCGACGCTTTTGTAGGCTTTTTTGATAGCATCTTTTATTTTGTAGGATTGAAATTCTTGAAAACTTCCGTCTCTTTTAATGATTCTCTTCATAATAACCCCGCGAATTTTCTGAATAAATTGGCAGAAAGTATATCAAGGAATCTTTAACTCAAAATTAAAGGAATGAGCGGAATATCCGTTACAAATTTTGCTTATAAAAAACGAAATTTAACCAAATCTCGCTATAATCGCAGAGTTTATTTTATAAAATTTGGAAATGCTATGAAAAATTTTAAAATAAGTTTTTTCGTGATTTTACTATGTGTCTTTTTAGCAGGCTGCGCTGCGCTTAAAGGCTCTAAAAGCACGGATAATTCGGCGCTTACCGGAGGCATTGATCACGCAGGATATCCAAACGCATATCTGGAGCGCATTGCAGGCGAAAGCATCGCTGATCTACTCTCAAAGCGTATTGTCGGCAAGAAAGGCGGTAAATTTAGTGTCGTCGGCATCGAGCCACTGGATGGAACGAACGCGCACGGCGTGGATGCGGAATTTTTGAGCAAAAAAATTAGAATTTCACTACTGCATTCAGGCAAAGCAGTCGTCACAGACGCCCCAAGTAAAGATGAACTCGTATTTAGCAACGATGGCGTAAGCCGTGGCTATCACGCCGTAGAAAGCGGCTCGATCTACGCGCCGGATTACATCTTGGTAGGTAAAATTTTACCGCAAAGCCCCGCTGCGGCAAATGACGGTAAAGCAGAATCTAAAAAATCAAAAAATTTAAATTCTGCAGCTAAAAATTCTACCGCGCAAGCAAGCGAAAGCCTACTTTTAGAGCTTTCGATGATAGATACTCGCAACAACAAAAGCGTGTGGAAGTATAAAAAAGCGCTTCAAAAGCAAATTTAAGGAATTTTTCGCTAAACTCACAATTCATTTTTTTGAAAGGCGGTGAGGAAAGTGCCTGGAGTAAAGGTATATCCGAACGAATCATTTGACGAAGCTTACAGACGCTTTAAGAAGCAGACCGATCGTAACCTAGTCGTTACCGAGGTTCGCGCGAGACGATTTTTTGAGCCGATGACGGAAGTCCGCAAAAAGCAAAAAATTTCAGCTCGCAAAAAGATGCTTAAACGTCTTTACACGCTACGTCGCTACGAGTCACGCTTGTAGCAACTTGCGCGGATTTGCGGATTTTAAATTTGCAGATCTGCGCGAAATTTTATCTCACATCTTTTTTAAATTTACAGTCCGCTTAAAATTTTACCCGCCGCGTCAGCGCCGAAATTCCAATCTAAATTTTAAAATTTATCTAATTAAATTTACCCGCCTTTTTGCGGCGCCTGCTTTATACGACATATCCGCCCGCGAGCCGCTAAATTTTGAAATTTATCTTTACCTATTCGTTTTTTAGATATACTTTTGCATAAATTTCAAGGAGCAAATATGGATTTAAACGACTACCTGCACACTCAAGACCAGCAACCCTCAAACCCGCAAGAAAAAGAAGTAGCACTCATCAAATACACCTTCATCGCGGCCTGCGCCTTAAAAGCTATAGCCGAACTGGTGCTATTGCTATTAGGAATTTACGGCGGATTGGGAGTGCTACTAAGCGCAGCGGCATTCGTGCTTTTTATCTTTAGCATTTATAATATCTCTAAACTTACCGTAAGCCGCAGCCTTTTGCGTAACGTAGCCATTGCCTTTGCGGCGATATTTATAGGCGTATTGTTATTTATATTTTTAGCGGGCGGCATCATCGCTCAAATACTACTTGCATTGGGATTCATCGCATCGTTTCTGTTTTTTTATAGATTTTATCAGGAGCTTGCCGATACTAGTGGCGTCGCGATATTTTCATATTGCTTTATCGCGCTTGTACTTGCAGCTATTGCAAATGCGTTTTTGGCACGTTTTTCGCTGCCTGCTACGGTGCTACTAAGCTTAGCGGCTCTTGCGCTTAACGCTTTTGCTATATTCAGCGTAGAGGGTTTTTCTCGTTCGTATTATTCTTATGATCTTAGAGGCAAGAGATAAATTTTGATTGCTTGATTGGTTGTGGAAAGACCGGCAAAGAGCTAAATTTTTAAAATTTAAAATCAAGGAGCAAGCCGTGGTCTATTTCAAACACATATTTCTCGCGCTGTTTTGCGGGGCGCTATTTTGCGGCGTACTTTACGGCGAAAATCCAAATAAAATTTCAAAACAAAATTTTAAATCTGACTTTATCTGGGGCGTTACGATCGACGACGGCTGGTACGAGGACGCACAAGACGCCTCGGGCGCGAAGCTGCAAAGTATCGTGCGCGCCCTGCAAGCCCTACCCGTAAAGCCCACCGTGCGCGTCGTGATGTCAAAAGATATCGCTCCGCGCGAGTACGAGCCTCTTTTTAGGCGACTTAGCGAGGTTTCGTACGTGATGGCCTGCCCCGTGGACTCCTACGAGATGAGCTCGTACAAAAGCGTGAAAAGCTACGAAAAGAGGTTCGCAGACGCCTTCGCCGCGCTCGCGCCCTACGTCACGATATGGGAGATCGGCAACGAAATAAACGGCGAGGGCTGGCTCGGGGATGATGCGAATTTCATTGCCGCCAAGATGATCGCGGCATTCGAGTTCATCCACAAGAAAGGCGCTAAGACGGCGCTTACTGCGTATTATACGCCGAGCGGAGTACAAAAAATAGAAATGCGCGAGTGGCTGCGAAAATTCGTGCCGCAGGATATGAAAGATGGGCTGGATTATCTTTTCGTAAGTTACTACGAGGACGACAACGAGGGCTTTACGCCTGATTGGAGCGAAATTTTTACCGATCTGCAAAGCGCCTTCCCTGCTTCGAAGCTCGGCATCGGCGAGTGCGGAAACACGGCGTCGGACGCTACGCAGGCGAGCAAAAAGACTATGATGAGGCGGTATTATACGATGCCGCGCTACGCGAAAAACTACGTGGGTGGGTACTTTTGGTGGTATTTCGTGCAAGACTGCGTAAAGGGCGCCGAAGCGGGCGCTTCAAACGGCAAAAATCGTGGCGCACGTGACAAAGCGAAAGCTGCGGACGAGCTGCTAAAAAGTCTTAGCGAAGCAATAGGCCAAGCTTGTCGCGATAAAAATTAAATTTATAAAGACTAAATTTAACCATTCAGGTCCGTAAGCCTAAATTTAAGGTAATGCAAACTCGCTTTAATATAGAATTCTTTTCAATAAAATTTTAAACGAAGGGGCGTAAAATGAAAATCCTACTGATCCTGGCAAATCAGCCGTATAACGGCTCGGGCAACGCCTACAACGCATTGAGGCCAGCGGACAGCCTGCATAAAAAGGCGAGGATGTAAGAATTTTTCTTATGAATGACACGGTCGATCTCGTAATAGATAGCACTGAAAAACCGGGGAATTACGACATTGATCTGGTAGCCGAACTAAAGGAGCTATATCGCGGTGGTGTGGCGCTAAAAGTATGCGGCAACTGCCAAAGCAGATGTGGCTGATTTTGGTCGGGTTATAAGTGCCAAGATCCATCTTGTCGGTTAAACGCAATAAGTGTTAAATCTGTATGCTACGCTTAGTAAAAGCGAATTTGCGGTGCAATATAAACATAATTTTACGATATCACGGCTAGCTAGATACATGATATAGAGCTCTTATATTTACAAAATTTCATGATTGTTGCAAATAAATGCCTCAAATGTAAATCGCAATCGGCAAGGATTAAAACGAGGGAGTTTTATATCCGTTTATACTACTTGAGGTGACAAAAATGAGTCTATTTGCTAGACTCTTGCTGTGCTCGTACCGCTTCGTCATAAGAAAGCTTAGACAAAATTCTACTTGCGTTTACAAAGAATTCATCATCGGCATCAAATGGTAAGCTCTCGCGCGAGAGCAGGTTTCTGCCGAAATTCATCTCATCCAAGATTCCTAAATACCCAAGCACAGTTGTAAAAGTATCGAACGAGGTACCACGCTTTTTGATCTCGAACTCTCCATCCAAATCATCATCCAGTATCACAAATAAGTCCCGCTCGTCTTTAAGTCCATCGCCAAAGCCACCATCTATAGCATTTTTATAAAATAGCGGATGATCATTTTGCAGTACAATGATTGTGTTCGCTGCATATGGACTTGAGCGAATTTGCTCAATAAATTTACTCACTAATAGGTCACTGCAATGCACCGCGCGTAGCATTGGCACGGCATTTTCATTATATTCTAGCCCTTCACATGAGCGCGGGATAAATCCACTTGGAGTGTGCGTACCAATCGTGAGAAGTGAGAACAAAAACGGCTTACCTGCTTTGTTTAGACGCTCAAAATCATTCCATGCCACACGAAGCATATCATCGTCATCCACACCCCATTCATTAGTATGAACCGATGGATCCACGGCTAAAATTTCGCTTCTCCCCTTAATTTCGTCATAACCTCTTTGATGCAAAAAGCCTCTAGTACCCTGAAAATTTAAGTCAGCGCCCTTTATAAAATAGGTATGGTATCCCAAAGAGTGTAAAATTTCGCTAGCGCAGACAATATTTTTAGTGAAATTTTCAGAAGCCATATCTTTGGCAGATGCAAACGTATAATTTGCAGCACAGTGTGAACCAAACAGCCCTTTAATAGTAAAACCAGTATCTACTACTTGGTGTATTTCAGAAAAATCTATACGATTTTTGAGTGCATTTAGATGTGGTGTAAGTTTGGAAAAATTTCTTTCGTCAGTATAGGCGCGATCAAAACTCTCTAAAAAATATAGACAATATTTTTACGCTTTATCGGAGCCTTGGGATGTGGAATGGCTAGATACGGATAAACCTGCTTCTTAATCGCTTCTACGGGCGGATTCAGTTGCAGATAATATTCTTTAGCTGCATAGTAAAGAGGGTTCAAAAAAAGGCTGTTAAAATACATGGCATAAATAAAATACCAAGCTTTGAGCTATGACGAAAATGCAAAATGCGTACGGTAATAATTATACTAAGTAATATGATCGCTACGCAAATCATCACCAAAATCGCAATTTCACGCGCAAAACTTGTAATCGGAGCGCCTTCTATAGAGGTACAAAAAAATGTTATCACAAATAGTCCGAAATGCTTTCCAAAAACGAAAAATAGCAACAAATCGAAGCAAAGTGCAAAAATATAAATTAGTGCAATTATACCAACAGCAATTTTAAAAGTTCTATTCGACAAAAATGCTGCAAAAATCAGCGAAATAGCAAAAAACAAAACCGAAAAAATTGTAGTAAATTCCAAAAACAACCTTAAATTTAGCAAAATTTAATGCGTAGTCTAGCAAGAATGACTTTAAAATTTACTAACGCAGGCACAAAAATTACTTTTTAAAGTTATAGCGGCACAAAATTTTATACGGCGATTTTAAATTTCACCGTATATAATTTTGCAATTAAAGCATGGGTTTGCCGTTACACCAAGCGTATGACAGCGAACCGAGCCAAGTTCTGCTAACGTCTGCGTTAGCCGACGCGTCTTTGAAAAATCCCCACGTAAAGCGCGAAAACAAAACCGATCGCAACCGCGTAAGGAGCGAACTCGGTGATGCCTTTAGCCGAGCTTGCGAGCAAGAAATTATGCGCGATCGCAGCGCCCGCCGCCATGCCGATAACGAATATGCCCGAGCTTAAATTTCCCGTGCCGGCCTGCACCAGATGCTTACCGGGGCAGCCCTCGCTTAGGCTGAAGCAAAGTCCTGCGAGCACCATACCCAAGAAATTCCAAACGAAATCGTTATGCGCGATAGGCTGGCCTTCGAAGCCGAGCTTGTATTGTCCAAACGCGATATTTGCGATGCTCGCAAACACGATGACGCTTAGCACGCCCCAAAACATCGAGAAATCACCGCTGAAAATTCTACCGAACGCGCCGACGCTGCAAAATTTGCTTCTATGCATCACCGCGCCCACGATAATGCCTGCAGCCAGCGAGATGCCTACCGCGGCGTGTTGTGCGCCGGGACCTTTAGCGGAGATAAAAAGCGCGCCGCCCTCGCCCGTTTTGAGTCCGAAAACCAAAGCCGCAAGTAGCGCTGCGCCCAGTATCACGGGCAAAATTCCGATCGGGCCGCTAAGTCTTGCCTCTTTACTCGCCTCATAGCCGCGCTTTTTAAGCAAAAACCCAATGAGTACGCCGCAGATCAGACCTGCCAATCCGGCTAGCGCTGTCAAATCGCCGCCGCCTAGGCGTAAAAACGCGCGCCACGGACATCCCAAAAACACAAGGCAGCCGATCATCGCGAAGATCCCTAGGAAAAATTTTGCAAACGGCGAGCTGCCGGTAACCGGCGCGAACTCGCGCGTCCAAAGCACGCTTGCCAAAAAGCCGCCGAACACGAGCCCTATGATCTCCGGGCGGATGTATTGCACCGCGCTAGCTCGGTGAAAGCCCAGCGCGCCGGTGGTGTCGCGCAAAAAGCAAGCGACGCAAACGCCCATATTGCCCGGATTACCGAAATGCACCAGCGTCGCACCCAGCACGCCTAGCACGGCGCCTGCGATGATGTACCATTTAACGTTATTCATGAAAAAGTCCTGAAATAATTTAGATCGACCGATCTCTTAGGCGCGATTTTATCCTTTGTAAAATAAAAAGCAAATAAATTCCGATCTGAATTTGCGAAAAGCGAAATTTTAAAATCGCGCGGGCGACCGCTAAATTTAGACGCAAACGAATCGCGGATGTTTAAATTTAGACTCTTTGCTGTGATAGAAATGCCGAATTTAGCAGCCTGAGCGTGGCGCAAACGAATCGAAACGAAAAGCCAAGGCGCAGAGGCGGTCAGACGAAACGCGATAAAAACAGGTGCAAGCGGAGCAGAGCCGAGGGGGCAGAAACGGCGCGATAAAGTACAAACAAGACGCAGTCAAAATGCGTAAACGGCTTAGGCGGAGCACAATACTTGCCGCCAATAAAAACAAATTTCAAATGGTTTTGAAATTAAATTTCAACCTTATTTAAGTATGCGGATATATAATAATGTATTTCAATTTTATTTTAAAGGGCGGGTATGAAAAAGCGAATTTTATTGGTGCCGCTTACGATAGGCGCAATAGGCGGAGC
>NZ_CALJPC010000077.1 GCF_937981295.1 uncultured Campylobacter sp.
AATATCACTGACGATGATGTGCCATTTGGCAAAGATGAGGACGATAACGTCTGCATAAAAACGGTGCTTGAGCCAACTAAATTTGACTTTACGCCAAAGGAGCACTGGGAGCTAGGCGAGAGCCTTGGCTGGCTTGACTTTGAAAGGGGCGCAAAGCTCTCAGGATCTCGCTTTACCGTGCTTCGTGGCATGGGAGCAAGGCTTAGTAGAGCGCTCGTTAATTATATGATCGACTTTAACAGCGCGCGTGGCTTTGAGCTTGTAAATGTCCCTTATCTAGTAAGCTCAAACACACTTTTTGGCACCGGTCAGCTGCCTAAATTTGAAGAGGATCTTTACAAGGTGCGCGACGAGGACCTCTACCTCATCCCAACTAGCGAAGTGCCTGTGACAAATTTATACAACGACACGATCATTGAAGCTGAGCAGCTTCCTATAAAGATGACTTGCTACTCAGCATGCTTCCGCCAAGAGGCAGGCTCAGCAGGACGTGACACAAGGGGCATGATACGCCAGCACCAGTTTGAAAAGGTCGAGCTCGTCGCCATCACGCGCCCAGAGGATAGCGCAAAGATGCTTGAGGAGATGATTTCATGCGCGAGCGATCTACTAGCTAGCCTGGGCCTTCCGCACAGACACATGCTGCTTTGCAGCGGCGATCTTGGCTTTAGCGCCGCAAAGACCGTGGATTTGGAGGTTTGGCTGCCGGGGCAGAACCAATACAGAGAGATCAGCTCGATCAGCAACTGTCGCGATTTTCAGGCGCGCAGAGCCAAAATCCGCTTCAAAGACGGCAAGAAAAACAGCCTCGTTCACACGCTAAACGGCTCCTCGCTCGCAGTCGGCCGCACGCTAATCGCGGTAATGGAAAACTACCAGCGCAAGGACGGCAGCATCGAAATCCCGCGCGTTTTAGAAAAATATATGTAGGCGGCCCGTGCGAAAGCCTTACAAAAACCCAAATTCTAACGCCCGATTCGCAGCCACTGGGTCTTGCGCGGAAAAATTTAAAAAGCGCGGCGTTAAATTTTTCGTGCTGCAAAACACAGGATTTTTTGCAACAAAATTTGGTAGCACGAAATTTTGCGGCGCAGAGCCCAGGGCTCACGATGCCGCGGAATTTACGGCGAAGAGCGAGAAATTTTGCGGCATGAAACGGCGCGGAGCGGGTGCGTGAAAATCGCGCTTTTCGGCGGCAGTTTCGATCCACCGCACGCAGGGCACGACGCCGCGGTAGGGGCGATCTTATCAAGCCTAAAGCCCGATTTGCTGGTCATAATGCCGTCGTTTCTAAACCCGTTTAAAAAGAGCTTTTCGGCGCCACCGCAGCTGCGGCTTAGATGGTGCCGTGCGCTGTGGAGCGACGCCCCGCATGTGGAAGTGAGCGATTATGAAATTTTGCAAAACCGCTCGGTACCCACTATACAAAGCGTAAAATTTCTGCTCGAAAAATACGGCGGAAACGGCAAAATCGCGACGGAGACGACAGGCGGAACGGGTGAAACCCCGGTAGCCGTAACGGATAGAGCTTTACCTAATGGCGCAAATATTGCGAATAAAATTTCTACCAGTGCCTATACTCTAGGCAGTGCAGACGAAATTTTACCCGAGAAGACGAACGGGACTTTGTCGTGCGATATAGGTAAAATTCTAGGCGGCGACGCCTGCTCCGCCGATAGCACGGGTGGGACAAGTATCGCCGCTAACGCAAAAAACGAAGCTCTGCGAGGTGGCACGGCGGATCAAATTTCGGTCGGCAGCGAAAGCGAAACGGGCGGGATTTCACAAAGCAAGGCGGGTGAGATTTCGGCCGACGGTAGAAATAAGGCGGGTAGCGCAAACGATGCGAGTAAAATTTTAAACGCGGACAAAATTTCAAGCGCAAGCGAAATTTCAAGCGGCAATGCAAATTGCATTGCTGATACAGGTGATGTAAATGACGCAAATGGTGTAGGCGGCACAGGCGGCGCAGATGACGCGGATGACGCGAGCGATGTAAGCAGTGCAGATGAAGCAAGCAAAGCAAATAGTGCAAGCGGCACGGATACAGTCTCAAAGTTCTACATCGTCGTGGGTGCCGACAATTTAGCCGAGCTTCATAAATGGCGCGATTTTGGCGAGTTGCAGAAATTAGTGGAGTTTGTAGTGCTTACGAGGCCCGGTTACGAGATCCCGCGGCAGTGGGCGAGCTTAAGGCGGATCGAGGTTGCCGTGGATGCGAGTTCAAGCGGTTTTAGGCGAGATTTCAAAGGCGAAATCCCGCCCAAGATCGCAGCAGAGGTCATAAAATTTTATAAAAGGAAAGATATGCAAGATCCAAAGCAAAGGGCGGAGCGGATCGCCGAAATTTTAAACGAAAAGAAAGCCGAAGACGTCCAGATCATCGATATGGAGGGGCGCGAATACATCGCGAAATTCGTAGTTATTGCCACTATGCTGACCGCCCGCCACGCAGCCTCGCTCATCGAGGAGCTAAAAAGCGTGCTTAAGCCGCTCGGCGAGGAGTTTTTGGCTATCGAAAGCGGCGATGAGTGGAGCGTCGTCGATCTCGGCGACATCATAGTCCATCTCATCAGCGAGACTTACCGCGCCAAATACAATATCGAGGACTTCCTCGACAAGCTCAAAAAAGAGCAATTTTAAGGAGGGAGCGTGCCGAGACAGACCTGGAGCAGCAAGCTCACATATATCTTAACCGTCGCGGGCGCCACGATCGGCTTTGGCTGCACGTGGCGGTTTCCGTATTTAGTTGGCGAAAATGGCGGTGGCGCTTACGTTCTCATATTTTGCATCGCAATGATCGTGCTTGGAATCCCGATGATCTTGGTAGAAAACGTCATCGGACGTCGCGCACTAAGAAACTGCGTCGATGCCTTCACGGCGCCTAAAAAGGACGGCTCGCGCATAAAGCCCGCATGGAAGATCGTAGGCATCATGGGCGTAATCGGCGCGTTTGGAATTTTGGCCTACTATATGGTCCTTGGCGGCTGGGTGCTAACCTACATAGTAAACATCGTAAGCGGCAACTTCGACCTCTCCGCGCGGATCACCGACCCCGCATTTACGCAGAAATTCTACTCAGATCACATCGAAAATAGCCCGCTCGGCGTCGGAGCTTACACGCTCGTTTTCATAGCGATCAACTGGTACATTTTGAAAAACGGCATCATCGAAGGGATCGAAAAATTCGTAAAATTTCTAATGCCCGCGCTATTTTTGTGCTTCATCGCCGTAATTCTTACAAATTTAACGCTTGAGGGCGCAAAGGAAGGCGTGAAATTTTATCTCAGCGTCGATTTTGCCAAGATCACGCCCAAGCTTTTGATCGACGTTTTGGGTCAGGTCTTTTTCGCGCTCTCGCTCGGTTTCGGCGTGATGATCACGCTGTCTAGCTTCCTCAACAAAGACGAGAAGCTGATGCAAACAGCCACCATCACCGCAGTCGTAAATACCCTCATCGCCGTGCTTGCGGGCTTTATGATCTTCCCATCGCTCTTTAGCGCGGGGCTTGAGCCGAGCAGCGGCTCGTCGCTGGTTTTTAAGAGCTTGCCGATCGCGTTTTCGCACATGCCGTTCGGCAACGCCGTCGCGGTGGTCTTTCTCTCGATTTTGCTCATCGCCGCGCTTACGACGTCAATCACGATCTATCAGGTCATCATAAATTTCGTCGAGGAGCGCTTCGGCTTTTCAACGCTAAAGGCGGTAAATTTAACGCTCGGCGGCGTCTTCGTGCTCGGCAACCTGCCCTGCATACTCTCAAGCAGCGTGCTTGCGGACGTTAAAATTCTGGGGCGCTCAGTTTTCGACGCCTTCGACTTCGTAAGCGCGAACGTATTTTTCGTGCTAACGGCGCTTCTGTGCTGCATCTACGTGGGCTGGGTGCTGAAAAAGGACGCGATCTACGAGCTCACCAACGAAGGCGATCTGAGCGCAAGGCTCGCGGGAGTTTGGTTTTTGTATGTCAAATTTATCCTGCCGCTTATCATCGCGGTGATCTTCGGGTACGGGATTTTCGGCTAAATTTAAAGCCGCAAGAGTTTTAAATTTTAAATTTGCCCGCGGCGGTGCGATAGAATTTTAAAATTTCATTCGCTGCCTTACCCACACTGCGGCGTGAGTTTTTACTCGGTGCGACACATTGTATTGAAACTTGCGGCACGGCGGTCTTGCGACTAGGTGCAAGACACTGCACCGCAGTTATAATATAAATTCAGCGCAGGCGTAGCCTGCCCCTTGTAAAGCGTCGTCGGGGGTTAGGTGGGGTTTGGGGCAGGAAGGGGAGCAACCTCGCAATCCAAGCCCCCTTCCCGCCCTATAGAAAGCTTTGACGCGTCTAGCGAAGCGGACGTCAGAATTTTAAAATTTTATCTACGCGCACCGTGCAAGCGTGATGACAAGCGCAAAAGTGCGCGGCGGAATTTTAAAATTTATTCGTTGCCGCGCGATAAAATTTCTGCGGCAGGCGCGCGATAAATTTAAAATTTAGCCGCAATTTAGGGGTTTGCAATGCTTCTGTTTTTCCTTACGATCTTTCCGATATCGCTGATGCCGGGCATCAACATGACCTACGCGCTAAATCTCGGCATCTCGCGCGGTTATCTTAGGGCGCTGCCTGCGTTGCTCGCGCAGGTGCTGGGCGTCGCAGCCGTGGCGCTCGCTTGCATATTCGGCGTCGCAGGCATTCTGCTTGCGCACCCTGCGGCGCTTAGCGCGATTAAAATTTTAGGCGGCGCGTACATTTTCTATCTGGGCGTCGCGACCTTTTTAGCGCGCGGAAATTTTAAGCTGCAAAAACAAAAGCACAGCGAAAATATCTTCCTACAAGGCTTCGTAGTCGCGGTCTCAAACCCCAAAGCGTGGATATTTTTCACCGCTCTCTTTCCGCCGTTTTTGGACGCGGACAACCTTTTCGGCGCGCGCACTTTCGCCCTCGTCGCTACGCTGTGCGTAAGCGAAAGTATATGTCTTAGCATCTACGCGCTGGGCGGAGCGGTGCTAAAAAATCTGCTGAAAACCCACCTGAAATACCTCGAAATTTTCTGCTCGGTGCTGATGTGCGCGATCGGGCTGTGGATGATTTTGAGCTAAAATTTTGATTAAATTTAGCGCCCTGGTTTTAATGAAATTTTAAATTTAAAAGATAGATTGAAAGTGGTATTGCTGCGGCTAATCTCAAGAAAAGCCCTTAAAATTTAGCCGCTAGCTTTGAATTAAAATTTTAAGCGATCGGTCGCGTGCGCTAAACGCGGCGGCTACCTCTGCAGCGGGCCTGCATCTATAGCAAATCCACGGTGCGTCTAAGCGATTTGCGGGCAGCGATTATCATCGGTAGCGAACTCACAGCGAACATACGAGCGCTTAAGAGATTTCAGCTTTGTGTACTGCACGAGCCGTATCTGCTCTACTCGGATTATGCGTTTAAAACGGATTTTAGCTCTGCGGATAGCACCGCTTCCGTTTGTGACGAGCCCGCGCAAATTTAAAATTTACGCAAGCAAATCGCGACGGGCCCAGATTTTATATCGCCGCGTGCGCTTAAATTTTAAAATTAATCTCTGCCGTGAAGCTCGCCCATATAAAATTTCACCGAGCCGAGACCCTCTTTTTTAGCCCATTCGTAGGCGCTTGAGACGAACTCCCAGTTGATGCCTGCGTAGAATTTCTCCAGATATTTCGGGCGCGCGTTGTGCTCGTCGATGTAATACGCGTGCTCCCAAACGTCTACGACTAGAAGCGGCACGAGCCCTTCGGCCACCGGCGTGGCGGCATTTTGGGTCGCTTTAATGCAAAGCTTGCCCGATTTCGGATCGTAAGCGAGCCACACCCAGCCTGAGCCGAAATGCGCCGTAGCCGCAGACAAAAACTCGCTTTTAAAATCCGCAAAATTTTCCGCCAGCGCCGATTTTAGCTCCGTAGACGGCTCGCTAGGCTTTGCGATGCAATCCCAGTAAAAATCGTGGTTGTAAACCTGCGCTGCGTTGTTGAAAAGCCCGCCGCTAGCGGCCGTTACGATCTCGTAAAGCCCCTTGCCCGCGAACTCGCCCGATTCGGTAAGTTTATTTAAATTTGCCACATAGGTCGCGTGGTGCTTGCCGTGGTGATAATCACAGGTTTGCTTGCTTACGACCGCGTTATGCGCCGCATCGAACGGCAACTCTCTAAGTTTAAACATCTTTCTCTCCTTGAAATGATTTAGAACGATTATAGCCAAAAATTTCTAAACAAATAATAAAATTTATTATTTAGGATTAATTTTAAGGCGAATTTCAATCTAAGCCGTCGTAATCGCGCTTTAAATTTAAAATTTAGGCGGTTTATGAACGCCAAAGCTTTGCTTTACCCTCATCGGAGCGCTTTTTGTGTACGACCGGGCGTACGGGCTCAAACGCGCTGCTAGTGCGCACGAGCGGCTACTTGCCGTCATCTGCGCGATTGCGAACTTTTTATATTTATGCTTGCTTTTAAATACATAGCGCTGCGCTCGCATACGTCCTATACACGGGATCGGCACAATCGGCGCCGTGATCCTAGGCGTATTCATCCACCGCGAGAAAATTTCTGCGCGCAAAGCGCCTGTTATTTCTCATAATTTCAAGCGCCGTGATGCTGAAATTAATTTAAAATTTTGGCGAATTTAGCTAAGCTTAGCGCTAAATTTAACGCAAAGGAAAACCATGAAAATCATCGAAGGCTCGCTTGCTCTTAAGGGCAGCGAAAAGATCCTAATCATCAACGCCCGCTTCAACCACATCATCACCGATCGCCTAGTCGAGGGGGCGCACGATGCGTTTTTGCGCCACGGCGGCAAGGAGGAAAATTTAAGCCTGATGCTGGTGCCTGGCGCTTTTGAGATCCCGCTTGCGCTTGAAAAGGCGCTAAGCTCCAAGCTCTACGACGCCGTCGTCTGCCTAGGCGCGGTGATCCGCGGCTCTACTCCGCATTTTGACTACGTAAGCGCCGAAGTAAGCAAAGGTATCGCAAACACTATGCTAAAATACGGCGCACCCGTGACTTTCGGCGTGCTGACTACCGATAATATCGAGCAAGCGATCGAGCGTGCAGGCGCAAAGGCCGGCAACAAGGGCTTTGAAGCAATGAGCGGTGCGATCGAGCTTCTAAGCCTATTTCGCAACATAAAGGCGTAAAATGGCCACCAGACACCAAGCCAGGCTCGCTGCGATCTCGCTGCTCTACTCCCAGGATATGAACGGCGGCGGCGAGGACTTTGCGGACGAGTATTTGGAGGAGAAGCGCATTCGCAACGAGCAGCGCAACTGGACGCTGGCACTTCTGCGCGGCGCTAGCGAAAATCTCGCCGCGGTCGATGCGCTGATAGATGAAAATTTAAAGGAATTCAAGCTTGCCGAAATTTCGGCTCTGGAGCGCGCGATACTGCGGCTCGGGGCGTATGAGCTGCGCTTTACGGACACCGACGCGGGCATTGTCATCAACGAAGCGATCAACTCCGCCAAGGAGCTTGGCATCTCGCCAAGATTTATAAACGGCGTGCTGGATGCGCTAAAAGATAGCCCCGTAAACATCGCGGCGGATAAAATTTCTAAGCCGAATACAACGGCAAGCGTAAATTCCGAGCTATCCACAGCGACAAGCGAAAATTTCAAGCCCGCTGCGGCGGAAAGCTCCGCCGTTTCGGACAGCGACGATACGGCGAAAAATTTCATTCCCACAGGCGCGAACGGCGAGACGAAAAATTTTACGAGAGCAAAGAGGGGCGGCGCGCCGAAAAATTCTACGGCGAGTAGAAGCAGACCGTCTAAAAAGCCCGCTAATATGAAAACTCGCAGCGCATCCGTAAAAAAATCCGAATCTACCGCGAGCAAAAAATTTAAAACGGAGAAAAATTTTAAGACCGGAGATAAATTCAAGACGGAGAAAACGGGCAAAAATTTCAAAGCTGGCGAGCGAGGTAAAAATTTTAAAGCAGGCGAACGAGGCAAAGACGCCGCGCCGAAAAAAGAGGGCGCGGATAGAAATTTCAAAGTCGGCAAAAACGCGGTACCAAAGAAAGGCACTGCGGGTAAAAATACTGCGCCGAAAAGTAGCGCGGGGCGCAAAATCTCTACCGCGCTGAAAAAATCCGCGGGCGGCAGAGGCACCATCTCAAAAAGACCTGCGGACAACAAAGGCGCAGTACGCGGCAAGGATAAACGGTGAAGCTATGCGTCGCGCTTGATCTGGGCTCAAAGCAGCAGTGCTTACAGCTAGCGGGCGAGCTTGCAGACTTTTCGGATAAAATTTGGCTCAAAGTTGGGTTGCGAACTTATTTGCGCGACGGAGCGGGCTTTGTGGAGGAGCTAAAAAAGCTTGGAAATTTTAAAATTTTCCTCGATCTAAAGCTCTACGACATCCCAAACACGATGGCAGACGCCGCCGAGGAGATCGCTAAGCTCGGCGTCGATATGATAAACGTGCATGCAAGCAGCGGCAAGCGCGCGATGGCGACGGTGATGGAGCGACTGGGCAAGCTAGCTTCGCGTCCGCTAGTGCTTGCAGTCTCTGCGCTAACGAGCTTTGACGAGACCGAATTTAGCGCGGTTTACGAGCAAAATTTAAGCGAAGCCGTGCGCAAATTTGGCGTGATGAGCTACGAAGCGGGGCTTGACGGCATGGTCTGCTCGGCGTTCGAGAGCCGCCTGATAAAGGACGCCACGAGTGCAAATTTTATTACGCTCTGCCCGAGCGTAAGGCCGTTTGGCGAGAGTGCAGCAGATCAAAAGCGAGTAGCAAATCTGGATATCGCGCGCGAGGCAAGGGCGGATTTTATCGTGGTAGGTCGGCCGATATATCAGGCACAAAACCCGCGCGAAATTTGCGAGCGAATTTTAGATCAAATTTAGCGCCAAAGCTTGCGTAAAATTTGGTGAAAATCATTTTAAGCGTGGTTTCCGCGCGCAAGAAATTTTAATCAAAATGCGCACAAAGGCGGCTTGGATGACGTCGAAGCGCCGCCGTCATCTTTTTACAAAATCCGTTGGGAATTGAAACTTAGTTACGTAGCTGTCATAGACGTTGTTCCCTGTGAGTAGAATTCCATCCCGTTGGAGTTTGAAACAAACGTATCATATTTTTGCATTTGGCGCAAGGCGGAAGCGTAAATTTACTCCGTTGGGGATTAAAAACGTTCAAACTTTGCCGCGCCCAAGCTTCCCTGCTAGCTTGCGGATAAAATTTCCGATAACGAGCGCGGCGGCGGACGTCTTAACACTAAAAAGCGGCGCGCATAAGCGCGGCAGCTCGGCGGCGAGGTAAAATTTTAAAAATTTTTCGCACCGCGTGGATAAAATTTTAAAACTTGCCTCGCACGAGTGAAATTTTAAAATTCCGCACTCTCAAGGGGCTTTAAAATTTTATCCAAATGGCGAGCCAAGCGAAATTTGAATAAAGATTGGAGTAAAATTTGAGTAAAGGCGCGAGCGATTTTAAGAAAATCCCATATGTCGGCGAGGCGACAGAGGCTGATCTGTTGGCGCTGGGCTACACTGACATCGCTTCGCTAAAGGGCGCAGATCCGGACGAGATGTTTGAACGCACAAAGGCGCTCGGGCGCGGCAGCGACAAGTGCATCCTCTACGTTTACCGCATGGTTTGCTACTACGCAAATACTCCGCACCCAGACAAAGCCAAACTTAAATGGTGGCTTTGGAAGGATTGAATTTACGAATTTGACCCGCGGCAAGTCGTTAAAAGCGGATCCATTTAAATTTGAGCGGATTTACTAACGACCGATAAGGCTGTATTTGCAGCACAAAATAGCGCCGAGTAAAAAGCGTAAATTTAACAAGCGTTTTAATGGCGACGGCACAAATTTTATGCGCGAGCTTTACGGGCGGCGCGTAAAAACGTAAATTTAACGGGCGCGGCGTAACGGCTAGTGCGAAGTACAAACATAGCCGCAATATGAAATTTTGATTTTATTCACAGGCATGCTTTGCGACGAAGCGGTCTGTACGAAATATAAAATCGCCAATTTCTGGCAAGCGCGCGCCGAGCCGTATATGCGTCGTAAATATAAAAGCGGCGACAGTCGGTGTCTTTGGCGAGCAAGGCGGTCTTTCACGACGGTAAGGAGCGGCGGCTGATATTTAATCGCGCTATGGAGAAAATGAAATAGGCGGCGCGAGTTTACTTTTTATGGTAAATTTTACGAACGCGGCGCAGATTCCCGCACGAGCTTTGCGAGCACAATGCGATAAAGCGACGCAAAGAGCGTAAATTTCACGGGCGTCGTATGATGGGGCACCGCAAAGCGAAAGGACGATAGGGATGAAATTTTTTGCTATTTTGATTTTATGCGTGAGCGCGCTTTTCGGCGAGACGATCAGCGCGAAATATGAAATTTCGTTCGGCATTTTCGGCGCGGTCGGCAGCGCAAATACGCGGCTCGTGCGGCAGGGCGATCGCTACGAGATCGTCATGGACGCCATTGCGCAGGGCGTCGCGGGCAGCCTAAGCGGGCAAAGGCGCGAGAGCTTCCGCTCAAAGGGGCGCGTCGTGGCGGGGCTTTTGATGCCCGATCTCTACGTCCACGAAGTCTCGCGCAAAAAGGGCAAAACAGCGAAAAACGAGCGCAAAACCTACACTTTCGACTACGCGCGCAAAACGATAAAATTTCAAAAGTTCAAGGGCACGGGCGGCGAGCTACAGCTCGTAAGCGACGAAATTTTGCCCTATTTTGCGACGAACGACCTGCTGAGTTTGTTTTTCAATTTCTCTAAAATCCCGCACTCGGGCGATAAATTTTTCGTCCGAGCCGCAGGCGCAAAAAGTGCCGACGGAAGGATCGACATTGAAAGGCCGCGCGGAAGCGCCGCCGCAAATATCGCGAGCGAGCTTGGCGTCGCGCCGCCTAGCGATGAGGATACAAACTCCGGCGCAGCGGCAAGCGCGAAACCTAGCGGAGCAGATACGAAAACCGGCACAACGGACGTAAATTTTAAAGGGCGCAGCACGGGCGCGGATAAGCAGGCTGCGGTGATTTACGTGGTTTTCATCAACCAGCCGATATTTTCGAGCAGCCGAGGCGAGCTGCACCTGAGCCTAAACGAACGCGGTTACGCCGATCGCGCCGTTTTGAAGGACGTGCTGCTCTTCGGTGACATCCGCGCGCGGCTCGTGGAATGAGACTTCGTAAATTTACGAGGTAAAATTTTGTTCAAATTTATCCCTGCTCGCTTCAAACGTCATCGTTTTCATGTCGCCGAAAAAGGGCAAATTTAATCGATCATAATTTAAGATAAATTTCAAATAGAGTCCGCTTTTATGATCTATACAAAAATTTGCGGCGGGATTTTATCTAAATTTTTCCCTATTTTTAGTAGAAAATAGGTCTTTAATTCCCTGTATTCTTTGTTGCTTAAAAACGAAACCTCTATAAAAGAACTTTTGTCATATATCAATATGCTGTCATTTATAATATCAAAGCCTAGCCCGTTAAAAAGCCTATATAGCAATAAAGGAAAGAAGCTAATAGGTATAATTACCGCAAAAATTATCCAAAAATTTTCCTCCCTTCCGTCTATCACTACCGCTACGAAAAAAACTAAAAGCAAGTATATAAAAGCAAATAGCAGCATAAGGCATTTTGTCTTTTTTGATATTTCGGGGTATGACGGTCCCGTGGTTCGTTTGATACAAGTTATATCTGAAATTTTGGTCTCGTATAAAACGGCTTCCGTCTTTTTAGAGTATAGAGTTATATCGTCATTTTTAAAGCATATATAGCACTTGCCGAAATTTGAGAATTTATTTAATGCTCTGAGCGGAAAATAGCAATCCAGCAAAACGAGAAATAAAATTTGCTGGGCAGAAAATTTACCGCATATCGCCATCAATATCGTAGTAATGATATAGATCGCGCCGATGATAGCATTTAAAATTATAGCGTGATCTTTTATGATTATCGGCTCTTTGTCGTAATCACGAGTTTTAGCGCCCCGCGATGAAATACCACCCGGGTTTAAATTTTGAAATTTTATCTCATCTTTTGAGTTTAAATTCATGTCGTTTAAATTTTTATCTCGGAAATTTGCGCCGCAAAGATGATCGGGTTGCGATTCGGGGTCTGTTTGATTAAAATTCGCATTTTTAAAGCTTTTACTACTCAAATTTGCATCGTTTAAATTTAATGATCTGCGATCCGTTGCATCGCTTAAATCCGCATCGTCAAAGATGTCAGCGCTAGCGCCTTTTCAAAGCTTTTGCTTGAAAGTCCGACGTCGTTCGTTTAGAGGCTTTTTAGATTCCTCAAGCAGCACTTTATCCAAAAAATATCCTTAAGCTTAAACGCTCGTATTTTATAATTTCAGGCTTAAATCGCAATAAATCGCGCCCATTTCGTGAGCTTTTGATTTTATTAAAATATGTGTTTTTGTGTCGCACCGCATGCAGCGCAATGACGGCGGCAAGGCGCGGCAAAAGAAACGGACCATATTTTCGGATCGATTCATTTCTTAAATTTTCTTATGAAATCGCTCGCGTCCCACGTCGCCATCGCTGAGCTCATAACAGCGATCCTGTCGGTTCCCGCGCGTAGGACGGAAGCGAAATTGCGCGGCGTTATGCCGCCCAGCGCATAGATTTCGCCCGCAAAAAACTCCCGCACGGCGCGGATCAAATTTAGCCCCCTCGGCGCTAGCCCCGCCTTGCAATCGGTCGCAAAGATGTGGCTCAGGCAGATCGCGCTCGCGCCCAGCTCCAGCGCCTCGCGCGCCTCCGCCTCGCTGTGGCAGGAAGCGACCAGTTTTTTGAAATTTGCGCGCAAAAACTCCGCGCCGCGCGCCGCGCTGAAGCTCCGCAAAACCCCGAGCGGCAGCCATAAATTTCTCTCGCCCGCCCGCAGCGCAAAATCTGCAAAATTATGCACAAAGATCGCGGGCAGGTGCCTTGCCCTCTCTGCGCTCTGCGCGCCCTTCGCATTCTCTGTCTCTTTCACGCTCTGTGAATTTTCTACACCCTCTATACTTTCCGTGTACTGCGCGCTCCACGCACTCCCCGCATTTTTTGCACTATGCACATCATTCGCATTTTCTGTACTTTGCGCACCCTGCATACTTTCCGCATTTTCTGCGCTCCGTACGCCTTCAACCGCGAGTTTTGTTTTGCATACGGCGCCGCGAAGCGAAATCTCGCCCGACGCACCATCATTCGCGCAATTTGCAGCGTCGATAAAATTTTCAGGCAAAATTTCATCTAAAACGCAAGCGGAATTTTTAGACCGTATCTCATCTGTAGCGGCACCGTGACTGCGAGCCCCATCCGCACAGGCCGCGCTCGCGTTCAATCCGCCCGCAAAAGCTTGGGTTTCGCCAAATTTAGCGGCACTAGCTTCATTTGCAAAAATTCCGACCGCACGGGCCGCATCCGCGCAAAGCTCGCTCTTGCAGGCGAGTAAAATTTTACCAAACAGCGCCGCATAGGCCGCTTCGTCTAAATCCTTCTCGCGCACGACGATCTCGCCTACGCCCGCCGCAGCAAAATCCGCTATGCGCGCGAGCAGCGCCGCCTCACCGCCGCAGAGCGAGCGATTTGTAATGATCGTAATGCGCGAAGCAAGCTCTAAATCTAGCATGCGCCCGCTCCCTTAAGCCCAAAATCCCTGCCCGTGGACGGCGCCGCGCTCAAATTTAAAATTTCGCCTGCGATGCTAGAGATTAAAATTTTACTTGCTAGGGCGAGCGCCGAAATCCCCGCCATCACGCTATATTTAAAAATTTCGCCCGCCGAAACAAGGTCTAAAATTTCCGCCGCAGCGCTAAGGCTCAAAGCGTTCGCCCAGCTCCTCGATTTTAGCGGCTTTGCGTTGCCGCCGCATAAGAACCTGAAGCTCGTGCCGTTTTTAAATTTAAAATTTATGTCGCCCGCGGGCTCGGAATTTGCGTCGCCTTTAAATTTTAAATCCGCGTATGTGTTCCTAGGTCTTAAATTTACGTACGCATTTTGTATCTCAAAATTTCCCGCGCCAGCTGACACGATATCGAAAATTTTATCATCTGCCATAGCGCCATAAATTTTATCGCCGTGTGCGGCGTTGCAAAATTCCGCGCCGTATTTTACGCTACAAATTTTACTTCTGCGCTGGGCGGCACTAAATCCGCCCTCGAGCCCGACGCTGAAAATCTCGCGTCTAACGCCGTAAATTTCATCCACGCACGCGGTAAAATTTCGCGCCTCACACATAGATATACTCGCTCATCAGCGGCTGCAGCCCGCCGTCGCGGATCGCCTCGCAGACCTCGCTTACGCTACGCGCGTCGCTGATCTCGAACTGCTCGTCGCCCCTCTGCTCGCTGTGCCCGCCGATACCGACGCTTACGCCCGCTGAAATTTTACTCGCCGCGATCCTGATCGCATTGTCGCGGAAGCCCGCCCTCTCGCGCGTGGAGATCGTGATCTGTGCACTTGGCAGCAGCAGCCGATACGCGCACATCACCTGCAGCAACTCGCGCTCGCCGACGTCTTTCGGGTTTATTTTGTCGTTGTTGATAATCGGGCGCAGGCGCGGCACCGAAAAGGCAATCTCGGCGCGCGGGTACTTGCGCTGAAGCAGCCACGCGTGCACGCCCGTGGCAAAGGCATCGCGGCGGAAGTCTCCGAGCCCCAAAAGCGCCGCGAAGCCCACGCCGCGCATACCGCCTCTGATCGCGCGCTCTTGGGCTGCGAAACGATACGCAAAAACGCGCTTGTTGCCCGCAAGATGCAGCTGCGCGTAGCGCGCGGGATCGTAGGTTTCTTGAAAAACGGTGACGAAATCGACGCCGCAAGCGTGCAAATAGGCGTAATCAGCGGAGTTTAGCGGATAAATTTCGACGCCGATCACCTTAAAATACTGCCGCGCGAGCTCGCAGGCGCGCCCGATGTAGCGTACGGGGCTGTTTTTCTCGCTCTCGCCCGTGAGGATCAAAATTTCTTCCAGCCCGCTCGCCGCTATCGCCTCAAACTCCGCCTTTAGCTGCGTCTCATCGAGCCTTGCGCGCGCGATTTTGTTTTTGCAGTTAAAGCCGCAGTAAACGCAGAGATTGTCGCAGTAGTTTGAAATGTAAATCGGCGTGAAAACGGCAACGTTGCTGCCGAAATGCGCCGCTTTTTCGCGCGCCGCAGTACGAGCGATCTGCTCCAAATGCTCGCCCGCGCGCACGCTTAGTAGCGCGGCAAAATCGCGCAGACTTCTGTTTTTCGCGCTGATCGCCCTTTGCACGTCAGCCTCGCTCGCCTCCTCGCAAAAGCCCTCGCGCAGAGCAAGCGTGCGCTCCATCATCTCGCTTCCGATATCCTCCATGCCCGCTAGATAGCCGGTTTTCATCATCTTTAAAATTTTCCTTTTAAATTTTCATTTAAATTTCACACGGCACGTTTTTGCGTGTAAATTTATGCGGCGCAAATTTTAAAATTTCATATTTGCGCCGTGCCGTGCGAAATTTTAAAATTCCACGCCATGTCTATCGGCCGCTATGTCGAGCTTGCGCGATATATAATCCGTACAAACCCAAGAGAGGCAAATTCCGCGCAAAAAACACAACTCGCACAACCAAGCCGCGTTTAAAATTTTAACCGCTAGCGCAAAAATCCCGTTAGCGGCGAGCTTGCGCAGGCCGTTTTGCAAACGGCGCCGAGCCCCGCCAGATAGGCATCGCGCCCCGCCTGCACGCCGAGCGCAAACGCCCGCGCCATCAGCGCCAGATCCCCGCTCGTGGCGATCGCCGTATTTACCATCACCGCAGCGCAGCCCATCTGCATCGCCTCGCAGGCCTCGCTAGGCGCGCCGAGCCCCGCATCTACGATGATCGGCACGTCGATTTCGTCTAGTAAAATTTCGATCATCCCACGCATCATCAGCCCGCGGTTGGAGCCGATCGGCGCGGCCAGAGGCATCACGGCGGCAGCCCCTGCGCTTACCAGATCGCGAGCTACGCACAGATCGGCGTGCATGTAGGCAAGCGGCACGAAACCCTCGCGCGCCAGGGTCTCGCAGGCCTTGATCGTCTCGGCGTTGTCGGGCAGAAGGTATTTACTGTCGCCTATGATCTCGATCTTTACGAAGTCGCCGCAGCCAAGCTCGCGCGCGAGCCGTGCGATCCGCAGCGCCTCCTCGGCGTTTCGCGCGCCGCTGGTGTTTGGCAGCAGCGTGACGCCGCGAGGGATGAAATCCAAGATATTGCGGCTCTTGCTTTCGTTCACGCGGCGCAGCGCAAGCGTGACGATCTCGCAGCCCGCATGCCGCACGCAGGCGTCGATCATCGCGTGATCAAACTTGCCCGAGCCCATTATCAGGCGCGAGCTAAACTCCCTGCCGCCTAAGATCAGTTTATCGTCCATTCTATCCTCTTTAGTTTAAATTTTCGTTTTTATGCGCGCTGCGAATGGCACATATCGGCGCACGCACGGGTGCATTATACACAGCGCGAGATTGCGGCACAGATATGCGCGCCTTGCTTCTATCCGTCGCTTTACGCGCCGCGAGGCGCTGCGCCCGAGCTTTAAAATTTCTCGTCAAATTTTACGCCACGACACAAAATTTTAAAATTTCACGTGCAGACTGCGGCCCACTTCGCTGCACGAAATTTTAAATCCTACGTCCAAAAGTAGCTCGCTTGCGCCGAATAAATTTTAAAATTCTACCTGCCCGCTAGCCAGGCACGGCAAATAGTTTAAATTTCATCGTTTAAATTTAAATCTCGCGGCTAAATTCCGCGGCTAAATTTACGCGGCGCGCGGTAAATTTCACGCCGTCTTAAAAACGCGCTGTATGCCGCCGAAACGCTCTATACTTTTCAAAAATAATCGTGCGAGGCTTAAATTCAGCGACAATACGCAAAGGTGCGTAAATTTAAAAACGCCGAAGCGCGCGATTAGCGCCGAGCCTAGCTTTCCTCGCCCAAAATCAGCCTAAGCGCGACGTTTGCCTGATGAGCGGCGCAGATCGCCACGCGCGGCGCGAGCAGCCCCACGCCCTGAGCCGCGGCGCTTTTGCGGTCGCCGCAGACGAAGACGTTGCTGCCGAGCCGCGTCGTGCGGATCTCGTTGGCGCCGCCGCTGCCTGCCATGCCGCTAGCGCAGATCAAAAAGCGATCCGTGCCGCCGAGCGCGTCGAAAAGCATCGATTTCGCCGCCGCGTCATCGAAGCACTCGCAAATTATACGCTCGTTTTTTAAAATTTCGGCTACGTTTTGCGCGGTAAGTCGCTCGTTTAAGGTTTGCACGCGCACGAACGGGTTTATGCGCGCGATTTTTTCGCTCAAAGCGACCGTTTTGGGCTTGTAAAGATCGCCGATCTCGTACTGCTGGCGGTTCAGGTTGGTCGGCTCGACGACGTCAAAGTCGATCAAAAAGAGCTCGCCCACGCCCGCGCGCGCAAGCAGGATCGTGACGTTGGAGCCGAGCCCGCCGAGCCCGCAGATCGCCACGCGCGAGCCTTGCAGCGCCTCGTTTACGGCGGGGGCGTTGCGAGCAAGCATCAGCTCGCGAAGCTCCTGCGGCGCCAGATCAGCACCGCGCGAGAGTAAAAATAGCTCGTCGCCCGCCTTCAGTTCGCAATTCTGCGTGCTCGCATAGCCGTTTATCACGGCGATCTCGCCGCTAAATTTAACCTCGCGCTTCAGCCCGTCAAGATCGCTCGCGCCCGTTTCGTAAGCTTTGCCGTTTAATTTTATCTGCATTTTGATCCTAAATTTTATCTTTTTGCGCGCCCGAGTCTCGCCGCGCTCAAATTCCAATCCCGCGCCTCTTTTGCGTCGCGCAAAGCCGCAAATTTTAACGATTTTACGAGCTGTAGCGCGCATTGCTTGCTTCGCACCATGGCGATTTATCCTAAGGCGAATTTGCGCGGTCTTGATGGCCGAAGCTTGACCCGCCGCCATGATTGAGCCAAATTAACCAACGCGCCCGCACTCGGGCTCAACGCCAGTACGCTTTAGCTCGCGCCTCGCAAAGAGCGATGATCAATCGCGCGCAAATCCCGAAGCAAGCTTGATCGATAAAATTTTGACGCCGTATCGTGCGCTTTGTTTTGAGCAGCCTTAAGCTTTTTAAATTTATCGCGCCGCGCAAATTTCATCGGCGCAAGCCGCTTGTTTTACCACGCGCCGCACAACCAAGTCGCATTCCCGCTCTTTTTTATGTCGCAGTATCGTAACGCGGCATATCGATATATCTCCGAATCAATCCGTTAATTTTACGCACTGCGGCGTGCCGCCGAACGCGAAATTTTATGTTTAATACAAATAGATCACGCGGCACATACCGTGTTTATGAGCTAATTTAGCGCGCTCGCTGGCAAAATTTGCGCGTCGGGTGCCGTTACTGAGCGCGACGCAGCGAAATTTTAAACCGTACGCTCAAACTTTACAATACCGATACGAAATTTTAAAACTCCTGCGTTCGGCCGCCGCGGGTTCGCTCGCGAAATTTAAAAGCTCTCCGCAGGCGCCGAGCTACCGCGGCTTCCTCATAAATTTAAAAATCCAAACGCTGCCGTGTCGCTACGCCATGTCGCCGTATCGCTTAAAATTTTAACGACGCGTGCGCAAATTTTAAGCCCCGGCCGCTGTGTCGCCGTACCATTTAAAATTTAGCGGCCTCCGCGCGGATTTAAACCTCGGTCGCCGCAATTTTAACATAACCCAAAGCTCCGACCTCAGCCGCCGCCTACGAACTCGACGATCTCATATTTTTTGCCGCTTGAGATCTGCGTGCGCTCCCACGCCTCTTTTTTTAAAATTTCGCCGTCGCGCTCGAGCGCTACTAGGCGCAGATCGTGTCCGCGCCGACGCAAAAACTCGCTCACGCTCATATCCTGCGCCAGCTGCAGCGGCTCGCCGTTTACGCAGATCTCAATCATCGCTCGCTCCCAAGCTCTCGCGATACTCCTCGTAAGTGCCCCTAAAATCGATGATTTCGGCGTCTCCTTTGAGGTGCAAAATTCTATTTGCAAACGCGTCGATAAGCTCGCGGTCGTGGCTCACGCAGATCGCGCAGCCCGCGAAGTTATACAGCGCCTCGCCAAGCGCGATGATCGCCTCAAGATCAAGGTGGTTGTTGGGCTCATCGAGCACTAGCAGGTTCGGGCGTTGCAGCATTAGCTTGCTTAGCATCACGCGGTGTTTCTCCCCGCCGCTTAGGCTGCCCACGCTTTTCTCCTGCTCCGCGCCGCTAAAAAGCATACGTCCAAGGCATTTGCGAATTTCATCAAGATCCCTATTTTGCGGGCTTTGCAGATATTCGTAGAGCTTGAGCTCGCCTGAAATTTTATTATTCGTATCCTGCGCGAAGTACCCGGGCTCGATCGTGGCGCCCATGTGAACCTTGCCGCGCTGCGGCGCGAGCTCGCCCATGATGATCTTGCAAAGCGTACTTTTGCCCACGCCGTTTCGACCGATAATCGCGATCTTATCTCCGTGAGCGAGCTTGAGGTTAAAATTTTTCAGAATTTTAATCTCGCCGAAACTCATATCTACGCCGCTTAGCTCCAAAATTTCATTGCCGATCTCGCGCGCGGGCTTGAATAAAATACTAGGCTCCCTGCGCGAAGAGGTCGCAAGCTCGCTAAGATCGAGCTTGTCGAGCTGTTTTTGACGGCTCGTGGCCTGCTTTGCTTTGCTTGCGTTGGCGCTGAAGCGAGCGATAAATTTTTCAAGCTCAGCCTTTTCTTTGAGCTTTTTCTCGCGCTCGAACTGCGCCTGTTTGGCTATGAGATTGGACGCGATGAACCAGTCGTCGTAATTGCCGCTAAATTCGCGTACCCGCTTAAAATCCACGTCGAGGATGTCCGTGCAGACGCGGTTTAAAAAGTGGCGGTCGTGGCTGATGACTACGAGCGTGCCGGTGTGGCGATTTAGCTCAAACTCAAGCCACGAAATGGCGTCGATATCGAGGTTGTTCGTAGGCTCGTCCAAAAACAGCACATCGGGGCGCGGGAAGAGCACCTGAGCAAGAAGAACCTTAAATTTATCGCTCGTCTCGATCTCGCTCATCTTTTTATCGAAGTCGTTTAGCCCTAGCGAGCTTAAAATTTTCTCGATCCGCGTTTCGTACTCGTAGGCGGGATCCTCCTCCGCACAGATCATCTCAAGCTCGCCGAGGCGCTCGTTTATCTCGTCGTTAAACTCGCCCGCCTCGTAAAGCTGCGTCTTTTCGCGCACGGCGTCATAAAGGCGCTTGTTGCCGTAAAGCACGGCGTCTTTGACGCTGAAGCTTTCAAAGGCGAATTGATCCTGCCCCAAAACGCCGATTTTAAGCCCGCTTTCGATCAAAATTTCGCCGCTGCTTGCTTCGATCTGCCCGCTTAAAATTTTAAGTAGCGTCGATTTACCCGCGCCGTTTGCGCCGATGAGGCCGTAGCGCCTGCCCTTATCGAGGCTTAAATTTACGTTTTCAAAAAGCAGCTGTTTGCCAAAGCGCATCGTTAGATCTTTGATTTCAACCATATTTTTCCTTTTAAATTTCTATTTGCATTGCCTTGCGCGTAGGCTTCTGCTAAGTTTTGCGCGTAAATTTCATCTCGCGGTTTATTGCAGCTTTTGCGCCGCGCGGAGCCGCGATAAATTTCTCCTATTGTAGCTTAAAATTCTGAAATTTCGCCGAAGGAGCGCGGGCGGGCACGATTAAATTTAAACCGCTAGAGCAATTTAAATTTTAGCCGCTGTAATCGCTATCGCGAGTGATGATGAGCGTGTAGTTCGGATACGCCGCGCGCACCTGCTTGCAGACCGCACGAAACGTCGCCTCCATATCGGGTGCTGCGAAATCGACGATAACATCAAAGCTGATTGAGTGTTTTGGCTCGTCGAGATAAAATCCATGTATCTGCGAAACGAACTCGTGCGATAGCGCCATCTGCTTGATATGTTCGCGGATCTCGGCGGCGCGCGGATCGTTCTTGTTAAAAGCGTAAATTCCTACGGTGTCTAGGATGATATTAAATTTCGCAAAAACGGCGTTTTGGATGCGGCGCGTAAGAGCGTCGATCTGCGCTGCGGTCGTATCGCTTGCGACCTCGATGTGGATGCTGCCGACCATCTTATCGGGCCCGTAGTCATGAAACATCAGATCGTATGCGCCGATGACGCCCTCAAAGCCGCGCACGACGTCGTAAATTTCATTCGTCAGCTCCAGACTCGGACGCGAACCCAAAAGCTTGCTGATCGTATCGCGTAGAATTTCATACGCCGTTTTTATCAAAAGCGCCGAAATTATCGCACCCAGATACGCCTCCAAGCTCAGTCCGAAAATAAGCGAAATCAAAGCCGCTACGAGAGTGGCTAGCGATACGAGCGCATCGTATTTGGCGTCCACGCCGCTTGCGATGAGCGAGTCAGAATTTACGCGCTCGCCCGTCTTTTGCGTGTAGAGCCCCAGGCTAAATTTCGCCGCGACCGCTACGGCGATGATGGCGAGCGAAACCGCATTATAATTCGCCGCTTGCGGATGGATGATCTTTTTGATCGATTCTACGAGCGAGACGCCGCCGGTGTAGAGGATGATGACGGCGATTACGATCGCGCTTAGATACTCAATCCTGCCGTGTCCGAAGGGGTGCGCGCGATCGGGCTGCTTGCTAGCAAGATGCACGCCCACGATCGTAATGACGGATGAAAGTGCGTCGCTTAGGTTGTTTACGGCATCAAGCACGATCGCGATCGAGCCCGAAATCAGCCCCACGACGCCCTTAAATGCCGCTAAAATTACATTTGAAACGATACCGATCGCACCGGTGCGAATGATGATTTTATCTCTGCTATACGCCGCTTGAGGCACTTCCATTATCTCTCCTTTGAAATTTTATTCCAAGCCGCAATCGCTGCGCGTGTAGGTCAGATCGGCGATTTTTTCGCCGCTTTGCAGAAATTCTCGTACGCCTATGCGATTTAGACTGCCCGCTTTCATCATCGCGCAGACGTCCTTTTGCCTGTTAGCGCGCAAAATGCTTTCAAAATTTTGCTTGATCTTAGGGTCTACTTTATCCCAAATTTCATTTTTTAGAATCGTGGGAATTACAAATTTATCGCCCTCGCACGCAGCCGCGCTCAACTCTATATTTTTAGTCGCGGGGTGACTGTGCCCATTTACGGCGTCCGCCAAAGCCTTGCAGCGCTCAGCATCGGCATCTCCAGCAAGCGCTGCGCTGCAGATAAATACGCCAAACAGGGCGAGTATAAATTTTTTCATTTTAGCCTCCTAATTTTATTTGAAATCTATCATATTAAAATTTTAAATTCAATCTATTTTTAAAATTTAAAGACTTATTTGCGCGGCACAAATCCGCTAGCCGCCAAAATTACTTGCGTTAAAATAGCGGCGTAAATTCCATAAATCACCGCTAGAAATTTTCTAAATCGCGGCAAAAATTCTTTAAATTCCGCCTAAGATTCTATGAACGGAAATTTTTGCGACAGATCGCGTGCGCTCGCTCAAAGCGGCGTGCGGCGAGATCGTCCGTATCTTTTTCAAACTCGCCGTTTAAGTTATAGATTTAACGCAGTTTAAAAAAAGCTCCAGCCAATCCGCGCCCGCCGTTTAAATTTATAAATTTAATGCAGTTCCGCGTTGAGTTTGATCGCGCGCTTGCTAACGCTTGCCGTAATCTGCCCGCTTTGGCTGTTTTGTCGGAAGTGCAGTCCGCTAAGCCCGGCAAGCTCAAGCCCTTTATAAATTTCACGATCGAACGCAAAGCCTGGATTTAGCGCTGCTAGCGCCTCGCGATCCTTTTGCGCGATGAAAACCTTCGTGCCCTCAAGTACCGCGATGCCGGCATCCACGATGCAGCGGTCGCCTAGCGGAATGCCCGTTACGGAGTTTGCGCCCAGCAGGCAGTGCTTGCCGATGCTCACGGCATTGCCGTTGGTGCCGCTTAACACACCCAAAATCGACGCGCCGCCGCCTATGTCGCTACCCTCGCTCACGACGACCGAGCTGCTGACGCGCCCCTCGATCATAACGCTGCCGATCGTGCCTGCGTTGAAATTTACATACGCAGCACCCGGCATCACGGTCGTACCTGCGGCGATATGCGCACCCAAACGCACCTTCGCATCGTCTAAAATCCGAACGTTTTGCGGCGGTACGACGTGGCTTAGGTAGCGCGGAAATTTATCGACGCTGATGATGCGTGGATAGCGACCTTGCATTTTTAAAGAGATTTCGTTTTCACGCAGCCACCAAAGCTCGATCGGGCGGGCGTTTTCGTCCCATGCGACGTTCGGAGGTACGCTAAATGCGCCGTCTAGATTGAGCGTGCGCGGCTCGCAGAGATTTAGCGAAAGCGCGTAAAGCTTGAGATAGACGCTCTCGACACTTTTTGGCGCGGCGTCCTCGAAGACGAAGCTGGCGCAAAAGCTCGTGTGCTCGTCCGATTTCATCGCCTCTTTAACCGCAAGCAGCACCTGCAGATTTTTGTGCGCGCCCTCTTTGGCGTCTGGCTGTAGAAATTTTAAAGCCTCGATCGCCTTTTTTAGGGCTTTGTGCGTTAGCGGAAGGACGCACTCACTACCGCTAAAATCCACGACCTCACCGCATTCGGCTAGAGCATGGATTAGCACTGCTGCGCTTGTTAGCCCATCTTTAAAATTTACGTGCGCATAATTTACACTTAAGCTTTTGTGCCCCTCTGCACGCCCCTTAAATACGCGCCCGATCGCCCACATGATCGGATCGCGGTAGCCCTTTTTGGCGCGAACTTTATCCGTAAAAGCCTGAAGCTCGCTTAGGCTTTTAATCTCTTTCATATTTAATCCTTGATCGCAAAATTGCGCGGGAGTATAGCTAAATTTAATTTAAAAGGGGATTTGAAAAGGCGCATGAATGGAATTTAAAAGCGAAAACACGCGCTTTTAAATTCTTGATTATTTTGTTTTATATTGCTTGGCTTCTTGTAGTTTTATTTCGGAACACTTGCTTTAGTATTTTTTTAACTTTGGTAATAATGCTAACGTCCTCGCTAGGAACTTTCTTTCTTATAGTTTTAATGCAAGAATCGCCGACATCGCCGCAATTGCTAACCGTGCGGTCAAATTTCACATAAGCATATTTGCCATCGTCAAAAATCAGTTCGCCGTTAATGGATTCATTTTTATCTTTTAGATAAATTTCAACATGATCGGAAGCTAAGTTGATAGACTTTAAAATTTTTTTGTAAATATCATTAAGTAATTCGGGGTATAGAGCTACGATTAGTGGAAATAATATATAAGAGGTACCAATAAATATCGCGCTAAGCGTTGCAAACCATCTTTTGATATCTAAAGCTGTATATGAAATGGCAATTATTAAAATTTCGAAGAAAAGAAAAAAAGAAACAAATAACACGACCTTAAAACCAAATTTTTCAATAAAGCAAATAAACAAGACTATATATACTATTAGAACAAATAAAGCAAGCTTTACTATTTTGCATTTTTGATAAAAGCAAATAATTAATACAATAATAGACAATATAAAAAATGCAATCAAGTTAAATTTCACAAAAATGGTATTATTATATAACTCATGACAATATTTCAAAAATGCAAAAACCATAATAAATGCGTTTGCAATAATGCAAATATGATTCCAAATTTTAGACGATTTATATGTACGTAAATATATACCAACAACATAAAGTCCGTGAATAACTATTAACAATATACCCAGTGATATACCCAGTGATATACCCACAAGTAAGAAAATCCACATAAAATTTATACTAAAAATTTCATAACTAAAAAAGCCATTATCTCTCATATATGTCATAGCAAATGTAAAGCTTATAATACTATAGAATGCGGATGCTATTAAGGAAGTCAATTTTACAATCGGCGAAATTTTCTCATAAAATTCTTTTAGCTCGTCAATAATATTTTTAGAGTTTTCAGGCATATTTCTAGGATTTTCAGATATATCTTTCGTATTATCAGCCATATCTTTCTCCCATAAAATACAAATCAATCAAAAAATTATATAAAATTTTACTCATTTTTTCCTCCAAATTTTAAATTTCATCCTATCTAAACACATCATCCATCGGCGTACTTTCGCATTTCTTGCGGTCCGCTTCTACCGAGAGTAGGCGAGCTTTGCTTTCGTCTAAAATTTTTGGTGTAATAACAAGCCCCGGCAAATCTAAGGAATTTACGGCGTGCTTGCCGGCAAATGCCCCCAGGCCTCTGCCAAATATCCCGTTTACGCGCCCGTTCATATCATAAATCTCGCTGCCGTCGCAGTGAAAGACATTGCCGGAGATGCACTCGCATTTAAGCCCATCCGCAGCCTCTGTGTATCTGTAATCCTCGACGTAAAGCGCACCGCTTACACCACGGACGCTACTAATGGGATTGTAAATTAACACGGCTAGAATTTCATTCTTTTGCGGATTTGAGATCTCCCACTCCACGGCGCGATATGAGCTAAGCAGCAGCACGATGGGCTTATCGGATTTGGCTAAATTTAGCTTGACGCGATTATTCATCTGCGCGCTTTCGTAGATCGCGCCCAGCCACAGGTCGTAGTCCTTATCCGCAGGGATCTTAGCTACGGCGTCCTTTTGACGATAAAAGGGCTCTACATCTTTAAAATCCACGAAAAGCTCGCTAGAATGCGCGTCATTTAAAAACCACGCTTCGATCTTGTGCTTGCCCTTGCTAAATTTATACGTAAGCGGGCGCTTTTGATTGCTAGATGTCCCACCCAGCACGTCCGTGCCATCCACGGCGATTACCAGCGTAGACCAGCCGTAATCTCCTAGCACCATCTTTTCGACATCTGCGTCGAAATTAAACTCACCGACCCAATACGCCATAAGATTTGGAGATGGAATTTCATGGAAGGAATTTCCTTCGTAATTGACGCTGATGCGATCGACGTTTTCAGAGAAAACCACCTTTTTAGGCTCATCTTTATTCAGATAAAACGCCAAAAACTTATCCTGCGGGATCTGCGCGTCCGCGGTAATCTCTTTCGCCCATTTTTGCATATTGCTCTCTTGCGCGAATGCCGCAAATGCAAGCACCAAAATAATCAAAAACCTCATTACCGACCTTTCTTATTTCGTATAAAAGTAAAATCCCTAAACCTAAAAGCCCTGGGCTTAGGGATTTTGCCGCTTTAGCTCCCTGCCTATACGAATAAAATTCCAACTGCTTAAATGTCAGCTGCACGAGAAATTTCCTTCCGCAATCACTACAGATAAAATTCCATCCCGAATAAGCTCTACAGAGGCTTTCGCAGATAAGCTCCACCGCCATAAAGCCCGGCGAAATAAAATTTAAACCAGTGCAATGCTACGGCTACCGCTAAAAAGCTAGGCGCGATAAAATTTCAAGCCTAAAATTCATATTTTAAAGCCCCATCTTAAAATTTTAAAACAAAGTTTTAGCGATAAATTTTGCATTTTGAAATTCCGCGGCAAAGCTTTATGCTTAAAATTTTACATTTAAAACTCCAAGGCGGAATTCTACGGCAAATTTTACCTCGTTGAATTGCGCGTTTGGAATTTAACTTCCGCCGCAAAATTTCACGCTTAGAATTTTATATAAAATCTCACGCAACGAAGCTTGGACAAAATTTAGCTCGAAATTTCAAGCTTTAAAATTTAATGCTACAACCTCTGCACGAAATTCTATACACAAAAATTTTACTGGCGCCATAAAATTTCGCGGCAAAATCGCAGCGAAATTTTAACGCAGAATTTCGAGCTATAAAATTCAGCGTGAAATTTTACCCGCTAAATTTACGGGCAAAATTCTATGACGGATTGCATATCTGAATTTTGCGAGCATTATAAAATTTGCAGCGAAATTAGGCGTGAAATTCCAAACTATTAAATTCCACGTTGAATTTCAATCTGCAAAATTTACGAGAAATTCCACGCGAAATTTGACGCCGCACCCGCCAAAGCCCTAATTCGAGCAGGCGCTCTTGCCGTCCATCACCGGCTGGATCGCGGAGTTGTCCGCCAGATCCTCGCGATCGATCTTTTCGATCTTTTCCCACAGCTTGCGCGCGGCATCTTCGTAGCGCTTCGCACTTAAAGAATCGGGCGCGTAGAAGCTTACCGGCTTGCCGCTGTCGCCGCCCTCTCGGATAGCGATCTCGATCGGGATCTCGCCGATTACTTCGGTGTTGTATCGCTGCGCCAGCTTTTGCGCGCCGCCGCGACCGAAGATATCGTACTCCTTGCCGTTATCCGGGCAGATGAAGCCGCTCATATTCTCGATAAGGCCTGCGATCGGGATGTGGAGCTTTTCGAACATATCAAGCCCGCGCGCGCTGTCGTCCAGCGCGACCGTCTGCGGCGTCGTGACGCACACGCCCGCCGTCACCGGCACGCTCTGAGCGAGCGTAAGCTGCGCGTCGCCCGTACCCGGAGGCATATCCAAAAACAACACGTCCAGATCGCTCCACGCCACGTCTTTTAGCAGCTGCTCGATCGCCTTCATTATCATCGAGCCGCGCCAGATGAGGCTCGCGCCCTCCTCCATCAGCACGCCCATGCTCATCATCTCCACGCCGTGGCTTAAGATCGGCTTTAGCTTCTGCCCCACGACGCTTGCTTGCGTCTTATCCTCGCCCAACATTCGCGGCAGATTCGGCCCGTAGATATCGGCATCCAAAATCCCCACTCTCTTGCCGAGCTTTGCCGTGCTGATGGCTAAATTTAGCGTCGTCGTGCTCTTGCCTACGCCGCCCTTGCCGCTGCTGATCATCACGAAATGCTTGATCTGCGGCGCGATATTTTTGCCGCTGCGAGAGTTGCTCTTTTCCTCGGCAATCTTGGGCTGTTTGATTAAAATTTCCACGTCCGCCCCTAGCGCCTTTTGCGCCGCCGATCTGAGCTCTGCGGCGATCTCAGGCTTGGCGCTCGGGATTTCGATCCCTACGAAAATTCTATCGCCGATCTCGACCTCTTTTACAAATCCAAAATCCACGATGCTTTTAGAAAAGCCCGGATAGATCACGCTTTTAAGCAAATTTAAGACTTCGTCTTTACTCATTCTTTCTCCTTATTTTCGGTTAAATTTCTACTGATTTTATATGCGCAAAATTTCGGCCCGCACATCGAGCAAAACTCCGCGCCCTTGTAAATTTCATCACCCAGGCTCTCGTCGTGCAGCTCGCGCGCATGATCTGGATCGAAGCTAAGCTCAAACTGCCTGTTCCAATCAAAACCATACCTCGCGTCGCTCATCGCGTGATCGCGCTCTATCGCGCCCGCTTTGCCTAGCGCGACGTCCGCGGCGTGAGCGGCGATTTTATGCGCGATGATGCCCTCTCTGACGTCGCTTGCATTGGGAAGCCCCAAATGCTCCTTGGGCGTTACGTAGCAGAGCATACTGGCGCCGCAATACGCAGCCATCGTCCCACCGATAGCCGAGCTGATATGATCGTAGCCCGCGCCGATGTCGGTGGGAAGCGGCCCCAGCACGTAAAACGGCGCGTCGCGGCAGATCTTGCGCTCTAGCTGCATATTAAGCTCGATCTCGTTAAACGGAATGTGCCCCGGACCCTCGATCATCACCTGCACGTTTTTTTCATTCGCGCGCAGGGCTAGCTCGCCTAAAATTTCAAGCTCGCTAAGCTGCGCCCTATCGGTCGCATCGTATAAGCAACCGGGGCGCAAGCCGTCGCCCAGAGATAGCGATACGTCGTAAGCGGCGCAGATATTGCAAATTTCATCAAACGCTTCGTAGAAGGGGTTTTGCTTGTGAAATTTCATCATCCACGACGCTATCAGCGAGCCGCCTCTGCTTACGATACCCATCTTGCGACGGGACAGCAGCGGCATAAACTCGAGCTTAAAACCCGCATGGATCGTGAAATAATCCACCCCCTGCCGCGCCTGCTTCTCGATCGTGCTAAGAATAGCGCTCGTTTTTAAATTTTTAATATCGCCCAGCTCATGGATCATCTGATAGATCGGCACCGTGCCTATGGGTACGGGCGAGCGCTCGATTATCGCGGCGCGGATCTCGTCCAAATCGCCGCCCGTGCTTAGATCCATTACCGTATCGGCGCCGTATTTTAAGCAGGCTTCGAGCTTTTCCAGCTCGCCCTCGATATCGCTCGTCGTGCCCGAGGAGCCGATGTTTGCGTTGATCTTGCACCGCAGCGCACGTCCGATGCCGATGGGCTTTAAGCTTTTGTGATTAACGTTTGCGGGGATGATCGCTCTTCCTTGCGCGATCAGATCGCACAAGGCCCGCACGTCCATGCGCTCGCTTTGCGCGACCTCTCTCATCTGCGGCGTCAGCTCGCCTTTTTTTGCAAAATAGATCTGCGTTACGCAGCTTTCGGTCATTTTCGCCTCGCTTACTTAAAAATGCGCGTATAATATAACAAATTTCATTAATCCTTACTTTTCTTTTGCCGTTTATTTTCGTAACGTAGGATGAAATTTTACCGTCGTGCCGCGTAAATTTATGCCTAAGCTTAAGATATTTCAGCGCGCAAGCCGCAATTAATTTTGCTTTCATTTTTAATACGTATAATTTCGTAACAAAATTTCAAGGATAAAATTTGAAAGATATATCGCTGATTTTGCTCGCCGCGGGCGATTCGAGCAGGTTTGAGCTGAGCGTCAAAAAGCAGTGGCTGCGCGTGGGCCAGCTGCCGCTTTGGCAATACGTCGCGCAGAGCATTGCGCGGGCGCACCCATTTAAAAAAATCGTAATCGCCGTAAACGAGGAGGACGTGAGCTATTGCGAGCGCCTCTATGCCTGCAGCCTGGCCTCGGCGCGCGGCGAAAGCGCGAAGTGCGACACGAGCGAGTATAAATTTCAAAGCAAGCAGGACGGGATCGAATGCAGCGCAGACGATCTAAACGACGCAAGCAAGCCGCGGGGCGCGGAAAATTTTAAAGCTCAAGTCGAATGCGACGCAGATGAATGTGGCTCTGCAAATTTAAAATTTCACTTCGCCCCCGGTGGTGCAAATCGCCAAAGCTCGCTAAAAAACGCGCTGCAGCTCGTAGATAGCGAACTCGTGCTCGTAAGCGACGTAGCCCGCGCGCAAATTTCGCCAGGGCTGATCTCCTCGCTGATACGAAATTTAGGCAGCGCGGACTGCATCAGCCCCTATCTTGGCGTAAACGACACGACCTATCTCGGCGAGGACGTAGTTAAGAGGGAGGAGCTACGCCTCATCCAAACGCCGCAGCTTTCGCGCACGGCGCTACTTAAAAAGGCGCTTGAAGGAAGCGAAATTTTTACCGACGACAGCGCGGCAGTCGGCAGCGCAGGCGGACGGTTGGAATTTATAAAAGGCGAAGCGGGCGCGCTTAAGATCACGCGAGTAAGCGATCTGGCGGCGTTAAATTTAAAACCCTGCTCGCGCGATATTTTTTGCGGTACGGGTTACGACGTGCATGCGCTTGAAAAAGGCGCGGGCATCGTGCTCGGCGGCGTGCAGATCCCGTGCGAGTTCGCGCTGATCGCACACAGCGACGGCGACGTAGCGATCCACGCCCTAATCGACGCTATTTGCGGTGCGGCGATGCTGGGCGATATCGGCGAGCTCTTCCCAGACAGCGACGCTAAATTTAAAGGCGCGGATAGCAAGGAGCTGTTACGAAATGTAATGCGGCGCGTCAGAGGCTACGGCTATGAACTCGTAAACGCCGATATTACGATCATCGCGCAGCGCCCGAAGATCGGTGCTTACAAAGCGCAGATGCAGGAGGTTTTAAGCGAAATTTTAAACTGCGCCCGCGTCAATGTCAAAGCGACCACGACCGAAGGGCTGGGATTTGCGGGCAGAAGCGAGGGCATCGCCGCGCAGGCTGCGGTAAATTTAAAATTTTACGACTGGCAAAAGCACGCAGCAAAGGCGCAGGACGTATGAAAATTTTAATCATCGAGAGCGAAAGCTATCTTGCTCAAAGCATCGCAAACAAGCTCGGCGCGCTGGGGCATGAATGCACTAACGCGGCGAGTTTGGCGACCGCGGCGGGCCTTGCGGAGGAGTTTGAGGCGGTGCTGCTCTCTACGAGCTGGAGCGGCGCGAGCTTTTATCCGCTGATCGAGAAATTTAGGCGCTCGATTATAATTTTGATGGTCGCCTACGTCGATAGCGAAACGGTGCTAAACCCAGTAAAAGCGGGCGCGACGGATTATATCCAAAAGCCATTTATGATAGAGGAGCTCATCAAAAAGATCGAGCACTACGCGCAGTTTCGCTCGCTAAAATCGCAAAACGAAGCCTACGAAGCACTGCTTAAAGAAGCCTCCCTTTCGTGCGAAATACCGCATACGCGTTTGGCGCAGATAAAATTCCCGCTTCTTTTACGCGGCGATGCGGCAGCGCGAGCTGCGGCGGTATTTAAGATCGCACTCGCGCTAAAATCGCGCCTTAAAATTCTATCCGCGCAAAGCCCTGAGCCGCTAGAACGCGGCGCGGAGATTTTTTACGCACCAGATTTTGATAGCCTAAGCGGCGCACAGAAGGAAAAATTTCTAAGCAAAACCAAATCCATGCGTATAATCGCCGGATCCATCGGCGCGCAAAAGGGCTTTAACGACGAAATTACGCTTGGCAGCAGCAAAGAACGCAGTGAAATTTTAAGCATCGAAGAATACGTAAAGCTCACGATCGTAGCGCACCAAGACGAGTATTTCGACTCCGATCTGGCGGCGGCACTTGGGATTTCGCGAAAATCGCTTTGGGAGAAAAGGAAAAAATATGGCATCGCAAGAAAAAAATAGCCGCGCGCGCTCGACATGGATCGCAGACGGGACAGAAATTTCACGCGATACCGGCAATTTAAACGAAATAAAACCGCTTGAAAGCGAAGGAATTTTAAGCGGCACAAAACCTCTAAACATCGCAAAAGCTTCGAGCGACGCGGCGCTAAATTTAAAGGCAAAGCAAAATTTAAAAGCATCGCAGAACTCAAAAGCAAGACAAAATTCAAAAGCAAAGCGCAATTTAAAAACGATGCGAAATTTAAAAATGTCAAAGGCGAGCAATGCCAGAAAAGATGAGGCGCAAACTAAAGGCTCGGCAAGGAATTTAAAAGCAGAGCAAGCCGAAAGCGAGAGCAAAGGCGCAAATAATAGCGCAACGCAAATCCGCAAGATAGAGATCTCGCGCTCCGACCTAAACGTCCTGAGCCTGCTCGCAAACGGCGCTTTCGGCAAGAACTGCGAGCTACTGCGCCCAAGTAAGCTAAGCGTATGCGGTATAAATTTCGTTTTTTCCTGCGCGGACGCAAAAAAAGGCGATATTTTGGAGCTTTATCTTAGCAAGGACGGCATAGCCGAATGCGCCAAAAATTCGCTTAGCGGCGAAAGTGGCGCGTATTTGCTAGCCAAAGGATCACGCAACTTGCAGGAAGAGGTTTCTGCCGCGGCGCAAAACGAGCAGAGCTTTGCGAAAAGCGGCACGGATTTCGCGCGCACTGCAAGTACGCAAAGCGCTATAAACGCCACAAGCGAGGGCTTAGACCATATAGAAAGTCTTGCTGCGTGCTATGATCAAACTTTTACTTGCAGCGCAGATACAAAATCTGCGAAAAACGCCACTTTGGATTTGGCGAAAAGCTCTAGTGAAAATTCTGCGGTAAATTCCGCGCGGAGCATTGCCGAAAATTCTGCGATAAATCGCGTTTGTAGCGCAGATGCAAAATCCGTAGCAAATTCGGCGGGAAATTTTATCTCAAATTCCACCGAAAATTTCATCAAAAATCCCGCTGCAAATCCCGCCTATTGCGAGCTTGTCGCGCGCATAGACGTTAGCGACGTTTATGCCCCAAGCGCAAGCGAAGTCGCAGGCTCAATATTTCAAAACGCGTACGCAGAGCAAACTGCGGTGCAGGGGTGCATCACGCTGCTAAAAAATGAGCTTGCAGAGCAAATCGCGCGCATAAAAAAAGTCGCAAGCTCGCTTGCCGCGCCTAAAATTTCAGCGTTTTTTACCTGCGCCGATCCGATCCACCGCGTGCATGAGCGGCTGATTAGGCATATGATCGATAAGGCGGATTTCGTGGTGATTTTTTTAACCGGCACGAGCAGCGCGGATGCCCTGCCCTACGAGCTACGCAAAAAAACGCTAAGCTATTTGCTGCAAAATTTTTTGGTCGCGCAACGCGCCATGATGATCGATCTGGGCTCGCTTGCGATTTTTGACGACAAGCCCGCCCTGCAGTGCGCGATCGCAAAAAATTTAGGTATAAACAAAATAATTTTTGGGCAAAATCACGCAAATATAGAGCTGTTTTTCGAAGGAGGTGGCGTGCATTCGGTGCTAGACGAGTATCAAAAGCGCGGCGAAATCGAGATTTTGCTGATGCCCGAATACGTCTATTGCGAGAAGTGCAAGGTGCTAGTAAGCACCAAAAACTGCCCTCACGGCGCTCATCATCACGTGCATTACCGTACGCAAAATCTCAAGGCACTGCTGCGCGCGGGGATCTTGCCGCCCGCGATTTTTATGCGTAAAGAGATCTCGGCGATGATTTTAAGCGAGCTTTTCCCCGCGCGATTTTCGGATCTGCAAAAGCTCTACGACGAGCTTTTTCCAAACAGCGGGATCTTACAGAGCCACGGCGAGAGCGAGTTTTACGAGCAGCTGATGCAACTGTATCAAACCAGCGCGCTAAAGACGTAGCTCTCGAGGGTGCAACGCAAAAATGACGTGGAATTTGCGGCATCTAGGCGAGAGTAAAATTTCGTGGTGTTAGAATTTACGGCGGCTAGACGTAAAGTAAAATTTCATAGTGCGGAAAGAAAGGACTGTGCGGAATTTTATAGCATAAAGAGCGGCAGATGCAGAATTTGGCGTAAAATTTTGTGGTGCGACGAAGCTAAATTTTTAGAGCATTAGCAGCGGTACGATAAAACGAGCTTTAAATTTTAAAGTCTTGGCTTCGTAGCAAATTTATAACGGCGCAGTAAATTTTGCGGCGAAGCGGATTTAAAATTTTAAGGCGTGATGGATGTATAAATTAGAAGTGCGGCGGATCTAAATTTTAAGCTTGCGACAAGCGAGCTTAAAATTTTAAAATTAGGCGGTCGCTGCGAGTTACAGCGCAAAACTCGGATGCAGCGCAACGACTGCTCGCCCACGCAAAATGCCGTGCGTTTGCGGACGGGTTTGAAAACTCCACGCAGGCGAGCAAAATTTTAAAATTTTTACGCAAATGAGTAGAAATTTAAAATTCCTACATTAGCGAGCGAGTAGAACTGATTTCGTGTAGGCGGGCGAAATTTAAATTCTATATGCACGAACAAAATTTAAAATTTCCTCGCACGCGCGAACGAAATTTAAAATTTCTGTGCGTGAGCGAATGCTCTAATTAAAATAAGCGGTAAAATTTTAAAAAGTAAAATTTAAAAGGAAAATTATGGATAAAATTTTCGTTACATTTTTCGGCGCGGGGCTACTAAAGCCCGCACCGGGCACCTGGGGCAGCATCGCAGGCTGGATAGTGGGGCTGGTGGTCTTGATGCTCGCGGGCGAGGTGACGCTGTTTTTGTGCGCCGGTCTCGTCTTTTTCGTCTCGCTTAAGATCGTAAGCGATTACGAAAGGCGGGTAGGCGCGCACGATAACAGCGAGATCGTCATCGACGAAGTCGTGGGGGTCTGGATTGCGATGTGCGCCGCCGCGCCCGTAGGCGAAATCTTTTCGCTGCCGCTGCGGGAGCTGATCGCGGGCTTTGAGAGCAGCAGGATATCGATCGTCGCGATGATTTTAGCGCTGCTGTTTTTCAGGGCGTTTGACATCCGCAAGCCATCGATCATCGGGCGCGTGGATCGCGACGTACCAGGCGGGCTCGGCGTGATGCTGGATGACGTGCTGGCGGGCTTTTTCGCGGGGCTTGGGGTTTTGATAGTTATCTCTTTAGGGGTCAAGTTCGGCGCCGCGGGATTGATTTTTTAAGCTTTTTGGATGTGCTCATGGCAAACACAGCGCGATTACGAGCACTATCAAGCACCGAAATTTTAAAAACCGTATCCTGAGCGCGGCTTATGAAATTAGTGCAAATTTTAACTTCTGAGGCGTGAGCCCGCTTGAAATTTAAAATTTAAGCGGTATTTATTCGCGACTCGCGTAACCTGCAGAATTCTAAGACATAAAAATTTAATTGCGCTGCAAGAATCAAAATTATGCCGCCTGAAATTTCGTGCGGCTAAATTTAAAACAAAGCGGCAGGCGCAGCTCGCGCGTAAAATTTTAAAATTTATCGCTAATCGCAGACAGTCTAGCAGGGCGTGCTATTAAATTTTTAGCAATACTTATTACTCAAGTTTGCGACGTTGCCGCAAAATGCAGGTATCGACGCAAAAAATTTAAAGGAACGAAAAATGCAAAAGAGCGCGATTGAGATACGCGGTATTCCCGCCGCCGTTTGGGGAAACCGCTCGAAAAAGGTTTATATCTACGCTCACGGGCAGGACGGCAGTAAGGAGGATGCAGAGCTTTTGGCTTCCGTCGTTTGCAAGCAAGGCTGGCAGGTTATTAGCTTTGACCTGCCCGGGCACGGACAGAGGCGGCACGAGCCCGCTTCTTGCAATCCGCGGCGCGCTATTTTGGAATTTCGCGAAATTTTATCGTATACAAAGAAGCGCTGGGACGAGGTCGCGCTATTTGCCGTTAGCCTAGGGGCATGGCTCGGTCTGCAAAGCTTCCGAGACGAAAGGCTTAGCAACTGTCTCTTCGTCTCGCCGATACTTGATATGAAATACGTTATTTCAAATATTATGCGTAGGGCCGGCATCAGCCGGGAGCGATTGAAGCAAGAGCGGATGATTTTGACTCATGTCGGGCAACCGCTTTTTTGGGAATATTGGAGTTTTGTTTTGAATAATCCGATCACCAAATGGGAAACGCCTAGCCAGATTCTATACGCAGAAAACGACGATATGATGCCTTTGAAGATCGTCAAAAATTTTGCGCAACAATTTAGCTGCACCTTAAGCGTTATGAAAAACAGCGAGCATTGGTTTCATACGCCGCAGCAGCTAGATTATTTACGCAGATGGATCAAATCGGCGGTTGAGAATCGGCGATAAAATTCTATGAGAGATTTTAAAACTCACGCCCAAGCCCGTGCTGATAAAATTCCGCGCGTCTTCGGGGTGCGAATTTCATAAATTTAAGATAATCTTAATATTTTGCTTTAATACGCTTGTTTTATAAGGCGCTTTTGCAGATCCAGCCACAGCTCTCATCGCTGTCACGCGAGGGGCATAGCTTCAAAGCACCCATCTCATAAATTTAACCGCAATGGCATAAATCACGACCGATATAAATTAAAAACTAAAATATGATTAGAATTTAACCGATAGGCTGTCAATACAAATGCAAAAATGCCGATTTTAAAGCTAAATTTTAAAAAATGTCTATAAAGATGAATTCTTGAGATCTTAGCATGCTTTTGGCACGAGGTGCGAGCCAATGACAGCTTATCGCACTTCACTAGCACTATCGCGCTTTTGCTGCACGGACGCTTTACGAATCCATAGCAGTCGCGCGATTAAATTTTAAAAATTATTTGCCTATTCTAAAGCCATTTAGCTTCATATAAGTCGTATCTTTATGAAATGCTTCGCATCGCTCCCTGTTGCGATTGATATTCGAGGTCTCGAAAAAATATCCATCACTATCTTGACGCAAGGTGATCGTCGCGCAAAAGATCATATCGTTTTTGAGTTTCGGTCCTACTCCGTAATCAAAGGATTGATTTAAAGTGACGGTTTTTTCTAGATCGCTATCACTAAACTGCCTGGAGCCCGTCATACTTTTAAGCATTCTAAATCCACCTTGATTGAGGTAATCTCTTTGTATATCCTTAAATACACCTTCAAGCTCGACTGCGTAAGCTTTTACTAAAACCTCATCCTTAGCACCGCTTAATTTTGGATATATTATTTTTACTATCACGAAGATTATAATAGCTAAAAATATTATCCCACTTACGCCGCCGCCTACTGCCGCACCTTTTCTCATTTTCATCATTTTACTCCTTCGTCAATGTCCTTTACCAAGGCATCTATTTTTTTATTAAGCATGAAATTTTCATAGCTTTTTTGGATATAGGCTTCAAGTAGTTCGCCCGCATCCAGATGATCGCTGCCGCGAGTTAAAATCCGCCAATCCCTACCGAAGACCTTCGCAAAGTCATCATCCAGGCTTATCGCGTATTTTTTCGTCAAAGACTTACTCGTCAGCTGAACGGAAATTTCTTTCATTTCTCGCCTAAATTATCGCCTGCCAAAATATCGTCGATCTGCTTGCTTAGATCCTCATCGCTCATCTTGCGATACGCCAGATCGTTTTCAAGCGTGCCAAGCTGCATTCCCAAAGCCTCGTTTTGCGCCTTGACCGTAGCTAGTTCGGTACGTAGCTTTTCGTTTTCGTCTCTAGCCTCGGTGTATCGTCTAATCAGCTCAGCTACTTTATTGCTTAAGCCCTCGACCTTTTTTTCTTCGTCAAAGATTGATTCCATTATTTCGCCTTTTCTGATATAATTTAAATAAAAATATTACCCAATTTTGGCTTTAAAAAAGGAAAAATTTTGCAAAATTTTAAAATCGAGAGCAAATTCTCCCCGAGCGAGGATCAAGAAAAAGCGATCGAAGGCATCGTCACGGGCTTTCAAAGCGGCAACAAATACCAAACTCTTCTCGGAGTTACCGGCTCGGGTAAAACATTTACCATGGCAAATATTATTAAGAGGCTTGGAATTCCAGCACTCGTAATGACGCATAATAAATCCCTCGCGGCGCAGCTTTATAGCGAATTTAAGGGCTTTTTCCCGCAAAATCACGTCGAGTACTTCATCAGCTACTACGATTATTATCAGCCCGAGGCCTACATCCCCAGGCAGGATCTTTTCATCGAAAAGGACAGCGACGTAAACCAAGAGCTCGAGCGCTTGCGGCTAAGCGCCACGGCGAGTTTGCTGAGCTTCGACGATGTCATCACCGTGGCGTCAGTTTCGGCAAACTACGGCCTGGGCGATCCCGCCGAATACAAAGGCATGGTGCTGTTTTTTGAGATTGGATCAAAATTTAGCACTAAATTTTTACTTCGCAAGCTCGTCGATATGGGCTACAAACGCAACGACGATTTTTTTGATCGCGGGAATTTTCGCGTAAACGGCGACGTAATCGACATCTACCCTGCATATTTTAACGACGAGGCGTTTAGGATCGAGTTTTTCGGCGACGAGATAGAGGCGATGTATCATCTAGACGTGCTGGAAAACAAAAAGACGCAAAGCGTCAAAAAATTTATTCTCTACCCGACGAGCCAGTTCATCGTGGGCGAGCAGCGCCTAAAATCGACGATCAAAGGGATCGAGGAGGAGCTTGAACAGAGGCTGAAATTTTTCGAGGACGCGGGCAAGCTCGTCGAGGCGCAGCGGCTGAAAGGGCGAGTGGAATTTGACCTTGAGATGCTGGGCGCTACGGGGATGTGCAAGGGGATCGAAAACTACGCGCGCTACCTGACCGGTCAAAAGCCGGGCGAGACGCCCTATTCGCTCTTTGATTACTACGAGAGTAAGGGCAAGGACTACCTCGTCATCGTCGATGAAAGCCACGTGAGCCTGCCGCAGTTTCGCGGTATGTTCGCAGGAGATCGCAGCCGTAAAGAAACGCTCGTGCAGTACGGCTTCCGCCTGCCTAGCGCACTTGATAACCGCCCGCTGATGTTTGATGAGTTTATCAATAAAAAAGCTAAATTTCTATTCGTCTCCGCAACGCCCAATGATTACGAGCTTGGTCTTAGCCACGGGGCCGTATATGAGCAGATATTGCGCCCGACGGGACTACTCGATCCGCAGATTATTTTAAAAGACAGCGACAACCAGGTCGAAATTTTACACGATATGGCAAAGGATGTCATCGCGCGCGGCGAGCGGATCTTAGTAACCGTACTAACCAAAAAGATGGCGGAGGAGCTGAGCAAATACTATCTGGAGCTTGGGCTTAAGGTCAAATATATGCACTCGGACATCGATGCGATCGAGCGCAACGAGCTCATCCGCGGCCTGCGCAGCGGCGAATACGATATGCTAATCGGTATAAATCTGCTCCGCGAGGGGCTCGATCTGCCCGAAGTAAGCCTTATCGCGATCATGGATGCCGATAAGGAGGGCTTTTTGCGCTCTCGCACCAGCCTCATTCAGACGATGGGGCGAGCCGCGCGAAACGTGAACGGGCAGGTCGTGATGTTTTGCAAAAAGATCACCGCCTCGATGCAAGAGGCGATCGACATCACCCAAAAGCGCCGTAAATTTCAAGATGAATACAATCGCGCTCACGGCATAACGCCGCATTCTGCGAGCCGCAATATCGAAGAGAGCCTAAAGATCGAGGACGGCACCGAAATTTTAAGAAAGGGCGCCAATTTAGAGAAGATGCCCGCTGCCGAGCGCGCCAAGATCGTAAAGGAGCTTCGCAAGCAGATGCTCGACGCCGCGGCCGCGCTGGAGTTTGAAAAGGCCGCTGCACTGCGCGATGAGATCGCGAAGCTTAGGAAGTTGTAAATCGCAAGGCTTAAAAGCGCCGTGAAATTTGCGCGTTAAATTCCACTTGGCAGAGCGTAAAATTTGCACGCGTAACACAGAGCGAAATTTGCGCGCCGAATGCTGTCAGACAGAGCATTAAATTTGCGCGATCTACGCGTTAAATGCTGCGAGAGCAGTTTTAAAATTTGCTCGTTAAATTTAAGATGATTTACGCACGAAATTTACACATTGATTTTCTCGCCAAATTTACACTCCGCCCCCCCTACCGAGCCGGATGCCCAATCCGTAAATCTACGCGCCGAGCTTTTGCTCTCGCTAGCTTTCTTATCCGCAAATTTATACAAGAAATTTGCGCGCCGAGCTTTTTGTTTCAGCCCGCTTTTGATCCGCAATTTGCGAGCCTGATTTGCGGCAGTCGCACTACCCCACTCTATACCGCCGCGCGCCTTTACGCTTTTTTTGCATCTCTCCGCACCCATCTTCGACTTTTTCCCGCGCGCGCCCCGCGTTTAAATTCTGTCGCTTCGCTCGCTCAATCCGTAGCGGCTACGAGCGGACATGCACTCAGACGCCGAGTTTGCACGTACTTTTTACTCGCCGTTGTGCGCGGATACTTTCAAAATTTTACGTAGAATTCCAAGCCTACCCGCACCTACATTCGTGCCGCAGTAATAAACGCTCACTTTGAGGATACGAACGAAGTATTTACGTGACACGGCGCGGAAAATGAAATTTAGACGCCGCCTTGTCAAAGCGTATCTTAGCCGCTGCAGTGCGCCGCAAAATTTCAAAACGACAACGAGCCGCGATTAAATTTATCCGCGGGAGCGCGCCATAATGCGCCGATTTGCGCGCTGCGTAAATTTTAAAATTGCCTCTAAATTTAAAATTTTATCCGCTGTTAATACTCTCTGCTAAGCTCTAAATTTTCCACGCGCAGCGGTCTTTCGCCCTCAAAAATCACCCCGATGCCGAAAGGCTCGCAAATATCAAGCGCGCCCTCGGCAAACCTCAGTAGCCACTGCGTATCGCACGCGTAAAACGTGCATTGCGGCAGCCCGAACGGCAGATCGCAAACGGGCACGTCAAGTAGCCTAAGCTCATCCTCGCCCAAACAATACTCGCGTCTAAGCTCGTCTCGCAGGAAGACAAGAGCGTCTTTTACATACCGATCGATGTCTCGGGCGATGCGCTGCGCGAGCAAGACCCCTCATCGTCCACATCCGCCGTATCCGCAGACACGAGGCAAAACGGCACCTCGCCGAAGCTTTCGCTTTTTAACCCCAGCTCCGCATACCAAATAAAGCCCTCGTCCGTCGCGACTTTTTCAAGCTCGCCAAATTCCCAAGCCATTTTTTGCATTTTATTTCCGCCTCATATTTTCGCGTCGTCTTTTAAAATTTTGACGCTACGCCTGTTTTTGCGCGCTGTATTTAATCCGCGCCGAAATAGAATTTCGCCGCTTTATTAAGCGGACGAGCAATGATAACGAAACAGGTTGCTTTTAAATTTTAAAATTTTAATGCAAGCCGCTTTAAAATTTCAAAAGACCCGCCGCTGTCCGCCGCAAGCGGCGATAAAATTTTAACGCCTCGTCTTGCGACGAAATTTTAAAATTTTAGCTCGCCGCGGGGATCGCGCGCCGTAGAGGCAACGCGTCGTAAAATTTCACGCCGAAATTTCACGTCCGTAGCGCAAAATTCAGAGCTACTTCAGCCGCGACGCCGTAAAATTTACCCGCTAAATTTTATAAATTTTACGCACTTTTAATCCGCAAATTTAATACGCCTTTACGAGCCGTAAATTTTTTAGGTATATGACGCCGTCAAAAACGCCGCCTCCATTCGGCGCAGGCCAAGAAATGGCAATTCTTTTCGGCTCCTCGTCGTATTTGGGCTCGCAATAATTCTTTGAGCAGTCTATTTTAAATACCTCTTTATCGTTGCTATCGAAATCCGTCTGAGTAGAATTTTTAGGAATTTCCAGCGTGTGGATTATACGATACGGCTCGCCCTCTTTTGTGCGGGCGGACGTTATTTTTATTAGCGTGTCTCCGCTGCCGTCCGAAGTCCTATAAACCCCGTCTTGCCCCAAGCCTGCCAGCTCGAATTTTTTCTCCTTGCTATAAAATGCCGAGATTATGGAGCAGCCGCTAAAAAGCAAGGCCGCCGCAAATAACGCAAACGCTCTCATTTTCCCTCCTTAAACGTGTTAAATTTAGTTTTTAAAACTATGAATAGGAGCCGGTATCTGGCCGCCGCGAGCGATGAAGTCGGCGGACGAGTTTTTATTTACACTCATCACCGGCGCACTGCCGAGTAACCCGCCAAATTCCAGCGTGTCGCCCTCTTTGCCTTTTGGGATGATACGCACGGCGGTCGTTTTTTGATTTATGACGCCGATCGCGGCCTCGTCGGCTATGATCGCGGCGATCGTCTGCTCGGGCGTATCCTGCGGGATCGCGATCATATCGAGCCCCACTGAGCAGATCGCGGTCATCGCTTCGAGCTTTTCCAAATTTAACGAGCCTGCGCGCACTGCAGCGATCATACCCTCGTCTTCGGAGACGGGGATAAACGCGCCGCTAAGCCCGCCTACTTGGTTGCACGCCATTACTCCGCCCTTTTTTACCGCGTCGTTTAGCAGCGCGAGCGCAGCCGTCGTGCCGTGCGTGCCGACGCGCTGCAGCCCCATCTCCTCAAGCACGCGCGCTACCGAATCGCCCACCGCCGGGGTTGGAGCTAGCGAGAGATCGACGATACCGAATTTCACGCCTAGCCGCTCGGACGCCATTTGACCGACGAGCTGTCCGATGCGCGTGATCTTAAACGCAGTCTTTTTCACGGTCTCGGCGACCACGTCAAAGCTCGCCCCGCGCACCTTCTCAAGCGCGCGCTTAACGACGCCGGGGCCGCTGACGCCCACGTTTATGACGACCTCAGCCTCACCCACGCCGTGAAATGCGCCCGCCATAAATGGATTATCCTCGACGGCGTTGGCAAACACGACTAGCTTTGCAGCACCAAGACCCGAAAGCCGCGCCGTCTCTTTTATCACGCGCCCCATGTCGGCGACCGCACTCATATTTATGCCCGTCTTGGTCGAGCCGATATTTACCGACGAGCAGACCTTCTGCGTCGCGGCTAGCGCGGCGGGGATGGAGTCGATTAAAATTTTATCGCCCTTTGCGTAGCCCTTTTGTACGAGCGCCGAAAAGCCGCCGATAAAGTCGATACCGACCTTTTGCGCCGCCTCGTCCATCGCCCTAGCAAGCGGCACGTAGTCAGTAGCGTTCGTCGCTGCGCCGATGATGGCGATAGGCGTTACGCAGACGCGCTTATTTACGATCGGGATGCCGAGCTCTGCCGAAATTTCATTGCCGACCTTTACTAGATCGCGCGCCTTATCGGTGATTTTTGCGTAAATTTTCTCCGCGGCTTTGTCGATATCGGGATCGATGCAGTCAAGCAGGCTGATGCCCATCGTGATCGTGCGGATGTCGAAATTTTGCTCCTCGATCATCGCGATCGTTTCGGTTACGTTTTTGATGTCCATTTGTGCGCCTTAGATGTTGTGCATGGCGTCAAATATCGCCGAGCTTTGGATGTTGATTTTAACTTTTAGCTTTTCGCCAAGCTCGTTTAGCTCCTCGCGTAGAGCCGTAAAGTCCTGCTTTTCGTCGCTGGAAACCACCGCCATCATCGTAAAAAACTCGTCCAAAACCGTCTGGCTGATGTCGTCTATGTTTAGCCCAAGCTGCGCGAGCTTAGCCGAAACGCCCGCCACAATGCCAACCTTGTCTTTGCCGATCACCGTTACGATCGCTTTCATTCTTACTCCTTTTTAAAATTTAGCGTTTTTGAGCGCGGAAGCCCTTTAAAACGACTAAGCCTTGCCGCCGTTTGAAATTATCAGCGCAAACACGATTGCGACCAAAGCGTAAAATATTACCGCGAGCCATATCGCCCATCTATTCACGCCGCCGCCCTTTCTTAGGGCTTCGTCGTCCTGTTTATCCAGCAATGAAACAAAACTATCGCAAACGTAATATTTCGCCATAGTCCCGCTACTGACGCTAATCGCCATTCCTATACTTCTATCATATTCATCCAAAAACGGAATAAAGCAAGAAATTACCACAACGGCAAATAGGGCTGCGGCAATTTTATACTCCTTGCGGTACAGAAAAAAGAACAGCGTACCGAAAAAGGCCCACCAGCTCCACGTGCTTACGTAAGTTAGTTCGCGCTGCTTGCCCGCGGCGAAAAATTTCTCGCAGGCGCGTGCGTAAATTTCAACCTTGCTAGGAGTTTGCAAGAAAATTTCCAGCTTCTGTCGAAGCAACTTGCCGTCAGATAAAATTTCTCTAGCATAATCCGTCATCTCACTCTCCTTAGCGATAAATCCCCACGGCGGCGCGAACCTTTTGCATCAATGAAGCAGCCGTCGCAGCCGCTCTTTGCGCGCCCTGTCTTAGCATCTCATCCAAAATTTCGCGGTGGCTTTGATAGTATTCGAATTTATCTCGCGCGTCTTTAAAGTAGCCAAGCACGAGCTCGTTCAGATACGCCTTAAAATGCCCATGCCCCTCGCCTCCGCGCTCGTAGCGAGCCCGCAGCTCCGCCTGCTCCGCTTCGCTTAAAAACAGCTTCGCGATATTATAGACATTACACCCCCGCCACTGCTTAGGCGCCTCTAGCGGCTCGGAGGTCGTTACGATACTTGAAATTTGCTTCTTTAGCGTTGCGGCATCTGCAAAAATATCGATCGTATTGCCATAGCTCTTGCTCATCTTGGCGCCGTCCGTGCCCGGCACGATCGCCACTTCATCATTTACGCGCGCTTGCGGAATAGTTAAAATTTCGCCGTGGGCGTTGTTAAATTTAAGCGCGATGTCGCGGGCGATCTCGACGTGCTGGATCTGATCTTTGCCCACGGGTACGACCTCTGCGCTGTATAGCAGGATGTCCGCCGCCATCAGCACGGGGTAGCTAAATAGATCATGCTTGCTCTCAAAGCCCTTGGCGATCTTGTCTTTGTATGCATGCGCTCGCTCGAGCAGCCCCATCGGCGTATATCCGCTTAAAATCCAGTAAAGCTCCAGCACCTCTTTCACGTCGCTTTGCACCCAAAACACCGTCTTTTTCGGATCGATCCCGAGAGACAAAAACGCCGCGGCGGCCTCGTAGGTGGAATTTTTAAGCTTTGCGCCGTCGCTTACGGACGTGAGCGCATGGTAGTTTGCGATAAACATAAACATCTGCTCTCCCGCGTTTTGCGCATCCACCATCTGCTTGATGCTCGCGAAGTAGTTGCCCAAATGCAGCTTGCCGCTGGGCTGAAGACCCGTTAAAATTCTCATCGTTGCTCCTTTAAATCAAAATCAGATCGCCGTCCACAAAACCCACGGCAACGTGCTTGCACTTAAAAATTTTAGCGCTAGGCATCTGCTCTCGCAGCTCGCGCAGAGCCTGCACGAGCATTTTTAAAACCTGTCGCCACGAAAGCTCATTTAAAAATTCAAGCTGCAAGCGTGAATATTCGGGATAAAACTCATCCTCGTCCTCGCACGCCCAGTCGTCGTCATCCGCATCGTAACTGCTCGATCCTGCTAGCTGCAGCGCGTAAGGCTCGTAAAGATCGAAGTGCCACGCGATCACCCGCTTTGGAATTTCCTCGCGCTCTAAGCCCTCCAGTAGCTCACGCAGCTTTTGCTTTAGCGCCTCTTTCTTTTCAAGCTTATCGCTTTTGCTCTCTTTGCCGCGCGGCTCGGAATTTTTGCCGCCGCCGGAGCGCTTTTGTTTAGACATCTTTTTCCCCTTTAAATTTAGCCCGTCGCAGGCGGAGCAAATTTCTTTTACGATCTTTTTTACGCTTTTATTTTCGACGTCGATTACGATGTCGGCCTTTTTTTCATACGCCCCGTCTCTTTGAGCGTGCAGCGCCGCGGCCTTTTGCAGATCCGCTAACAGCGGGCGCTTGGCAAATTTTTTCTCCGCGTTTTCGCTATTTTTTAAGCGATTAATGATCCCCTCAAAGCTTGATTTCAGATACACGACGGTGCCGATTTTATTTAAATTTTTCACGGCGTAAAAGCCGCCGCCGGTGGAGATCACGGCGCAGCGGACAGACTTTTCTAAAAATTTTGCAAGACCCTCTTCCATCTTTCTAAAGCTCTGCTCGCCCTGCTCTTTAAAAATTTGCCCGATCTTTTTATTGGCGTAGCTTTCGATCATATCGTCGCAATCAAGCGCAAACATCCCGCTTTGCGCAGCCAGAGCCCGCGCTACCGTGCCCTTGCCGACCCCCATAAAGCCGATGAGCACGATGTTACCGCTCTTCATCGCTCTCACCTTTTTTGCGCGGTAGCAGCACTAGCGGACTTCCCGAAAGAGCGAAGCTCGCGCGCAGCCTGTTCATCAAATAGCGCTTGTAGCTAAAATGTAGCGCTTGCGGGCGGTTCATTACAAGAGCGATCTTCGGCGGCGCAAAGCCGATCTGCGCGGCGTAGTAAATTTTAACCGATTTGCCCCGCTCGCGAGGTATCGGATGCGCCTTTATCGCGGCTTCTACCGCCTCATTGATCCTTGCGGTGCCGAGCTTGCGCGTGAAATTTGAATAAACCTCCAAAATGAGCGGGTAAATTTTATGGATCCGCTTCCTGTCCGTCGCGCTGACGCTGATGATCGGCGCGTAGGAAAGAAATTTAAACCTATCGCGCAGATCGCGGCAAAACTC
>NZ_CALJPC010000078.1 GCF_937981295.1 uncultured Campylobacter sp.
CTAAAGTCTGTGACCGAAGCCGAGCGAATTTCTAACGATGTATAAAGAAAAAAGACAAGCTGCCATCAGCCTAAAATTTCCTTCTGCCAGTTCTCACCCCACACGGCATACGTCGCGCTCTCTTTCTCGTGCTCGCTCAGCCCCGAGATCGCGCGCGCAAACAGAGCTTTGTTCGCAGGCCCCTTCATTAGCGCCTTTAAGCTTTTGTAAATTTTATCCTCTTGATATGACAGCAGCCCTGCGACGATCACCTCTAAACTGCGCTTGCTAATGCCGTAGCGATCGATAAACGCCTCGATAAATTTTATATGCGCGCTCTGATGTTCGGCATCCACCGTCTCAAAGTAGCGCCGCGCGAGAGCAAAGTATTTTTCGCTCTTTAGCGCGAGGCCGAAAACTGCGTAGCTGCCGCTCATCAGGCACTTTTCGCCGTCCGTATCGGCATAGAACTCAAACTTGTGCTTTAGCGCTTCGTTCGCGTAAAGCTCAAGCTCCCCGTCCAGCTCGTGCGCGAGCGCGGCGGCGAAAAAACGGTGCGTGGGCGTGGGCGCAAGGCCTTTGATCGGCAGATAAGTTTTCTGCGCCTTGGAGCTAAGCTTTACGGCGTAGCTTGCAGCAAAGCCCGCTTGCAGCAGCTTTACGATGAAATTTAGCGCCTTTTTATACGCGTCCGCCGTTTCGTTTTTGATTTTCGCGCGAACCTGCGCGAAAACATCGTTTGCGCTACACTCCACGTCCGCGTCTTTAAATTTTACTAGCTCGCCTTCAAGCTCGCCCGTGCCGCGGTCCAGATAGCTTTGCGCCTGAGCTGAGCCGAAAATCTTCGCCGCGCACTCCAAATCCTTGCGCGCAAGATCCACATCCCAGCTATAGCGCTTAAATTTGATATTCCAAAGCGCCGCCCGCACGAAAAACGCAAGCTCGCCCGCGTCTACATTCTCGGGTGCAAAGTCCTTTTTAAGCTCGTAATCTTTACTCCAGCCGTCACCTAAAATATCGTAAAATTTCGGCAGGAATTTCTCCTCTTTCCAGCGCCGCAGATTATTCTCTAGCGCGATGATAAAATCCCCCAAAAGCCGCCTGTTTTTGACGTCCTGCACCGCATCGATTACCTGCTCAAGCAGCGCCGTTAGCGCCGTTTCGTCGTAATCCATAAGCGAAAGATCGAAAATGCGGTCCATAAACACGAAAATCTCGCGGCCGTCTTTGATCTTTTTATCGCGGCGGATGATGATCTCGCCTATATAATCGTCCATTTTGCGCTTTAACTCGGCTTTTCGCGCAGTGTTTTCAAAATAAAATTTACGCTCGCAGCTGCGCTGCGCCAGGCTCCCGCTCGCGCCTTCAAATTTGACCGCCAAATCCAGCTTATACGCAAAAAACGGCAGATTTGCTTCAGCCAAAGACTCTTCCTCCGCGCTCTTTGCGATGAGCGGGACGATAGCCTCAAACTCCTCGCGCTCAAGCTCGTCTATCTCGGGCGCATCGGCTCTGAAACCGTCCGCGTCAAAGTCGTCAAGATAAAGCCTGATACGCGCTTTGCGGCACTCCACGCCCAAAAAATCAAAATACCCCTCCTGTACCGGGCATCGCGAATACGGCGCTTCGCCCTTGTACTGCGAGCCGAACTTGCCAGCGATCAGGCGCTTTAGCGCGTCTGAAATTTTGCCCGCTAGCGAAATTTGAGCTTCGTTATCTATGTCTAGCAGCTTGGCATTCATCGCTAAAGTAGCAGGTTTGGCACTAGCAATATAGGTTTTGCCGAATGCTT
>NZ_CALJPC010000079.1 GCF_937981295.1 uncultured Campylobacter sp.
GTCGCCATTTAGATCATATGCCTTTAAAGCCTCATATCCATTGGTCGCCTTTTATTCGTAAGTAGTATTTGAGATGGTATGATTACCGAATAGCTCATTTCCATTGTCTATTTTACCGGACGCTATCCCCCTATCCCTCAAACAGATCAAAATTTTATCTGCAAACTGCCCAAATTTTAAAACTCAGCTTTTTGCAATGGGCGATTTAGAATTTTAGAAAGAGCGGTGCGGAAGCGAGGATAAAATTCATCCGCTTTGCGTAAATTTTACGTCGTAGTATTCGAGCAGAAGCGGAAAGCAAAAGTAAAATTTAACGGATAGCGCCACATTTTTATGTGTACTTAAACAATACGATTAACGCTAATACTTTTTCCTAGATACTAGATATTAAAGTTGTCCGCATTAAATTCGCCATCATTTTCGCGTAGTCTTATTTTACGCAAACATGCGATGAAATTTCAAAATTTCAAATTTTACGCCGCAAATTCCTAGCTATTGCCGCGCACTTGTATTGTTATATATGATTTAAATAGTGGCAAATTTAGTCTCGAGCGATTCTAATATCTCGATCGAAGCACTGTATTAAATTTAAAATTTATCTCAAAAAAGAACCTGTCTTAAGGACTCGATAACCGATCAACTTACTCCTTCGCGCGCCAAAACGACTTTGAAGGTTTTTAAGATAATAACGATGTCGTTCCAGATTGACCAGTTTTTCATATACCACGTATCCATGCCCGCCCTGGTCGCAAAATCCACGTCGCTGCGCCCGCTCACCTGCCAAAGCCCCGTAATACCGGGCTTGACGGCGAGTATGAGATCTGCGTATTCGCCCATATCCTTGCGCTCGTATTGCGCGCACGGGCGAGGACCTACGATGCTCATTTCGCCCTTTAGGACGTTGATCAGCTGCGGAAGCTCATCGAGCGAACTTCTGCGCAAAAAATCGCCCAGCTTCGTGATCCGCGGATCGTGCTCGTATTTGTGATATTTTTCAAAATACTCCACCTCTTGCGGATTTTGCTTTAGATACTGAGCTAAAATTTCGTCCCCGTTTTCTTTCATCGAGCGAAATTTCAGGCATCCAAACGGCTTACCGCCGAATCCCATTCTTTGATGCGAAAAAAATATGCGCCCGTCCGGTTCTTTTAGCTTCATCATCAGCGCGATTACGCCGAAAATCGGTACCAGCAAAGGAAGCGCTAAGAAAATTAGCGCCAAATCAAGCCCGCGTTTAAGCGCTAAATTTAGAGGACTTTTCAGAGAATTTCGTATCGCAAAGAGGCTGGTGCGTGATGCAAAAACGCTGTAAATATAGGTCTGCGTGAAGTCGTATGAACGCAGCACGGGGGTGAATAAAATTTCTTTATTTTCCCTGATGTTGCTCTCGATGAGCTCGTTTAAGGCGCTTGCTTCGAGCCTGCTTCCACCGATAAATAGTACGTCGTAATCCCTGCCTAGCGCTCTTACATACCCAAGATATGCGCTTCCTAAAACAGCGCTTTCAAACTCCTCGCCCTCGCCTAAAATTTTCGCCCTCTTTCGCCATAATCCAAATTTAAAAAGCTTCCTTTTCGTTATGAGCTTAAAAATCGGCAAAACCACCGCCATAAAGGCAAAGCTCAAAATAAAGCTGGCGCGCGAAAATTCATAATTGACTTTGATTAAAGCAAGCAGCGCGAGACTTAGCAAAAGCCCCAAGAAGCAGCTTTTTACTAAAATTCTACTCTCGTGCCAAAAATCATACCGCCTCGAATATATCCCCTGATAGAAAAACAAAAATATCATTATGACGTAGGACGGCGCAAAGCCCTGATACCTGCCGATGTCCAGCAGTACGCTATCGCCGTAAAGCAGATTTTTAAGCACCACAGCAAGCCCGAAGCAAAGCCAGATGCCGAAAATATCGACCGCCAAGATTATCAAAACGCAGAGTTGCTTTTTCATCCTAGCTCCTATTAAAATCATCTTGCAGGCGCACGATATCGTCCTCGCCGGTGTAGCTGCCGACTTGAGCTTCGATTAGCACGACGGGAATTTTGCCCTCGTTTGCGAGGCGGTGGACCTCACCCATTCTAATGAATGTCGATTCATTCTCGCGCAGCAAGAAATTCCGCTCGCCCACGGTCACGGTCGCAGTGCCGCTAACGACGATCCAGTGCTCGTTGCGATGATAGTGCTTCTGCAGAGATAGTCGCTTGCCGGGCTTTACGACGATGCGCTTGATCTTGTAGCCGCGCTCATCTTCGAGCACCGTGTAGCTACCCCACGGGCGGTGCGTCGTTACATGCACGCGCGCCAGATCGCTATCTCCGAGCCGCCCTACCACCTGCTTTACCTTTTGGGTAGAGCCTTTTTTGCATATGAGCAGGGCGTCTTTGGTATCGACGATAGCGAGATCCTCGACGTCTATGGCGGCTATCGTGCGGCCCGAGCCGATGATGAGATTGTTTTTGGAATTTAGAGCGATATTTTGCTCGCTTGCAGTGTTGCCGTTCGCGTCTTTAGGCAGTTCGGCGTCTAAACTATCGAAGCTTCCCAGATCGCTCCAGCCGATATCTGCGGGCACGACTTTAGCAAGGCTCGTATGCTCCATAACCGCGTAGTCGATGCTATCTGCAGGGATCTCTTGCATATCGCCTAGTTTAATTCTAATCGGATTTCCCGCGTTAGAATTTTCGTGCGTGCGAACGCAGGCTTCGTAAATTTCGGGGCTGTACGCCTTTAACTCGCTTAAAAATACGCCAGCTTTAAACATAAACATGCCGCTGTTCCAGTAAAAATTCCCCGCCGCTATGTAGCTTTGCGCCGCCACAAGCTCAGGCTTTTCGTGAAATTTTAACACGTCCTCGCCGCTTGCTTCGATATAGCCGTAGCCCGTATTTGCCTCCGTGGGCTTGATACCAAACGTCACCAAAAACCCCTGTTTTGCAAGCTCGCGCGCGCGCAAGACGCTGTTTTTATACGCCGTCTCATTTCTAATTAGATGATCGCTCGGCGTTACGAAAACGATCTCCTCGACCTTTAAGCTCAAACACGCAAGCGCGATCGCAGGAGCCGTGTTTCTGCCGACGGGCTCGAGAAGAAATTTTACGCCGCGCGCGCCCAAGGCCTCAAGCTGATCGAGCGCCAAAAAATACTGCTGCTCGTTCGAGACGACGAGCGTGCTCTCGCATAGCGGAGAGTTTCGCTCGTAGCTCATCATAAAAAGCGAGCGGTCGTCAAAGAGGCGCACGAACTGCTTGGGCATAAGCGTGCGGCTGATGGGCCACAGCCTCGTGCCGCTGCCGCCGCTTAGGATTATATTAGTCATTTAGGCCATCCTTAAATTCATCATATTTTTTCTCGACGTAGCTTTTGATCTCAGCCTCAAAGCGCGCGCGCGAAAATTTTAAAGAATTTTCTCTGATTTTTACAGGCTCAAATTTATCATAATTTTGCTCAAATTTAGCTACGGCGGCGAGCAGTCCCCTTGCATTTTGCTCCATAAAATACAGTCCGCTCTCGCCATCGCGCACCGTCTCGCGGGCGCCGCCACGCCCGAAGCAGATCACCGGCGTACCGCATGCCTGCGCCTCCACCGGCGTAATGCCGAAGTCCTCCTCAGCGGCAAAAACAAACGCCTTTGCCCGCCCCATTAGATCCGTCATCGTTTCATCGCTAGCAAAGCCCAGAAGCTCAACATTTTTACCCGCTTTTGACTTGATTTTTGCCATATCGGGCCCGTCGCCGATGACTAACAGTTTTTTATCCGTCTGCGAAAACGCCTCTACGATGAGATCGATCTTTTTATACGGGACCATGCGCGAGGCGGTGAGGTAAAATTCCTCTTTGGTTTCACGCAGCGTAAATTTATCCACGTCCACGGGCGGATAGATGACGTCGCTGGGCTTGCCGTATGTTTTTTTGATACGGCGCGCGATGTAGCGGCTGTTTGCGACGTAGTGATCCACGCGGTTTGCGGTGCTCGCGTCCCAAAGCCTAATTTTATGTAAAAAATACTTTGCCAGCACGCCCTTTAGACCGCGATCCAGCCCGCTTTCGCGCAAGTACTGATGATACAGATCCCATGCGTAGCGGATCGGCGTGTGCACATATGCGATGTGAAGCTGATTTGAGTGCGTCAGCACCCCCTTTGCGACAGCATGTGAGCTAGATAGCACGACGTCATAGCCACTTAGATCAAACTGCTCGATCGCGAGCGGAAATAGTGGCAAGTAGTTGCGGTATTTGTCCTTTGCAAAGGGCAGCTTCTGGATAAAGCTCGTGTGAGCGTGCTTGCCTTTTAAAATTTTATCTCGATCGGCACCCTTTAAAAAGTCGATGAGGCTGTAAATTTCAAAATCATCCCAGATATTAGTAAAACTCTCAACGCATTTTTCTGCACCCGCATAGGTGCTAAACCAGTCGTGGATAAGGGCTTTTTTCATTGCGACTCCCTAGTTGATCTATTTTCAAATATCTGCTCGTAAATCTTTTCCACTTTACGAATCATAACGCCGATATCAAATTTATCTTTAAAATTTAGCAACGCTTCGGCTTGCATTTTACCGTATATTTTCTCATCGTTTAATAAAATTTCTATATCTCGGCACGCCTGCTGTGCGTCCTCAAACAAAAATCCGCTTTTGCCGTTTTCTACGACTTCGTTATTTCCCACGACGTTTGTCGCCACTATCGGGATACCGAGCGACTGCGCCTCTATGAGCGCATAAGGTAGCCCCTCCCACCTGGAAGTAGACAGATAGACATCCGTAGCGGATAGATACGCGGGCACTTCGTCGGTAAAGCCCGTAAAGATTATATTTGCGCCGTCTTTTTGCGCCATAGATTCAAATTTTGCCCTATCGTTGCCGTCCCCGAGCCACAAAAAAACGATGTTTGAATTATCTTTAAAATTTTTGGCTATCTCGTACGCCAAACTCATATTTTTTTGATATTCAAATCTTGAAATAATGGTAACTACCTTTTTGCCTGACAGATCAAATTTTATCTTGGCATTATCGTCTTTTAAAAGAGCTTTTATGCCGTTATATACGACCTCGCTCTTGCTTTTTTTAAATAATTTAAGCTTTAAACAAACGCTATTTTCGCTATTTGAGACATTTATAAATTTATCGGTAAATAGTGCTAAAAATCGCTCTAAAAAAATATATGCATTTCTTTTCAAAAAACCGTATTCTCCGATATGAACGCCGTGTAAAGTGTGGACTATTTTTAGCCTTGGATTTAAAATTTTAAGTATCCGCGAATAGATGCCAGCACCCTTACCGTGAGAATGAATTATTTTTACATCTTTATCTTTTATGAATTTATTCAGTCCAAGGAGCTTTTTTACGCTAAATTTCCTATGCGGCAGAGCAAATATATCTTTAACCTTTTTTGACTCGTTCCACAGATCATAATAAGGCCTATCTTGCGGACAAGCAAGGTATATCTCTATCTCGCTGGATAAATTATTTATAAGCAGATCGACGTGTTTTGGCCCTCCTCCGTGATCAGCTCTAAGCGTAATAAATAAAATTTTCATTTTTCTTTCTTCGGTGGCAAACTGGCAAGCAACTCCTTAAGTCTGCCTAGCCACGTCATTTTTTCCAGATCAAGAGCTCGTCTCTCTTCTTTGTTTGAAATACAGCTTAAAAACTCCTCTTTATCTCCCGCAAAATGTACATAATTAGCCATATCCTTAATCTGCTCCCACTCTACGCTAACAACTTTTAATCCGCAAGCTAGATACTCATACATCTTTAGCGGATTTATACTATTTACTAAATCAGGATAATCCTTAACATTAAAAGGAATTATACCCACCTGCGAATTATATAAAAACGCAGGAATTTTATTATACGATATAGCTCCCAAAATATGCACGTTTTTTAGCTTCCTAAGCAAGGATAGATCTTTTTGCTCCGGACCTATTATAATAAAACTATAATTTGGCAAATTTTTAGCGCAATAATACACTAAATCCACATCAAACCAATCGTGTATTGCCCCTACGTAAATTACCCTAGGCTCAGAGATATCTTCAAGCTCCTGCGGCAAAGACCTATCGGCGGTCCTAAAAAAATCCAAATCGATACCATTCGGCAGATAGTGCATTTTAGATTTATCTTTTATTTGATCGTATTTTTCTTTTAAATTTTTCGCCGTATAAATGACTGCATTTACCTTATTCGCGATCTTTATCTCGGCGTCAAACTGTGTGTCCGAAACCGCGCCGAAGCCTTTTGAGTAATCAGCTATCCTTAAAATCGATTTTTTATAAGTTATGGTATCTAGCAAAAAACCAAACAATGGGCTATCGAACCACAATATATCAACTTCGCCAAAACCCCGCTTCTTTATAAAATTTAATAAATTTGGATACGTAAAATTTTGCCAATTATTTAAAACAAAATTTGACGATAAAAATGGTCTATTTTGAGGTGTAAAAAGAGAATGTGGAACATAATAAAAAATGCCCCCCGCACTTTCGCCTCCTTTGTTATAAATCCTTTCCCGCTCTTTTAATTCGCTACTATTTGCAAAAATTTTATGTATCGGCGAGATAGGATTTGAGATAAAAAGAACCTCATATCCTAGCTTTTTAAACGCTCTAGCATAATGATGACTGCCGACCTGAAACGGCGAAGTATAGTAATTCGCAACAGCCATTAAAACTTTTTTAGACATTTTTCATCAACCTTCCATACCCATTTGAATAAAACTCAAATTTACTATAATAAAATTCCCTGTTTGCCATATCAATAACCTCCAGCCCGCCCTCTTTTATCTCAAATTTTCTAATAATTTTTACGCCCTTGTATTCTGCGGCTAGGCTTATAAAATTTTCTCCGAAATCCGCCACTTCGCATCTACACTCCGCAAACATTCCAAATAGTCCTATCGCCCCCTCACCCCAACTATTTTGTTCCAAATCGCCTATAATCGGCACGTTGTGTGCCTTGACACTTCTAAATTCATTCCTCCTGCCGGGGATCGGAGTATAAAGATAGGTACCGGGATCCCTCGCTATGTCACGACCATCTATCCACAACTCGTAGCTCAGTTTGTCGTTGTGCGTATGCCCGCCGTGACCCCTTTGCCCGAGCGGCGTAGCGCAGACGGCGAGGTAAAATTTATCTGATTTAAAGATAAAAATCCTGCTGTCTGGATAAAATATATTTTTGATCTCTTGCGAATATGGAATTTTAAATTCCATACTTTTTCGGTGCGGCAGTTCACCGAATTTCACGCCCGAGGCGACCTGTCTTTTGTATGTTTTATCGCCCACTTGCAGCGTGCGCCCCGCAAGAGCTCTCGCAAAACTCCTCTCAAAGCGCATATCATTTTTAAATATCTCATCATCGAAAATTCCGCCCATACAGCTAATTAGCGTGGAGTGGTTTAAGATATTTTCGTCCCAAAAGGGCTCGTCGCTGCCCTCAAAGCCGCTTAAATTTAGATATTTTCGCGCGGCTCGTTCGTTGCTCAAAAACTCGCCGTTTGGGCTAAATTTGAAAAATCTACCGCTGTCGTTATCGCCGAATTGCGGCACTTCACCGTTTGGCTTTGTAATGTCTGCGGTAAATCTGCCGATTTTATACAGCCTGTCCACAAACCACTGCGGCAGCGCGATTTTACCGTCCAAAATTTTAAATTCCTGCTCCTCTAGAGGCAAGAGTTCTGGTTTTTTACGCCAAAGCTTTGCGTCGTAATTTTTTAGCGACGAAATTTTCTCGCTTTTTAGACCCAGTATCAGAGCCGTAGCATACGCCATTAGCTCGCCGCTTAGGCGGTGATAGCTCGTAGAACTCTCGAAATTTCCGCCGTCTTCGTAAAATTCCTTTTTCATTTCGCTAATTACTTCTTGCACGGCAAACGCCAGCCACGCGTCTGTCTCGCCGCCGTCCAAATACGCGCACGCAAACAGCAGGCCCACGATGTCGCTTAGATAGTGATTTGATGTAAGATGCGGCGAATATTCCAGATTATTTACGATATGGAGAGCGTGCTCATAGATGCTATTTGAAAAGGTCTGCCTGAAATTTTGATCCAAAATTCCGCCCTCATCCATCTGGCAAAACATATCGTAAGCAGCCAGCATATTGGCAACTCTAATTCCCACATCCATCGTACAGGTCCAGTTTACGCCCATTCGAGGCGGATTGTTGCGGATAAAATCTAAAATTTGGTTTTTAAATTCCTTTAAATTTTGCTCCTTTAAACTCGGATCCGCCATCGCAAAAATAGCAAGCTGCGGCAGATGCTGCAACCTCGCAAGCTCCCACGGCACCTTTATATCGCTGCCGGGCTTATGGGCTATGCGTTGATCTTTGTACCATTTTTTTTCGCTCCACCGAAAGCCGCTTTTGAAATCCTTCTGCCAATCGATCGGCTCGTAGCCCTCTGGCACATTCGCGGGCGCTGTGACATTCATATCGTATTTGTAGCCCTCAAGCCCGAGCGCCGCGCTATCATAGCTATTTTTTACCCAGCCGCTACCGAGCAGATCAAATTTATGCTCAATGTACATTTTAGATAGATATTTTGCGGCATCCGGATCGATATTTGATACATCTAAATTTTTTATATTTATATAGCTAGTTTTTATGGTCGGAACGTTAAAATTTATGTGAGTATTTTTATTTATAAAATCAATGCGACGTTTGATAAAGTTATTTAAAAAAACAGTTATTTTATTAAATAGCTTTATCAAAACTATGCGAAATGGAGTAGAATATAGTCGCTTTAGATAATATAACATTATGCTTTCCCTATACGCGGACAGCTTTTGTATTCTTTGATTGCCCTAATAGCCAACCAGCTATAAAAAATCAGAGTTAATAGAAATAATAAAACTTCCGATAGCATGTTAAATATTTTAAATATATAAATTATACTAGGAAAGAATAAAAATAACAAATAATAAAAATACCCTAAAAATAATTTTGGATATATTTTTTTGGAAACTATCATATATACAACGAATCTAAAAAATGAAATAACCGCTATACAATATATAAAGAAGTAAAAATCAAAATAATATGCACAAAACAAAAGAGAAGATACGCTTAGCGCTCCTACAAATATCTCCAAATAAGAAAAATAATGACTTTTCCCAGAAATCTGAATATTTAATTCAAGAATTCTCGAAATCAATGTGCAATATCCGCTGAATAAAAATATGAATAGGAAGTGCTGATACTCTATATATTTCTCTCCCGCAAATATATATACGGCATAATATGAGCCCAAAATAAAAATGCACATCATAAATCCATATCCGTTAAAAATTATATTAAGCATCATCTTATAGATTCCGATAAAATTTTTTTCCTTATAAAATTTAAGGACTCTCTGAGAAAAAACTATATAAAGCGGATCAAACATAATATAAATAGTTGATGCGATTTTTTGATAAACCGAAAAAATTCCATTAAATTCTCTATTTAAAAAAACTTTATCAATGATAAATTGCGGGCTTAATGATGATAGGTATGACCCGACAATACCGGGCGCAATTTTTATGGAAAATAAAAAGGAATTTTTTATGATGTGATAATTTACGCCAAACAGCCAACCTTTAATAAAAAAGCTAAAATAACTAACCAGGGAGACAACTGTGCTAGAAAACAACATAGCATATATTATATTGATCGCATTACCCCCTATATCGTAATTTTTTATAATAAAATAAAATATAATTGTTAAGAGTATCTTACTAATTATAATTACTCCATATTGCATATCCTTTTCTTCCAACCTTTTTTGATACTGTATAAGATATATCATGCTATCAGAAAATGACAAAATAGACAAAGCAATAAAAATTTTCCAACTCAATAAATTAAAATAATTTATAATACACAATAACAATATACCCATAATTACATGAGAAAGAAATGTAACATTAACGATGCCGCAAAATAATTTATATCTGGATTCTTCTGTAGAATATTCGTAGTAATATCTTGCGTATCCGGATTTAAATTCTAGCGATAGTAAAAAAGATAAAAATACATATATAGTCATGTACAGTCCATATGCACCCATATCATTCATGCTTAAAGTATGAGCAATATATGAAAAAAATAGTACAGATAAAATTTTTTCAATCATCAAAAAAATAGTATATAAAGATATCGTCTTAAGAAACCTTTTAAGCATTCTCTACTTTCTTAAAAACATAGAAATACCCCAAGGAATTATTTTTATATTTATTTTTAAATACCTTTAATCTACCTATTAGATCTAAAAGTCTAAAAATTACGTTTATCGGCAAGTAAAATATAGGACCCAAAAAGGGTTCTATCCTGAGACTACTTAGTGTATTTCGTATAATTGATATAAAACAAAAGCCTACGTTTGCAAAATCTCCACCATATGTATCATATCTTATAAGTTCTAAATTCACTTTTTTTGCTAGCTTAATCATGGCATTTGGAGCAAATCTAAAAAAATCAAAGGGGGGATTATGTATGCTTGCATTTTGCGCTTCAAGAGCAAAATAATACCCACCATCTTTAAGCACTCTTGAAATTTCATAAAAAGTCTTCTTAATATAAAAAGAATCATCTAAAACAAAAACTGTCATAATTGCATCAAAATTATCATTCTCGCAAGGGATATTTTCAGAGCTACCTATTATATCCGGATTTGCATATTCGCATTCACACACATCAAGACCTACGTAATCAGATTTTTTTAGTAATTTCTTATATGGTTTTTTTCCGCAACCTATATCTAAAATTTTATACTTAGAATCAAAAAAAGAATCTATTGTCGCTATATATTTTATAACGTCTTTTAACAAGAATCTATATCCGGTAATCAAAGAAAAATGTCTGTCAAAATACATCTTTATGTCCCCTATATGTTCCTTCGACCAAATCATTAAAAAGCCATCTATTATTTTTCATAAAGCCTTCATAAATTTCTTTAGTTTGTATGTTTTCTAAGTACCTATGCTTCGAGATAAATGTTAGAAGCATTTTCCAATTACCTTTATATCTTATTTCAAACACTCCGTCTCCCATATCTAAAATATCGGTATTATTATAGCTCTCGTAATAATTAGCACATTCGCTAAAAGTAGCATACCAAACATCTTTATTCCTTAAATAGCCAAAGAGAAAATCTAAAGAATTTATATCATCATAAACATTTGGTGTTTGCCTCTTTCCATCTGGTCTAGCATTCATAAAATGCTCCGCTATACTAATCGCATATCTACTTTTCATCATTTTTTCTATCTTTACGATATTTAGCAAGTGTTTAATTTTACTTTTTATTGCATTTCCTCCATATATAAAAGCATCACCGCTTATATTTGACGGCATTTTTATAATTTTATTATCGCCATACTTCAAAGAAATGTTATTGGTAAAAGGCTTAAAGTCAAAGGACCACCAACGAAATTTTAAGTCAATTAGTCCTCCAACCAAATCCTCTCTGAAACTATAGCACGGAGTCCTTCCTCCCAAAATTTGGTAGCCAAATGTTTTTTTGAAAAGATCTAAATCGTTTTTTATAATATTAAAATATTCGCTCGGAGAATACTGCTCAAATTCTCTGCACCATTTTCTATCCATCAATGTAGCATTTGAATATCCATGATTATGTCCATGGTATGCTATCTCATCAGATCTACCAAGAATAGAATTTAATAGCTTTAAAAAATCATCATTATTGTATATAGATCCAGTTTTACCGTTATCTAAATATGTTGAGTGCGAATTCATTACCAAAAAATATGTAACTCTAATTTCCGGATATTTATTTAATAAATAGTTTACAAAATAATTGTATAGACCTCCATCACCTAATCCAAGATAACCGCAATCACATTGCTCTCTTAAAAAACGTGACTGACATTTTGAATTTGTAATATCGTCTATGCCGAAAATAATGGGGGAGGTTTTATCTAAAAACCATTTCGCTTTACTAATCATCTCTACTCTTTGCTTTAGCAATAAAAAATAGACCGTCATAATTTTGTCTTTTAGTGAACCGGTATACTAATATTCTTTTCAAAATTTTAATATAATCTAAAAAGGATTTTGTCTTAAAAAACATATTTTTGTTTTCTGAGTAATAATAGTCATATTTTTTCTCCACATATCCTTTTCTGTCCAATAATTGCTTTAATGTCTCAAAGCTATACCAACAAACATGCTCTTTATTTAACCATAAATTTTCGAGCTTTCCAGACTTTATTAGTCTAATACGCTCATTAGACCAAGGATTTGGCGTAGTGATGATTAATAATGATTCATCATGCATAAACCTTTTTATACCATCCAGCATTAGGCCAGGATTTTCAATATGCTCAATCAGTTCTCCACATACCACAATATCAAATTTATCTTGATATTCAAGCTTATCCAGTTGAGTAACATCTGCGTAATATGCAATATATCCGTATTTATCTTTCAAAATTTCTACATCTTCTTGCAAATAATCGAAACCGACCAAGGAGCTAGCAACTTCTGCAATTTTACTATGAAGCCAATCGTTGGATTTGATTTTTTGTTCATACAACTTATGCTGTATAAATCCTAGGTGTAAAACTTTTTTATCACAACATATTTTTATTATTTCATCTTTTCTAAAAATCACATTATCTAACATAAAACGTCCTTTACTTTATCACATAAATCATCTAAATTTCTATTTTTAAACAAAATTGTTCCCTCTGGCCTATCACATACATCACTAGCTATCGCAGGGCATTTAAAATATAAAGCCTCTCTAATGCTAAGGGCATCGCCATCGGTATTCGTAGGTCTTATCATTAAACTAGCCTTTTTAAATATAGGCCAAAGCTCTTTTTGCCCAGTCAGAAAATAAAAATTTTCCTCTAAATTTAACTCTTTTATACGCAGATGCATTTTATCTATATACTCCGTATTAACCTTTTCGTTTGCTAGTGCGAAAACAAATCCCAAATTTGGATATACGTTTTTTAGCTTAGCCGTAAGTTCTATGCACATATCAAGTCCGTATAGGTCGGTATTTTTATAAAAAGATATTTGAAATGCGTTTGCCGTTATTATTCGCGTCTTACTTTTTATAAAATCGTAAAAAGATTCTGGGTAGGTAGCTAAAATTTTATCTTCCTCCTCTAACGGCGGCGGCAAAAAAGCATGCTCGATTATAATGCTTTTTGGAATATGCAAATCTCTACTTTTGTAATCGTCTAAAATATGTTTATTAACTACCACCAAAACATCTACGTAATGAAAAAAAACCCTATAAACCAATGCCTTAAATTTAGAAGACTCTTCAAACAACCTTGGATTATGGCTAGTGGCAATTAAATCAAAATTTTTAAAAAGTCTAGCAATCATAAGCATAAAAGCTATCGTTATGCTAAACGAGTGGATATTTATAGCTCGAAATTTTGTCCTACACAATACTGCAAACAAATCGATATATTTTTTAAAACTATTTTTGGACACATCAAATACTTGCGAATTATCTAGCGACTTACTAAGCCTATAAATATAAACCGACACTCCGCCAAGAGGAGGCGGATACGGTCCGATTATTAAAACTTTATCGTATTTTTTAAGCCTATCTTGCACTAACGAACTCATATCAAAAACGAAATCTCCGTCGTCTGCACCATATCCCAAAGCTCTATCGGCCAGTTTTTTTTGCTGCCTTTTAGAGCCCCAAATAGCGCCTCGAGCTCTTCAAGCTGCCCCTTTTGGCTTACGCTCGTTGAAATTTCTTTCAAGCCCACTCCGTATCCTTTTAGGCTTTTATAATCGTCCAAAACGATGCTCTTGCCGTCGAAGTGGATCTCCATAAATTCCTTGCTTAGCTCCTTGCTGCCATTTGCGAAATACTCGATATTTGCCACCGAGCCGTCTTTATATTTTAAGACGATGGATTTATTGTCCTCGGCGCTATATTTTTCATTACTCGGCGTGATAGCTTGCGAAAATACGCTCTCTACTTCGCTACCCGTTAGCGCCGTCATCAGATCTATTATGTGGCACGCTTCGCCCACCATTCTACCGCCGTTTTCATGCACCCAGTGATCCATCGGTATGTAGCCCGCGTTCATTCTATATCTAATTATCATCGGATTTATTCTAGCGCTCGTATGCTTTTTTATCTCCTGCGCATAAGCGCTAAATCGCCTGTTAAATCCCACGAATAAAAGGGGCTTGTCGCCTTCCCCTTCGTAAAATTTCTTTATCTTTTCCAGCTCATCTTTATTCGTCGCAAGCGGCTTTTCTACAAATACGTTTTTGCCCGCTTCAAGCGCCTTTAGAGTAAGCTCCGCATGGCTATCGTGCCTTGTGGAGATGATCACCAGATCAACGTTTTTATCGTTTAAAATATCGTCTAAATTTGAAGTAGCGTAGCTTGCTCCATATTGCTGAGCCACCGCCTTTGCCTTATGTCCGCTTCGGTTCATGATCGCGTAAATTTTATATTTATCCGCAAGCTTTGAGATATTAGGCAGGTGCATCCCGGTAGCAAATCCGCCGACTCCGACGAACGCTACGTTTATCACATCCCTGTTTACTGGCGCGGAACTTATGATGATTTTTTTATCGTGATTTAGATAGCTATCAAGCTCGGCTAAATTTGCCTCGCCGTAATCAAGCAAAACCATAAGCGGCTTATTCTGCGAAGTCTGTAGCGACTCAAACGCCTCCGTTACCTGCTCGATAGGATATTTTGCGTCTATGAGCTTATCCAGCTTGATCAAATTTTCATTTACCAGCCTTAGATACTCGCTCATGTTTCGATTTTCGGTCCATCTTACGTAGCTAAACGGATAATCAAGCCCCTGCTCTTCGTAGCTCTTGTCGTAGCGACCGGGGCCATAGGATGTGGAGATGAGGAAATCAAGCTCCTTTTTATACATATCCTCTCTATTTATCTGCATGCCGGCAACGCCTACAAGCACCACTCTGCCCTTTTTCTTGCACATCTGGAAGCTTTGCGATAGCGGCTCGCTGCTGCTCGTAGCAGCGGTAAATAGCACTCCATCGGCGCCGTATCCGCCGCTCCAAGACGCAACGACGTCTAATAAATCGTCTTTTGACGGGTTTATGACGAGCTCAGCGCCGTACTGCTTAGCTATCTGCAAGCGCCTATCGTCAAAATCGCTGACAGCAACCCTCACGCCTGAAATTTTAAGCATCTGTACCGCAAGAAGCCCTAATATCCCAGCTCCCACGACTACGCAGGTCTCGCCCAGCCTCAGATCGATCCGCCTAACGCCTTGCATCGCTATGCCGCCTAGCGTCACGGTGCAAGCCCGCTCAAAGTCCATATCCTGCGGCATTTTCATAACTAAATTTTTAGGCACGTCTACGTATTCTGCGTGATTCGCAAGCCCTGCACCGGCTGCAGCGACGCGCTCACCGATTTCAAAATTTGAAACGCCCTCTCCGACCGCTATGACGACGCCGCTAAGCGAATAGCCAGTAGGATTTCCGCTATCAAGCTTACCTTTTACCTTCGCATAGACGCTGGCTATGCCGTCGGATTTCACCATATTGATGACTTTTTTTACGTTCTCCGGTTGCTCCAAAGCCCTTCTGATTAGGCTTTTACCGCTATTTGATACGCCGCTTATCTCGGTGCCCGCCGATATGCAGCTATTTACTACTTTTATAAGAACGCATCCCCTTGAAACGCTTGGAGCAGGGATCTGCTCTGCTAAAACCTTACCTTTTTTAACTATTGCTTGTATCACGTTGAAAACCCTTTTTCATTGATATAATTATCTATATAATAGATTGCGAAAATTACGCTAAACGATATAAATCCTATTAGATACTCTATAGAAGGTATAACCAAAAATCCAAAAATCGAATTAAAGCCCAGTGCGCATAAGCACGGAATAAGAAATTCTTTTTTCTTTTTATTTAGTGAGGCACAAAAACAATAAAATCCGATATTTGAAAAAATCAAAAAATATAAAAGCATAACACCGAATTTTGCCCCAAAATTTTGTATCGCAATCATCTTATGTTCTTTAATAAATTTAAATGTTTCATTTTTTAATACCTCTTCATACTCTTTTGATAAATACCCAATACTAGGATCTATCGAATAAACCTTTTGCATAGCTACCTCGTCAAGATAGCGCGGTATATACTCGTTATCCACATATCCTAAACCAACATATACAGAATGCCAAAAAGCATGTTTAGTATTTAAATTAGCATTTTGATTGAGCTCCAACAAATTATAATTAACACTTTTTTCATATATTATATGGAGAATATTGGCAAATAATAAAGTAGCAACTATAAAAAATATATAAAAATATCTTTTTGATATTTTTGAATTTATAATCAAATATACAACTATAAAAAGTATAGTTGGAACAAAAGAATAGGAGCGTATTGAATTTGATATTGCAGAAAAAGCAGATAAAATAAATAGTGCAAGTATTATACTGATTACTTTATTATTATTCATTAAATATAAAAAAATAGGGATAAAAGATGACATAAAATAAAATACTATATAAACATCACCTACTTTATAAACTAGACAAGTAAGTATTAAAGTTACTACTACCGAAATAAATTTGCTCAGTCTTTTTTTTAGAAACAAAAACCAGCCTACACAAAATATCAAAAAACCAAATCCAATAAATAAAACATGAAATACAATAATGATTTCTTCTACATTTAAGTTAAAAATTTTATACATAATCTGTGCAAAATAATATAAACCTTTATCATCCCCTCCTCGTGACAGGTTATCAAAACCATAGTTATAATATGCAATTCCTATAGACCCTGTTTTATCAACGCCATCAATTGCGCATTTTATATCGCTTATCCTTTCTCCCATAATAGTTTTAATCATTTAACATAGCCTTTTTTCTTGGATCACTATGGAAAACCCATTTTTTAGACAGCAAATATCCTATGAAGAAATATATAAAACCTCCAAATATTTGACTAATATACACATTTATATCAAGAAATCGATAAGAGAAGGACATGACAACTAGATTAGAAGCGTACGAAATCCCCATTGAAACTATAAATTTAAATATTTGTAAATTATTCTTCGTTTTATCGTTAAAACTAAAATATTTATTTAAATAGAACGATATAAATATCGAAATAAAATAGCCGATAAAATTGCTTATTTCTGCAACTACCCCAACATAGAGTAAAATAAAAATTATAACATATCCAAATACGGAGTTGATGGCGCCTACACACAAGTACTTCAATAGTGAAATATCGTAGCACATCAAATATGCTTTTTGACAGAGATATAATACTGGCCGCCTAGTGGAAGCCATTTAATAAATTTTTCCAAAAAGGAAAGGCGTTTTAAAATAGGTGGGAAAAATAGTGTATAGGCGCTTGCATTCTTTTTAAATCCGGCCTGCATAAAAATAGTTTGTAATTCCCTTTTTGATAGCAAAACTGCATCATTGTCAAATTCACACGTAGATACCATATACCTTGTAAGCGGATTATACGGATTATGCTCAAAAACTATAACATCACAATTATCGGCAGCTAATTTAAATATGTTTAATGTAATATCATTGCGCAGACTTGGTTCTATATGGTGATATACACCTGCTATAAAAATTACATCAAAACAACCATTATATCTCATTAACTTTTCTTCAGATTCTATAATTGATATCTCTTTATTATTTTGCTTGGCTATTTCCAAACTTTCTTTTGAGATATCAAATCCAAAAATAGACGATTTGCGAAATACTCTTGCTATATACGGCAAATTTCTACCTATACCACAGCCATATTCTAATATTTTTAAATTTTGATTATCTCTTTTTACTATATTACTTAATATTTTTATCTTATATTCTGCGTAATATTTTATATCACCAAAATTCTTATGTTGGTTTTGCATTATAGCATCATAGTCTTTACTGTACTCATCAAAATTAACTTTTTTCATCAATAATATCCTCTATAAAATATCGTGGTCTTCTTTTTGTTTCTTTATAGATTTTACCTATGTATTCACCAATTACACCAAGACACATAAGTTGAATTCCTCCCATAAAGTATATAGGTAAAACAGTAGAGGCCCATCCTTGCACCGTTTTATTAGCAATAACAGAATATAACACACTCCCACCCATTATCAAGCTAACAAAAAAAACGATAAAGCCTATTAGCGTTATCAATCTTAAAGGAACCACGCTAAATGAAGTTATACCGTCCCATGCAAAGGCAAACATCTTTTTTAATGTATATTTTGATTTGCCTGCATACCTGTCTTTAACATCAAAATATATATACTCTGTTTTTAATCCAATTAAAAGAACAAGCCCTCTCAAAAATAAATTGACTTCCTTAAAACTAAGCAGCATTCTAATGGCCTTACTACTAAGCAATCTATAGTCCGCATGGTTTTTAATAATATCCACCCCCATTAAATTCATTAATTTATAAAAGCCTAATGCAGTTGCTCTTTTAAAAAAAGAATCGCACATTCTATCGTTCCTGATGCCGAGTACAACATCGCATCCATTCACGTAAGAATCAGTAAAATGTATCATAGACTTTTCATCTTGTTGCAAATCTGCATCAATAGAAATTAAGCAATCACATTTATGTTCTACATATTCCATTCCCGCCAAAAGAGCATTTTGATGACCTTGATTTTTAGAAAGCCTAATCCCCTTAACAAGCGAATACTGTCTACCTACATATTTAACTATATTCCACGTATTATCTCCACTACCATCATCTATATATAAAATAAAACTATCCTTCTTAATTTTATTTTTACTAATCAAGTCTTCTAACACCACACTTAGTCTTTTTGTAGTTTCATACAAGACCTGTTCTTCATTATAACATGGAACAATAACTGCTAATTTTGGAACCTCTCTCATTTTGCAAAAACTCCGCAAAAATCCAAAACTTCTTTTTCTATTTTTAGTCCTTTAAATTCCTTATGCCCGACTAAAAATACGATAATATCCGAAATTTCAATAGCCTTTTTATAATCCACTATCTCAAAATCTTTGTGAGCCTTGATATTAGGCTCTACAGCGATCACATCGACGCCGTCTGCGATCAGGCGTCTGGTTATATTTAGCGCAGGCGACTCCCGCAAATCGTCGATGTCGGGCTTAAAAGCAAGCCCCATGCACGCGACTTTAGGCTTTCTGCCGTTTTGCAGCTCAAATTTTAAGGCGGCGTTTTTGATTTTTTCAATACACCACTCGGCTTTGTGATCATTGACCTCTCTTGCAGATTTGATCAGCCTTGCTTCGTAGCCGCCCGCGTGCACTATAAACCACGGATCGACCGCTATGCAGTGCCCGCCTACGCCGCAGCCCGGGCTTAAAATATTAACTCGCGGATGACGATTTGCTAGCGAGATAAGCTCCCAGATGTCAATGCCGAATTTATCGCATAAAATGCTAAGTTCGTTTGCAAAGGCTATGTTTACGTCGCGGAAAGAATTCTCGGTAAGCTTTGACATCTCTGCGGTTTTCGCATCGGTCTGTAAAACCTCGCCTTCTACGAATTCCCTATAAAATTCTGCTATCTTTTTAGTAGCAATCTTTGTAGTTCCGCCCACGATTCTATCGTTTTGCGTAAGCTCTTTTAAAATTTTACCTGGCAAAACTCTCTCCGGGCAATGAGCGATATAAATTTTAGAAATATCAACACCGCCATTTTTTAAAATTTCGCCTATCTTTTCGGTAGTACCTATAGGTGAAGTGGATTCTAAAACGACCATATTATCGTCTTTTACATATGGTATTATAGATTTTGCCGCACTTATGACATAATCGATATTTGGCACGTATCCGTCGCGAAAAGGGGTCGGAACAGCTATGATAAAAACGTCTGCGAAATCAGGCTTAACGTCTGCTTTGAAATTTCCGCTTTCTACTGATTTTTTTACAAGCTCCCCAAGCCTTTGCTCTACGATATGAATTTTGCCCTGATTGATCGTATCTACGACGCTCTGTACTATATCAACGCCGTGGATTTTATAACCCCTATTTGCCAAAAGCGCCGCCGTCGGTAGCCCTATATACCCAAGACCTAAGATGCAAACTTTTTTCATAATATTCCTTTTAAAAATTCCAGTATTTTTTTGCAAGCTTTACCGTCGCCATACGGACTTACACTTTTACTCATTTTATCATATTTATCTTTTAAATTTAATAATTTTTGCACCTCTTTTATTATATTTTCGCGCTTGGTGCCGATAAGCTTAACGCATCCTGCTCTTATCCCTTCAGGTCTTTCGGTAGTTTCTCTGATAACTAAAACGGGCTTGCAAAGGCTCGGCGCCTCCTCTTGGATGCCGCCGCTATCTGTTACTATCATATATGACTTGCTCATAAGATAGACGAAACTATCATACTCTAACGGATCAATTAAAAATATATTCGAAATGCCCGATAAAATTTCTCCTACAGGCTTTCTTACATTTGGATTTAAATGCACGGGGTAAACGATGTCGATATTTTCATTTTTTAGCGCTATTTCACGTAAAGCCTCACAAATATTAACAAAGCCTTCTCCGAAATTCTCTCGTCTGTGTCCTGTAACGAGAATAAATTTTCTATCACTAAGCTTATATTTGGAATTTATAAAGGATAAAATTTTATTTTTTAGCAGCTCGTCGTTTTCGATTTTATCTATCGTCCACAAAAGTGCGTCTATGACAGTGTTGCCGCTAACGATTATATTTTTTGAATCTTTGTCTTCTTTTAATAGATTATCTCTTGCGTCGGCAGTCGGCGCGAAGTGATATTTAGCGATGAGCCCCGTCATCTGCCTATTTATCTCTTCAGGAAACGGTGAATAGATATTATGCGTCCTAAGTCCAGCTTCGACATGTGCCACGTCGATCTTTTGATAATACGCCGCTAAAGAAACGGCATAAGTAGTAGTAGTATCTCCATGCACAAACACAATGTCTGGGGTATATTCGCCAAATACATCGCGCATACCAAGCAAAACGCCTGACGTAATATCGTACAGATCCTGCCCTTGCTTCATTAAATTTAGATCAAAATCGGGTTTGATCTCAAAGAATTCCAAAACCTGATCGAGCATCTGCCTGTGCTGCGCCGTAACGCAAACCTTCACTTCAAATTCCGCGTGCTTTTGAAATTCTTTTATCAACAGAGCCATCTTAATGGCTTCCGGGCGCGTTCCAAATACTATTAAAATTTTTCTTTTCGTCATAAACTTCCCTAAATATCGATTTTTTAACCAAATTTATCGCCGTAATTTTAATTAAATTTTGCTATATCGGCGCTTAACCAAATAATGTAGTACTATTTATATTGCATATAGCACTTTAAAATTTTGATATGATTTATATTTTAGCTTCTAGTAGATACGAATCCCCTAACCGTTTTTATAATATACTCTATCTTCTCATCACTCATACCGGGATATACGCCTACCCAGAAACTATCGTTCATTATCTTATCGGTATTTTTTAGCTCGCCTGAAATTTTATAATCTACCCCGCGTTTAAGATCTGCAAATAACGGGTGCTTGATCATATTGCCCGCAAATAAATTTCTTGTTTGCACGCCCACCTTCTCTAGATGCTCACTAAGCTCATTTCTACTAAATTTTACCCCGTCCGCAATCGTCATCATAAAGCCAAACCAGCTAGGCTCGGAATGCGGCTGAGTTTTAACTAAAATAAGCTCCTTTATATCTTTTAAGCCATCATAAAGCTTTTTAAAATTTTGCCTACGACGCTGCACGAAACTAGGGAATTTCTCTATCTGCGCACAACCCACGGCAGCTTGCATATCGGAGGCTTTTAAATTAAATCCGAAGTGCGAATAAACATATTTATGATCGTACCCGAGCGGCAGCTCACCGAATTTCTGCGAAAAGCGCCTGCCGCAAGTATTATCCACGCCGCTCTCGCACCAACAGTCGCGCCCCCAATCGCGCATACTTAGCATAATTTTTTTAAGCAGCGGATTGTTTGTGTATGTAGCACCCCCCTCGCCCATCGTCATATGATGGGGCGGGTAGAAGCTGCTCGTACCTATATCTCCCCATGTACCAGTAGGCTTACCATCATACAGCGAGCCCAGTGCGTCGCAGTTATCCTCGATAAGCCACAAATCGTGCTTATCGCAAAATTCCTTCACGGTTTTTATATTAAAAGGATTTCCTAGGGTGTGAGCTACCATGACGGCTTTCGTTTTTGGACTAAGCGCAAGCTCAAGCTTCGTATGGTCTATGTTAAAATACTCAAGCTCCATATCTACAAAAACTGGAACGGCACCGTATTGCACGATAGGTGCAACTGTCGTAGGAAAACCTGCCGCTACGGTTATAACTTCATCTCCCTTCTTTATGCGGCGCTCTTTTAGAAGCGGCGAGGTAAGCGCAAAAAATGCAAGCAAATTTGCGCTACTTCCGCTATTTACTAAAAACGCCCATTTTACGCCAAGCATTTTGGCAAATTCCTTTTCAAATTTTTTAGAATATGTGCCGTATGTGAGCCAGAAATCAAGCGAACTATCTACTAAATTTACCATTTCGTGCTCATCAAAGACTCTACCTGCGTAATTCACACGGCTTTTGCCGGGTTCAAATTTAGCTCTCTGCACCGGCTCATGAACCAGCCTATAATACTCTTTCGTTTTTTCTAAAATTTCTTGTTTTAATTCTTGAGGGGTCATTTCTTGCCTTTCCAAATTTCATTGATCTTTCCCAAATATGGGTCTTTTTTGATGGTATCTAAGTCTAGGCTAGTAAAATTTTGCTTAAAATATTTATGAATTTTACCGATCGCTTCCGAATGCGGCGTAAGCTTGAATTTATCTTTCATTTCGGATTTTAATAGGCTATTGTCGGAAGTGTATTCGTTATTCAGCCCTTCATTTAGCGCGATTATCTCGGATTTAAAATCGCTCGCCTCATTTACTAGCGCAGCTAGACTAAGTAGATCGATTTTTGTCCCACTGCTTGCGTTGTAAATTTTATGTTGCGCGTCATTTTCTATATAAAATTCCACTACGTTTAACAGGTCATCGACATACATGTAATCAAAAAATACGTTTTGATTGATCGTGATGGGTAGGTGCAGTAGGTTTTTTACTACGGCATTTGTAATAAATTTATAGCGGTAATTCTCCATTTCGCCGTAAATTCCAAATAAACGAAGTTGGATAATGTTATCCGCGCAATCCTCAATATAATGCGATGTGATAGCTTTGTAAAAACCGTATTCATCAAGCGGAAGCGCCTTTTTATAATCATCCTCGCGAGCATTTATTATCGGCTTGTGTTTTCCGTATTCCGCACCGCTTCCAAATGATATGATCTTTGCAACCTTATTTTTTTGCTTAGCAATATTGAAAAAAATCCGCAAATTATACTCAGTCACATTTGTCATATCCAGCGTATCTCGACCGCCGCCACGATTGGCAAGATGGACGATAGTATCGATTTTATGCGCACGGACAAAATCGTCAACTACGCTTTCGTCAGTCAAATTTAGCTCGCTACTTTTTGGAGCAAAAACGTTAAAATTTCCATTTAGCGCAAGACGCTTTTTTAGATGCGACCCGATAAAACCGCTACCGCCCGTGATGAAAAGATTCATCTGTTACTTAGCCTTTTTTCAAGCATTTCGATTCTCTTCTCATCCTCGGACTTGATTCTGTGATAATACCTACGCTTGCTCTTAAGCCAGGCTAATTCAAATTCCACACCGGCTAAAATTCCAGCCTCCATATTATTTATGGCGTCTTTATGATAGACAATCTTTCGCGTTTCGTATTTATCAAGCAGTCCTTTGGAAATGAGATATTTAATAAAATCGCACGACTTCGCGGATATGGCTCCGCCTAGACCGCATTTTAGTCCTTTGGCCCTTGCTTTAGTGTAAATATCTTCGCAATATTTTAACATCTCATCGCTATCTGCAAAATCCCTATTTTTGCCCATCGAACCAGTAAAATCGACCCTACCTATCGTTATGCCGGTTAATGTATTGATATTTTCTAAAGATAAAATATCGTCTAAATTCTCATAGCATGTTATGGTTTCTACATTAATCGCGAATTCTATATCATTACGGTTATCTTCTGCTACAAAGGTATTTATAGCGCCCACGAACTTACTAACGGCAAATTTTGTCTCCGCCATCGGAGCTACGATCCCTTTTACGCCAAGCGTGATAGCATTATACATATCGGTAACAGCTTCTACGCCACCAATCTTCATAATAATAGGCAGATCAATTTTAGAAGTAATATCCTTTAGCCTACAAAGCTCTTCTTGCCTGCTACCTTCATTCTCGTACTCTGCTTTGATCTCAAAAACACCGTATTCGTCTTTAAGTCTTTTAAGAATATCGATCATCTCGTATTCTAAAACATTCATTTTAGCTCCTTAAAATTTTATTCTTAACATCCAGCAATGTAATATTATTGCCAACTAGAATTCCTTTACAATTAAAATTCTTTGCCATAGCCATATCACTTTCTATCCTATCACCTACCACAACGATATGCTGTTTATCAAGCCCCCAATCCTTACATAAAATTTCGAGCATAAAAGGATTTGGCTTTCCTACTATATCCAGCTTAATTTCTTCATCAATACTACCAAGGATTGCACTTAGCATAGCATTGGCACCGGGTCTTAAAAGACCATTTTCTACCGGGAAATTTTTATCTGTATTTGCCACTATTATTCTACGAGATTTTTGTAATGCAATAAGAGCTCTTGATAAAATTTCATAGTTAAAATTTAAATCAAGCCCAATTACCACGGCTTCACAACTATACTCATCCTCGACATTTATATCTGCATTCGTTAATTCACTTTTAAAACCACGACTACCAACTAAAAATATATTTCTTAGATCATTTCTTTGCAAAAATATAGCACTAGCATAAGCTGAGGTATATATTTTATCTACAGTAGTTCTTATACCCATATGAATTAATTTATCTAAAATTTCAACTCTTGTTTTAGTTGAATTATTAGTAAAAAATAAGACATTATAACCATTGGATTGAAGCTCATCTATAGTTTGCAAAGCAAAATCGGCAATTTTACTCCCAAAATAAATAGTCCCGTCTAAGTCAAAAACTACAGCTTTATTCATCTACCGGCTTAATTATCATATTTTTATAAAATTCTTCTCGCGGCAAGAACGGAAACATATCCTCAAGTGGCTTTGAAACCATTTTGCCGTCAGGCTTTATCTTAGACGATAATTTTGGCTCCATTTTTTCAATAGGTGAAAGCATTATTTCGCAAACTACCGTACCTGGTTTGGATAGAATTTCCTCCAACTCCCCTTTTAAATTTAGCTGATTTTCTATCCTGCAGGCTTCAAAGCCATAAACCTCTGCTAATTTTACGATATTAGGAAAGCTGACGCCGCTATCTTTATCTGAGCCTACCTTGTGCCCTTTAAAAAAGTTGTTTTGAGTATTTCTGATAGAAATATAGCCTGCATTATTCAGAACAAAGATTTTGATCGGAAGCTTATTATGAATTATTGTCTGAAGCTCTTGAATATTCATCTGCAAGCTACCTTCACCCGTAACGCAAATCGTATTTTTTTTGCCATTTGCGAAGCAGGCACCGATTGCGGCAGGCAGATCGTATCCCATAGAAGCACAACCCGAATTTACTACCACCTTTTGATTCTCATATAAGCGCAAGCTCTGATAAGATGAAACACATGCCGTACCGTTACCGAATACATAAACTAAATCTCGTTTATGATTAGATAGCACATCGAAGAAATTATATGAATCAACCCACTCTTTTACATTTTGTCTAAAAGGCTCAATCGTAGGATAATTTTTTCTGTAATTTTTGCAAATTTCAAGCCAAAATCCAAAATCCAGCTCGTCTTTCAACGCAGATCGCAAATCCGATATAAAAACCTTCGCATCGGATTTTATCTTAATATCTGCGGCAATAGTTTTTTTGTTTAGTTCGTTTTGGTCGATATCAACTAAAATTTTTTTGGCTTCTCTGCCGAAGAATTCCCAGTTATAGCTGACTGCACGGATATTTAATCTAGCACCTATAGCAATGATGAGATCGGAATTTTGTACGACAAAATTTGCCGCTCTATTGCCAATAGTGCCATATCTACCGAAAAACAGCTCATAGTCATTTCTAACGATATCGTATCTAGCGAAAGTACCGATAACGGGGATTTTTAAAATTTCGATTAGTTTTAGAAATTCTTCGTTAGCGCCGGCAAGCGTTACGCCGTTACCTACAATGATAGCGGGGCGTTTAGCAGCTTTTAACGCATCTAAAACCTGCGGGATTTTTGTGTCAAACTTCGGCGCTTCGGGGATTTCAAATTCTATCAGATCTGCTTCGTCCACCATCGCGCCTTGTATGTCTAGCGGCACATCCAGCCATACGGGTCCGGGTCTGCCGTGCTTAGCCTCATAAATAGCTTTTTGCAGATGAAATTTTATGCTATTTTTATCCGTTATCATTACGGCGTATTTTGTGATAGGTCTTACGATGTCAACGATATTAACCTCTTGATCGCCGAGCTGACGTAAATTTAACTCGGGTTGCGAAGCAATGGTCGTCTGAAATTTCACTTGCCCCGATATGATCATCGTAGGGATCGAATCCACCCAGGCACCGTAAACGCCGGTAATCGCATTCGTTCCGCCGGGGCCTGTGGTAACATACGCGATACCAATCTTATTTGAGACGCGCGCATATCCCTCTGCGGCTATCGCGCAAGCTTGTTCGTGATGGTTACAGACATACTCTAAATTTTCATTTTTGCCAAGCGAATCTATCAGGTGCATATTGCCGCCGCCTGAGACCATAAATACGGTCTTTGCAGTATCTTCGTGTTCGGCTATAAATTTTGCTATAAAATCGCTAACTTTTATCATCGCATCATCTCTTTTACGTAGTCGTTTAAATTTTGTTCGGTATCGATCGCGCCGTTTTCGTAGAAATTTTTATACCATTTTACAGTTTTTTCAAATGCCGTTTCACTATCCCAAACTGGCTTCCAACCAAGCAGCGCATGTGCTTTAGAGCAATCAAGCTTCAACAAATTTGCCTCATGCGGCTGGTTTATGTCGGAGCCGATTTTAAATTCTGTCTTATCCCAATATCGCTTGGCACTCTTTAGTACATCAAGCACCCTAATCGCACCATCATCGCTAGGTCCGAAATTCCATGCACCGCCGAATTCCTTTCGCCCTTCAAGCAACTTTTGCCCTACGAGCAAATATCCGCTAAGCGGCTCGAGTACGTGCTGCCAAGGACGCGTCGCATGCGGATTGCGGATCGTTACCGCTTCATTTTTAGCTGCTGCGCGCATAACGTCGCAAATCAATCTATCTTGCGCCCAGTCTCCGCCGCCTATTACGTTACCTGCGCGACACGTGGCAAGCAGCGTTTGATGCTTTGTGCCGTAATCTTTTTCGTTAAAAAACGAATTTCGATATGAACTAGCCAGAAGATCCGCGCAGCCTTTCGACGAGCTATATGGATCATATCCGCCCATAGGATCGTTCTCACGATAACCCCAAACCCACTCTTTATTTTCATAAGCCTTATCGCTGGTGATATTCACGATCGCGCGAACGCCCGCCTTTCTGCAGGCTTCAAAGACTTTTAATGTGCCTATGACATTGGTTTCGTAGGTTGTTATCGGATCGGCATAAGATGGACGTACGAGCGCCTGAGCGGCAAAGTGAAATACAATGTCGGGTTTATAAGTCGTAAACGCCTCGTCTAATTTAGCAAGATCTCGTATGTCGGCGATTACCTGGATGATATTTAAATTTAAAAGTCCTATATGATTTGGCTCTGTAGGCGCCGGAAGCGAATACCCTATCACTTTTGCACCCAAGCGCTCCAGCCATAAGCTAAGCCATGAGCCCTTAAAACCGGTATGCCCGGTAAGCAAAACTGTTTTGCCATTATAAATTCCGGAGTATAGATCCTGCATATCTTGCATTGCTACCACTTTTTCCACGGAGCGTTGCCGCTATCCCAAATTTTGTTTAACTCGAGCTTATCTCTAAGCGTATCCATCGGCTTCCAAAAGCCGCTATGTTTATATGCTAAAATTTCGCCGTCGTGGGCCAAATTCATAAGCGGCTCTTGCTCAAATATTGTCGCATCTCCATTCGCAATATAGTCAAAAACCTTGGGCTCACATACAAAGAAACCCGCATTGATCCAATTGCCGTCTCCTTTTGGTTTTTCCTTAAACTCATGCACGCGACTTTCGTCATCTATATTTAGCGCTCCAAAGCGACCTTCCGGCTGAACGGAAGTCATAGTAAGCGATTTGCCGTGAGACTTATGAAATTTTACAAGCTCGTGGATATCTATATCACTAACGCCATCTCCATAAGTAAGCAAAAACGGCTCGTCTCCCACTATGCTCTGAGCCCGCTTAATACGACCGCCAGTCATAGTGTTTAGCCCGGTATTTAACAGCGTAACGCTCCAAGGCTCACTAAAATTGCTCAAAACCTCCATTTTGCCATTTTTCAAATCTATAGTCATATCGCTTTGATGCAAAAAATAATTGGCAAAATATTCTTTGATATAGTAGCCTTTATAGCCAAGTAGAATGACGAATTCGTTAAATCCGTACAAACTATAAATTTTCATAATATGCCATAAAATCGGTTTTTCGCCGATCTCTACCATTGGCTTTGGCCTAATGCTCGTCTCTTCGGCAAGCCTAGTACCGAAACCTCCTGCTAGTATTAAAACTTTCATTAAAGCTCCCTTTAATCAAAATTTATTCTTTCTTTTTCAAATACCAATGGGCGATTTAACACTTGTGTATAAATTGCACCGATATATTCGCCTATTATACCGATAAAAAACAAAATTCCAGATGAAACGAATGAAAAAAGTATGATAAGAGGCGCGATGCCCACGCTCATCTCGTCCCAATAAATTAGCTTAAGTATAAAATACACAAGTCCTACTATTATACTTAAAATACCCATTATCATGCCTATAAAAGTCGCGAGCCTAAGTGGCACTTTAGAATTGCAGATTATACCGAGTATCCCCATATCATAAAGCGTGTAGAAGTTATTTTTGGTAACTCCTTTAATTCTTACCGGTTGATCGTAAGGAATTTTGGCTACCTTATAGCCTGCCTCCGCGAGCATTCCGCGAAAAAACGGATATGGATCATGCATCTGCCTAAGAGCCGTTATTACTTTTTTATCAAAAAGCCCAAAACCGGTAAAATTCTTAAAAATCTCGATCTCAGATAGTTTTGATAAGAGCTCGTAATAACACTCTCTGATTTTAAACATCACGCCGCGCTCCTCGCTATCTCGCTTAATAGCCAAAACCAAGTCGTTGCCCTCTTGCCATTTTTCTATAAACTGCGCAATCATCTCGGGCGGATCTTGCAAATCGGCTACGATAGAGATAACAGCATCTCCGTCTGCACCCAAAAGCGCATAGGTTGGCGATTTGATATGCCCGAAGTTTCTGGAATTTACGATGATCTTTAAATTTTTATCATCCTTTGCTAGGCGTTTTAAAATTTCAACCGTCCTATCGGTCGAAGCATTATCAATAAATATATGCTCGTAGGCGTACTCCGAAAATCCTTCCATAACTTTTTTTACGCGCGCATAGACTTCCTCTACATTCTCCTCCTCGTTAAAGCAGGCAGTAACTATACTGATCTTTTTCATATCATCTCCTAAAGACGAAAAATTTATTTAACAAAAATGACACCGCGGCCAGCGGGATCAAAAGCACAAAACCATTTATATACATATTATCAAATCCAAGCCACTTGAAAAGCCATAGAAAAAATATATTTAAAAAATAAGTAATGATGTAAACTAGTATAAATCTAAATATCAGACCGTTATCACTGCTACCGAATACCAGCTTGCCTATAGTTTTAAAGTTAAACAATACGCCTAGTATCGTAGAAAACAATACGGCAAGAGGATAATATAGACCCAAATAGATAAAAAGGGCAAATAGCCCATACCCAAAGGTAGTATTCATGATGCCTACGAGGAGAAACTTGACGGCTTGTCGTTTAATCATAGCTATCATTTCGTCTATAAATATTTATAGTATTAAAATTTGCCTTATCAATCAGCTCAACCCCAAGTTGAGGTAAAATTTCCATTATATTGGCTACATTACCATTCAAGGTTACTATATCCGAATTCCTAATTGTATTATTAATATCTTGCAAAACGGCTCCGTTTCTAGTGATTTGCATAAGATTTACGCCGCTATCCTGTAGCCATAAATAGAACCTTTCATAACTTTGATCGAAAAAGTTACTATTTTGAATTATTACATCTGTTTGAATATTTAAATTTTTAGATGCATTATTAAACATCAGGCTATTGGGTACAACAAAGGAGTTTATAAATTTATATCTACCCTCTTTTACCCATTTATTCATTACCTTATAAAAATCCTCTTGAATAAAATTATCCTTTCTCAAAAGTCTTTTGTTTATATCAAACGCTTTTTTATAGTATTGATATAAAACAATGTTCTCGGTTGGTCTATTTGTAAAATTAATATATTCTTGTTTAATCAGTTTTGTTGGAGTTACATCAAACCATTGCGTTACTAGGTGATATGGTGGAATTTTATCATTTAAAAGATACATTATTGGTAAGTTAAAAAAGTAAAAATCTTTGTCAGATACTGTATTTTTAGGTACATAATCATGAATATAGTCAAAAATATAAGATAATTTCTGATTCATATAAATATTTTTTAAAGGAATATATGAGGTCTCGGATTTGGCCTCGAATACACTACCTTGATAATTTTCAAGCCAGTTATATGGTATTAAAAATTTTACGTATATTATGAAAGATACCATTACAAGCATCCAATAGATCAGTAAAATCCTGGCTATTTTGCGCAAATTTTGATTTAATAAAAAGCTGAATGCCAACCCTGCACACAAAAGAATGCTATTCATATTTAAGGCGATAGTAGTGAAAGTATTACTATAAACTATAGCAGCAGCACAAAAAGTAATGAAAATGTAAATTTTTGATCCAAAAATACTACTGTTTTTATAGAACATAGCAGCAAACATGATATACAAAATCATAGCTATGGAAAAGCTAATATAAGAGATATATTTAATAATATATAATATAACAGTATTATGAAATAAAACAATATAAGTAAGCGCAGTCAGTCCAATAGCTACGATAGTAAATCGAAATAAGATAGTTGTTCTTGCTGCAATTTGTCCTACCAATACATCATATAGATATACAATATTTTTTCTAAAATATGTAAGAATTAGTATTATAAAAAATTCCAACACGCTTATTGTTAATATCCGACTAAGCTCTGGTTCAAAAATAAATCTAGTCGCTACAGTCCATAAGCTTCCCTTTGAATCATTATCTGTTATTGATGAATGATCAAAAGGCATTATGAAATTTATGGATGCAAAGAATATGATAGTAAAGAGTAGTAAAAATCCTATTCTTCTTAAATAATCTTTTACGCTACTAGATATAAAAGCATAAGATACAAAAAGACTAGCAAAAAGAACTAATCCCACATTTTGCTTTATGAAAAAAAGTAGGACTAGAAATAAGATTCCAAGTATTTGATATATAGCACCTTTATTAGAATTCTCATTTTTTATGGATTTTACTAGAAATAATAGAGTAGAAAATTCTATGATGAAGACGTAGGTATGATAATCCTTCGGTATATATGTCTCCATACTAAACCATAAAAAACTAGCAAAAGTGGCTCCTATAGCACTAGCCGGTTTTGAAAAAAACTCCCTCAAAACAGCATAAAGCAAGATTACCTGTATCATTGCAGCTACTACACCGATGCAGGCAAAAGCAAAGAAATTTATCCCGAATATTTTTTGATAAAAGGCATTTATATAGACAAATAACGGAGTCCATGCTAGATAAAAATCTTTATTTATCACCTCTCCCCTATTTACTAAATAAGCATAGGTTTCCCACCAGCCTTCTTGGAGTGAGAAGTAATGGTTAAAGATAAAGAGATGTAGTATTAATATTATGCTCAAGCACAGTATTAATACAAATTTATCTCTAACGGAGCTATTCACTACGATCTCCTTGCTTTTCATATACGTTAATTGTGTTGAAAAAGGTTGCTTCAGTCGGAGCTACTCCTAGAGTTGGAAATACCCTGCACAGATCAACGATACTACCATCCATTTGTAATACATCACCATTTTGCAAACGGTCGTCTTCTTGCTTTGTGCCATTTTGGTCAGTAGCTATTTTTTTATCACGTCTAATAGTAACTAATGTTATACCGTTTCCCTTTAACCACTCCGTAAATTGTGACCTATCCATACCGAAAAATTTTTCATTTTGCAAAATAATCAACATATTTTTAAGAAGATGGTTTTTTTCTTCCTCGACCGGCACATTATCATATGGAACTACAAATGACTTTATAAATTTATATTTCCCTTCCTGCACCCATTGATTCATGGTTTCATGGAAATCAAGCTGTTTAAAAGAGCTTTTAACTTGAAAATTTCGGTGCACAGTAAAGAAAAACGTCTGATATTGATACATAACAACATTTTGTGCAGGAGATTTGACAAATTCATCATATTCTCTAGATATAGCCTTGGATGATGACACATCTAGCCAATGAGTTACTAAATAATACGGTGGAATTTTATTATTCAATAAGTACATTATAGGAAAGTTAAAAAAATAGAAATCTTTTTGGTTTTTAGATTTAGTAGATACATACTTATCAAAATAATCAAAAATATCTGATATTCGTTCATCCATATAAATACCATCTAACTGAGCGTATGAGCTTTTAGAATTGGCGCTAAAGATATCTACCTGAGTATTGAAATTCCAATAATACGGCATTCTTATAGTTGCTAAAAACATAAAAAATATTATTATTAAATGTATATATATAGTAATGTATTTTATTTGTCTTAATCTACTTATATTTATAATAAATGCGCTGGCAAAAGCTATACATATCATATTACCACTCGCCGTAAAAGCATCAGCCAAAGTACCCGAATAAGATATGGCGGCCATGGCTACAATCATAAAGGCATATATCTTTGATGAATTGCCAATTACATCGTTCCTCTTGAAACATATATACAGCAAAAATAGAATAATACCTATTGAAAGAGATATAAAATTCTTTATTTCTATCCCATTACTACTCATCTTAACAAACATGCAATATATTAAAACTATATGCAATATTATTAGCATTAATATACGAAATTCTCTTGTAGTCTTTGTTATAGTCTTTTCGTATAAATTAATATAAATTTCAGCTATTTTTGATCTTATAAGATAAACGATAAGTACAATTACAGATACAATAAGTGAATTTTTTAATATCGTCTGATTTAAAGGATATGTGGCAAATCTAGTAGCCATAGCAAAAAAACTACCTTTAGAATCATTTTCTGTTATAGAAGATAAATTAAATGGTATGATAAAATTCATAATAGCAAAAAATATGGCAGAGATGATAATTAAAAAACTAATTCTTTTTATATAATCTTTAAAACTTGTAGCGACAAAAGCATATGCGACAAACAAACTAGCAAAAAGAACCAAACCCACATTTTGTTTAATGAAAAACAATAAAATACAAAACAAAATTCCAATTATATGATAAATTCTACCCATATTAGAATTGTAATTTTTGATATATTTTATAAAAAATAGTAATGTCAAAAATTCTGTAATATATACATATGTATGGTAATCTTTGGCAATATAAGTACCGCTATTTACATTTAAAAATGTCGCAAAAAGAGCCGCTATAGCACTAGCCGGTTTTGAAAAAAATTCTCTCAAAACCAAATACAATAAAATTACCTGTATCATTGCGGCTACTACGCCGATGCAGGCAAAGGCAAAGAAATTTATTCCAAATATTTTTTGATAAAAGGCATTTATATATACAAATAGCGGAGTCCATGCTAGATAAAAATCTTTATTGATCACTTCTCCTTTATTTACTAAATAAGCATAGGTTTCCCACCAGCCTTCTTGGAGTGAGAAGTAATGGTTAAATATCAGTAAATGTAACGCAAGCGTTATACAAAAGCAAAAAGCAACCATTAAATTTTCTAAAATTTTAGTGTTAAACATATCTACCTCAAATCATTTAAAATTATTTTCGCGCTCTCATCGAAAATTTTACCTTCCAAATGCGCTTTGCAAAATTCTACTATAAGCCCGTGAAATAGTGCATATGCGCCGTTTTCGTTCTCCAGCTTATCTGCTTTTGCCGCCGCATCACAGGGAAGATTAGCAGAATTTACAAACTCATAGATCCGCTCAAATTCCAGCTCGCCAAGCCACGCGCTAAGCTCGTCGTAGCTTTCAAACTCATAGCCCAAAGCCCCGAGCAGCCGCGCCGAGTAACTGTCCGCGACCATCACCGCGCGCTCGCACGCATAGCACAGGATTGCGTCGCAGCTCTCCGCGCCGATCCCTTTGCGCGCTAGCAGCCACTCGCGGCTAACGCCCGATTTAAAACTCTCAAAATCCCCAAAATCCGCGATTATCGCTTTGCAAAGCAAGCTTAAGCGTCTCGCTTTTTGATTATAAAATCCGCTTACTTTGATGATCTCCGCAAGCTCCGCTTCCTCTAACCCGGCGATGCTTTCTAGGCTCAAAAGCCCTTTGCTGCGTAGGTTCTGCAGTGCTGCATCGGCATTGCGCCACGCCGTATTTTGAATCAAAATCGCCCCCACGACCACCTCAAAGCTTCCAAACGCGGGCCACCAGCGAAAATCCTTAATCTTCACGGCGCGAAAAAGCGCGATAAAAAGCTCGGTCGCGCTCATCTCGCGCATCCAAAATTTCTAGCATCGTTTCTAAAATTTCGCGCGGCGGCGATTTTTTGCGTAAGCTCTAGCACGGCGATAAATTTTACGCCAAGTTTAAATTCGCGCGCCGTATTCATCTGCCGCCGCCCTTTAAATTTGCAAAAAATTCCTCGCCAAAGCTCAAGAAAAACTGCTTTGCCGCGCGGCCGCTACGGCTTGCGCGAAGCATCGCAAACTCACGCGCCTTTGCGTGCAGCTCGTCTAAATTTGCAGCAAAGCTTAGGCGAAATTCCGCCGCGTTCATACCTTGTGCAGCCGCAAAATAGGCATCTACGATCCCCAAATACTCCCGCATGCTCCCGCCGTAAAAGCTTAGCTGCAGCCCGAAGCGCTCGCTCAGGCTAATGCGCTCATTCGCCGCGTCGCTTAGGTGCAGCTCGCCGCTACGGATCTGCGCGGCGTCGTTATCGCTTGCGCATTCGCCTACGATGTGGCGGCGGTTGGATGTCGCATACATCAGCACGTTGCGCGGCGCGCGCTCTAAGGATCCTTCTAGCAGCGGCTTTAGGTGCTTGTAGCCGCTCTCGCCGAGCTCAAAGCTCAAGTCGTCGCAAAAGATGATAAATTTAAAATTTATTTCGCGGATCGCGTCGATTATATCCGCGAGATAACTCAGATCGTCTCTACCGATCTCGATGATCTTAAGGCCTTGCGGGATAAATTTAGAAAAAACCGCCTTCGCAAGGCTTGATTTGCCGCAACCGCTCTCGCCCCACAAAAGTGCGTGGTTGGCGCTTGCGCCGCGCAGGAAGGCGTCAGTGTTTTTTATTAGAGCCGATTTTTGGCTCTCTAGCCCCACGAGCGCGTCAATACCCGTGAAATCGATATCACGGACGATCTTTAGCGCCTTTTTGCTCGCGCGAAAGACGGTGGCTTGCACCGTGCGCCAATCAATCGCGCTAAAATCGCTGAAATAAATTTGCTCGCCAGCGCCGCTCTGTGCATTTTTTAGGACGGCTTGCGGCGCTAAATTTAAACCGCTTGCCGCGTCCAAATTTAACTTTTTGCTCCCGCTTTTGCTCGCGCTTTTTTTGATATTTTCATCGCAAGTTCGCATTTTTTAGCTCCCTTCGCAGATAGATTAAAATTTCGCTTATCACGTCGTCATCATCGCGCGTCTGCGCCTTTAATCGCACCTTATCGCCGTTTGCAAGGGTGATCAAGATATTTTCGTCCATGCTCGAAATCACGCGCAAGCCAAGCTTCGTAGCCAAAACCTTGATCATCATCACGTCGATGAATTGCTTGGTGTAGACGTCCGCGCGCCCGAAGCGATCCTCGATCTCGCCGAAAATTTCAAGCACTTCGCTCGCCTCGGCGCACTTGCTAAGCCGCCTGTAAAGATCTAGGCGCAGGCGATCCTCTCTGATAAATTCCGAGTTCAAAAAGGCGTTTACCGAAATTTTGAGCTCCACGCTTGCAGCAGCGCTCTTTCTGTTTAGCAGCTTGCCGATTTCTTCTTCGAGCATCTTTAGATAAAGCGAGTAGCCGATCGCTTCGATATGCCCGCTCTGCGCCTCTCCGAGCAGGTTTCCGCCGCCGCGAATTTCAAGATCGTGATACGCTAGCACCGAGCCGCTGCCCAAAAACGAGTTGCTCTCAAGCGCTACGAGCCGCTTTAGCGCGTCCTGCGTAAGAGCGGTTTTATCCTCGATCAAAAAGTAGCAAAAGCCCTGTTTGTTGCTGCGTCCGACGCGGCCGCGCAGCTGGTGCAGATCGGCGATACCGAATTTATCGGCGTTTTCGATGATGATCGTATTTACGCGCGGCATATGAATGCCGCTTTCTACAATGCTGGTACAAAGCAGCAGATCGTATCCGCCCGCCACAAATTTTAAAATTTCATCCTCCGTCGTTTTCGCGTCGATCTTGGAGTGTAAAATTAGAATTTTAAGGTTCGGCAAAATTTCAAGCAGTTTCTTTTTGGCGTTTTGCATCGTCGCGATGTGGTTATGGACGTAAAAAATCTGCCCGCCGCGTCGCAGCTCGCGCGAGATCGCCTCTTTTATGATCTTTTCGTCCCACTGCTTGACGAAGGTGCGCACGTCCAAGCGGTCCTGCGGCGGACTAAGCAACGTGGAGTAGCTTTTAATCGAGCTTAGCGCCATATTTAGACTGCGCGGTATCGGAGTGGCAGACATACTAAGCAGGTGCGAGGCGGCGCTTTTCTCTTTGAGCCGCTCCTTTTGCTTAACGCCGAATTTATGCTCCTCATCGATGATTATGAGCCCTAAATTTGCGGGGTTTAAATTTAAAAGCGAGTGCGTGCCGACCACGACGATCGCCTCGCCGCTTTGCAGGCGCTTTAAAATTTCACTCTTTTGCCTCGCGCTGCTAAAGCGATCGAGCTTGAAAACGGGAATTTCAAACTCCCTAAAGCGCTCGCTAAGCGTGGTGTAATGCTGCGAGCTAAGCAACGTCGTAGGCACGAAAAACAGCACCGAATGGCCGCTGCGGATGCAGGCAAAGATCGCATTCATCGCAACCTCAGTCTTTCCAAAGCCCACGTCTCCGCTAAGTAGGCGATCCATCACCTTGCCGCTTTGCAGATCCGCCAAAATCGCGCTCACAGCCTTTTGCTGATCGCTCGTGTAGCTAAAACCGCTTGCGCTTAGAAATTTCGCATAATCCGCGCTTTCGTTTTTGATGACGAGCCCCCGCACCAGCTCGCGCTTGGCCGCCAGCGCGATGATCTTTGAAGCGATCGCAAAGAGCTTTTCGCGCACTCGCTCTTTGATTTTTGAAAAGCTCGCCCTGCCCAGATGATCCAAGCTCACCGCGCCGCCGCTTGCGACGTAGCGATCGATCTTATTTAGATACTCTACCGGCAGCAGCAGTTTGTCGCCGCCCTCGTAGAGCAGGGATACAAACTCCTTGCTGCGCCCCATCACCTCGATAAGCTCAAGCCCGTTAAATTTAGCGATACCGTGATCTTCGTGCACGACAAAATCGCCCACGTTTAGCTCATCCAGAGCTAGGCTCGATCTTCGCACGCGCTTTTTAGGCGCCGCTTTGTTTAGCGAAAGGATGATCCGCTCGGCGCTTATTAAATTTACGACGAAATCCTCGCGTAAAATTTCGATATTGCTAAATCCGCCAAGATCAAACGGCGCGAGCAGTGCGTCGTTTCGCGCGATCAGCGTGATAGCCTCGCTGCGATGAAATTCAAAAAATTCCTGCGACGGCGTCACGGCGAGGTCTTTAAATTTACGCGCCGCGGGCAGTACCTCGATCGCGTCTAAAAAATCCAAATTGCGCTCGGAAAAAATTTCATCCTTTTTGATCTCATGCAGCAAGACGCAATCAAACGCGCTCACGTAATCGACGAAGCCCTCGATAAACCAAAACCCGAGCGAGCCCAGATCGCGCGCTAACGCGTCGCTATCCGCGCGCGATATCTTTTCGCTCACACTCTCAAACTCGTCCTCGCTTAAATTTGCTAAAAACGGCGCTATCTCGGTCTGCGTAAGCTCATCTTTTTCGCTTTTTTGCGTCGCAACGTCAAAGCGTCTGATGCTCTCGACCCTCTCGCCGTCGAGTAGAATTCTAACCGCGCTTTCGCTTCCTACCGAAAAAATATCGATGATCTCGCCACGGAAGCTAACCTCGCCTATGCTTTCGACGATATCGCGCACGTCGTATCCCAGGCGTAAAATTTCCTCTTTCAGCTCGCTTAAGTTTAACTCGCTTCCAAATTTTATATTTAGCGGGCGCAGATGGCTTGCGGTGGGGAGTTTGTTTAGAATCGTGCGGACGGGCGAGATTAAAATTTTTTTGCCGCTTGCTTTGTAAAACGCGCTAAGAGCGGTGCTGATACCCGCAAGCTCGCCCATGTAGCTGCGCAGATCCTCGCCAAAGCTCGCTCTAAAATCTGGCAGGCAAAAGGCCGCGTAGCCCATAAATTTAAGCACCTGCTCGCACGCCGCAGCCTCTTTATCGTCCTCGCAGATCAAAAGCTCTTTTTGGTTTTGCAAAAAGTATTCGTAAACCTCGGCTTGCATTATTTAAACCTTTCGATCTGGTGCTGCACGACGTTTGCGATCTCCTGCCACGATACGTTAGGCTCCAAGGTCGAGATATTTTTGAAATTCTGCGCGTTCCAGCTCATAAAATTTGCAGGATCAACGCTTTGAGCTAAAAACCTAACTTCGTAATGCAGGTGCGGGCCGGTACTGTAGCCGGTGTTGCCGCTATAGCCGATGAGATCGCCCTTTTTAACCCAAGAACCGGGCGTTACGACCGCAGAGCTAAGGTGGCCGTAGCGGGTCTCAAAGCCGTAATTGTGTGATAGAATCACTAAAATTCCATATCCGCTGCCACTGCCGCCTGCAAACTGCACGAAGCCCTCTGCCGTCGCAAACACCGGAGTGCCCTCGCTTGCTCGCAAGTCAATGCCGTGGTGCATCCTCATAACGCCGCTGATTGGATGAGTGCGCATCCCAAAAGGGCTAGTGACGCCGCGATACTGCATCGGAAGTCCATTAGGCACAGCGCTAAGAATCGCGCTCGCCGTTTTTTCGCTAGCTGCGATATGCGCGCCGGAGCCCTTTTTACGCTCCTTTTTCATCTCATTCATCGCAAGCATTACCTGGATATCACTATCTAGCCCGCCTCCATCGTCTTCGCGTCCATCCAGCTTGGCAAGCACCTCCTCATTTTTGCCCTCAAGGGCGATATTTTGCTCTTTTAGCGCGAGATTTTCAGCGTATAGGGTTTTGTTTAGCTCTTTTAAATTTGATCGGTCGCTCGCGAGTTTAAAGATCGCAAAAAACAGAACGAGCAGAAAAATTACAAAAAACGCGGATAAAATTTTAAGTTGAAATCTAAAATTTTCGCCAAAATACAGCGTCTTGGTGCCAAAGTGATCGCTTAGGGTAAGTTTAGTTTTAGCCACGGCGCGCCTCAAGCCATAAAATGAAATTTTCTACCAAATGAAACGAGCCGAAAACCAAATACTCCTCGTCCGCTCTAAGCTCGCCGCGAAACGGCGAATGCGGAATTTTAAGCGCGTCAAGCGCACGGGTTATCGCCTCTGCCGCCATTTCGCGATCCGCAACCTCGTAGTTAAAGATCTCCACGCGCTCTACCACGGGCGCTAAAGTCCGCAGCACCGCAGCCACGTCCTTATCGGCAAAAGCATTGTAAATCAGCACGATTTTTTTGCCTCCGTAGATTTCGGTAATTTCGCGGGCTGCTTGCTGCGCCGCAAGCTCGTTGTGCCCGACGTCCACGCGTAAATTTGGCGCCAAAACTTCCATCCTGCCGCGTAAATTTAGAGGCCGCAGCTGTGAAATTTCAAATTTCAAATTTAAAAATTTCATCGCGGCAAGCGCTAGGGCTAAATTTGAAATTTGAAATTTAGGCAGATTATTGTGCGCGCAAAACTCCGCGATCTGCGCTTGCTCGCTCTTGCTTAAAAGCTCTGTTGCAAACCTCAAATGAGTTCCTTTTTGCTCTGCGATCTGCCTTGCGATACGAAGCGGAACCTCGCTCATCTCATCGCTTAAAATCGCCGCTTGCTGCATCGTAATGAGCTTGGTGTGGGCGATCTGCTCTAGATTTTGTCCTAGCATACCCAAATGATCGGTGCCGATCGGTGTAAAAAGCGACAGCGTGCGTCCAAAGCTCGACGTAGCGTCAAACTCGCCACCCATCCCCGCCTCGATCACGCAGTAATCGCAATCCCTAAAAAGCACTGCCGCCGCAAGCGTGAGATACTCGAAATACGACAGGCTATCTTTAAACTCCGCGGGCAAGCTCTCTTGCAAAAACTCATGCGCGAAATCAAGCTCCTCATCCATAGCATCGCGCCCTAGCGAAATGGGAGGCGAGCTTTGAGCGGATTTGGAATTTGATCTTAGCTGAGATTTAAAATTTTGCTCCGGCGAGAAATTGAAATTTTGCTCAGACGTCGATTTGAGATTTTGCGAATTCCATAAATTTTGCGTAGAAGCAGAATTTTGCGTATCGATCGAATTTCGCGCGATGAAATTATGCTTGCTACAAAAATTTTGCGTGGTATAAACGGAGTTCTGCAGGGCGGAATTCTGCTCACCATGCGAATCCTGCATGGTGATAAAATCCTGCGTGGTGGAATTTTGCAAATTAGAAATAGAAATTTGAGAGGCGGAATTTTCTCCGCTCGCAAAATTTTGCATCTTTACGGAATTTTGTTTTTCCGTAAAATTTGACGCCGAAGCGGAATTTTGCTCGTTTTTAAAATTTGAAGCACCTGAATTTAACGCAAAAACGGGGCTTTGCGCGATGTGTCCGCCTAGATAGATGCGCTCGTTGAGCTTAAAAACGTGCGGACTGGTGTAGTGCCCGACGTTAAAGCCCGCTGCGGCGATCGCGTTAGCCAAAAACCGCCCGGTGCTGCCCTTGCCGTTGGTGCCGATGATCTGAATGACATTTCTGAGCGGAATTTTATCTTTAATGGCAGCATATGCCCGCGGGAAGCGCTCGTAGTCGATTTTTTTGTAATAAATCGGACGATTTTGCAAAAATTCTTTAATGCTGCGCCCGCTCAAGTCTGAATCCCCTAATCGCAAGCGCCGAAATAAACTCGTCAAACGCCTGCGCGGAGGCATTTTCGATCGCCTTGTAGCGGTCCTTATCGCTAATGATCGAGCTCGTATCGTAACTATTTTTGACTAGGCGGCTAACTTTAAAATCGTAATCGCCCACGCAATCCTTGCTGAAAACCTCGCCATTTTTAAGCTTGGTGCTAAAATTTACGATGAGATTCGCACGGTAGCTAGTGACATAGCCGAACTGATCGTATGAAAGCTCGCTAAAGCTTAGGCTTTTTATGCTCGCTACTACGATCGTCTGCGCCGAGTTTTTATCCGAAAGGCTCATCCCTAGGCGCTGGACTATACCCTGTCTGATCGCATCTTTGATAGCGACGGTGTTTTGCGGATCAGTTTTGCTCATCATCACATCCACAAATACGCTTCCACTCATCGTCTCTTTCGCGATCCTCGAAACGGGCTTGTAGCCGCATCCGATTAAAAAAATCAAACAAAAAACGGTTAAAACTCTTCTCATCTTCGCCTACTTTATCACCAAATTTACGAGCTTATTTTTGACATAAATTTCTTTTACGATGCTCTTGCCCTCTAACCATTTGGCGCAATTCTGCTTTGCAAGGCTTAAAATTTTGCCCTCGCTTAGGCCCGCATCCGCTTCGAACTCGGCGCGCTTTTTTCCGTTAATCGTGACGGCAAGTTTAATAGTATCGCTTTCGAATACCTCTTCGCAAACTCTCAGCTCGCCGAAATTTCGTCTTTTAAACAGCTTCTCGCTAAGCTCGGCGCAGATGTGCGGCACAATAGGCTCGAGCAAGTTTAAAATCACAAAGTAACCCTCAGTAAATACGTCTTTGTTGCTCTGCGTATTTAGCGCATTTAGCGCCTCCATACACGCGGCGATTAGGGTATTAAAAGCAAAGCTGCTCTCATAAACCTGCTGCGACTTCTTAAGCGCCTCGTAAACTTTGAGGCGGGCGTATTTTTCCTCTTTATTTAAAGCGGCGTGGTCGATCTGCGGAATTTTATCCGTAGCATAAGCGTTTTCGGCGCGATCGTAGAGGCGGCTAAGAAATTTATACGCGCCCTCTACCGCGCTGTCGTTCCACTCAAGCTCCTTTTGCGGCGGCGCGGCAAAAAGTATAAAAAGCCTCGCCGTATCGGCGCCGTAAGTCTCGATAATGTCGTCCGGATCGACGGTGTTTCCTTTGCTTTTGCTCATCTTTGCGCCATCTTTTAGCACCATGCCCTGGGTTAGCAGCCGCTCAAACGGCTCGCTATCGCGCAGATAGCCTATGTCGCGAAGAGCCTTTTGGAAAAATCTCGCATACAAAAGGTGCAGGATCGCGTGCTCGATGCCGCCTATATATTGATCGACGTTCATCCAATAATTCACGCTTTGCTCGTCAAACGCCCGCTGCTGCCACGTCCGCTCGTCGCTTGCGTAGCGCGCGAAATACCACGAGCTTTCAAAAAATGTATCGAGCGTGTCGGTCTCGCGCACCCCGTCGCCGCCGCATTTAGGGCATTTGCAAAACTTCCAGCTAGGATGCGCGTCGAGCGGATTGCCTTTGCCGGTGATCTTAATATCCTGCGGAAGCTCTACGGGCAAATTTGAAATTTCCTCGCTTACCAGCCCGCATTTTGAGCAGTGGATCATCGGGATCGGCGCGCCCCAGTAGCGCTGGCGGCTTACCCCCCAATCGCGCAGTTTAAAATTTACCACGCGGCGTCCGAGCTTTAACTCCTCAAATTTTGAGATAACGGCGCTTTTTGCCTTCTCGCTATCCATGCCGCTAAATTCCGCGGAATTTACCAAAACTCCGCTCTCTACGTAGGCTTTGCCGGCGTCGTGATCGCCGCTTTTAGGAGCGATGCTTTGAATGATCGGCAGGTTAAATTTCTTCGCAAACTCGAAGTCTCTCTCATCGTGCGCAGGCACAGCCATAACCGCACCGCCGCCGTATTCTGCTAGGACGAAATTCGCAGTCCAAACGGGGATTTTTTTGCCGCTTAACGGATGAAGCACGCTGATTCCGAGGCTCACGCCGTCTTTATCGCTTGCTTGGCGCTCACGCGGGCTTTGATTTAAAATTTCTCTCACCTTCGCCGTAGCTTCCACGTCGAGTAAGCCTTCATCCAAAAGCCTCTTTACAACCTCATGCTCCGGCGCAAGCGCCGCGTAGCTCATACCGTAAATCGTATCGGGGCGCGTCGTAAAGACCTTAAAGCCCTCGATGCCGCCAAGTTTGGCGCTGCTTTGCTCGTCAAATTTAAAGCTAAATTCCAAACCCTCGCTGCGTCCGATCCAGTTTTCCTGCATCGTAAGCACCTGAGCGGGCCACTTGCCCTCAAGCTGTTTTAGGCAATCCAAAAGCTCCTGCGCGTAGGCGGTGATTTTTAGGTAGTAGCCAGGCATCTGCTTTTGCACGACCTCATTGCCGCAGCGCCAGCACCTGCCCTCCTCAACCTGCTCGTTGGCAAGAACCGTCTGATCGTGCTCGCACCAATTTACCACGGCGCTTTTTCTGTAGATGAGTCCTTTTTCAAAAAGTTTGATGAAAAATTCCTGCTCCCAGCGCGTGTAAAGCGGATCGGAGGTGGCGAGCATGCGACGCTTTGAGAAGCTAAAGCCCAGGCGGTGCAGCTCGTTTTTCATATAATCGATATTTTCATAGGTCCAAGCTCTGGGATGGGTGCCGTGTTTGATCGCCGCGTTTTCTGCTGGCATGCCGAAGCTGTCAAAGCCGATCGGCTGAAGCACGTTGTATCCGCGCAGCCTGTAGTAGCGGCTCAAAGCGTCGCCGATGCTGTAGTTTCGCACATGCCCCATATGGATGCGGCCGCTTGGATAGGGAAACATCGAAAGGATATATTTTTTAGGCAGGCTATAATCGTCCTTAGGCTCGAAAACCCCTTCATCGTCCCAAATTTTCTGCCATTTAAGCTCAATACTTTTACTATCGTAAGGCATTTTGCGCTCCTAGAATTCGTCTTTGGTTTTTGCCGACTCAATCGCTATTAAAATTAGCGAGAAAAAGTTTGCAAGTAGCGCGCCGATCGCAAGCGAGGTCACGATCGACAAATCTCCCGGCGCTACTACAATCAAAACGAACGCCGGTATGAGATGCAGATCCGCGACGAGCGAGCTTGCAAAAAGCTCAGCTGCTAGCATATTTCGCACGCCTACCTTCAAAAGCGTCGAGACCGCATTTACGCTGGTTGCTATGAAAAGTAAAATTTCATTCTTCTCATACAAAAACCCGCCTATCGTAGTCATACTCATCAGCGCAAAAAATATGTAAATTACCCTTCCCCAGTTCATCTTCTATCCTTACACCGTGCCTTTTTCATACATGGCGCGATTCTTTTCTTTCTCTTTGATACGGCGCTGTTTTTCAGCCAAAAACGCGCGGTACTTCTCGACATTAAATTTAAACAAAATCAGCATTGGAGCAGCTACAAATACGGAGCTGAATGTTCCTGCTATGACGCCTATTAGCATCACGAAGCTAAAACCGTGGATCATCTCGCCGCCCCAAACGAATAAAATCACAATGACGATGAGAGTCGTAAGCGAAGTAAGCAACGTGCGCGATAGCGTATGAGAGATTGATTCGTTTATAACCTCATCAAGCTTAATCGATTTACTATCTTTTACACCTTCTCGAATTCTATCGAAAACAACGATGGTATCGTTAAGCGAGTAGCCCATTATAGTTAGCAGTGCGGCTAGAATTTCAAGGTTGAAATCCACGCCGGCTAAAATCATCGCACCTACGGCAACTACGACGTCGTGCAGATCCGATAGTACGGCTGCAATCGCAAATCTCCACTCAAACCGCAGGGTGATATAAACCAAAATGAGCGCAAACGACACGCATACCGCTAAAATTCCGTTTGTGCGAAGCTCCTCGCCGACTTTAGGACCTACGATATCGACCTTGCGAATGTCGAAATTTCCGCTGCCTTGCAAAATTTTTTGCGCCGCTAAAGCAGGATTATCGCCCAGTTCACTCGCAGCGCCTGAATATCTAATCGTAACTTCTTGATCGCTGCCGAATTCTGTAACGTTGATATTGCCTAAATTTGCCGCCTCGAAGCGTTTTCTGATCTCATCAAGCGGCGCTTTGGCGTCGTATTTAACCTGAATGAGCGTACCACCGCTAAAATCGATACCGTAATTAATGCCCTTAATGAAAAACAGCGCAATAGAGCCTATTATCAAAAAAGCAGAAAGCGCGAAGGTAAAATATCTAAATTTCATAAAATCATAAATTTTACCCTTATCGAACACTTGCATTTGCGCCTCCTCTTACTTTATAACCGAGCCAAAGCGCGGTATTTTTGCTTTTTTCCATCTTATCCATTACTAGCTCAAACATTCCGTGAGTGCCTAAAATAGCCGTTATCATCGACGCTACGATACCGATACTCATCGTGACGGCAAAGCCCTTCACTGGACCCGTGCCGTAAGCATAAAGCGCAGCAGAAGTAATTAGCGTAGTGATATTTGAATCCACGATCGCGCTCATCGCGTTTTCATAGCCTTTATTTATACTTTGGCGGATTGAAACTCCCGTCCTTAGCACCTCTCTAACGCGCTCGTTAATGATGACGTTCGCATCTACCGCCATTCCGATAGTTAGTACGATTCCAGCCATTCCAGGAAGCGTCAAAGTAGCGCCGAATAGCGCCATACAAGCTATCAAAAACAAGATATTCACCGTAAGCGCGATATCGGCAAAAAGTCCCGCTACGCCGTAGTATAAAATCATAAAGATCAAAATCGCAACCGCTGCAAGACTAAGCGCCGCCATACTTTTATCGATGCTATCTTGTCCTAGGCTAGGGCCGATGCTGCGTGTCTCTGAGACTTTAACAGGAGCCAAAAGCGCGCCGCTTCTAAGCGCAATCGCTACGTCGTGCGCCTCCTCGACGCTGAATCCGCCGCTAATCTGACCGCTACCGCCGCCGATGCGCTCGTTTATACGCGGCGCTGAGTAAACCTTGCCGTCAAGCACGATAGCTAGGCGTTTACCGACGTTTTTGCCGGTAAAATCGCCAAAAATTTGAGCGCCTTGAGAGTTCAGCGTAAAATTTATAATCGGCTGGTTGGTGTGCTGATCGAAGGCAACCTTCGCATCGACCAGCATCGCGCCGTCTAAAACCGGAATTTCGTTTATGAGATACTTGTAATTCGGATTTTTAACGTCGGGATAAATCACGTCGCCGTAAGCCCTGGCATCCGCTGCGCTAATAGTCTGCGCGCGATCTTGGCGCACGTCGTCCACCGCCATAAGCTGCAAGTGAGCCGCTTTGGCGATCAGATCCTTGGCGCGCTGCTCATCCGCTGCGTTTTTGACGCCCGGAAGCTCGACCAAAATATAACTCTCGCCCTGCTTTGCTACCGTCGGCTCCGCAAGTCCGAATTGATCTAGGCGGTTTCGGATAGTCTCGACGGCCTGTTCGATCGCGTATTTTTTAGTCGCTTCGACTTCCTCGGGCGTCAGCGTGACGCGGTATTTTTCGCCAGATTTTTGAATGTCTAATCCGCTTGCGGCGCTATGCAAAATCGCATCAAATTTAGAAGCCTCGTCTGCGTCTAAAATTTCAAACTCGAACGAATCGCCTTCCAATTTTAGCCCGTCCATCAGTAGATCATCGCGCTTAGCGGCATAATTGACGCTAGCGGCGATCGATTTGATCTTTGAAACGACCGCCTCGTCGCTTTGAACTTCCAAAAGCATATGCAGGCCGCCTTGCAGATCCAGACCCAAGTTTATCTTGCTTCCCTTTTCGGTCTGAAAGATCGAAGGCGCGGCAAAAATCGCCGAAAAAATCACCGCAGCCAAAAAGATCAGCAGGCGATATGAAATTTTACTGCTCATCTAATTTTCTTGCTACGAATTGTTTATCAAGCTCAACCATGACCTCATCGTTAAGCTTAACTGTGATAAAATCATTGTTTGTTTTCACGACCGTGCATTTTATGCCACCGCTAGTTATGATCTTATCGCCTTTGCCGAGCGCATCGACCATCGCTTTATGATCCTTGGCCTGCTTTTGCTGCGGTCTGATAATCAAAAAATACATAATCGCAAAGATTACGACGATAGGCAGGATTGATGCAAAGAAGTTTCCTTGTTCCATGTGTTTCCTTCATTAGAAATTTAAAAAGTAGCTATTTTACATTAAGTTACATAAATAAAGGCTTTGTTCTTGCCCTTGCGCTTTCAAATTTTATTTTCGTAGAAATTTTAAGCTCTAAATTTGACGGTTTAGTCGCCCTGGCAGCGGAATTTTTCTCGCCTCTGATCGCGATAGCGGCACTTTTTTATCTGCTAAAAGCAAGCAAAGCGGAGTGGTTTTGGTGCGGATTTTTTATCGGCGCGCTGTGGATGCACTGGATCAGTTTCAGCCTGATCTATTTCGATCTTGCGTTTTTAATCCCGCTTGAAATTCTTGGAATTTGCCTCGTTTATGCCTTTATTTTCCGCATCTTTGCGATCTTTGACGCGCCGGTTTTGCGCGCTGCGTGCCTTTTAGCGCTGAAATTTATCCATCCTTTCGGCTTTGATTGGCTAAATTTTGAACTGCTGCTAAGCCATGGAATTTTCAGAGCCGATCTTAGCGCGCTGGCTCTTGTTTTAGCGGGACTTTGCGCAGTTTTGTATCTACGCGGACGAGGCGCGGCGGCTAAGCTTAACGCCTCGATTTTCGCGGCGTTTTTGATCTGCGCGCTGCAATTCGGCCAAAAAGAGCCCGAGCCACTACCGATTAAAATTTCACTCGCAAACACCGATATTTCGCAGCATGACATCTGGGCGAAAGATAAAATTTTATCCGCCGCGTTGGCAAATTTGGCTCGGATTGATGATGCGATCGCAGAGGGACAAGACGCGATAATACTGCCCGAGAGCGCCTTTGCGATGCCGCTAAATTTAGAAAACGTGCTAGTTGGAGCTCTAAAGGAAAAATCGCGCGCAATTACTATCGTAGCGGGCGCAGAAGCGTATGAGAACGGGAAATTTTACAACAGCGCCTATCTTTTTGCAAACGGGGAAATGAGCCGCTTCGATAAGCACATTTTGGTGCCGTTTGGCGAAATGGTGCCGCTGCCGGAATTCGCGCGAAATTTCATCAACCGCGTGCTGCTAGGCGGCGCGACCGATTTTTCCACAGCTAGCGGCTTTAGCGACTACGAGCTTGGCGGGCGAAGCGTAAGAAGCGCTGTTTGCTACGAGGCTACGCGCGCGGAGCTTTACGAGGGCTCGCCCAAATACGTCGTAGCGATCAGCAATAACGGCTGGTTTGTGCCGAGCTACGAGCCCTATTTGCAGCGCCTCATAATCCGCTACTACGCGAGCTTGCACGGTACATTGATCTATCACGCCGTAAACGGCAGTGCTAGCGAGATAATCGCTCCGAAAAAGATCTGGATAAACCGCCTTAAAGATCATCTAAAATAGCCTAAAAAGTTATTTTTAAACGACTTTTGGATAATATTTTAAAATTTTATTAGGAGCTAAATTTATGGCTAAATACAATCGCATACTCGTAAAATTTTCGGGTGAAGCGCTAGCGGGAGAGAACGGCTTTGGGATCGACAGCGAAATTTTAAAATTTATCGCTAAAGAGATCAAGCAGCTCGTAGAGGGCGGCATCGAAGTAGGCATCGTAATCGGCGGCGGCAACATCATTAGAGGCGTAAGCGCCGCGGCTAGCGGTATCATAAAGCGCACCAGCGGCGATCATATGGGTATGCTAGCCACCGTCATAAACGCAATCGCTATGAGAGAAGCGCTGGAATACGCAGGCATGGATGTGCGCGTGCAAAGTGCGATAAAGATGGAAGCGATCTGCGAGACCTTCATCATCGGTCGCGCCAAAAGGCACCTCGAAAAAGGTCGCGTCGTGATCTTTGCCGCAGGCACGGGAAATCCCTTCTTTACGACCGATACTGCGGGCACTCTCCGCGCTATCGAGATCGGAGCCGACGCCATCATCAAAGCCACGAAGGTAATGGGGATCTACGACAAAGATCCGCAAAAATTTAAAGACGCCAAATTGCTTTCCAAAGTCACTTACGACCAAGCCTTGCACGACAATATCAGGGTGATGGACGATACGGCTATCGCACTTGCCAAGGATAATGCGCTTCCGATCATCGTATGCAATATGTTTAAAAGCGGAAATTTATACAAAATCGTCGATGGCGGAGATCTAAGCTCCTGCTCGATCGTAAAAAACTGAAATTTTAAATTTAAGGAGAATTGATGAGAACCGAACAAATTGTAGCTAAGGCCTTAAAAGTAACGGGCGGAGACCGATATAAGCTATCTTTGATGATAAGCAAACGCGCCGAGCAGCTAGCTGCAGGCGAACCGCCGCTGATAGAGAACGTAGATACTCGCAGGATGAAATTTGCCGATATAGCAATCTTGGAACTAGCCGAAGGTAAGATCGCATTAGATGGAATCGTTGACAAGGATTAATGATAACTTCTTAGAAAGTCTTATCGAAGACGTTGTCGATACCAAAGACATTCAAAGCGCCAAGCAGCTGCTTTATAATCTAAAAGAGCCCACTCCGCTGCTAGTGGATGCTATAAATTTATGCATCGCGCAGCATGACGGGCAGTTTCGCAAAAGTGGCGAGCCGTATGCGATCCATCCGATTTTGGTAGCTTGCTTCGTATCTTTTATGGGCGGAGACGACCCAATGGTGATATCTGCGCTACTACACGACGTAGTAGAGGATACAGATTACAGCATCGAGCAGGTTAGACAAAGATTCGGCGACGAAGTAGCCAAAATCGTAGAAGGGCTTACTAAAATCGTAAACATCAGGGAGGATAAGCTGGCTCCATCCGGCGATAGTAACGCCAAGCTACGCACTACCGCGCTTACCTTCCGCAGGATGCTGATGATCTCCATTAACGATCAGCGCGTTTTGGTAGTCAAGCTCTGCGATAGGCTGCACAATATGCTAACCCTAGACGCACTTCGCCCAGATAAGCAAAAACGTATCGGCGAGGAGACGCTTTTGGTTTACGCGCCAATCGCGCACAGGCTTGGAATTTCATCGATCAAAAACGTGCTTGAAGATCTTAGCTTCAAATACGTTATGCCTAAAGAGTACTCGGCGATCGCCGATTACGTCGAGGAGCATAAGCAGCAGCTTCAGATGAGCTTGAGCAAATTTAGCGAAAAGATCAAGGAGTATATGCTTTCAAACGGCTTTAGTGAAGGTAGCTTTGAGATCCAAAAGCGAATGAAACACTACTACTCGATCTTTTTAAAGATGCAGCGCAAAGGAATTTCGATCGAGGAAGTGCTTGATCTTTTGGCTATCCGCATCATCGTGCAAAAGCCGATGGACTGCTATTTGGCTCTTGGCATCATCCATACTAAATTTAATCCGCTCATATCGCGCTTTAAGGATTATATCGCACTGCCGAAGCAAAACGGCTATCAGACGATCCACACGACCGTTTTTAACGAAAGTATGATCGTAGAGGTACAGATCCGCACCTTTGATATGCACAACACCGCGGAATTCGGCGTCGCAGCGCACTGGAAATATAAATATAGCGGCTCAATCAATCCGAAGCTTGATTGGCTAAACGACATCGGCATGCAGGAAGAGGACGACGCCAACGCCGAGGATCTTTACGAATACGCTAAAGACAGCCTCTACGTAGAAGATATCGCCGTGTATTCGCCCAAGGGCGGAATTTTTACATTGCCGCGCGGTGCTACGGCGCTTGATTACGCCTATGAGATACACTCTCAAGTGGGCTTAAAAGCGACCGAGGCCTTTATAAACCGCGTCAAGGTGCCGCTTCTTACGGAGCTTAAAAACGGAGATATCGTTCATATCATCACCGGAAGCGAGCCACACTACCGCTGCAGCTGGCTAAGCTCTGTAAAAACGGGCAAGGCGCGCGCGACGATAAAGGCATTTTGCAAGCAAAAGATCAGAGATATAAATTTTGAAGTAGCGATTAAAATTTTATGCGCGATCTTTACGACGAGTAAGGAGAGCATTCTAAGCTGGCTTGAAAAAGAAAATTTAAGCAAAAAGATTGGCAAAGCTGCCTACGACTCGGTATTTTTAAAAGACGTCGTAAATGCGCTGAAAAAATATCCGCTCAAAGAGAAATTTTTCAATATGAAATTTCGCAGCAAGTATGAGATTGAGAAGCAAAAATTTGACAACATCGTGGTGTATTCAAATTTTAAAATCGACGAGGTTGAGTTTGATTACTGCTGCAACCCAAAGCGCGGTGACGACATCATCGGCTTTCGCAACGGACACGGCGTGACGGTGCATCATAAGCTGTGCGAACGTGCAAGCGAGCTAATCAAAACCGATGAGATGATCTTCGTAAAATGGACGCGCAATGCGCCGCACCGCTACAAGATCATATTAAATTTAGAAAACAAGCGCGGCTCGCTGGCGACGTTTTTGAACTATTTAGTCAAGCTCGAGATCGATCTGGTGTCGATAAGCCTCAACGAAAATAGCGAAACGACGTCGGATTATTTTGAGATTATCATCGAGCTAAACGAAAATTTAGACTCCACGGAGATTAAAGACAAACTCAAAAACCGCTTTAAAATCGTGGATTTCGTATCACTTACGGACGTATATAAAAACTAAATAAGGGAGAGCAAATGGCTGACATTCAAGGCATTATGGAAAATTTTAAGCGCGGCGTCGCGGAAATCATCGGCGAGGAGCAGATTGAGGCGCTGATTAGGCGCTATTACGACAGCGGCGAGGTCTTTTACGTCAAAATCGGCATGGATCCCACTGCTGCGGATCTGCACCTAGGACACGCCGTCGTGCTAAATAAGCTTGCATTTTTGCAAAACCACGGCGCGATCGTGCAATTTCTAATCGGTGATTTTACTGCTCAAATCGGAGATCCTACAGGCAAGAGCGAGACTCGCAAGAAGCTAGCGCGCGAAATCGTGCTTCAAAACGCCAAAACCTACGAGCAGCAGGTCTTTAAAATTCTAAATCCCGCCAAAACCAAGGTGATGTTTAACTCCGAATGGACCAACCGCCTAGGCGCTAGCGGTATGATCGAGCTATCAAGCACTTTCAATGTTGCCCGGATGCTCGAGCGCGACGACTTCGAGAAGCGCTACAAGGCCGAACAGCCGATCAGCATCAGCGAGTTTATGTATCCGCTACTGCAAGGATACGACAGCGTTTGCATGAAATGCGATATAGAATTTGGCGGTACCGATCAGAAATTTAATCTTTTAATGGGTCGCCAGCTACAAAGAATTTATGATGTCGGCAAAGAACAAAGCGTCGTGATGATGCCGCTTTTGGTAGGTACCGACGGCACAAACAAAATGAGCAAAAGCCTTGGTAACTACATCGGCGTAACCGATACGCCGCATGATATGTACGGCAAGGTGATGAGTATCAGCGATGCGTTAATGTGGGATTGGTATAATCTGCTAAGCCAAAAGAGCAGCGAAGATATTGAGCTAATAAAAGGCTTCGTAGCGGATGGCTCGATCCATCCTAAGGCGGTTAAGGAGGAGCTTGCCTCCGAGATCGTCACGCAATTTTATGACGAAAATACCGCCTTTGAGGCCAAGCAGGAATTTGACCGCGTCCACGGTGCTGGCGAGCTCCCTAGCGAGATCAAGGAATATCACGTAAGCTCGCCTGCATGGATCGTAAAAGCGCTAATTAGCTGCAAGCTTGCCGTCTCTAGCTCGGATGCGCGCAGGCTGATAAAATCAAACGCCGTCAGTATCGATCAAAATAAAATTTTAGATGAGCAGCTTCAGCTTAGCTCGGGCGAATACACGCTTCAAGTAGGGAAGAAAAAATTCGCCAAATTAAAGGTGGATTAATGAGTATAAAAATAGGCAAACACGAGATTGCGCACCCGATAATTCAAGGCGGCATGGGACTTGGTATCAGCTGGGACAATCTCGCCGGCAATGTCAGCCTAAACGGCTGTCTAGGCGTCATTAGCTCGGTCGGCACCGGCTATTACGAAAATCTTAAATTTGCCAAAAAATCGCTCGATGGCAGACCATATCAAAGCGAGAATTTTTATAGCAAAGAGGCGCTTTTTACCATCGTGCAAAACGCCCGTAAAATTTGCGGCGATGCGCCTTTGGGGATGAACGTAATGTGTGCGGCGAACGACTACGAGCGCATCGTAAGGGATTCGTGCGAAGCAGGTATCGACATCATCATAAGCGGTGCGGGTCTTCCTACCAATCTGCCGGAATTTACGGCAGATTTCCCGGACGTCGCGCTCGTGCCTATCGTCTCCTCCGCTAAGGCTCTTAAGATCATCGCCAAACGTTGGAAGCAGCGCTACGACAGAATTCCCGACGCCGTAGTGCTCGAAGGTCCTCTTAGCGGCGGGCATCAGGGCTTTACCTACGAGCAGTGTGGCGATCCGGCGTTTGCGCTAGATAATCTAATCCCGCAAGTAAAAGCGGAAATCTCGCAATGGGGCAGCTTCCCGCTATTTGTCGCAGGCGGAATTTGGGATAAAACCGACATCGATCGCGTGAAGTCTTTGGGCGCGGACGGCGTGCAGATGGGTACGCGCTTCATCGGCACCTTTGAATGCGACGCCGCGGAGGAATTTAAGCAGGTGCTTCTTAACGCCAAAAAAGAGGACATCCAGCTTCTAAAATCACCCGTAGGCTATCCCGCGCGCGGCATTCATACCAATCTGCAAGATATGATCGCCGCAGGCACGGCGCCTAAGATCCGCTGTATCAGCAACTGCGTAAGCCCATGCGAGCGCGGCAAAGGCGCTAACGCCGTAGGATACTGCATCGCAGACCGCCTAAGCGACGCGTATCTGGGCAAAACGCAAAGCGGCCTGTTTTTCACGGGTGCCAACGGATGGCGATTAAACGAGATAATATCCGTGAAGGAATTGATAGAAAAACTTATAAATGGCGAAGATAGTTAAAATTTTTCTAATCGCAGCTTTTAGCTGCGTATTGGCGTTTGGAGCTTCGAGTGAGGCGTTTTTTGCGAAATTCGACAAGGATTTCATCGTAGCGACGCCAAATTATAAGCGCTCGCTGCACAAGGAGCTAAAATCGCTTTACCAAGGCGCGTCCGATAAAGAGGTCCGCATCAAAGCGCTAAAGAGGCTGGTTTACAGTTCGAAAAATTTAGGGCTTGATTCCTCGCCTTATGAATCTGCACTAGCCAAATTACAGGGCAAAGCAAGCGATAGCAGCACGAATTCTAAAAAGCTCAAAGATGAAAACGCAAAAAATTCCAAAAGCTCGGACGAGAAAAACGCTTCAAATTTAGCACATAGCCCCAAAGCCTCCGCCTCTAAAAATTCTAAGAATTCAAAAAATTCCACTTCCAAAAATCTTAAAAAGATACGCGCGCCAGAAAAAGCCGATCTAAGCTCCCTATCTAGTGAGGATTTGGAGTTTTTACGCTCGACTAGACCGGTCGGCGCTGACGAGGTCGTAGACGCCCAAGAGGACGATGGCGGCGGGGATGCAACCGCACAAGACGAAGACGATGGCGGCGCGGATCAAAGCAGCGAGCTTAGAAAAAGCAGCGTCAAAAAAGCGGACAAAAACGCCCAGCTTGCGCTAAATTCTCTGCGCGGCGATGGGGATGAGATCGTGCTTGAGTTCAACCGCGATCTAAAGCGCGGCGATTATAAAGATTTTACGATCGCAAGTAGCGATAATTTTCGCTTCGTGATTGATTTTAGCGCGCGGCAAAAATCGCAAAAAACACGGCTTAAAGATAGCTTTGTTAGCGATGTACGCGTCTCGCAGTATAACGACAAGACCGTGCGCATCGTACTTAGTGATCCGAAAGAATTCAACGCAAACGTAGAAATTAACGGCAATATGATGATTTTAAGTACGGCTGAAGGCTTAAAAGCCGCAAAATCCGCGCGCGCAGAAAAAAACAAGGATCAAAAATCAGGGCGCAAGCGCGAACGCGAGCAAGATAGCGAGCCGCAAATCAGCACGATAGATGATGCGCAAGGCGCCAAATCGGTCTCCGTGGCCGCCGGTAAAATTTACAAATCCACTAAAGGCAAGCTCATCGTAATAGATCCGGGTCACGGCGGCAGCGATTCTGGCGCAGTCGGAAACGGGCTAAAGGAAAAAAATGTCGTGCTAGCCACATCCAAAAAGCTCGGTGCGCTGCTTACCAAGCGCGGATATAAGGTGCTTTACACGCGCACCACTGACGTATTTATAAATTTAAGGTCGCGCACCGCTTTCGCCGCTAAAAGAAATGCTGATATGTTTATTTCGATCCACGCAAATGCCGCTCCTAACGCTAGCTCAGCACTTAAAATGAGCGGTGTGGAGACCTTTTTCTTAAGCCCGGCTAGGAGCGAGCGCAGTAAAAACGCCGCCGCACTCGAAAACAGGGGCGATTTGGAGGATATGAACACCTTCTCGAAGCAGACCTTCCTAAATTTTTTAAATCGCGAGAAGATAATATCCTCAAACAAGCTTGCCATCGACATTCAAAGCTATATGCTAAGCTCGGTCAAAAAAAGCTTCTCAAGCAGAGACGGCGGCGTGCGCGAGGCACCATTTTGGGTGTTGGTGGGCGCTACGATGCCCGCGGTGCTCGTGGAGATGGGCTACATCACGCACCCGCAGGAAGGTAAAAATTTAGGCAAAAGCGCCTATCAAGACCGCATCGCCCAAGGTATCGCAAACGGCGTGGACGCGTACTTTCAGAAAAACAAGTGATGAAATTTTACGCGCTGCGCATTTTGCGAGCAAGATAAAATTTTATTTTGGCGCCAAAATTTGCTCCGCAGATATAGTTTAGCTGGCGCGATAGCTCTTGCGGATAAACAGGCGATAAATTTAAAATTTTAAAGCCTGCGGCGCTTACGCGCAAAATTCCGCCCGCGTGCCAAATATTTACTGCGAGCGGGTAAATTTTACGGAGCGTCTTGCGGCGCCACGAGCTAGGGACGCATACGGCTTAGATGCGGAATTTTAACGCGGCTCGGCGTAAAATTTTAAAGCACGTACTTGGCGCTGCTCTACGCAGCAGAGTGCGACTGGCGGTAAAATTTACCGACAAAATCGCATTTAAGTCGCGCGAAAATAGCGATTTTGTCGCGCTAACGCAAGTCGTGTTTCAAACCGCGTCCGCGCAATTAGGATTGCACTTTAAGTCATGAGTATGTGTATCGCTCAAGCCACGCTTAACGGCGCAGTAGCGCCCTAAAATTTCGCGCTATGTCCGCAGGACGCGCGATATTTGCGTAATGCTGCGAACGCGGCAGTTACAGCGTGCCGATGCCTGCGCTGTATATGCATTAAAGGCGCGGCTGAATCGTAAATTTAAAGATAAATTTTAAAAGGTCTGAAATGAAAAAAATCGTATTTTTGATCCTGCTTTTCGCCGCTGTCGCGCTCGCGCTTTACATCACTTCGCGCGTAAATCCGAGCCTTTTTGCCGAAATCAAAGTCCTAGGCGCGCTGCTAAACGCCACGATCTTCGGCGTCGCGCTCATCGCCTTAGCGATCGGCGAAAAGGACGTAGTGCGCTTTCCGTTTCTTACCGCCTCGCTGCTGGCGCTGTTTTCGGGGCTGGTAGAGGGCGTACTGCTCTTCGAGAACCGCTACTACATCGCGATCACGGCGGTGGCGTTCGTCGCCTTCGTCTTTTATCTGCAGATCAAGCACAAAAGATTTTCAAATAAAATTTATAAAAATTCTGCAGACGAAAGCTCTAGAAATTTAGACGGCAACAAGAGCGAAAATTTCAAAGAAAGCGGCGAAATTTCAAATTCTCAAAGCGAGGATGAAATTTTAAATTCTAGTGGCGATCTCGGTGAAAATTTCGCAAGCGGCGCAGATGAAAATTCTACGCATCGCGCCGATGAAAATTCCGACGAAAATTTTAAAATTTTAAACGGCGGCGCGGGCGAAGGCAGCGCGAATGAAAATTCCGCGCAAAATTTCAATCAGAGCGGCAAAAATTCCAAGTTAGGCTCGAACGAAAATTCCGCGCCCGACGCAAGGCGCGATAGATGATCAAATCCGCGTTGATCGCGCTTGCGGTGATATTTTTACTGCTTTTAAATTTAGCCAATCTCTTCGGCATGATAGGCCTAAGCGGGCCGGTGCCTGCGATGATCTGGTTTGCGATCAGCTTCTGCGGGGTTTTTTACCTATACAAATTTTGCGGCGCTAGGCCAGTCGCAGCGCGGATCGGGATCTTTGCCGTGGCTTTCGTGGGCGGATTTTTCACGAGCGTTTTGTACTATGGATTTTTTAATTCGCAAACTTTGGAATTTGCCTTTACATACGCCCTTTTCGCGGTGGTTTTTACGCTCGGTATAGGCGTGATTTTGTAGCGAGCTTTAAAATTTAGCGCCTACTTCAAATTTCACTGCCAGAAGCTCAAAATAAACCTCGCGCGATTTTGTAGAATTTCAAAATTTATCCGCGAACGCCAAATTTACATCCTGATCTTGTAGGTTTTGTAGTTATCCTTCATCCTAAACGTCAGCAAATTTTGCAAAATTCCAAAGAGGATCATAAAGGTGATGAAGCTGCTGCCGCCGTAGCTGAAAAACGGCAGCGGCACGCCCACGACGGGCGCGAAACCTACCACCATCGAGATATTAACGCCTGTATAAATGAAAATAAGCGAGGCAAGCGCGCTCGTAAAGACCCGTATCAGATAGTCGCTTTTGAAATCGTAGTTCAGGCTCAGCAGATGTAGTATCAGCAGCGCATACAGCGCGATCAGCGCAGCAGCCCCTACAAAGCCGAAGCGCTCGATCGTATAAGCGAAGATAAAATCGCTCGTCGCAATCGGCAGAAATTTAAAGTGCGTCTGCGTGGCTTCATCCCTATCCTTGCCGTAGATGCCGCCGTTTCCGATAGCGATGATCGCCTGCTTGACCTGGTAATTAGGCTCCTCGCTGATAAAATCGGCGATGCGCTTTTTCTGATAATCGTGCATGTTTTCGTACAAAATGGGCGAGCTGGCCATAAAAACGATGATCAGCGTAAGCCAAATTTTTTTATTGACGCCGATGATAAAAAGGATCGCAAATCCGGTCAAAAAAAGTATCGCGGCAGTGCCTAGATCGGGCTCTTTAGCGATCAAAACAAAGGGCAGAAGTATGTAAAAACTAAGGCGCAAAAAATCCTTCAGCCCATAGCCGTTTTTCGGCGGCGGATTTTTATGTATAAGATACATCAACATCAGGATAAACGCGGGTTTCATCACCTCGCTGGGCTGCAACGTAAAATGCACGAAAGGGATCTCTAGCCAGCGTCTCGCTCCTAGCTTGCTAACGCCGAAAAAATCGACGCTGAGTAGCAATATGATGTTGATCCAATAAAATATCGGGATCAGATATAAAAATTTGCGTATCGGAAAGAGAAAAAATAGAGTAAAAACGGCAAATCCTACGCCGAAATAAACCACCTGCTTCGAGGACAGCACGTCGTTTGCCTCGCTTATTAAAACGTATGAAAAAACCACTATCGGCACGATCAAAAAAGGTTGAATGAAATCAAAATATGCTAAAATCTTTTTGTCAATTTTAAACAACGCTTAATCCTATTAAAATTTTGACGTAAGAATAGCCAAAAAAGGTATAAATTTGGATAATCTAATAGCACAATGCAGCGAAAGGCTCGACGTTTTTTTAAGCTCGCAGCTCGGAATTTCGCGCAACCAAATATCAAGCTTAATCAAATCCGAAGCGGTCAGAGTGGACGGAGCCGTGCAGACTAAACCCGGCTACAAGCTATCTGCGGGCGAGCTCGTGCACATCGACTACCCCGCGCCCGCGCCGCAACAAATAAGCGCAGAGAGACTAAACTTCGACATTGAAATTTTATACGAGGACGATGATCTGCTCGTGGTAAATAAGCCCGCGGGCCTTACCGTCCATCCCGCCGCAAGCGTCAAAGAGCCCACGCTCGTGGACTGGCTCAAGTCTCGCGGCTATCTGCTTTCCACGCTCGGCGGCGAGCTTCGCGCAGGCATCGTGCACCGCCTGGATAAGCTCACCAGCGGCGCCCTGCTCGTAGCCAAAAACAACGCTGCGCACACCGCGCTATCGGCACAGCTAAGCGATAAGAGCATGGGGCGGATATACCTCGCACTCATCGACCTGCCGCTAAAAGAACCCTGCGTAATCGAGCGCCCGATCGCTCGCAACCCAGCAAACCGCCTAAAAATGGGGATCGTACCCGGCGGACGCAGTGCAAAGAGCGCGTTTTATGAAATTTTAAGCGGAGCGGAACTAAGCGAGCTTCAAAACTCCGCCCAAAAGTGTGATGAAATTTTAAGTACGGGTGCGGACGATGGCACGGCTGCTGGCAAGAGCGCGGGCATGGATGAAATTTTAAACGACTACGCAGGCGCGGATAACGCGGACGAAATTTCAAATAATTGCATGCGGAGCGCGGATAAAATTTCAATCCAAAGCGTAGATAAAATTCCAAGCAGCCGCGCGGACAACGCAGATAAAATTTTAACCGCCAAAATGAGCGCGGATCAAACCCGGGCTGCCCGTCCCGCCGAGAATAAGGCTTTAAATTTTAAAAATCCCGCTCAAAACCAAAACTTGCCGCCGATAAACCTAAAGAGCTTTAATCTCGTCGCGGCAAAGCTCTTCACGGGTCGCACGCATCAGATCCGCGTGCATTTAAGCTCGATAAATCGGCACATTTTGGGCGATCATTTATACGGATTTAAGAGCGAAAACGCTAAAATTAGCAGGATTTTGCTCCATGCCTATTTGCTCTATTTCATCCATCCGCGAAGCGGCAAAGAGGTGAAAATATGCGCGGGCTTGCCGAGCGAATTTCTAAATTTTACGACAAATCAAAAGGTAAAGGATGAAATTTATGAAAAAATTTTACCGACTAACGTTGAGCGCTACTTTAGCGATATTAGCGGGTGGCTGCGCTATGTCTAGCGCGCCTAGTGCAAGCGACGAGAGCCTGCCGCGCGTAGAGGGGATCAGGACGATCGCGAGCGACAATGAGATCGGACTTGAGTGGCCTAGATACGACTCAGATGCCGCCGTGCTGGGCTTTGTCGTTTACCGAGCGCCTGCAAGCGGCGGCGAAGCCAAAAAGATCGCCACCATCGCAGATCCATACTCCACCCACTACGTAGATACGAGGCTGCAGCCGGGCACTTCGTATAAATACACGGTGCGCACATACGGCGCCAAGGGCGTTTCGGCTCCTTCTCCGGTCGCTATCGCAAGCACGGCGAAGATGCTAGAGTCCGTGCCGTTTGCGCAGGCGATCTACGGGCTTCCGGGCCGCGTTAAGATCATCTGGCGTCCGCATCCGGATCTTCGCGTAAGCTCCTATCTCATCGAGCGCCGCCCTAAGGGAGGCGAGTCGTGGAGCACGATTAAAGAGGTTCGCGGCAGACTTAGCGCTGAGTATATCGACAATATCGATTACGGCGAAGGATACGAATACCGCATCACCGTCAAAACCGAAAACGGAGAGCTGTCCAAGCCTGGCCCAGTCATTGCCGCAGCGCAGGCAGAATAAAGCTTGCCGAATTTCATAACCCAAAGCGTGAGCCTGCCGCCGCTGCCGGCTAGATTCGGCGAAGTCGAATTTTTAGAGACGGCGCGCGGCAGAAATTTAACGCTCGTGCGAACCAAAAGCTTTGATAGCGAATTTTTTATCACCCTAAAGCCCAGCGGCGACAAAGTGATAGTAAAGGGCGAAAAGATCACTAAGCCCGCCAAGATCGGTCATCTGCAGCGAGCACTTGAAATTTTTAAAGAGCGCTTCTGCGGGCGGATCATCTCGCAGGCATTTGCTTATAAAGACAGCTCGCTTACCGAAAAAACGCCGCTGATTTTGGACGAGAATGAAATTTTATCCCTCGTAAAAAGCTCTAAATTTAATAAAATTTTCATCGAGATCGGCTTCGGCTCGGGCAGACACCTGCTTCATCAAGCGCGCTCAAATCAAGACGCGCTGCTAATCGGCATTGAAATTTACAAGCCCGCGATCGAACAGGTCGCAAAGCTAGCGATCCGCGAGGGGCTGCAAAACATTGCGCTGATTGCCACCGACGCACGGGTTTTACTAAGCCTGCTTCCCGCAGGCTGCCTGCAGCGCGTATTTTTGCACTTCCCCGTGCCATGGGACGACGCGCCGCACCGCCGCGTCATAAGCGACGAGTTCGCCTCGCAGATCGCACGCACGCTCGGGCGCAGCGGCCGCTTCGAGCTTCGCACCGACAGCGAGGAGTACTTCCTCTACGCGATGCAAAAGCTCTCGCCCTACGTTCAGCGCAAAGCGGGCGAAATTTCGCACTTCAAAAACCGCGACGCCGCCGTAGCGAGCAAATACGAGGATAGATGGCGTAAAATGGATAAAAATATCTACGATCTGATCTACGAGAACAAAACCGCGGGCCAGGGCGAGCCGCAGCAATTTGAGATGGAATTTTTAAAATTTGACGCAGCGGCAATTGCGCGAAATTTTAAAAATTTTACCTTCAAAGGCGAGGATTTTTTCGTGCATTTTGAGGAAATTTTTTATTTTGACGCGCAGAAAGACTTGGACGCGGGCGGGACTTGCGCGGCGGGTAGTGGCATAAATTTTGATGCAGGCAGTGGTTCAAATTTTACCTCAAAAACGAACTCAAATCCTTACGCAAACCTAGATGGCGGTTTTATCTCGTACGAAGCAGGCGCCGACGGCATGTCCGAAGCCATAAATTTAAACGCAATGCGAGGAAAAAATTTAACTAAGCGTACAAGCGTGGATGAAATTTCGTCAGACTGCGGCAAAATTTCAGCTACGACAGCGGGCGATAAAATTTCAACTTGCGCGAACGCCGCGCAAATTCTAAAAAAAGCGAGCGCCGCGCCAAATACAAACCACGCGGATGAAGCGGACGCAAAAGACGGCGTAAATTTAAACGAGGATCGCTTGAGCGCAAACGGCGTAAATTTAGCAAGCGATGTTCCTGTCGCGGTAAGCGCTAAATTTAGCCGCACTGCCCCTGGCGAAAAACGCGCTTTAGCCTGCGAGCAGATCGTAACAAAGCAAGGTACGCAGATAAACAGCGCAGCCGCCTCAAGCGATACACCAAAAGCAAATAACCCGCTCGCAACAATCGACGCAAGCAACGCGCTAAATTCTATCGGCGCAGAGGGGGCGCCTGCAACTATCGACGCGACAGGGGCAGGCAATACACCCACAACGATCGATGCAATAGATGCGAGCAATGCGTTGAATGCGGACGGCTCGTTCGCAGCAGCCCGCACAAACGAAGCAAACGCGGCGCTAAACATAAGCGCAGTACCTTGCAAAAATGAATCGCAAGCTGAATTACAAAATAAGTCAAACCCTATCAAGTCGCAAATCGGTCACCGAAGCGAGCTAAGCCATGACGAGTTGCAAGCCGAACACCAAGGCAAATTAAACCGTGCCGAGCAGCAAGATAAACACCAAAGCAACCTAGAAGGCCGTGCAGAACCGCGAGCCGAACACCAAAGCGAGCTAGACTGCGCAAAGTCACAGCTCAAACAGCAAAGCGAACCAAGTTGCGCCGAGCCGCAGGACGTGCTAATCCTGCTTTCGCTCGGGGCGTTCGACTTTCCGCAGCAATGTTTTATCCGCACAAACGCAAGCGGCACGCGCTACTTTATCCGCCGCCCGCTTCCTACGCGCGAAAACCACGCGGCACATCAAAAAATTTCGGAGATATTTTCACAATGGCAGAGATAACGGACGATTACAACATCATCACCGCAGCGGGCCTCACGCTGGGTTACGAAAAGGCGGGCGCGGTCATCCAAGACGCGAGTTTCGGCATCGGCGCGAAGGACTTCGTCATCATCACGGGCAAGAGCGGCAGCGGCAAATCCACGCTACTTAAATCCTTCTACGGCGGCATCGACATCATCGGCGGTGAGCTGAATGTCTGCCTGTGCGATCTAAAAGGCATCACAAACTCCGATCTGCGCACCCTGCGCCAACGCATCGGCATTATCTTTCAAAACTACCGCCTGATCAACGAATGGACGATCGAGCGCAACATAATGCTTCCGTTAATGATAATGGGCTACAATCAGCAGGTCTGCCAAGACCAAGCCAAAAAGCTACTGCGCCACGTCGAGCTCGGGCATAAGATGGGCAAGTATCCGCTCGAGCTTAGCGGCGGCGAGCAGCAGCGCGTGGCTTTGGCGCGTGCGATGGCGCATAACCCGCGGCTGCTGCTGTGCGACGAGCCTACGGGAAATTTGGACGACTACTCCAGCGCCATTATTTGGAATTTGCTGCGCTCGGCGTGCGAGTCGTGGAACGCCTGCGTCGTCATCGTAACGCACAAAATGCCCGCTACGCTGCGTTTTAGGCACCGACATTTTGAGATTAAGGACGCTAAAGTAAATGAAATCGATTAAAACCCATTTCGGCGTGATCTTTTCGCTCGTCGCGCTGCTTTTTTCCGTGCAGTTTGGAATTTTTATGAGCAATCTAACCAAAAGCTACGAGCGCTCGATCCAAAACGAATACAACATCGTGCTAGTCTCCAAAACTCCGCTCAGCCTGCAAGATGCGCAAAAAGCGGTGCCGAAGATCAGCTCGATTAGCGAAATTTCGACCGCGGGCATCACCGAGCGTCTGAAGGGTAAAATTTCACAAAACGCCTTTGCCGAGCTTAGTAAAAATTTGCCTAAATTTTATAGCGTCAAGCTCGAAAGCTTCCCCGACGCCGCGCAGCTTGCCAAGATTGAGCAGGATCTAAAATCCATAGGCTCGCTTACGCGGGTTGAAATTTTTAAAAAAACTCACGATGAAATTTTTAAAATTTTACTGCTTATCAAAAGCCTTGTTTACGGCTTTGCGTTTCTCATCGTGCTTTTAGGCGTGATGTTAATTCACCGCCAGATGCGTATCTGGGTTTACGAACACAAAGAGCGCATCGAGATCATGGAGCTTTTCGGCGCGTCGTTTCTGATAAAAAGCGGCAAACTCTACCGAATGGCGATAATAGACTCCTTCATCGCCATGCTGATCGTAGCCTGCTTTTACATAGCACTTCCTTCTTGGGAGGTGTTTTCGACCACGCTTAAGGGTATCGGCGATCTACGCACCGCCATAGTGCTGCCTTACGACGCGCTGATCCTTTTAGGCGTGGCTTTAGCGCTATCTATCATCGCGGTAAGTTTTGTGATGCTGCAAATCGGAAATAAACGAGCATGAAAAAGGCTTTTTTAGCGCCGCTTCTTGCGCTGGGGCTTGCCGCGGCTCTTACTTATGCCGCGCCCGCAAAGCAGCAGAGCACGAAGGATAAGATCGCCAAAGCGGGTCAAGAGCTCAAAAGCTCGCAAAAGGAGGGGATGCAGCTCTCGCAAAAGATCGACGAGATCGCTGGCCTTATCGTAAAGGAGCAGGAGGGCTTTAAAAAGCGCGAAGGCGAGATCAAGCAGCTAAGCGACGCGATAGAAGGCCTAAAGGATCAATACGCCGCCGAAGCGCAGGAGCTTGAAAAGCTCAATAGCCAAAACGTCACTCTTCTTAGCGTGCAAAGCGATCTAGAAAGCAAGATCGCAAGCGTGATCTCGCAAGAGCTATCATTTGATCTCATCACCGACGTAAATTCCACCACTACGCCCGATTCTATCGTAGCTAGCGAAATTTTAGAGGGGCTCGGCGTCGTTATGAACGACGAGCTTAAAGGGCTAATCAAAGACTACGAAAATAATCAAAATTTTATCAACGAGCAGAACAAAAAGATCAAATCGATCCAGGCGAGCATGGCGGGCTACGATAAGAAAAAAACCGATCTCAACGCCAAGCAAACCACCCAAAAAGAGAAGCTCGCGCAGATGAAAAAGGACAAAGAGGACTATATCGCGCGCCTGGAGAAGATAAACGACGAGCAAGACGCCATATCTAAGACCCTGCAGGAGCTTAAGATCATCGACGACGCCGAGGAAAAAGCCAAAGCGCAGAAGGAGGAAGCGGCGCGCCAAGCAAAGCTTGAAGCGCAGAAGCAAAAGGAGCGCCAGGCGCGCGAAAAAGAGTACGCCAAAGCAAAGGCGGCTGCCAAAAAGGCAGGCAAGCCCGAACCTGCGCCACCTAGTGAGAGCGAGCCAGAAGTGAGCGAGCCCGCGGATGAGCGCGTAAGCAAGATCAACCAAAAGGTCAAGCAGTACGGCTCTAGCTATCAGTCCTCGCGCGTTAAAAAATACAGCGGAGCCAAGACCGCGGCGCCTTTAAACGGCGCGTATTTGAAGCGAAAATTCGGCAACTACAACGATCCCGTGTATAACATCAAGCTTTTCAACGAAAATATCGTGCTGGGCTCAAACAGCGGCGACACGCAGGTTAAAGCGGTGCTGCCGGGCAAAGTGGTCTTTGCTAAAGAAACCGCCGTGCTCGATAAAGTCGTGATCCTAGAGCATAGCAGCGGTATCCATACGATCTACGCGCATCTAAATCAGATCCCGCCTACCGTGCGTGTCGGCTCCAACGTCAAAAAGGGCTACATCATCGGGCGCATCGGCTCGGATCTGACCTTTGAAGTGACGCAGCAGAACTACCACATCAACCCGCTCGATCTAATCAGCTTGAGGTGAGCCATGGGCGGGGGAAATTCTAAATTTAGCAGATCTTGCGAGGATGCCGAAAGTTTAAATTTAAGCGAGCGGGATTCCAGCTGCGATTTAAATTTAGACGAGCGGAATTCTTTAAAAGGGCAAAATTCCGCCGCTTCAAATTTGAGCGATGAAAGCTCTGCGGCGGCATTAAATTTAAGCGAGCAAAATTCCGCCTCGGCGCTAAATTTAGATAACTCAAATTCCGAAACGACGCCAAATTTAAACAATCAAAATTTTACCGCCGCAAACACTGTCGCCGCATCAAATTTAGATAGCGAGAATTCCGCCACGGGCGCTGCCGCATTAAATTTTAAAAATAAAAATTCCATGGCGACGGACGCCGAAGCGGCATCAAAAACGATGGCAGACGCTGTAAAAACAGAGGCTGCGACGAGCGCCGTAGGAACAAAAACGACGAAAGTGGCGCAAAATACTGTTGCGACGGCGGAGGCAACAGGCGCGGAAACAACACGAAACACTACCGCGCCGGCAAAAACAACGTCAGCAGAAGCGGCGGCGAAAGAAATGCCACCAACAGAAGCAGAAGCGGCGAGGCCGCAGATCCAAGAGCTTACCAATTTTCTTAGCGAATACACCGCCAAGATGCTTAGTATCGGCACTTACACCGCGCGTATCGAGCGCTGCGTGCGCAGGATAGCGGACGCTTACGACTATGAGGCGAGCCTGATGATCTTCGTGCGCCACTTCATCATCAGCGTGATGGACCCCGCGGACAACTCCATCCGCCGTACCTACGTCAAAACGGGCGCTGCGGCGCAGATCAGCTTTGATCTGATCTCGGAGCTAAGTGCGCTTAGCTGGGAAATTTACGACGAGAAAATCCCCCTTACGCGCGCTAAGGCTGCATTTGCAGAAATTTTAGCTTTACAGAAGAAAAGCTTTGCCAAAACTCTCGTTCTGCTCAGCATCGCAAATGCCGCATTCTGCGAGCTTTTCGGCGGTGACGGCGGCGCGATGGCATTAGTTTTTGCGGCTACGGCTTTTGGAATTTGCGCCCGCTATCTGCTTAGCAAGCTCAAAATCAACCTAAAAATCCAATACATCGCGGTTTCGTTCGCAGTCTCTTTCATCGTCTCGCTAGGCGCTCGCTACGGGCTTAGCGCCACGCCCGACGTCGCCGTGGGATCGAGCATACTCTTTTTGATCCCTGGCGTCTGGCTGATCAACTCCGTCTTTGACATCCTAAACGAAAATATGCTCGTAGGCATCAGCAGAGGGCTAAACACGGGGCTTTTGATCATCTGCATCGCGATCGGGCTCTTTCTGACGCTTAGCATCTCAAATTTGGGGCTTGTAAATGTTTGATATAGTGCTTTTGGTATTTAAGGACGCCTGCTTTGCCGCTGTGGCGGGGCTTGGGTTTGCGTATGCGTGCATGCCGCCAAAAAAGACGCTCGCCTTCTCGGCGCTGCTTGCGGCGGTTGCGCATTCGTGCAGGTTTTTGCTGATTCAAAGCCAAATTTTTTCGATCGCCGCCGCGACGCTTTTTGCGTCGTTTCTGATCGGCGTTTTGGGAATGCTCTGCGCCAAGCGCCTCAAGGTGCCCGCAGAGATCATCGCCTTTCCCGCGCTGCTTCCGATGATCCCGGGCATCTACGCCTACAAGGCGGTCTTGGCGCTGTTTTCTTATATCAAAGCCGCAGGCGCGCAGCAGAAGCTCGCTCACCTCATCTCGTTTTTCGATAACGCCCTCGCCACGGTCTCGATCTCGCTGGCGCTCGGCACGGGCGTCTCGATAACGCTGCTAATTTTCTACGAGCAGTCCTTGATGATCACTCGCGGCGCAAGGGGTAAATAGCGCTAAGCAAGAAATTTTAAGCAGGAATTGCGGGTAAATTTAAATTTATTATCTTCGCTAGCGAGGTAAAATTTTATAAATTTACCGCCCTTGCCGCCAAGGCAAAATTTAGTTATATCCGCCATTTATCGCTCCTTATCCAATATTTGTTTTATTGTTTTCTCTTTTTCGTCGTAGTAATATCCCATATAACTCAAAAGCATATTTCTGTAGCCCAAGATATATTTAAAGCTCTTATCTATCAATATGATATAAAAATCATATGTTGCATAATTATCTCTATATTTGAAAGCTATTTTATTGAATGGGCGGCTAGTGTCTATATCGCTATTTTCATAAATTTTATAAGTCATGCAAAATTCTTCCAAATTATTTTTAAAATTTCCATTTTCTTCACCATTAAGTGGTTTATATAAATTAAGAAATAATAAATTTATAGGGATTATGAGCGATGCTTCGATATTATTAATATCTATATTTGGATCTTGTAGATCTATCTTATACTTATAAACTCCATAATTTATTATTGCTTTATTCATGTCGCTTTCGCTAGCAAAATATAGATTGTATCTTAGATCCCCGTTTTCTAAAACCAAACTTTCCTTATCTTCCCAAGGATATACGACTTCGGTTTTAAAAATTTCTTTATCTATATAGGTCTCGGCATCTTGTATCGCTTTGCCGTTTCTACAAATTTTTGAGCCCAAATCCATAAGATAATCTAAATTTAGCCTTTTATCTATCTTGTAAAATTCGCATTTATCATCGGGGCGTTTATCCCCATGACATTTACTATGGACGCGTGTTAAATAATCTTTTAATTCTAGATCTTCAATATCTTCTTCGATGTGAAGATTTTTATATTTCATTCGGATATCATCTATTTTTTTAGCGATTTTTTCTTTAGAAAAGTTTTCGCTTTCATGCATCTTTTTAAGCATACACTTTAACGCTCTATCTTTAAGCTGTATATCCGTAAGATTGCCATCTAGATCGCATACCCATTCATATGGATCGGTTTCAATTTTTTCGGCTGAATTTGGGTATTTATACTCCGCGATAATCGAAAGTATCGCGCACAAAGCGCATATTATTATGATGAAGACCAAGCACAGATAATATCTCGTTTTCAAATTTCGCTCCTAAAATTTTCCGCAATATACCTCACATATACTTAATCTACGATAATTTTAGTATGCCTCAAATATCGTTAAATCAGGGCTTTTCTTGATCCGCTTCGGCAAATTTCATCTCAATGCTTCGTAGGTATTAGGCTCTCTTGCGCGCTCGTCGCACCTCTTGCCGAGAGGGTAAAATTTAGCCGGGCTTTTCTGATTTAAACGCCCTTTTTGCCGTCATATAAAAGCCGCTAAAGATAAAAAGCGCCATACAAAGCGAAACGAGCGACCATAAAATTTTACCCGCGAGCCCAAAAAAATACCCCGTGTGAAGCTGATAGTTCGCATCCTTGAACTCACCCACGGTGATACCCTCCGTCTGCTTCCGCTCCGCGATCTTGCCCGCTTTTAGATCAACGCTCGCGCCTTTTGGACGCGCGGTGGCTGGCGCATCTGGCTCATAATACCTGACGTCGATCTTATCTCCGGCTGCGAGCATTAGGGTAAATTCTTTATACTCTATGCCACTTGATCTAAATATCTCATAAGCCCTCTGCGCGTCGCTAAATTTATACGTAGCGGGCTTTTTGCCCTCCTCTTTAGCAGATGCGGCGGCGTGATCTTTAGAAGCGGCGGCTTTAGGTGCGCTAGCTTGCGGTAAATTTTGCGAACTTACGAAAAGCTTCATCACCGCGTCGTTATACCAGCCGTACGACCAGTTAAGCCCGGTTAAGCAGATAAGCAGGTAAATCACTGCACTTAGCGAACCTAGGCTCGTATGCAGATTGTAAAAAAGAGCGTATTTTTTGAGTTTAAAATTCGGCTTTATAGCCTCGATAAATTTACGCCTAAGCCTTGGGAAATGCAGCCATACGCCGCTTATTACGAGCAGTATCATCGCCACGGCGCTCGCGCCCACGATCTGTTTGCCGATCTCGCCCGCAGTTTTGTTGCCGCTTAGCGCTAAACCCAAATTTCGGTGCAGAGACATCACCGTTAGCACAAAGCCCGTGCCGCGGTCCTTGCCGATGATCTGCGTAGTGTACGGATCGACCAGATATGCATCATTTCTGTTTGCGTAAATGACGAAGGCTTCATCATCGCTTTTGGGCACGACGAGCCTTACGGGCTGTTTAACGCCCGTTTGCTCGCTAAAGCTTTGCAGAATTTTCTCCACGCTTTGCATTTCGCCCGTTTTTTCGACCTTTTTAGAGCCCGCGTTTATTAGCGCCTCAAGCTCGTGCTGATACGACAAAATTGCGCCCGTCACGCCTATAATAAGCAGCGGGATAGAAAAAACGATCGACAAAATAAGATGGATGTTAAATAAAATTTTGTTGCGCTTAAGAAGCGAGCTCATTGTAGATCCTTGTAAATTTTGATTTAGATTCGCAATTATATTGCGCGATTTTAAATATTTTCAAAAGCGAGGAATTGTTGTTTAAATTTAAGCGGCACATTCTAGGAAGCGCGGTGCGGCACAAAAACGGCGAGATCGCAGAGCGCCCAGGCACTTAGCGCAGCGTCATAAACCGCGCGCCGTAGGATTTCAGAGCCAAAATTTAATCCGCCTTTCGCGCGGCAAGATCACGCCGGTGAGGTAAAATTCTAAGCGCGTCCGTCTGCGTAAGACTAGTCCGCCTTTATTTTGAATCGAACATTGATTTTGACTTAAGAAGCCCGAAATTACAATATCGAAATAGTAGTTTTTGACCCATTTTTTGATATAATCGGCATCTAAATTTTAACGAAAAGCGGCCGCCTTGAACGAACAAAGACGCCGCTTTAATATAAATAAATCGGGGACTTATAAAGGAGTTTAGATGATAGATTCTAACGCAAAGAGAAAACGACAATTTACGATATGCTTTGCTATTTTAATGGTTATTCTGCCGCTTGCTTTTTTGTGCATGAAATATATCGATAAAGAGCCCGATGATTTAAAGCAAAGTTCTGCTATCGATCAGCCGACGATGCAGAAAAAAGAGACGAGCAAAGAAAATTTTCAAATTCCGCAAAACAGCGATAAATTTATCGGCAAAAACGACGCAACGATTGAAAAAGATATCGCAAACAACTCCGTTCAAATTCCGTCTATCGATAAAGCATCCGAAAATTCAGAACAAAGCCCAGCTATCGATCAGCACGCGATACCGAAAAAAGAGGCAAGTAAAGAAAAGGTTGAAATTCCACAAAATAGCGGTAAATTTAGTAGCAAGAAAAGCAATAAATTTACGGGCAAAAAAGACGTAACGATATATAAAAAAGATATCATAAATAACTCCGTTCAAATTCCGTTTGAAGTGCGCGATATGATGGTATCTCAGGGCAAAAAGAGGCTATATACTCTCGGGCACGATAGAGACGGTATAAGCGTGATAGATATATCAAATTTAGACCACATAGAGTTGCTCGGGCTTTTTTATTTCCCGGAAGCTAGATATAACGTAGAAAATATCCAAGCGGCCGAGTCAAACGACGGAGAAAGCCTATATGTGGCAAGCCCAAATTTAGGGATTTTACGCCTTGACGTTAGAGACCCTAAAAATATAAAGATCGCGACCAAATTTCAAGCCAAAGGTTTCTCCAAAATAAAACTAAGCGAAAATAACCAACTAGCCTACGTAAAAGCCAAAAACAGTATGGTTATTTTAGATATTTCGTCAGATAATATAAAAATGTTAGGCGAGTTTATAGGTATGGAGACCTTTAATCCGATAGAAAAAGGCGATATCGCCATATATTCGGATAAATACGTTTTTATGTCCGACTTCGCGGGTCTTCATGTACTTGACGTGAGCGATCCGAAAAACATAAAAGAGGTTTATAAACGAGATAATTTCGGAGTCATTATAAATTTACAAATTTCTGCCGATAAAAAATATCTATACGCAAACGAACTTCATACTTTTAATGTTTACAGCATCAAAAACATAGACGATATCGAGCATCTGAATAACTATACCGTTAGTAATAGAATTTATACTTTTGATATCAGCGGGGATGACGAAATAATATATTTGTCTAGAAGCAAAGACGGCTCGGACGATACGGCTTTACCGAGCATAGACGTCTTAGATATTTCCGGCGGATTCGAGCCTACCCGTCTAAAAAGCTATTATATGCCGGAGGCTGATGATGTAAATTCGGCGCTACCTTTAGACGAACGCCGCATGATTATATCTTTGGTGTCCGATTTTAAAGGTTTTATAAGCGTTATAAAAAATAACGATGATACAAATACTTTAACAGAAGAACCCATAAAAAATGAGATAGGAAGCAAAGAGCTAGAGGATTCAAGTAAAAATATAGACAAATCAAAGCCTGTTTGGGATCTGCCTTTTTCTCAAAACGGCTTTTCATCTATCAATATGGCCGTATCTACCGACGACGGATATATATTAGCCGGAGAATACGAAAGCGGTAGAAGTCCCGATCTTTTTATGAAGGTTGATAAGAGCGGGCGCGAAATTTGGAGAAAAATAATCGATAAAAGCTTTATCGGAAGAGGAAATTTAATAGCAGCCCAGATGCAAAGCTACTACGTATTAGGAAACGAAGAGGCGGCTTACATCGTAGATAAGGCGACATATAAAATCTCAAATACGCTTCCTCGCGCCCTAAAACAGATAGCTCCGACGGATAATGATGAATTTGTGGCGTGCGATTATGGAAATAATATATTTAGAATGGATAAAAACGCAAAAATAATCTGGGAGAAACCGATCGACGTTTCGCATCTGCCAGATACTTTTTATAACAGTTACACATATGATAAAACATCCCCGGATAAGCAACCGGAAGTAAAGAAAATTAAAGAACCGAAAGACGGTCTTATAAAGATATTAAAAACGAGTGACGGAGGTTTTATTCTGGTCGTAGAAGAGCTAGGAATTCTTAAATTTAACCCGGACGGAAACCTTATATTTGAAACCAAAATAGATATGCGCGGGTATTTTTTAAAAGATATGATCAAGTGCGACGACGGCTCTATTTTGATGCTATTTGAAACAAGCAATACCGCCGATATTATAAAGCTAAATGGCCGCGGCGAGCTTATAAAAAAATCGACCGTTTATGAAAGTAAAGATTCATTTTATCTAGCCTCTATCGCTAAATACAAGGAAGGCAAATATTTAATAGGGCTTAAGTTATCAAAAGATGATCGCCTGCTGCTTCTTGAAATAAACGGTGAAAATAATGTAACGGATCAAAAATATATAGACAATCTCGGAAAATATGTAACCTTTCATAATCTATTAAATATACCGGACAGGGGCGTGTTGGTCGCGGGACGTAGAACATATACAAAAATAAGACCGCCTGAATATATAGGAGGCAAGCTAGTAAAACTCTCCGACTACCATATAGAAGAAGCCTATATGTTTATAGTAAATTTTCACCAAAAGCTAAGCGAGCAAAATTTTAGCGCCGAAGATAGAGAGTAAAGCACTAAATTAGCGTCTAAATTTAATGAAAGAGCTTTGACGAAATTAGCTACGCCGCGGGATTTATAAGATGGAACATAAAAATAATCAGCATACGCGGCAAAAATAGTAGCTTTAAATTTAAAGCGGGATATTTGTATGCACGAAAAGATATAGATTTTTTGCAAAATTTTATATCGGAAAAGCTCGCTGAAATTTCAAAAGCTAAAGCAAGCAAGATGCCTGGGCTTAATTTAACGCTAAAAATATCTAAATTTTTCCCTAAATCCATAGCCGTGAAAGGTTACGATAAAAAGCGACAAAGCCGTGAAAATTTATGGCAAGTTGCGGCGAAGAGACGTAATGATCGCGCGAGTAGCAGCCGTAAAATGTACGCGTAGCGAAGCGGCGCAATGATTGCGCGTACAAGTGCGCATAAGCCTAAAAGACGAGCCGGGCGTTTAAATTTAGCTCACGATTTTAAAATCCTAAATTCCAAACCGCTCCGTCAAAATCGTCAAAATTTAGCCTATTTTTTACCTAAAATTTCGTAAAATTACGACTTTAAATTTTCAAAAAGGACGCAGATGAATAAAAGTTTGGAATTTAGAGCCGACATCGGGATGGTCTTCGTAGCGATCGCTTTTGGGCTCGGGTATCTGCCCACCTCGCAGGCGCTTGCGAGCAACAACGTCTTCGTGCTGCTATTTTGGCGCTTTTTCGCCGCGAGCATCATCGCAGGCGCGATATTTTTCCCCAAGCTCAAAGCCATAACTTCGCGCGAGATCAAGCACGGCGCGGTACTTAGCCTGTTTTTATTCGCGGGTTTTACGTCGCAGACCTTCGCTTTTAAATTTGCGCAAAGCTCCTCCGTGGCGTTCATCATCGGCCTAAACGTCGCGCTCGTACCCTTCATCGCCGCGGCGCTGTTTAGGCATAAAATTTACTCCTACGCCTACGCGGGCATCGCGCTTGCGATCGCTGGGCTCTATCTCATCGGCGACACGCAGCTAGGCCTGGGCAAGGGTGAAGCGCTGGCGCTAGTCTGCGCGTGCGCGTATTCGTTTCACATCGTGCTGACCAACCGCTTCGTGCAAAGCTGCGACGTAGCGGGCATCGCCTACGTACAGATCCTCTGCTTAAGCGTGCTTTGCTGCTTTGCGACGATCTTTTTTGAGAGGGTTAGCATCGTGCCGGTGATGGATAGAAGCTTTTTCGTCGCGATGGCGGTGATCTGCCTGCTGGGAACGGTTTTTGGCTTTTTTGCGCAGGCCTTGATGCAGAAATACACGACACCCGTAAAAACCGCTCTGTTTTTCACGCTAGAGCCCGTAACGGCGGGCATTATGGGGGTATTCGTGGGCGGCGAGAGGCTAAGCGCGATGCAAATTTTAGGCGCGGCGCTCATCCTCGCGGGCGTTTTGATAAGCGAGATCGGAAGCTACCTCAGCGCAAAACGGAGCAGATCTGCAGAGGCCTGATTTTGCGGCGGCGCAAATTCCATAAATTCCATGCCACGTGGAATTTTGCGCCATAAAATTCCGTGCTGCATAAAATTTGCACGCAGAATTTCGCGCTGTATAAAATTCTGCGTCTTTAAAATTCCACAGCGAAATTCTATGCCGCGCATAATTCTATATCGCGCGGAATTTCGCGGCGTCTCTCGCAAGGATACGTTAAAATTCCGCAACAAAATTTCGTATTAAAATTTACGTAGCAGGGGCGTGCGGAGAAGCTTTAGCGATAAAATTTCATTGCTTAAGCGATACAATAGTAAAATAACGAAATTTTAACAAAGGAGCCCCTATGAAAAAAATCATCCTTCTTGTAGCCGCGCTTGCGGGCATAATGTTTGCCAAAAGTGTAGAGCTAGAGACGCCGCCCGATCATAAAGACGGCGTAAATCACCTGGAATTGGTGCTGATCCTAGATAAATCGGGCTCGATGAGCGGGCTTGAGAGCGATACGATCGGCGGATTTAACTCGATGATAGAAAAGGAGCGCAAAGAGGGCATCGACGCCAGCGTCACGACCGTGCTTTTCGATACGAAATTTAACGTCATCCATGATCGCACGCCGCTTAAGAAGGTCGAAAACCTAACGTCCAAAGAGTACTACGCCGGCGGCAATACCGCGCTACTAGATGCGATCGGCAGCACGATAGCGCGTATCGAGCGAGTACCCGACATCTATGCCAAAAACAATCGCGTGCTTTTCGTCATCATCACCGACGGGATGGAGAACTCAAGCCGCGAATACTCCAAAGCGCAGATTAAGAAGATGATTAGCGACAAGCAGGAAAAATACGACTGGGAATTTATCTTTTTAGGCGCTAATATCGACGCCGCAAGCGAAGCACAAAGCATCGGCATCAGAAGCGAAAACGCCTTAAAATACGAGAATTCCAAAGAGGGCGTGAGTAAAAATTTCGAAGCGGCAGCCGAGATATCCAAAGACGTAGCGACCGACAATAAAGCAAACTCGAAATGGCGCGACAAGGTGCTTCAGGACAAAAAATAGAAAATCACAAAGAGAGGCGCACCAGAAATGAAGTATCGCTGCTAAACGAGCGGCGGTGTGAAAATAGGCGGCGATGTGCAGCGCGCGGCGCAAAACGAGCTTTAGCAAAAAACGCGGGCGACGGCACGGAAACAGAGACAACAGCGCAAAACGGCTAGTGCGTCGGATCGCTTGCCGAAAAATTTAACGCGAATATGCGCCGCAAGAAAAACATAGCGCGCGAGGAATAAAACGGCGTGAAGCGGAGCTAAAAATTCCGCGACCTAGTGGTACGGTGCGCATATTGATTTTTACTCGGCGCACTTTAGAATTTTATTTTGACTTTTTCATGCGCCGCGCGGTATTGCTTTTGCCTACGCTGCTTTGCGCGACACGGAAACGCAAATCTACTCGCCAAATTCAGACGCTTCGCGAAGGGCACCGATTTACACGGCGCGCAAACTGCATTTCGCAGACGAAGCTAAATTTACGACGCGCAAATTCCGCTTTCGCAGGCGGCACGTAAATTTCGCCCTTTGCAAGTCGCGCTAAATTTTAAAATTTAGGCGCTACAAAACTAGCGCAGCTACCAAGCTCGGCTGAATTAAAATTTCGTAAATTTAAAAGAGGAGGAAGCTTATGAGGGTATCGGAGATCGACACGCCGGCGCTGCTGATTGACCGCGAAATCGTGCTTCGCAACCTGCAAAAGATACAAAGCTACGCAGACGCCGCAGGCGTGAGCCTGCGCCCGCACACCAAAACGCACAAAATACCCTATTTCGCGAAGCTGCAAGAAAGCCTCGGTGCTGCGGGCATCACGGTCGCCAAAACGGGCGAAGCCGAGATCATGGCGGCAAATGGGCTGAAAGATATATTTATCGCAAACGAGATCGTGGGTGAGCTAAAATTTCAGCGCATCATTGCGCTTTTGCGCGCGGGGATAAACTTAAGCTTCGGCATCGATAGCATAGAGCAGGTGAGCCTGATAGAGCGCGCCTTTGAGCGCAGCGGCGCGAAGGCCTGCGTGCTTGCCGAGATCAAAGTGGGCGAAAACCGCTCTGGCTTCATAGAAAAGCAGGATTTCGCGGCGTTTATAAAATTTCTAAAAGGCTGTAAAAATATCGAATTCCGCGGCGTGTTCTCCCACGACGGCCACTCCTACAAAGCCGCCGATAAGAGCGAATGCGAGCGCATCCACCTAGCCGCGCAGCGCCGCACGCTGGAGTTTGCGGATATCGCACGCGAGCTGGCTATGCCCGCACGCGTCGTTAGTATCGGCTCGACGCCCTCGCTAATCAACGATTTTGAAATTTTAAAGGGCGTCACCGAGATCCGTCCGGGCACTTATATCTTTATGGATGCCTCGCAGGCGCAGGCTTACGGCGATTATTCGATGAACACCGCAAGCATCCTTACGACCGTCATCAGCAGACCTACGGCGGATCGCATCATCACCGACGTCGGCGCCAAGGGGCTTACGCAGCAAAGGCGCACCGAAGGCTTCACCGCCACGCCCGGGCTCGGGCGCATAAAGGGCACGGATGTGTGGATAAAGGGCGTTTACGACGAGCATGCGATCATCTACGACAGAGCGCTGCGAGACGCCGTACGCGTGGGCGATCGGCTCGAAATTTATCCAAACCACATCTGCCCCGTAGTAAATTTGCACGAGTTCGCCTACCTCGTTAGCGGCGGCGAGGTCGTAGAAAAGATCCCCGTGCTATGCAGAGGCAAGCTGCAATGAGCAGGCAAGCTCAAAGGTGCGGCGAGATAAAATTTAGCCTCTAATCTAGGGCGCGGTCAAATTTAAGACGCGAATATATCACCGCTCAGGCTGCGGCGCAAAGCGCACCGAATTTGATGACGAAATTTAACGAAAGGCGAAAATGAGACTTTGGACGATAAACTTTAAATATCTCGACGCAAAGGGGCTAGTCGCACTTTGGCGCGAGGCGCTGCTAGCTAAAAACGTGCTGGCTGGACTAACTAAGGGCTACAAAAATCACCCGCAGCTTGACCGCTTTTACGCGCATGAAAACGCGCTAGAGGCGGTAAATGCGTATCTGGCGGAAGTTTATGAGGAGGGCCGCACTCGCGGGTATAAATTTGACGCCGCAAAGGTGGGCGAATTTGACGAGCGAAATTTAGCCAAAATAGCCGTCTCTCGCGGGCAGATCAAGTATGAATTCGCCTTTTTGCAAGAGAAGCTAAAATCACGCGATATCAAGGCTTACGAGCGAAATTTAAGTGTAAAAAATATAGAAATCGCGAGTATTTTTAAAGAGGTTGACGGCGGGATAGAGCCGTGGGAAAGGGTTAAAATTTAACGCCGTCTCGCGCGGCAGCGGTGACGAGCATATTCGGCTTATGCGAGCGAGCTTTTCGTATGCGGCGCTGCTTTTAAATTTGTCGGTTTGCCACAAAGCTAAGCTTTGCGTAGCGTCATATAGGATCGCGCGCCGTGCCGCTTCTGCGGCGTCGCACACGCCGCGATTGATCAGCGGCGTAACATGGCGGATCAGCGCTAGCGTCATGATTTTGTCTCCTAAAATACGAGCCCGCTAAGAACTTGCGCCGTTATATTTCCGCTCCCACAGGATACTTGATATTTAGATTTGCACTATTTATGCGAAATCTGCTATGGTTCTTACTCCGTAGCCACGGCGAGCGCGAGGGTCTGCTTCAAAGCATGGATTTGCGGGCTATTTAAGCCTTTCGTAGCTTTCACATGAGCTTTGCCATGCCCTTTCATGCTCCGCTACCGAGCTCATAAATCTATCCTTGCCGCCCAGCTCGCAGGCCTTTTTGTAGTATTCTACGGCTTTAACATTATCTATGCCCTCGTAAAGACGCGCTAAATTTAAGCACGCAAGCCAGCTGTCTGCGATATCCATATCGCAACCGCGCACATAGTAACCTACGCCCTTTATAGCGTCTTTGCGCACGCCTCTGCCTCCGATATACGCAGAGCCTGCGTTACTGCAGCCTATCGCGTGCCCGTCATCGCAGGCTTTGTCAAACAACTCCGCCGCCTTTGCCTCATCGCGCGGCATCCCCTCTCCGCTTTGATACAAAATGCCTAAATTTACGCACGACTCCGCATCGCCGCCTTTGCAAGCTTTGACGTATAACGGCGCAGCCTTTAGCAGATCTTGCGGCACGCCCCAGCCATAATTATAAATCTGCGCCAAGGCCCCGCACAACTTCATATCGCCCTTATCGCAGGATTTTGTAGCCCAGCTTATATCGTCTGCGGTGATTTCAAAATTTTCGGAGAGCGCGAAATTTGCGGAAAGCGCCGCAGCGAATACTAGAATTAAAATTTTATTTTTCATTTTCGTCCTTTTTGGTTTTTAAGATCGCCCGCCAAGCCTAAGGCGCGGATTTACCGTTAAGGCGCAGTTTGATTGCTAGAGTTCGGGTTCGTTCTCGCCTGCTCTTTGCTTTTTAGCGCCTCGTAAATTTCATCGACGCCGCTTAGATTTTGATCCAAAACCTCTCTCGCCTTTTTTAGCGTGCGTGCGCCAAAAATTCCATCCTGCTTCACTCCAATGCTTTTTTGGATATATAAAATTTTATCCTTTTGCATCGCAGCGGAATCCTTAGTCGCCCCGGAAGCGGAATTTGAAGCAGGGCTTTCAGAGCCGCTAGAGCTTGCACTCGTAGAATTTTCGTCTGCAGAATTTACGCCATCACTCGCGGAAGCGGAATTTTCATCCTCAAAAAATGCAGGCATCCACCCTCGCAGCAGCCCTGCTGCGCCGGTTTTCGGCACGTAGCCCGTATTTGCCGCGCCTCCGTAGATTGCGCTAGCTAAAACGGCGCAGAGCAGAGCTTTACAAAAGCGAGCAAACGCCGCGCCGCCTCTGCCGCAGCGATACTCTCGCGGAATTTTACGAGCTTTTACGACGCACCGCACCGCGCTTGCCAGCCACAGCACTCCTCCGCCTAACAGCCCCGCAGCAGCGATTACCGCGCCGCACGCAAGTGCCCAAAAATAATGCTCCGCAAAGATCATCTCGAAGCAGCCCTCGCACGCCAGCGCAGCCGCTGCGGTGAGCGCGCCTCCGCCTATGCACCACACCGCGCGGTCATAGCGTGGGCTTAGCACGCCAAGCGCCCCAGCCATCGCTCCGCCCAAATCGCGAGCGCATTGCTGCGAAATAAAGCCCTCGCAAACGCGCATAATCGCCGCGGCGAAACTCTGCGCGCAATCCTCGCGCAAAGAACGCGGGGAAAAGAATTTCTTTAATCGCGCAAAGGGCGAAATTTTAGAATTTGACGCGGCAGGGCTTTGCGTATTCGCGCGATTTTTAAATTTTGCAGCGGCAAGATTTTCGGAATTTGCGGAATTTATTGCGGCGGAGTCTATGGAATTTGTAGAATTTTGAGCATTTAAGACACTTAAATCTCGGTAATCTCGCTCACTGTGTAATTCGCAAAGATCCTCCGCGGCGCGATCAGAAGTGCCGCTTGAGCCCTCTTGCGAGCCGGCAAAATTAGATCCATTCTGCGCGAAAGCTTCGCTTCCTTGCTGCCTAGCCTCAAAATCGCTGGCAGAATTCTCTCCACCTTCCAAAAGATCCGCCCCTGCAAATTTTATGCCGCCGCTCACTCCTCCTGCGAACCTGCCTTGCTCTCCGCGCAACCCCAAGCGATTATCTTCCGCGCCCATAGAATTTGCCGAAGCGCTCGCGAATTTCGTGCCCGCAAATTTTACGCTCGTGCCGCCCTCGAGATTTTCTTTGCGCGGAGCGTCTTTTGCAAGGCTCAAATCGTCGCGATCAGCCGCGCTGCAGGTAGAATTTACAGAGTTAAAATGCCCGTCCGAGCCGCGCAACTGCTCGAGATTTAGCGTCTCGCCGCGCAGCTTAGCACTAGCTAGGCGCATCGCCGCATCCAGCACAGGCTTTGCGCGAAATAGCGCAAAAAGGCTTTGCGCATCGTCCCGCCCTAGTCTAGCGGGCGCACCGCGCACCGCCGCAAGCTCCGGCGCAAAAACTTCGTCAAAAAAGTTGGGCCTTACGAATGTCACGCCACCGAAGCACGCCGCATCGTAAGCCTTACCGCAGACGGCAAAACTCAAGCGCAAAAAATCATCCTCTGCGCTAAATACCGCTTCGCAGCCGCCCTGCACCGATCGCAGCGAGCTTAGACGAAATAAAAGTCTGCGTACTGCAAAACCTACGCCCTTGCTGCATAAAAACTCCAGTAGCTCGCGCCCGAAAACCTGCGAGCTAGCGCCTATGCTGACGCTCGGGCGGGCATAAACGGATACTTTGCCGATGCGAGTAAAATACCCGCGCCCATCGCAGTGCTCGCAGCGAAAATCGCCCGCACCACCGCACTTTTCGCAGCGCAATCTGCCTGCACCGCCGCAAGCGGGACAAATGCGCGAGCCGCTACCGCCACAACTAGCGCAGGGAATGAAGCGATAGCCCATAGAATTTGACGCAGAACCTGCAGAAAGGCCGCGCGCATGAGTATCTGTAGAGCTTAATGCCGCACGGCTATAGCCGCCGGTGCCCTTGCAATCGGGGCAGATCAAGCGCCCGCGCCCGCCGCAGTTAGCGCACGGCGCCTTGCCTGCGCCTTCGCAGGCTTTGCAGCGCCTCCTGCCCGATCCGCCGCAATACTCGCAACGCAGCTGAACGCTAAAGGGCTTAAAATCGTGAAATTTTATGATCTGATCCGCATTCGTAGCGGCTTTTTGGGGATCTGCACGCAGGCGTAGCATAAAGGCCTCGCTTAGCTCCGCATCTGCGCTTGCCGCGCGCAGGCACTCGCGCGCATGAGCCTCGAACTGTGCGATATCTGCGAAATGCAGCTGAGCGCTCTCGCCGCCATTTATCTGTGAGACGCTAAACTTACCGGCAAAGTCGTAACGCACACCAAGCCGCACGCTAAATCCATAAAACTCGCGATCAAGCTCGCGCAGATCGGCGCCGCCGCTACGCGCTAAAGCCCTGAGCCTAGCGACAAACACCTCTGCAAGCTCCTCTTTATCCAGCTTGTCCATGATCGCTCCTTTCTTGCGGGCGCGCCACAAAGCCACGCCGCATAAATTTTAAAATTCCTTTATTGAAATCCTGCAAATTTTGCATTTCATACAATTATACCGCGAAAGGGAATTTTAAAATTCCAAAATCTCACGCAGAATGGAATTTAGCGCCATTGCGCGCCGTAAAATCTCGCTGCAAATCAAAGCTCTAAAATAGAGCTCGACGCGAAATCTCGCACTGCGGCGCGGCGACGTACATAACTGCCGCAACAAATACGGCGCGAACGGACCGCAAAATGGAGCCGCCCGGCATACGGCGCCCTAGCGGTAGCAGCGGGCATGCAAGCTTTAATTCCGCAGCAGCACATAATTTGGCTCGCGACGATGTACGACACAGCGTAACGCGAAGCAAATTTCACGCTTGCATAAAATTTTAAATTTCACGGCGAGCTCGTACGTACGACATGCAATTTAAAATTTTATGACAGCTATGGCGCGGCGTGCAACGACCTAAAATTCTGCGATAAGCGGCGCGCAAATTTCAATCCCGCGCGACAATCAGGCGACGGGTGCGTGGAGTACAATTTAATTTACGAGCGCATAGCCGACATATTATCGCACAAATTTAGTCACAGCGGGCAGCACGACGCGAAAATTCATGCCGCGACGCAGCGGCTCGTAAAATTTAGCTCTACTGCCGCACAGCTATAGCCGCCTGCGCCTTTGCAAGCAAAGCGGATCAGACGTCCGCGCCCACCGCAGGCGATGCACGGCGGTATGTAAAATTTAATCCGGGCGCCGCAAACCTCCGCCAACATGACTGATCGCACGAGCGTAAAATTTAGCTCGCCTGCCGCATAATTTAACTCGCAGCGGCGTATGTCGCGGCGCAAGCGCGAATTTCAGATTGTGCGGCGATCTGCTGCGCGACCGACGGATTAATTTCACGGTGTGCTCGACATGAAATTTAGAATCTCGTAGCGACACATAACACTGTGCGCAGCCGCGTGAAATTTTGAATTTCACGGCGAGCTTATGCATTATGAAATTTTAAATCTTGCCGCGATGAGCTCGCAAACTCGCGAGCGGCTCGGTTTAAAATCTTGCGCCCAGTTTTTGCGCGGAATTTTGCGAGCAAAATTTCAAATGCCAAACCCACGCAGGTTTCGCGCCGAATTCTGCGTAGAATTTTACGTAGAATTTGATGAAATTTCGCGGGTCGAGATCGGCGCATCGAATAACCCGAATAACCCGAATAACCCGAATAACCCGAATAACCCGAATAACCCGAATAACCCGAATAACCCGAATAACCCGAATAACCCGAATAACCC
>NZ_CALJPC010000080.1 GCF_937981295.1 uncultured Campylobacter sp.
CCATGCACTTATAAAATAATCTCAAAATTTATGAGTAAAATTTAGATTAAAATCCGTATTTAAATTCCGATTAAAAATCCTGCGAAAATACTATATTTATTTAAAATTTTAACGGCACTAAATTGCAATATCTGATAGCGAAAAATGAGATAATACGGAAAATTTTATGCAATATCAAGCATCAATGAGGCACACCATAGGATTACTATAAGCGGAAGCGATGCGGATAAGATAAATACTTGCACAGAAAAAGAAGGATTGTAATAGCAAAGACGATTGGAATTTGAATGTGTAAAAAAGCACTTAATTAAATTTTTCTAATCATTTGGCGAGATTATATGATTTTAAAATTTAAATTAAGAAGGACGGCATAGTCGTGAAATTTAAATATGAGCGTCGGGCGCAAAATAGCCGCGGAGTGGATCGGCTAGCTCCGCTAAAAGCGCCATATAAAGGGTAAATTTAAAACAGAGCTTTGCCGAATTTTAAATTTACCCGATTTGCCTATCTATGAAATTTATTCGCCCAGGAAATATTTCAAATCCGCCTGCGCGTCGCCGCTGATTAGGCGAAGGCCGAAATTTTGCACCAAAAAGCCCAAAATTTCGTCGTTGAAAAACTCAGGCACCGTAGGTCCCACGTTGATATTCTTAACGCCCAGGCTAAGCAGCGCAAGCAGGATGATGACCGCCTTTTGCTCCATCCACATCAGCACGATCGAGACCGGCAGATCGTTTACCGCGATGCCCGTAGCCTCGCTAAGCGCAAGGGCGATCTTGACCGCGCCGTTGCTGTCGTTGCACTGGCCTAGATCGATATAGCGCGGAAGCTCGGTGCCGGGCACGTTTCCGAAATCCACGTCGTTGAAACGGAATTTACCGCAGCTCGAGGTCAAAATCACGCAGTCCTTCGGCAGGCTGAGCGCTAGCTCGCGGTAATACTCGCGTCCTTTGCCCGGCGCGTCGCAGCCCGCGATGACGAAAAAGCGGCGGATTTTGCCAGATTTGATTGCCTCTAAAATTTGCGGCGCAAGGCTCAAAATTGTCTTGTAGTGTCCGCCCGTCACCAAGCTCTCGTCGCTATCCATGCTCACGTCGCCGCACGCAAGCGCGCACTCGATGAGCGGCGTAAAATCGTCGTTTTGGATATGTTTGATGCCGTCGGTGCCCGCGATAGAGTAGCCAAACAGCCTGTCTGCGTAACTACAGGATGAGCGAAGCGGCACGATGCAGTTGGTAGTCATCAAAATCGCGCCCTTAAATTCGTTGAAAAGCTTGGTCTGATCGAACCACGCCTTGCCGACGTTGCCCTTTAGATGCGAATACTTTCGAAGCTGCGGATAGCCGTGCGCAGGAAGCATCTCGGAGTGGGTGTAGATGTTGATGCCCTTGCCCTCGGTCGCTTTTAGTAGCGCCTCAAGAGCGTGCAGGTTGTGGCCGCTAACCAAAATCGCCTTGCCCTCGACCTTGTTTTGGCTAACTTTAACCGGGGTTGGTACGCCGAATTTTGCGGTATGTGCCTCGCTTAAAATATCCATCATCTGCACGCCCGCGCTTCCGACGGCCATTAGCTGCGCGATATGCTCGTCAAAGTTAAAATTTGAGTTCGTCAGCGTGAAATATAGCGTATCCGCCATAACGGTATCGACTGCGCTAGTATCGGCGCCGAGCTCACGGGCGTGGTGGCGGTAGGCGCTAAGGCCCTTAAGCCCGAAAACCATAGTGTCTTGAAGCAGGCTTAATGTGGAATTTTTGCCACAGGTACCGCGGTCTTGGCCCTTGGCGCCGCAGCCCTCGGGCGCGCTCATTTGGCACTGATGACAGAACATCTCTAGATTGTCGCTCATAGAAATCCTTTATAAAAAATTTAGTTGGTAATTTTAAGATTTTATTTAGGCAAAAAAATTGATTATAATCAATAAATGGCTAAATTTTATCAAAGTTGCTTCTAAAATGAGAACGATTTGAAATTTAAACCTATGCGGCGTGCGGTGCGAATAGCGCAACGAGCGTGCTGCTGTGAAGCAAACGCCTGCGGCTGGGCACTATCACGAAATAAGCGCTTAAGACCAAACCGCTGTCGAGCACGCGATTTCGCGACGAGACGTTCTCCTCTAGTCAAGTGTCTTGAGTTAAATCGTATCTAAGCCAACCTAAACGCGGCTCCGCATTATATCCTAGCACTTAATCGGAACCTGCGATATGGGTTTAAATATAAGTAAATTATTATAAAATCTTTAAAATATTTAATTAAATTTTCATTTAAAGGTTATTATAATTAAATAATTTTTTTATAAAAACCAAACCATAAAGAAAGGGATCGTATGAGAAAGCTAAATTTCAAAGGAGCCCATGTGCTGTCTGCAGCAGTTTGCGCCGTGCTATTTACAAATGTCTGTGAAGCACAGTATATAGAACCCGGCAAAGTAGGCGATATAAAAAGCTGGGAGACGGACGAGTATAAAGCATACTGGGGTCTAAGTAGCATGAACGCATCGGTAGCCTACGCCAAAGGTGCCACTGGTAGAGATGTAAAACTGGGTGTAGTTGATTCGGGCATGCTTTTAAGTCATCAAGAATTCGCAGGAGGCAGGGTTACGGGAGCGACCGCGAAGGGCGAGTACTCCAAAGACGGCATGCGTTACCCAGATGCAGAATTCGGCAACGCGCCCTTTAAACAAAAAGGCAGTGACGAATATGATAAAACAAATAAAGGCAAATTTAAAAAAGGTCAAAAATTTGAAACTAACGGCGATTGGATAGCCGGGACGAACGACTCGCACGGCACGCACGTAGGAGGCACGATAGGGGCCAACCGCGACGGACGCGGCACGCACGGCGTGGCATGGGAGTCGAGATTATACTCGGGAAATACAGGCGGAAACGACGGCATGACCTACGGCCCAAATCAAGACTACGGATACTTCTACGCCGTATATAACGAGCTTGCTAAATCGGGCGTAAGAGCGATAAATAATAGCTGGGGATCAAATAGAAGAGTAAATTCCTCCTATCCGGGCGCGGAAGGTTACAGCGGGATTCCCGGTACGGCGGCTAATCCTACTAAGCCTAATCATCATCTATACCTCAAAGATATAGATACCGCTAAAAAAGCTTATTATCAATTCGTAGTGGACGGCCGGAAAAGCTTCATAGATGCCGCATACGAAGTCGCTAAAAAATACAGAATAATCCAAGTCTTTACCGCTGGCATAGAGACGGCATGGAAGAATCCTACACAAGGGCGATGCTGCCGTATTTTCGCCCCGACGTGGAAAAGCTATGGCTAAACGTAACGGGACAAACTGACGGCAATGCCCAAAGATTTAATACCGCGGGAGATTCTAAATGGTGGACCATAGCAGCGCCTGGAGTAAAGATAAAATCCTCTATCGTAGATGTCAAAACAGGCAAGGCGGGATACGCTTCTTGGGGCGGCACGTCTATGGCGGCACCTCACGTAACGGGAGCCTTGGGCGTCATAATGTCCAGATATAACTATATGACGAACGAGCAGGCACGAGATGTCTTACTAACAACGGCGAGACAGACGAAGTATTCGTTCAAAAAGAATGATACTAGCAAGCTTTCGGGCTGAACGAGCGAGCTTGGTGTGCCCGATAAAAGATGGGGCTGGGGCATAGTAGATCTCGGCAAGGCAATGTTCGGACCAGGTCAGTTTCTAGGGAAATTCGACGTAAATATGGACGTAGATGACGTCTGGTCCAACGACATCTCGGACAAGGCGATAAAATTTAGAAAGACCGAGGACGATGCGGATGCGGCGGCTTGGGCGGTGCGCAAAGCACAGCTCGATGCTAAGGGCGGAAATTTGACCGCAGAAGAAAGAGCCGAATACAATGTAGAGCTAGCCAGAGAGCAAGCGCGAGCGCATAGAGCGGCGGAAGGCTATAAAGGAACGCTGATAAAAAGAGGCGGCGGCACGCTAACGCTTGCGGGCGATAACACCTACAGCGGCGATACGATCATAAAAGGCGGGCAGATCACGGCGCTAAATCAGTCTTTAAAAAACAGCAAGGTGACCGTAGAAAACGGCGGCGCCTTGAAGATCAAAAAGAGCCTAACCGTCCAAGAGGTCAAAACCGACGTATTCAATAAGCCGAAAGAATTCGTAAATAAAACCAGAACCGCTACCTCAGATACCGTCACGGCGACGATAAAGCAAGGCGGCAGATACGTCGTATCGCACGCGGGTATAGTCGGCATGTCTTCGGCAGGAGCTACGAATTTGAACCTCACGTTTGAAAAAAATTCCATCGTAGATCTAGAAAATCCTCTTTTCGAAGATGCGCAAAAGATATATAAAGATCCTGCAAAATCAAAGAGATACTGGGTAGAAGGTAGCTTCAGAGGCTACGATCAGACAATTTTAAGAGAATACGCGTTTTTTGATTTAGTTAAAAATTTTAACGACTCCAAGCTAGAGTTCACCTTCAAAAAGGGCAGCGAGGGTATGGTGGATTTCGCAAAGGGTAAAAATCAAAAACTGATCGCCGCCGCAATAGAGGGCTCGAGCAATCAACCCGCCCTAATGAGCGTTTTTAGAAGCAGACCTGCGGTGCGAACGAGCGATCTATATAGAAATTTCATCTTTGCTACGCCGCAGCAGGCCTCCGACACGCTAAAAACGTTCGCGAACGAGGCAAATTTCGCCGCACAAAATGCAGCTGTGATCGATAACGTACTGATCCGAAACGCCGTCTTAAACCGCAAAAGAAATTTTAATGCGTTAAGCATAGATGAGGAAATGGGGATCAACTTCTGGGCGAACACTGCGGGAAACGTCATGAAATTTAACTCGGATGAGGGAAGCGGGGATTTCAAATCCACGTCCGTGACGCAGCTTGTCGGCTTAGACGGCGCGCTGAGCGAGAGTTTAAGACTGGGGGTCGTGCTGGGCACAGGAAAAACTAAAACCAAAGAAGATGGCAGCAAAGAGTTTGATCACACGAACAGACACGCGGGACTTTACGCACAGGTGGGTTTAGAGACCGTTAAATTTGATCTAGGCACCGTATATACGGACATAAAACGCAAAAAAACCGGCAGCTCCACGATAGTGCAATACACCGCCAACAATGGCGTCAAGAGCGACGGAAAGCTTATAAATATGTTTGCTAGCGCGACATACGGCGGCTTTAACGGCGAAAATTTCGAGATAAATCCGTATTTGGGCGTCTCTCGCATCTATGCTAGAACGGGCGGCATGAGCGAAAATGTGGGTCCGTTCGTGATGAGTACGGATAAAAAATCTAGAAACATGAATATCCTAACGGCGGGTATCAGTCCGAGCGTACCGTTTAAAATAGGCGGCATGAGCTCGTCCGCACAGCTCGATCTAGCCTACAATAGATTTTTCGGCGACACGAGACCTGGCGCGGGAGTAAACGTCGCAAACGCAGGATACGTGGATCTAGAGGGCAAAGAGCTTAGAGACTTCGCCACCGCGGGCGTGGGCGTGGAGACCGCGATATTTAAAAATACGAGCCTTAGGCTATCTTACACCGGCGCGTTCGGAAACGACGTGAAATCAAATAGCCTAAACGCCAAGATCGAGGTTTCGTTTTAACCCGCTTCACCCTACTGCAAAGCGGCGGCAAATTTTAAAGCCTTCAAAAGCAAAGCGGCGGGCTAGAGTAAAATTTACTTTAGCCCGCGGCGCTTGAAATTTTAAAATTTAACCGCAGCAAAATACACATAAAATCGCTAAACTGCGATATTTGCGTAGCTAGAGAAAGGCGAAGAGCCTATTTTAATGCAATCTCGACATAAATTATTTCTGCAAGACGAAGCGCCGAGCCCGTCAAGCGCTTTTGCGGACGGAGTGATCAAAAACATAGACAAGATAAATTTAGCCGCATATCCTATCGCACAATGAGTTTTGAAATTTCACGGGGGCGAATTTCACTTTTAAAATGGCAATGTGAGCCAAAGCGGCAAAAATCGCAAAGATAAGGCGCCCGCCGAAACCTTAAAAGCAGGTCCCGTAAAACTAAATTTTATTCTTTGCGAGCACATGCACGACCGACGCAAATAACGACACTTTTTGCAACAATAAAATTCTAAATCTAGGCTTTTGTAGAGGAAAATTTTTAATTTTATTCGTATTAAAATTTAGGCTAGGAAAGCAATTTAACAGATGCTTTCAAACATCGTTGAATCTAAAGGGATTTTGAATACAAGTGGCTCCGGATGCTGGATTCGAACCAGCGACCAAGCGGTTAACAGCCGCCTACTCTACCGCTGAGCTAATCCGGAACGCGTAGAATGGATGGTGCGGATGAAAGGACTTGAACCTTCATGCCGTGAGGCGCCAGATCCTAAGTCTGGTGTGTCTGCCAATTTCACCACATCCGCAAAAAAGAAAGCGCATATTAGCCAAAAAGCTCTTAATATGAGCTTAATATGGTACGCCCAAGAGGATTCGAACCTCTGGCCTACGGCTTAGAAGGCCGTTGCTCTATCCAACTGAGCTATGAGCGCAAAATATCAAATCAGTGGTACGCTCGAAAGGAGTCGAACCTTCAACCTACAGATCCGAAGTCTGTTGCTCTATCCAATTGAGCTACGAGCGCATAAAGTGGGGTGAGTTGTGGGAATCGAACCCACGACCCTCAGGACCACAATCTGATGCTCTAACCTACTGAGCTAAACTCACCACAATGGTCGGAGCGAAAGGATTCGAACCTTCGACCCTCTGGTCCCAAACCAGATGCGCTACCAGCCTGCGCTACGCTCCGTAGATTTTCGTGGATTGAATGAAAAGCGTATTATATATATTTTTTCTTAAATTCCGCTTTTTACGGCTCTAAATTTAATAAAATTTAGCAAGTCTCATCTGTTTTTCTAAATTTTTCAATAAAATTCGCATCAGCGCCAGTCCCTTCGTGCGGTGCGAAATTTCAAATTTCACCGCAGCGGGTAGCTCCCCGATCGTGCGGTCAAATCCGCGCGGAATAAACATAAAATCGTATCCGAAGCCGTTTTGCCCCCGCTGCTGCGTTATCGCCGTGCCGTGCATGAAGCCGTGCGTGCAAAACTCGCCCAGAGCGCATTTTAGCGCGATCGCCGCGGTGTAATGCGCAGGGCTCTCCTCTAGCCTCAGCGCGCGTAGGCTAGCGGCTAATTTCTCGCGATTGCTCGCATCCGTTGCACCCTCTCCACTAAAGCGTGCCGAAAATATCCCCGGAGCCCCACCTAGCGCGTCCACGCAGATGCCGCTATCGTCGCTTAACACAAAAAATTCGCTCTGTAAATTTTTACTTTTTAGCGCCTCATGCACTGCGCGAACTTTGATAAGCGCGTTTTGTTTGAAGCTTGCGCCGCACTCGTCGATCTCAAAAGGATCCAGCACCTCGCCAAGCGCGTAAATTTCATATTCTGCGAAGAATTCTTTTATCTCTTTTACTTTATCCGCGTTGCTCGTCGCAAGTAAAATTTTCATCCGCTCTCCTTAAATTTAATGCGCCATTTTACCCAAAATCAAAGAATTCATTACGATTTTTGGCTATAATCGGCACAAATTTCATATTATTTGAGGTCTAAGATTATGCTAAAAAGCGTCCTTCCGCTTAGTTTTATCATCGCTACGAGGTTTTTTGGATTATTTATTTTGCTGCCCGTGCTTAGCCTGTATGCATTGAGCTTACACGGCGCAAACGAAAGCCTAGTGGGGCTACTTTTTGGAATTTATGCGATTATGCAAGTGATTTTGCAAACGCCATTTGGAGTGCTAAGCGATAAGATCGGACGTAAAAAAACCCTTGCGATAGGACTGGCGCTTTTTATCCTGGGCGCTTGCGTTTGCGCGGCTAGCGAGAGCATTTATACGATGATTTTTGGGCGTTTTTTGCAAGGCTGCGGTGCTGTAGGAGCCGTAGCTACCGCACTAATTAGCGATTTTACGCGAGAGGAAGAGCGCGGTAAGGCGATGGCGGTAATGGGCGCGATGATAAGCGTGAGCTTTGGTGTCGCAATGATTTTAAGCCCGCTTTTAAGCGCTAAATTTGGGCTTGCCAGCCTATTTCATCTAAGTTCGGCGCTTACGCTTTTATGTTTGGTACTGCTTTTTTTCGTAGTACCTACCGAACCGCATATCCGCTCCCTGCGCCAAAAGGTCCCGCTCGGCTCACTTTTGAGTGACAAAAATTTAATGCTTATGAATTTAACGAATTTTTTTCAAAAAGCTTTCATGACGGCAGCGTTTTTTCTAATTCCAATTTTGCTCGTGCAAAAATTCGGACTTTCCAAAAGTGATTTGACCAAAATTTATGCTCTAGGCGCCATTTTCGGCTTTACCGCGATGGGCGCGAGCGGTGCTTTAGGCGAAAAGCGCGCGCTAGCTAAGCAAATTCTACTTATCGGCATTTGCTTTTTCATCGCTTCGTATTTGATTTTTGCGTTTGCTAGCGGGGCGAGCGCTTTCGTGGTGGGTGTGATGCTCTTTTTCGTGGGATTTAACGCGCATGAGCCCATTATGCAAAGCCTTGCGTCCAAATTTGCCAAAGTCGCTCAAAAAGGCGCCGCACTTGGAATTTTTAATTCCTTTGGATTTTTTGGCAGTTTTTTGGGTGGACTATGCGGTGGCGCACTTTTTAGCAAAATCGGCATCGAAGCGCTAGGCATTGGCGTCGCGGTTTTGGGTGTGATCTGGCTTGTGCTACTTTCTAGGCTGAGCGATCCGAAACTTTTTAAGAATTTATACTTTCCTAAAGGCGGCGATTTTTCCACACTACAGGGCGTAAAGGGCATTATTGAAATTTACGAGACCGATAGCGAACTCGTTGTGAAATTTAACTCGAAACTGATAAATGAAGATCAAATTTATAAAATCGTAGGAGGCAAATGATGGAATTCGAAAAATTTGAAAGCGCGATGGAGCGCTTCGCAAATACGGTGCAAAAGTCATCGCGCATCGAGAGGGTCGCGATCACTCAGGCGCTAGGGCGTATTTTAGCAAGCGACGTCGCGGCGCCTTTTAGCACTCCGCGCCGCCCGACCGCCGCGATGGACGGCTACGCGCTAAAGGGCGCGGATCTGAGCGAGGGAGCTAAATTTAAGATCGTCGGCACGACGCCTGCAGGCAAAATGCCTGGCGCCGCGGCAAAGGCGGGCGAGTGCGTCAAAACCTTCACCGGCGGGCTCATGTGCGAGGGCAGCGACACGCTTCTGCCGATCGAAAACGTGCAGGTGCAAGGCGGCGAAATTATCGTCACAAAGCCCGTTTCAGCGGGCTTTGCCGTGCGCGCAGCGGGCGAGAGCTACCGCGAGGGCGAGCTTTTGCTTCGTAGCGGCACGAAGCTTGGCTTTTCGCAGATCGCGCTGCTAGCCGAGCTAGGGCTATTTCACATAAGCGTATTCGTCCGCCCAAAAGTAGCGATTCTAGCCACCGGTAGCGAGATAAAAGACCTCGGCGAGAGGCTCGAAAACGACGCTCAAATTTACAGCTCCAACCACATCGCGCTTGCAAATTTAGTAACGCAACTAGGCTGCGAAGCGATGATAATGCCTCTAGTACGCGATGACGAAAAAGAGCTAGAAGGCGCGATCCTATCGGCTTTACAGAGTGCCGACATACTTCTAACCAGCGGCGGAGTGAGCGTCGGGGACTACGACTTCGTGCAAAGCACGCTACAATCAAAATTTGAGCTCATCGTAAAGGGTGCGGCGATCAAACCGGGCCGCCACGTGCGCGTAGCCAAAACCGGCGAAAAATATATCTTCGCATTCCCAGGCTTCCCGCTCTCGGCGCTCATTACTTGCATTTTGTTTCTGCGCGTATATTTGCAAAGATCCTTCGGCGTGCACGAAAACACCGAATTTAGCGCAATCTTGGATCATGACTACGTAAAAAAGACGCCGTGGCTTGAGTTTATGCCCGCCGTCTTGCAAAACAGAGAGGGGCGGCTTTTTGTTAGCCTGCAAAGCAAAAAGCAAGGCTCCAGCGCGATTTTGAACAATTTAGACGACGATAGCGTCCTGCTCGTCGCGCCGCTCGAGGTCAAAGAGCTCAAAAAAGGCGAGCTCGTACGCGTGATCTCGGTACCTAAAATTTAGCGCGCGGCAGTTCAGAGGCGGTTGCGGCGGCGGACCAAATTTTAACTGCCGCGAGGGTTAAAATTTTGCCGTCGCGAGGCGTAAATTTGGCTGCGAAAGCTCTACTTTGTGGTTTTGAAAAGTTTAAATTTTGACCCAAATCGCGCGCCGTAGCAGGCTGATCAAAATTTTACCGCACGCCGCTATACAGCGAGTGCGGTAAAATTTTTGCCGCCGCGCAACTTCAGCTCCAAGCTGCTTTGCGGGTGAAATTCGGGTATTTGGGGGAGATAAAGTAAAAATGAAAGATAAATTTTATAGCGCTCCGGCGGGCGTTTTCGGCAAATACAGAGTAGGCGCAAAATGAGCCAGACCCACCCTTTTAAGCCGATTTTCGATCAAAATTCTAAAATTTTAATCCTCGGCTCCTTTCCCTCCGTCGTTTCTCGTAAATTTGGCTTTTACTACGCAAATCCGCAAAATCGCTTCTGGCGGGTGCTGGCGCGAATTTTAAACGCGCCGCCGCCTGCAAGCACGGACGAAAAGATAAAATTCCTGTTCGCCCGCGGCATCGCCGTCTACGACACGGCGATCTGCTGCGAGATAAAGGGCTCGAGCGACGCCAAAATGACCGCCGTCGTGCCAGCAAATTTAGAACCGATCTTTAGCGGCGCGCACATCGCGCAGGTATTCGCAAATGGCGGCAAGGCGCATGAAATATGCGAAAAATACCTAAAAACTCAAATTTTAAACGCAACGGGCAAAGAGCCTGTTAAGCTACCGTCCACGAGCCCTGCGAATGCAAATTTTAGCTTTGAGAGGCTCGTGCGCGAGTGGACGATCGTCGCGGATGTGTTGAAGTACGCCGAAATTTAGCGCTCAGCTCCGTTAAACAGCGCGCAATAGGCTTACGGGCGCGGCACGCGTCCGGCGCCATAAACCAAATCCGTAGCCCAAACTCCGCGAGGATTTATCTAAAATTTAGCTTCAAATTTTAAAATTCTTCAAATTTAAGCGAGCCAAAGGAAGCAAAATATGAAAACCCGCAAAGCCGCGCAAAATTCGCTCAATTCGGGTTTAAATTTAATACGAAATTTTAGCTTTTCAAGCGCATTAAAACTCCTGCTTCCGTTTTTGGCGCTGGGCGCGCAAGCTCTGGAGCCAAAAATCGTAATGCAGCCCGAGCCGGTCCTAAAAAACGGCCTGTATTTCGTAGCGGATAAGCCCTACAGCGGGACGCTCAAGGTGCTGCACTACAGCGCCGAGGATCTCTACGACGTAAACTTTATGGGCGTCGTCTACCCCAGAGCAAAGCCGCTGCCGCCGACGCTTATCAGAGAGATTGACGTAAAGGACGGCACTGCAGTGCGCGAGCGCGATTACTTTGACGGCAGAGATAAGCCCTCAAACGAATATCCGCTAAAGGGCGGCCTGTACGACGGCGTCGCGAAGAGCTACTACGCGGACGGCGGCGAGCTGAGATCGCAGAGCGAATACAAAGCCGGCAAGCGCGAGGGTTTTTACAAGCTGTATTATCAGGGAAGCGGCAAACTAAAGCAGCAGGGCGCGTATAAAGCGGATAGGCGCGAGGGTGTTTTCACCGATTACTACAAAAGCGGCGAAGTAAGCGCGCGCCATCCGTATAAGGGCGGGCTGCGAAACGGCAAGGACGTGAATTATTACAAAAGCGGCAAAGTGCGCGGCGTGCGAACATACAAAGGGGGCAAGCGGCAAGGCGTGGAAAAATGCTACTACGAAAGCGGCGCGCTAAAGCAGACGGGCGCATACAAGGATGACCGCAAACAGGGCGTTTGGAAGTTATTTTATGAGGACGGCAAGACGCGCGTAGTCGAAAATTTCAAAGACGGCGAGCGCGACGGCGCCGTACGCGAATACTACAGGGGCGGCGCGTTGCAGGGCGAATACGAGTTTGAGCGCGGCAAACAAACGGGCACGAGTAAGCAATACTACGCAAGCGGCGCGCTTGCGGCGAAGGTAATGTTCAGAGACGGGCGCAAACACGGGCTATACGAAACATACCACGAAAACGGCGCACTCAAGGCTAGAGTGACGTTCAAGGATGGTCTGGAGATGGGCACGGTGAAGCACTACTACGCAGACGGCAAGCTCGAAGCCGAGGGCGAGTTTAAGCGTGGCAGGCTCGTGCGCGCCAAAAAATACGACGAAAGCGGCAAACTAATCAGCGATAAATCCGATAAAAACGGGCTCGCAAGAGAGTAAAGCGGACTAAATTTTAAAATTTTAAGCGGGTTTGGAATTTTGAAAAAGCTTAAAAATTTTGAGTAGGCGCAGCTTTACGTTTTAACGACGCGGGTTTGCATTTTCAGCGCTCACGGCTTTGTGTTTTAAGCGAGCGAGATTTTGCGTTTTGAAGCGTAGGCTTCACGTCTTAAATAAATTTAGCTTTACCTTTCGAGCGAGCGCGGTTTTTAATTTTATTAGGTGTAGCTCTATACTTTAAATAGACACGACTTTACGTTTCGAGCGAGTGCGGTTTTTATATTTTTGGGGTGCGGCTTTGAATTTTATTGAGTATGTCTTTGAATTTTAAGCGAGCGAGCCTTGCGTTTTCGGTTTTCGACTACATATACCGCACCGTCAAGTGGCGCATTAAATGATGCGGCTTTGTATTTGTAGAGCGGCGTGTCGCATTTAAACGAGTAAAATTCTACGCCGAGCGGCTTTACACAGCGCGCGAATACGGCTCGGCGCTTTAATTAACTAGGTCTCGTGCAGCGTAGCTCGTCGCGTGATTTGAGCTGATGCGGTTAAAATTTCACGCTGTATTTTGGCACACATAGCGCGCAGGTATCGCCCAACGCGACATAGCTTGATTTCGATGCGGCTTGTCTTTTTTGCGTAACGAGCAGCTTTGGCGCGGTGCAAATTTTTAAAATTTAAAGCGAAATTTCAAGCCGAAACGACGCTAAAAATTTCAACTGCCAAAAAGTAAAATTTGACGATCAAATTTTGTTAAATTTGGCCCGCGGTTCGTAAGCCGTGCTATTCGGGTGTAAATTTCAAACCCGCCGCACCCCGCCTTTGACGCAGCAAATTTTAGCTGGCTGATATTTTAAAATTTACCAACCGCTTTATTAAACAAAATTTTACGAATAGGGCATGGGTGAACAAGGCAGGGAGGTAGAGAGTGCCTCTCTATATAATTACGGAAGCAAAGAATGCGCTGCTTATTTTGGTATGAAAATTTCGTGGGCTTATTTGCAACTTTAAAATTTTGCAAGATGCTCGCTCGTAGCGTTAAATTTCCATACGCGGGCGGTGGAAATTTTAAGAAAGCAGAGCTAGATAAAGCGAAATTTCACATAAGGTCTGTGCAACGCGGTATTTGCGCACAAGATATAAGCGCTGAAAAGGAGAAGCACTCGGAATTTGGCACGTAACGAGTGGTGAGCTATGGTCAAACAAACTTCAAATTAAAAATCTTAAATTTTAATCCGCGGACGCCAAATGGGTTCAAAATCAAATTTACGTAAATTTAGAGCGCGGCAAGCCGGGACGCTCTCAGAGCACTACAGGCTATATAGCGCAGTATTCGTGCGGCAAAATACGGGCATTGAAAGACGTAGCCATTTGAAATTTAGCGCGCGGCGGTCATAGGGAGCCGAGAATCCGCAGCGCTCGAAGCTGTGTAACGAAAGCTCAAATCTACCCGCAGCAGCCACAATCGCAGCGCGAAGATGCGGCGGGGTGAAGCTCGCCGATGTAGAGCTTCACGGAGTCAAGCCCTTGCTTTTTCGCCTGGAAGTATGCGTCGCTTGCAAAGCCGAAGTCCGCAAAACGCAAGAAGCTCTCCACGTAGAATTTGCGAGCATTTTGATGATCGACATAATAGGCGTGCTCCCAAAGATCGCAGGCAAGCAGTGGAATTTTGCCGCGTGCGATCAGTGTGTCCGCATTTTGCGTCGTGATGATTTCTAAATTCGCCGCGCGCTCGTCGCACGCGAGCCAGCACCAGCCGCTACCGAAAAGCCCCAGTGCGTGCTTTAAAAACTCGTTTTTAAAATTTTCCATCCCACCGAAAGCCTGCGCCAAAGCGTTCGCGAGCTCGCCGCTAGGCTCGCTTGGCTGCGCGATACAGTCGAAGTAAAAATCGTGGTTGTAAATTTCAGAGGCGTTGTTAAAAATACGGCTAAAACCTAGGCAAATTTTATAAAGCTTTGAAATTTGCGAAAAATCGCACTCCTCGTCGCGCGCCTCTTTGAACGACTGCGTGATGATCGTAAAAAGATCCGCGTTTTGTATCGGCGTATCCGCAATGTCTCGATTTAGGGTGGAGACGTAGTCCTCGCAAAGCTCGCCGTGATGGAATTTTAAGCTTTGCAAGCTCGCGATTTTATTCGCTCTCGGATCAAAAGGCAGCGTTCTGGATCTAAACACTAATAATCCTCGCTGTCCAAATCGCTATAATCGTTGAAACCGTCGTCGTCTTCGTAGCTGTAATCATCCTCGTCGTAGTTGTAGTTGTAACTCTCGTCGCCTCCGATTAAATCATCGTCCTCATATTCGTCCTCATCGAACTCTTCGTCTTCGAAGTCATCGAAATCAGCCATTTTGCTCTCCTTTGTCGTTGGAATTTACTTTTGATTTTACGCATTCGCTTGCTATTTCCGGGATATTTTCGATATAAACGCTCTGCGATGGGAAGGCAAACGATAGTCCGTTTTGCTCTACGATCTCCATTATTTTAAATAAAACATCCTCTTTGGTTTGGATGAAATTTGCCCATATTACGGTTTTTGTGAAGCAGTAAACTAAAATATTAATAGACGAATCGCCAAAGCTATCTAACGCCACGAACATAGTGCTTTTATAGCCCGCTAAATCGTCGATAGAGACCATATTTTGTCTATAGCGCATACGAAAATCTTTAGAATTTAGCGCTGTATCGGCAGATTGAGCGATGCCCGGGTGAGATTTTAGCATCTCTTTGATGTCGTTTACGCACTTTCGCAGTTGAGCCGTGCTCGCGCCGTATTCGACGCCTACGGTAAGCTTTAAATTCCGTCCTACCTTCCTGCGGCTCCAGTTTTTGATATTTTGCGCCATTATGTTGGAATTCGGCACAAAAACAAGAGCGTTATCAAAGGTCCTGATCGTCGTCTTTCTAAAGCCCGTTTCTACGACGTTTCCTTCTATGTCGCCTAATACGACCCAGTCTCCTTGCGAGAATGAATTATCAAATAATAGCATCACGGATGAGAAGAAATTTGCGATGATGTCCTTGGTCGCAAACGCGATCGCAAGTCCGCCGATTCCAAGCGATGCCATAAGCGCCGAGATGTCAAAGCCTAGACGCTTTAGCACCAAAAGTGCGGCAATGATGATTACGATGACGTATAGAATTTTAACGACTAGATTTATGATATCTTTTCTGACGCCTTTTTTCGTGATGTTTCCAAGCACGACAATGCCGTAACCGTCGATGATTTCGATGATGAGCCATGCCCAAAGTACCACGTAAACGATCGAGAATAAATTTGCAAATTTTATCGGTACGGGCGCCGGATAATAAAAGATACTAAGACAGATATCAACCGAATAAGCAATCAGCAAAATACCCATCGGACGCTTGATAATGCCCACTACTTGCGTTTTTAGAGTTTCGCTATCTAGTGAAAAGCTTTTATTGAAGAATTTAAACACGAAATAGATGATGTTGGCAAGTAGCCTGCGAAGCGAGTAGAAAAATAGCGTAATCAGCGTGATTAGAATGAGCTTGCCGAAATTTACGTGGCTGAGCTGAAACGGAATTTTATCGTTGATATAATCGATCACCGACTTAAAATTTAAGCTCGTAAAAACCACGCTGCTTGCGAGTAGATCGCTATTTCGCGATAGATACGTAAGCACCTCGTCGTAGGTCTGCTTGTCGTTTTTCAAATCGTTGATTTTAGACTCTAAGGCGTCTATCTGCTCTTGACTGCTTAGATTATTTTTCAAATCATTAAGTTTGCTAAAATCCCTAGTTTGGATATTTAGTAGCGTACTACTCAGCTCGCTTTCAAGCGCGCTTCTGCTTGCGCCGTTTACAAACATATCCTCAATTTTCATAAGCGAGGTATAAAAGATCTCTGCCATTTCCATCTTTTCTAAATCCGCGCTTGCATTTACGTATTCGGGAGAGCTCTGCTTTTTGGCGTATTTTTTTAGCGTAGTTTGGATGTTCTTTTTATTTTGCGCATACGACATTATGCTTTCGATATCCATATCCTGCTGCGTAATCGCGAAAGGTAAGCGATCAAAGAGCTTAGCTTTATTGCGATCGATGGCGTCCAATTCGTTTTTGCTCGCGTTGGCATCGCCGCCGTTAAGCAGGGAGGCGCGCTGCAAATTTAGCTTTTTAATCTCTTTGATTACAGAGATAAGCGTCTCGCCGTTAGGAGCTTTTTTCTGTGAAGTCTCCGTTTTGGCGACCTTTTCTGCGATCATATTTATTACTTCAGTTTTATTTCCATCCTCCGCACCGAGGGATTTGGATAGAATTTTAGCGACTTCTTTTTTGATCTCGGTTTTGTTGTTTTCTAAAGTAAGATTTGCCTCGGGCGCGGAAGAATTTGTCTCTACAAAGCTTCCCTCACCGGTCGTGTTGAGGTCTGCAAACGCTAAAGCGGTGCTAAAAAGACTAATCGTTAAAAAGCTGATTATAGATTTTTTCATAATCCATTCCCTTATTTAATAGCGTAAAATGCGCGCCTTCGTCGTCGTAGTTGAATAGCTCGCCCGTTTCGATGACGTAGTGCCAGCCGTAAATTTTAATCTCGCCGTTTTTGTAGGCGTCTTTGATGCCAGGAAAGCTAAGTAAATTTTGCATGGAATTTATAATATTTAGCCGCTCGGTGATCCACTCGCGCTTGTCGGCGCCGAGATCTTTGAGCTTTTCGACCTCGTCTTTTACAGGCTGCATTAAATTTAGCCAGCGCCTTACGTTTGGAATTTTTTCAAGCTTTTTTGCGTCATAAAACAGCGCCGCGCAGCCGCCGCAGTTGCTGTGTCCGCAAACGATGATATTTTTGATATTTAGCGAATATAGCGCGTATTCAATCGCTGAGGTAGTCGCTAAAAATTCCTCGCTAATGCGGTATGGAGGAACGACGTTTGCAATATTTCGCACGACGAAAAGCTCTCCTGGAAGCGTCGAGGTAATTAAGCTTGGCACCACGCGCGAGTCAGAGCAGCCGATAAAAAGCGTGTGGGGCTTTTGATGATTTGCCAGACTCCCGAAAAGCTCGGCATGCTCGGCAAAATTTTCTTCCATAAATTTAATAGCTCCATTTATTAACTGGCTGGGCATACTTTCTCCTTAAAAAAGTCGGGAATTATATATTACTTTCATAAATAGATAGAATTCTGGGAATTTTTAATTATATATTTACCAAATTTTCGCTAAACTCCCCCCTCATAAATCAAAAGAAGGAGAAAATATGAGTCTATACGACAGACGAAATTACGCGGACGGCTATGAGCTATCGGACGCGTCACTGGAACAAGGACGAATCTCTCAGACTATCAAACAAACCTACGCGCTTCTAACCGCTTCGATGATAGCTGCGGCAGCAGGGGCTTTTGTGGCGATGAGCTTTGGTGTGAGCTTGGCTATTCATCCATTTTTATATCTAGTGCTTTTAATGGGGCTAATTTTTGGTATGCAAGCAGCTGTAAATCGCGGCGCTAATACGATTGCGCTAGTTTTGCTTTTTGCATTTACCTTTATTACCGGTCTTACTCTAGGTAAATTGATCGCTATTTATATCGCAGCAGGCGCTGGAGACGTAGTAACGCATGCGTTTGTGGCTACAGCGATTACTTTCGGTGCTCTTACCGTTTATGCGATGAATACAAAGACAAATTTCGACTCTTGGGGCAAGCCGCTATTGGTATCGCTTGTGGCTATTATCGTGTTAAGCCTTTTGAACTACTTCTTTTTCAAAAGTACCATGCTTGATATAGCGATTTCAGCTTTTTCGGCTTTAATCTTTTCGATGTATATCATCTACGATACTAAAAATATTATAAACGGCACCTACACTTCACCGATAATGGCTGCCGTAGATATGTATCTAAACATCTACAACCTCTTCCTTTCGCTGCTAAGAATTTTCGGCGCAAGCAGAGACTAAATTTTACGCACCGCTTCGTGCGGTGCACTCTTAACTTAAAATTTATAAATCTTTTATTATAATCGCAAATTCAATTTTTTCAAAAGGTTTTTATAGTGACTACGTTATTTTTGGTTTTACAAGTCGTCTTCGCCGTGATAATTACGATCTCCGTTCTGCTGCAAAAGAGCTCTTCTATTGGGCTTGGCGCATACAGCGGAAGCAACGAAAGCTTGTTCGGAGCGAAGGGTCCGGCGGGATTTTTAGCTAAATTTACCGCCGCGATGGGAATTTTATTTGTGATAAATACACTCGTGCTTGCGTATTTCTATCAGCAAGATGCTAAATCTTCCGTAGTCGATCGCGTCAAGATCAAAGCGAATGCTACTAAATCCGTGCCAAACGCTGTCCCTGGCGTGCCATCCATCCCAGCTTCAGGCGCAAAGCCTAATTTCGCCCCGGCAAGCATCGAGGCAAATCCCGTAAATAGCAGCGAGGCAAATTCAACAGCTCCGAAGATCGAAGCGCCCGCAGCTCCTACGACCGATACTGCCGCAGCTAGCGCACCTGCTCGGTCGCAAGCATCAAGTGATACCAATGCCAGCGCTGCTTCCGCAGATCAAAATACAACCAAATAAACTCTAAATTTTAAAATTTAAAAGCGCAAAACCCGCGCTTTTAAATGCTATTCTTATTTTTTTAACGCTATAATTTCGCAAATTTTATTTAAAGGATTTGAATGCTAGAAGCTATCTACAAAGAGCAAAGAGCAAACGGCGATCGAGCTATCGAGGCTTTGAAAAAGGACTTTACGACGCTACGCACCGGCAAGGTAGGCGTGGCGATCCTGGATCATATTTTCGTGGATTATTACGGCTCGCAGACTCCGCTAAATCAGGTCGCGACCGTCCTTTCGACCGATGCGGTAACGATTTCGATCACGCCGTGGGAAAAGCCGATGCTAAAGGCGATCGAAAGCGCGATCGCAGCGGCGAATATCGGCGTCAATCCGACTAACGACGGCGAGAGCGTAAAGCTATTTTTCCCGCCGATGACGATCGAGCAACGCCAAGAAAACGCAAAAAAGGCCAAAGCGATGGGCGAAAAAGCAAAAATCGGCATTCGCAACGTCCGCAAAGACGCCAACGACGAGATCAAAAAGCTTGAAAAAGACAAAGCGATCTCCGAAGACGACGCCAAAAAAGGCTACGACGAGGTACAAAAGATCACCGACTCTTACTCAAGTAAAATCGACGACGCAGTTAAGGCCAAAGAAGCCGAGCTTTTGAAGGTCTGAGCTGTGAATATAGAAAAAATCTATCGCGACTGCGGCGCATATCTGCGAGGGCATTTTCTGCTTTCAAGCGGCAACCACTCGGAATTTTATCTGCAAAGCGCCAAAGTACTTGAGGATCCGCGGCTCGCGGGACAGCTCGCAGACGAACTCGCCGCTATCATCGAAAAAGCGGGCGTGGAGTTTGACAGCGTCTGCTCGCCCGCGCTGGGTGGAATTTTAGCTGGCTACGAGCTAGCTCGCGCGGCGAAAAAGCGTTTCATCTTTACCGAGCGCGTAGATCGCGTAATGAGCCTGCGCCGCGGCTTTGAAGTGCGCAAGGGCGAAAGATTTATCGTCTGCGAAGACATCGTCACGACGGGTGGCTCGGCTCTTGAGAGCGCTAGGCTCATCGAAAACCTAGGCGGCGAGGTCGTGGGCTTTGCCGCGCTTGCCAATCGCGGATTTTGCAAGGTCGCAAATTTAGCGGGCAGCAGTGCAAAGGCTGGCGCCAAGCTGCCCGCAGATAAGCCGTTTTTTGCGCTAGGCAATTTCGAGTTTGAAATTTACGAGCCCGATACCTGCCCGCTTTGTGCTACTGGAAGCAAGGCGATCAAGCCGGGCAGTCGCGGAAACTAGGCGCCGATTGCCGCTAGCAAACTGCAACGAGATTAAATTTTATCCTTCGGCTTTAGCGCGACGGAATTTTAAAATTTAATCCAAAACGGATCAAAATGGCAAAGCAAAAAGCTAAAATTTCACCGATTTTTCTGCGCGTAAAGGCCTTCATCGTTGATCTTTTCATCATCGCGATGCCCCTATTCTACGGCGTTACCTATCTCATCTTGGGCTCAAAGGAAGCTCTGTGGCGTAACCAAGCCGCGATCGCGCTTATCTGGCTCGCGTACGGCGCTATTTGTGCGGTATTTTACGCCCGCAGCGCTCAGACGCCGGGCTATAAGCTCGCGGGGCTTTATCTCATCGATGTTCGCAGTGGGCGCAAAGTAAGCTTTTTTAAGGCGCTAGCTCGCTTTGCGTGCTTCGTATTTGCAGGCTTTAGCGTCATCGGGCTTTTGATCTGCTTCTTTCGTAAAGATAGATTAAATTTACACGACCTGCTAAGCGGGGCTGCGCCAGTCGTGCGAAAGGACGCGCAGTGAGCGGGCAAATTTGCGGCATTGACGAGGCGGGGCGCGGCTGCCTTGCGGGGCCGCTTTGCGTCGCGGGCTGCGTGCTGCAGCGCGAAATCGCAGGACTTGCCGATAGCAAAAAGCTAAGCGAAAAGCGCCGCGAGGAACTCTACACTCAGATCATCGAAAACTCGCGCTACAAAATCGTCGAAATTTCAAGCGCACAGGTCGATGAGATCGGACTCAGCGCATGTCTAAGATTGGCGCTTGAGCAGATTCTCGCGTATTTTATGGGTTTTAGCGGGCAGATCATCTACGATGGCAACGCAACCTTCGGCGTACGCGGGCTTCAGACGCTCGTAAAGGCCGACGCGCAAATCGCCGAAGTAAGCGCAGCGAGCATCCTCGCCAAGGTCACGCGCGACCGCACGATGTATGAGCTCGCGCAGCGCTACCCGCAATACGGCTTCGCGCAAAACAAAGGTTACGGCTCGCGCACGCACATCGCGGCGATCGAACGCTACGGGCTCACGCCTTTTCACCGCGCAAGCTACAAGATCAAATCGCTGCAACCCTCGCTGTTTGATTAACGCAGCAGCAAGCTTGTTTGATCAGCGAGGGAAAACCGCCGATTTCGGTTGATATTTTGGACGGTACAAAACTAATATCCAAAGACGAAGTGCGCTGATTTCGACTAATACTCCGTCGGAAAACGGCGCCGAAACTCATACTCGAAGGCACAAACTTCCAATTTTGGTTAATACGGCGAGTCGCTAGTTTCGGCGGGCGGAATCCGCTTTTTGGCTAGCTCGTCAGAATTTTAACCGCACCTCCCGCCCTGCGCGGCTAAAGCCTACTCTTACACCGCTATTTGAAATTTTCACCGCACTTTCGTATCTCACAAGAGCCCGTACAAGGTCGAAATTTTATCTAAAACCGCAAGCTCGGCTCGCTAGCTTATCCGCGCCCGAATAAATTTTAAAATTCCGCGCAGCGAAAATTTAGCCCGTACGCCGCAATAAAGCTAAAATTTAAATTTAGCCTTGACGACGAGAAGGCATTGCGCTTTAAATTTAAAACCGCGCGTAAAATTTTGAATGAAATTTTGATATAAAATAGACGGCTAAATTTTAAAATTTCATAAAATTTAGCCGCGAGTAAAAAGTGTTTTTATCTTTCGTAGAAGCCCGTAAGAATCTTTTTTGAGCTTATTCTATTATTAGAATCTTCTTTGCCGTCTTGGGTAAATTTAAATTTATCGGACAGACTTACGCTCTTGTCGGCATTTACCACAAAATTTAGTTCAATCGTGGAGGATGATAGCTTTGCCGCTTTTCCTAGCTGCGCTTTTTCTTGTTCGGGTGTTAGCTGAGATAAATAAACGGCTTCTTTCAAAAACATCATAATCTCACCCATAGAATTTGTTTCGTTAATTCTAGAATCGCCGGGCTTTAATATTTCATCTTTTAGCTTATCGTCACAATCAACTAGCATTTTTTGATCGTCATAAGCTATTTTCCCTTTAGTCTTGATCGTTTCTTGAAATTTCGCATCGTTTATTTTGCAATGCTCGTTCGCTATCTTAAGCAGATCTTGCTTATCATAAGTCTTTCCTCCATAAAAGATCATAGCGCTATCTAAAATACGGCTCAACATATCTTGCTCGCGCTTTTTATTTGATTCTATAATATTTGCCAGTACTTTCTCCATATCCAAGTCGCAAACCATTTTGACTGTCTTTAATCCGCCGTTTTCCTCTCTGCTCCACGTGATATTTTTACACATTTTCGAGCCCTCGATTGCCGTGCCGATACTCATAGACTTGAAATCAGGCAAAGTGTAGTTTTTCACGAGCTCTACTTCGTCTGCGCCGCATCCCGTAAAAATTAACGTCGCAAGCGCGACACCTAGTGCATATCTCATCTTCACTCCTTTGAAATAAATTCTGAAAATAATGCTACCCCCCCCCCCTGCTTAAAAACGGGTAAATTTAGAGCTTAAATTTTAAAATTTCGCCGCAAAAATTTCGCTCTCTCAATCCACTAAATTCCATGCGCCGCAATTCTGCCGCGCATGCGGCGCTTTACGCCTTTTAGCGAAATAATCTTGCGGTAAAATTACAAGATAAACCGTCCGCATCGCATCGCCGAAATTCCACGCGCTGTTTCGCGCGCGAAGGCGGTAAAATTTAGAAATTTTAACCAAACTTTCGCTATCATCACGGCTTAAATTTCACCCAAAGGAAACCGATGTTTGAATGGATCGCCTCACCCGAGGCATGGATCAGCCTGGCGACGCTCACGGGGCTTGAGATCGTGCTTGGCATCGACAATATCATCTTTATCGCGATTTTGTGCGGCCGCCTGCCCGAGGCGCAGCGCGGGCGCGCCCGTATAATCGGCCTTGCGCTTGCGATGATCACGCGCATACTCCTGCTTCTTAGCCTAAGCTGGATCATGGGGCTAACCAAGCCGCTATTTAGCGTGCTTGCGCGCGATTTTAGCGGGCGCGATCTCGTGCTGATCGGCGGCGGATTGTTTCTACTCGTCAAATCCACGCTCGAGATCCACTCCAGCGCCACCGGCGAGGCACACGAGCATAGTGCTAGCGGCGGCAAGGCGAGCTTCGGCGGCACTCTCGTGCAGATCGCCGTTTTGGACATCATCTTTTCGCTCGACAGCGTCATCACCGCCGTGGGCATGGCGCAGCACCTGCCCGTGATGATCCTCGCAGTCATCATCGCCGTGGGCGTGATGATGCTCGCTAGCGGCGCGATCGCGCGCTTTGTGGACGCAAACCCGACGATCAAAATTTTAGCGCTTGCCTTTTTGATTTTGGTGGGCGTCTCACTGATCGCCGATGGACTGGGCTTTCACATACCTAAAGGCTACATCTACTTCTCGATGGCGTTTTCGCTGCTGGTGGAGCTCATCAATATCCAGATCCGCAAAAAATCCGCCGCGAAATAGAGGGGCGAAATTTTGCAGGATCTGAAAGGCGCGAATGGGGTTTGCTAAATTTCTTTCGCCGCGACGTATCAAGCTTGCTCGCGGCACGGCTAGAGATTTGAAGCTTGAGCCCGCGGCTGCAGGCACGGCTAAATTTAGCTTTACGCTTGAGGGCTTGCACTTTGCGGAAAATTTGGACTTAAAGCGTGACGGACTTTATCTGCCGATACGCGAGGGCGACGAGCTAGCGGTGATATACGAGGCTTCAAGCTCAAATTCCGGCGGAGAGGCTTTGAGGGGCTTAAATTCCGATCGCGAGGCTTTAAGCGGCGCCGATTTAAGCGGCGAAAATTCCGCGCCGCGTCCTAGCCGCGAAACTCCAAACAGCAAAAATTCCACCGCCGCAAATTCAAACCGCGACGCATATAGCGATAGGGCGGCAAGTGCGCGCCAAAATTCTGCAGTATCTGATTTATCGGACAAAGATCGCAGCGGCATAAACTCCGCCGTTTTGGGTTTGATCCGTAAAGACTTTAGCGGTCCTCTCTCCTTAAATTCTACCCGCGAGGGGCACAGCGCTTCGGCAAGCTCCGCCTTCTCTCCGCTAGATTTCGTTAATCTAAGCCTGGGCGCGCAGCGCTGGAGGGACGCCGGCAGCACGGCACTCGCCGCGATATTCGCAGCCTTCGGCGTAGCGCTAGCCGCGATGAGCATCTACTGCATAATTTTTATCTTTGATGCAAGGGCTCCTGCGGGACTGCTAGCCCTGCTCATCCTCGCACCTTTTGCGTATTGCAGCTTCAAGTTTATGCGAAGAGACTGGCGCGCCGCGAAGTTCGGACGCATATTTGCGGCTCTCGCGCACTCCAAAGAGCCCAAGCGAAGCGGCGAAGCGGAGGGCTATGCTAGCGGCGTGCGCGTACTGCAAAGCGGCGACGTTTATTATTATGGCTTCGCGCTGGACGGGCTGTATTTATCGGGCGATAGCAAACGGCGTATCGTCTCCAGCGCGCTACGCGCAGATCAAAATTTAGCGGAGCTTGCGGACGGCGAGAATTGCACGAAATTTAAAAATTTAGACGCAGAAAATTCCGCAAATTCTACGAGTATTAAGAATTTTGCGAAATCAGCGAATTCCACAAGCTCTGTAAATTCTACTAACGCAGCAAATTCTATAAACTCCGTCCACTCTGCCGAAGTCGCGGTATCCGTCAAGGCAAAGGACGCCTCGCAGAGCTTCGAGCTGCAAAACGGCGATATTCTCCGCGCTCGCTACAAAGACTACCGCGTAAGCGGACTATGGAATCAAAGCCGCGGCATGGAGCTCGGCGATACGCGCAGCGGACTTCGGCGCGTGATAGATTTTATCGCGAGCGTGGCGCTACAAATAGGTCTGCGTTTAGGCGGCGCGCTCGTGCTGACGCAGCTCGGCGATCACATCGGCGGCTCCTTCGGCAACGCCCTAAGCTTCATCGGATTTTTGCTGCTGCTTAGCCTTATGCTTTGAAAGGCGAATTTCAAGCGATAACCTCGCGGAATTTTGCAACTTCAAGGAATTTCAAATTTCGGAATTTCGCAGAATTCTGCAGCGAGCGGATTCGGGTTTTAAATTGAGGGCGCAAATTCTAAATCCAAATCTCGCGCGGCGCAAATTTGCGCTATAATCTAGCGAAAATCAAAGATTTAAAGGATGCGACTTGAAAATTTTAATCTCGTTTTTGTGCTTATTAAGCTTCATGTTCGCCGAGGCAGCGCCCGCTTTGGCAGAAGGTGCAAACAGCGCTCAAAAGGATCAAAACCTAGAAATTTTAACGGCAAATTTAGACGCGGCGCTGAAAGAAATCGATGAAGCCAGGCATCGCCCCGATGGTACGCCTTGCGAGAGCATCGTTAGGTTAAGGGCTGCGTTTATGGAGTTTTTGCAAAGCGCGGGCGAGAGAGCGCCTCAAATTTTAAAATCCTTGAGGTTCGCCCCGAATATGGCGATCTCGCAGGACGGCAAGTTTCGGGCATATTCGGTAGATATCAGCACCGGCGGCACGATGGGCGCGAGCTACGTAGCGTATCAATACGCAAGCGGCGGGCAAAATTTCATTATGGATTTTGCAGACAAAGGTGCGCAGCAGATGCAAGAATGCGTTCTTGGCGGCAGGCGGGATTGCGCCTGCGACGATTGGGCAGTCGGTACCGCATGGGGCGGCGATCGAGTGATAAAAGTTTTTAAAGTTAAAGAAAATCTATATCTTATTTACGGAGCATCAAAGGGCTCTACTAAGCTCACAAACGACGAATTTTGGGCGGTAGAAGCAAGCGAAGCGGGTATAAACCTAGCGAATATATTCCACTACGTCCGTTCATGCGGCGGAGATTGCGACTGCTCTAAAAGGAGCTCTTTGGTGCCGCCGCCGCACGACTCCGCTCGATTCGGCATAGAATATGATTTTTTTTCATATTTAGACGGCAGTGACGAGATAAAGAATAAATACGCTAAAAGGACGTTTTTGACCTTTGAAAACGGCACGTTGGGCGCTCTTAAGGTAAAATATAGCGATAAATACCCGGACGGCGAGCTTGTCGATGAATATCAATACTTTAAATTTGACGGCGAAAAATTTACGATAGAGAGTAAAATAATTCATTGCGAGCCCGGTAAAATTATAGAGGAGTTAGTCGCGCCCTCTAGCGCGCAGGGGCTTTGATGGGTACCGTGATGCTTGGCGGGTGCGCTAAATTTTAAGGCGCGACAAAATTTCAAATTTTAGGTGCGTAAGATTTCGGCCGCGGAATTTTAAAATTCTAAATTTTAAAGCGTAGAATTTCAAGATGCGGATTTTAATTTCAGAATTTTAAATTTTGCAGTGCAGAATTCCTCGGCATGGATTAAAATTTTAAATTTCAAAGCGTGCGGGATTTCAAGGCGCGTGAAATTCCAAAGCACGAAATCAAAAAGCGGAATTTTAAAATTTCAAATTTTACGGCGCGTGAGGTCGCAGCACGGAGCGTGAAGCTATAGTGCGCGAGGCTGTGACACGCAAAGCCACGGCGAGCCGCCCGTCCGCTAGCTCCAAATTCTTTCGTTTAGTTTTAGGTTTTTTACGATCGCCAAAAAGTGCGAAAGCTCGCGCTTGATTAGTGCGGCAGGATCACGACGCAGCACGCTTTCGTCTATGTCGGGCTCGAAATTGTCGCGCCCCGTATTTACGAAAATGTAAACTTTGCTATCTGCGAAGCTAAGGCTAACGGGCGCGGCCACGGCGCTTGCGAAGCGCAAGAGCCTCCGCATAAAGGCGGGCGTCAGAATATACATCGCGCCCGCCGCGTCCTCGCAATACACGGCAAAGGCGGCGTTAAACTCCGCATCGTCCATATCGATCCTCTTTAGCCCGATGGTGTTCGGCGCACCGGCGCAAGCGGGAAAGATCAGGGTTTTGGCGCTTATGCGTTTGTGAAATTCCGCGTAGAAAAAGGTGCCGAGGATTTCGCTTTCCGAAAATCTATTAAATAAACTTACGTCACAAAATGCGAACTTCACGCCGTCATAAACGCCCGAGACCCTGTCGTTGCCGCCTTTGAATTTATCTAGTCGAAAAAAGAGCCCCGAGAGCTTAAGCTTGACGGGATCGATACTGCCTCCAATATCGTATCGATAGCCGAACGCTTTAAAATAAGGCATTAGATAGTGCTCTTTAAAAGCGCACTGAAATTTTACCGAATAATCTTGTTTAAAGCCTCTAAACAATACAAATAAGCTCGAAGCAGCCAAGATTAAAGTTATAATCGCGAGTAAGATATATTTGGAAGTCGTGGGTCGATTTTGTAAATCATCTAGAAATAGGCAAATTATAAAAAGACCCGCAGCTTGGATTATCGTAGCTTTTATGGAGGCCTGATCGCACAAAACGGCTACTATAAGAACAACCGCGAATAATCCGATAAGAGACAACAAATCCGCCATGCCTCCTCCGTCGCGCAGTTTGCATACCGAAAACGCGCCGTAGCCGAGCATGCACGCCGCTGCGAAGATCGTATTTCTTTTCGCCTTATACAAAAGCCCCAGTCTGATCTTCTCCAGCTCGCTCGCGCCCATTTTGCTCCTTTTTAAATTTAAGATGGATTATGACGCCTGCGGGCTTTAAATTTGCTTACGAACGGCGCCAAAATTTTGAAATTTAGACTTGCGTAAATTTTCGGTTAAATTTTAGCGGCAGATTGTTTAAATGAAACAAAGACGGAATTTCTGTAGAAATTTAAGCGGCGCAAAATTTTAAAATTCCGCGCCGCGAATGGAGACAAAATTTTACGGACGCGATTTAAATTTTGCTCTAAAATTTCACTGCGCGACAGCGTAAAATTTCGCAAAATAAACGCCGTAGTTTATGCCGCAAAAATTTACGGGCACCCGTGAGCGAACGTAGATAAATTTACGGACGCCCGCGCCGCAAAAAGCACCGCGCGGACGCCGCTAGAAAAATTTAAATTTTTCTATAAGGCGCCTGTCCGACTTCGTAGAAGTTATTGCCCTCGCTGTCGATCGCTACGATAGCTGGGAAATCCTCGACCGTAAGTCGCGCGACCGCCTCGGGGCCGAGCTCAGGGTAGGCTAATACTTCATATTTTTTGATGCTTTGGCTGATTAGGGCGCCCGCGCCGCCGATAGCGACCATATAGACGCAGCCTGATTTTTTCATCGCTTCAACTACAGCGTCGCTGCGGTAGCCCTTGCCGATCATGCCGTTGATGCCCACTTCGTTTATCATCGTAGGAGTATATTTATCCATGCGTCCGCTAGTCGTAGGTCCAGCAGCACCGATTGCCTGACCGGGTTTGGCAGGAGTCGGCCCCAAATAATATATCGTCTCGCCGGCTAAGCTTACGGGTAGCTTCTCGCCGCGAGCGAGGGTTTCGGTTAGCGCCTTGTGTGCGGCGTCGCGAGCTGCGATGATGGTGCCGCTGATTAGGACGTTATCGCCCGCCTTTAGGCTTTTTACTACGCTTTTATCGAAAGGCGCGGTAATTCTTTTAACTTCTGACATAATTTCCTCCTTATAGTTCGGCGTCGGCATGGCGAGCCGCGTGGCAGTTGATATTAACGGCGACCGGAAGCCCCGCTATGTGGGTCGGATACCACTCTACATTTACCTTAACGGCGGTGTTTATGCCGCCCAAACCTTGCGGACCGACGCCAGTAGCGCGCGCCATCTCCAGCAGCTCATCCTCTAGCTTGGCGTAGCGCTCGTCGGGATTTCTGCTATCGATCGAACGAACCGCGGCTTGCTTGGCTAAAAGCGCCGCCTTATCCATCGTGCCGCCAATACCGACGCCTACGACCATCGGAGGACAGGCGTTAGGGCCAGCGTATTTGACCGCCTCTAAAAATACCTTTTTTACCCCCTCGATGCCGTCTGCGGGAACGAGCATTTTTAGTACCGATTTGTTTTCGCTACCAAAGCCTTTTGGGGCTACTTTGATCTTAAGCTTGTCGCCGGGGACGATGCGGGTATTGATGACCGCAGGGGTATTGTTTGTGGTGTTTTTGCGCTCAAAAAGTGGCTCTGCGACCACGGATTTACGCAGATAGCCGCCTACGTAGCCGTCCGCGACGCCTGCGTTGATAGCATCCTCCAAATATCCGCCCTCGATATGCACGTCCTGACCGAGTTCGACAAAAACCACCGTCATACCGGTATCTTGGCAGATCGGCGCGACCTCTTTTGCCGCCAAATCGGCATTTTGTAAGAGCTTGCCTAAGATATCTTTGCCGATAGGCGAAGTCTCATTCTCACGCGCTTTCTCAAATGCCGCGCGCATATCAGGCGTGACTTGATAACAGGCTTTTTTGCAAAGCTCGCTGACTACTTTTGTAATCTCAGCCGCTTGGATCGTTTTCATTATCTCTCCTTGTATTGAAATTTTAATGGATTATATTCCGTTAAACTAAAAACTTAGTTTAAAATTTTATCTTCATTTAATAAATTTTAACAAAAGGCTAGAAAATAAGCGGTTTTTAATCTTTTTATAATAAAATACCATTTTTTGAAATTATCAAATACTAAAAATTTTGCGAAGAAATTTTAAAATCAAGGAAACTTATGAAAAAGAAAACTCTTGTGCTGCTCGTGGGCGCTTGTGTGCTTATAGGAATGATACTTTCTCTTGGGATTGCGGAGATGGTTCACCTTACGGGCACCGATAAATTCTGCGTATCCTGTCATACGATGCAGCCGATGGCAAACGCATTTCACAATGATGTTCACGGCGGCAATAACCCGCAAGGCTTCAAGGCCGATTGCGTCGCCTGTCACGTTTCTCATGAAAATACCTTTATGTATCTTTGGACTAAAGCTCTAACCTCCGCAAATGATGTCTACAAAACGGTCTTTACCGATGCCGATAAGATCGACTGGCAAGAAAAACGCAAGGAGCGAAATCATTTCGTTTATGAAAGCGGCTGTCTAAGCTGCCATCGAAATTTAAAAGAGCAGAATAACCAAGTAAATAAAGCCTGGCTCGCACATAGGGATTATTTCGCGGGCACTACCGGCAAAACCTGCGTGCAGTGCCACGAAAACGTCGGTCACAAAAATATGGGTATAGAGATCACCAAATATTGGGATAAATACAACCTAGAAAATAACAAAACCAAGTAAAGGAGAAGCAATGTTAAAAAAAGTCGCTATTTTAATAGCCTGTATCGCATCGTTCGCATTCGCAGAAATGCCCGCGCAACATGCGAATATGTCCGCGTCGGACGCGAACGTAAGCAATTCCGTAAACGTTAGTCTTACGAAAAATTTAAAGGTAAATAGGCAGCTTACGCCGCTAGCTAGACGCTGCGTCGAGTGCCATGCCGAAAAAACTCCGGGCGTCGTTGCGGATTGGAAGATGAGCCGCCACGCTCACGTAGGCGTTAGCTGTACCGACTGCCACTCGCAGCCAGCAGATAGCCCTATGGCAGCTAAAGAGCCGCATCCGAAAGACACAGACAATCATATTTCGGTGCTAGTTAGCCCAAAAACTTGTGCCAAATGCCACAGCAACGAGGTTAAAGAGTTTGAAAACAGCGGTCACGCAAGAGGCGCTATGCAAATGCAAGCCAACAAAGGAATAGTTGATCTAATGTATCACTACGAAGGACGTGATATCCCTGATCTTAAACATGCACCTGATATTACCGGCTGCTCTCAATGCCACGGTAGCGTCGTTAAAATGGATGAGCATAACAAGCCTACCAAAGAGACCTGGCCCGTTTACGGCATCGGTACAGTTTATCCGGACGGTAGCGTAGGCGGATGCAAATCATGCCATTCTGGTCATAAATTTTCGATCGCCGAAGCTCGTAAGCCTGCTGCTTGCGCATCTTGCCACTTAGGACCTGATCATCCGGATATTGAAATTTACAATAACTCAATGCACGGACACGTATTTAACGCTGAAGGCAATGAGTGGAAATTCGATAGCGCTCCTGGTACTTGGGCGGTTCCTGATTACCGCGCCCCTACATGCGCGACCTGCCATATGAGCGGCGGTGTTGGCGATTTAAACTCCACTCACAACGTATCTCAACGCTTGAAGTGGAATTTGTGGCAGCCTAAGAGCAATCTACGCACCGGCGGTAATGAGACTGCGGTAAGCGAGTTTTTAAATACCGGCAAACTAAACGTCGGCAATCCTTTGGCAGGTAACCTAAACGGTCCTGAGGCGGCACGTGCCGAGATGAAGCAAGTATGCAAAGAGTGCCATGCAAGCACCCATACGAATAATTTCTTTGAGGTGGGCGATAAGCAGGTACTTCTATATAACGTTTACAACGACGAAGCGACTAAGATGCTAAAAGAGCTTAAGGAAAAGAAACTTCTAAAAGACGATCCTTGGGCGGATGCGTTCCAGCGAATCTACTATGTTTCATGGCACCACGAGGGTCGCAGAATGCGCCAAGGCGCGCTAATGGGCGGACCTGATTATTCGCATTGGCACGGCGTATTTGAGGTCAAAAACGACATTAGAGAGATGCGCGAAATCTACGAGCGCCGCATCAAAACCGGCAAGATCGAGGAATAATCCTTCTTAGTCTGCTAAATTTTGCCGGACTAAACAGATCAAGCTTGTAAGCCCCTGCACTTCGCAGGGGCTTTTTTGTTTGGATAAAATTTTGGAATTTTATTTTGTAATCCGCGCAAAGCCCATCGAAAATCGCCCCTAAAAGCCACTGCAAAATCACTATCTAATTATTTAAGATTATTGAGAATTTATGACGGAAGTAGCTTATAAATTAGAGTAAATTTATCTCTTTGCAATCCAAAATTAGCTACAATCGCGCATATCATTTAAAAGGAATTTTATGGACAAGCAAACGGCATTAGACTTTTTGAGACTTCATCAGCCGATGCCTGCGCAGCTTTCAGATCAGCTCGCGGCAGAGTTTCGCGCGGTGCGGGAGTTTTTGCGTGATAATCCCTGCGACGAGGCGCTTGAGCCGCTTTTGCGCTCGCTAAACGAGGGCGACGGCGCAGGTGAATATCCGCTCGTGGACGAGGTATTGGGCGCGGCGGACGATGCTGCTGCGGTAGCTGCGATTAGAGCGGTCTTGGAGGATCCAAACACGGGCAGTGGAGCGCGATTTTGGGCGACGCTTTTTAGCGTGAGCTTCGTCCGTAAGGAGCTCATCGCAAGTCTGGAGACATCGCTTAAATACGCAAACGATGATTTGATCGAGCTTACGAAGGAGCAGATCGAAATGTTTAAGCAGCTGACGTAAAGCTAGCTGCGTAACTTATAGTTGCGCCTTACTCGCCAGATTGTGCTGTTACAAAGCAAATCTAAATTTATAAAAATCGGCTTAATCGCAGGCTGCTTTTAAATTTTAAAATTTTGCGGTCGCTTAAAATTTTTTAGAGGCTACGATTACGAAAGAGACGCACTTTATTTTCTATGGGCTGTGACAGGCGCCCTGTGCGAGGGTTGCTATCGGCAAAGATATAGCGTCGCCGCTAAGTGCGAGCGGCGCAGGCACCGAGAGATATGCGCCTAGGCAAGGGTAGAAATTTCACGGCGTCGTTTGAAGTAAAATTTTAAATCTGTGGGCTTGTGATAGAATTTAAGTCGTAATAATGAAGCAGAATTTAATATGCGGCGAGTTCGCCGCTGAAATTTTAAGATTACGTCGCGCAGTGACGAGATTTTGCTCGGTGCAATCCGTACGAAATTTTAAGCCGTAAAGATAAAGCGGAATTTCTCATACGTGATTTTTTGAGACGAAATTTTAAGTAATGAGTTTGAAGCGGAATTTTAAGGTGCGAGTTAGAGACTATAAATTCGCACCGCCGATAGAGGATACCGCGCCTTTTTGTGGGCTGAGAACTTCGACCGCGCAACAAAGAATTCCACGCCATTTCGCACTACAGCTATGGATCTCGACCACGCAGTGAGCAAGGTTGCGCTGCGCTATGCGACTAAGGATACTGCGCCATTTCGCAAGCGATCTTGTAGCGAGATTAGGCTATGAGCCTTGACGCACGACATAGAAATTTGCATGGTGTGATCCGTGCAGGATTAGATGGCGCAGATTTTGCGCCTCCATCTGCACCGCCAAAAAATTCTACCGAGCGGAGTTGTGATCTAGAAATTTTGCAGCGGCACGAAATCTTCTAGCGCGGATTTTGAGCTTGCGTAAAATTTCGCACCGCTAGCATGTGAGAGACCTGAAATTTTAAATTGCATGTCACTTTAAAATTTTAAACTTATGAATTTGACCCGCACTTACTTTTAAATCCTAATTCCACACCATGTTTGGCGATGAAATTTTAAAATTTCATCGCGCCAAGAGCAGCTCGATCAATCGGCGGACGCAGTAAAAATAAGATAGATAAAATGCATCAGCGCGTGAAGCGGGGCTAAATTTAAATCGCTGGCTAAATTTTAAAGCGTGGCCTAGATCGCCTGCGGGCGCTCGACCTCGGCTTTAAAATAGTTAAATTTAGCTCTGCGCCCGCGAGACGCTTCGGCTACCTGATTTTTGCGGTGCCGAAGCAAAGTCCGTTTTCGTTGCACTGCATATTTTCTATCTGCGGATCCTCGCTTTCGCCGCAAATTTGGATCATCTGATGCGACGCCTCGTCCATTTTGGGCTCGCTGCAATGCGAAACGCCGGGCTCTGGATGCTCAGGATTGGAGCAAGCGCATACAAACAGCGCTGCGCAGGCGAATAAGAGGGAGTTTTTCATTCTGAATCCTTTTAAAAAATTTTGTAATTCTATCTTTGCAAAGCTGAAATTTTACGGAATTTAAAGCGTTTTGGCTAAATTTAATGCATCTGCTTTTGCAAATATAAATTTTCTAAATTTCACGTTAGATACGAAGAGGCGGCGTGCGAGGCGAGATAAATTTAATATTTGTGAGCGAGTTTTAAGACGCAGCCCAAATCGTTTTACGGAAAGATAAGATTAAAGGCGCACTTAATCTTATCTATTGTTTTAAAATTTTTTACCGAAAGCTGCTAGAATTACGCCCTTTAAACCAAAATAAGGAGAAAACATGGCAATGACGAATTACATGGAACTTTTGATGGCAAATCAGCCGTGGAATTTGATTTTATTTATGGCGGTGCCGATGGGCTTAGCAGAAGCGATAGTAGCGAGCGAATTTTTTAGCTTGTACCGCGCGAAGGAGGGCTCTTTGGCGCTAAAAATCAATAAATGCCTTAGCATCATTCTCGGCGCTTATTTTACGATATTAATCATTTACGTAGCGGTTAAAATTTTGCCCGCTATTCATTTACGTGGCGCTGCGGACACCTTAGCTTTGGCGGCATACGTAGCGGCGGCGCTGCCTGCGCTGGTGCTGCTACTTTTGGAGCTCGGAGTTATCGCAAAAGGAGCGGAATTTAGAGCTAGGCTTAAATTTCATTTCTTGGCGCTGATTGTATTTTTGGTGCTAGGACACGTCGCGATGATTTTTGGAATGACCGATCCCGGTATGAGCGGCATGGATCATTCTATGATGGATCATGGCTCGATGAGCGGGATGAGCCACGATATGGGTTCGATGGAGGGGATGGATCATTCGCATATGAATCATGGCTCGATGGAGAACATGGATCACGGTGGCATGGATCACTCAAAGATGGAGCATTCGCATTAACTTTTAGCATGCTCAGCTTGGGCTAAATTTTAAAATTCTATCTCGCCGATAGCGCGGGGTTGATAAATACTTCATGATTTGATTGCCTTTCGTCTGCGAAATGCATATGCAAGCCCCTCTAAAATAGAATTTTACTGCCTTTCATCTGTCGCCTACGAGGTGGTAAAATTTAATATCAAGCTTATCGCCCTGCCTTTTTATGTTCTTGTGATATTTTTATTCGACTTATGCAGACGTAAAGCTCACGTATAGGTAGTTTCCAGTTTAAATTTACGTGTGAACCACTTTGGTATATTTTTTAACGTTAGTTTAATGCTAAATTTATATAATCTAAGTCTAGTTATATTTTAAGAGGCGATTAAGAATGAAATGCGCTAAGTTTGGAGGCGGATAGAGAATGCAAGATTACGAATTATTGGACGTTTTGTCCAATAAAAGGGTTCTTTGCCTGGAGGATGAGCCCGGGATTTTAAAAAATATAACCGAATCGCTACAGCTGTTTTTCGGCGAAGTAGTGGGGGTTAAGGACGGGCTGGAGGCGCTTGATGAGGCGATGAGCGGCTCGTACGACGCGCTGGTTTTTGATATCGGCGTGCCGCATATGGACGGGCTTGAGGTCGTTAAAAAGATCCGTGCCGCGGGTATCGGCGTGCCGATCGTGATACTTTCGAGCCACACCGAGCAGGAGTATCTGTGGCGGGCGGTGGAGCTTAAGATCACTAGGTATCTGCCTAAGCCGTACGACAAAAACGCCTTTATAAAGGCGCTGCAAGACGTTGCGGCGGAGCTGATAAATCACGCGCCGATATTTAGCATAAGCAGTGAGCTGAAGTATGATTTTGCCAAAAAGATCATCTACGTCAAAGACAGCGCCTGTCATCTTTCCAAAAGCGAGAGCAAGCTTTTGGAGTACTTCTTAGCGCGCAAAAATCAAACCGTAACCTACGAGCAGCTATTCAACTATATGTGGGAGTTCGAGCAGCCCAGCAAGGAGGCGATCAAGGCGATCGTCAAAGAGCTACGCCGCAAGATCGGCAAGGACGTGATCAAAAATTTATATGCGGTGGGGTATCTCTTTGAAGTATAAATTTAAATTTATCGTAGCGCTTTTCGTGCTGCTATATATCGTAATTACGGCTTTGGTTTTTAACTTCTACCGCGAGCTTGCGCTAAAGGACACGAGGCGCGAGGCGTTTTATATCCTAGATACGATGAATGCGGTGCGCGATTACGTCTCGACCGTGCAGCGCCCGCTAATAAACGAGCTTAAAGAGAAAAAGCTTCTAAGCGAGGATTTTTTCGATCCGAGGCTAATGTCCTCGACCTACATAACGCGCGAAATTTATAAAATTCAGCTCGCCAAAAATCACATCAACTACGACTACAAGCTCGTCGCCACCGATCCACTCAATCCCGAGCACGAAGGAAGCGAGTTTGAGAATGAAATTTTAGAGGGCTTTAAAGAAAACAGATATAAAGAATACTCCAGAGTCATCTATGATAAAGGTGGCGCCTCATATCTTTTGAGCCTGCCGATAACAAACTCTCAGCCTTCGTGCACTGAGTGCCACAGCATCAACGCAGCGCCTAAAAAGATGCAAGAGCTCTACGGCGATGTGGGAAATTTCAAAGGCGACCTGGGCGATACGATCGCGATGATAAGCTTTAAAATTCCGATAAAAAGCATTCTGCTTTATCACACCAAAGAGTTTGTCGTTAGTGGTCTAAGCTTGCTTGTGGTGTTTTTGATCTGCATATTTTGTATCTATAAAATTCACAAAAAAAACGCGACTTTAAAGATGCAGACTCAGCTTTTACTGATAAATCAAAGCCGCCTCGCGCTCATGGGCGAGATGATCGGCAATATCTCGCACCAGTGGCGCCAGCCACTATCGCAGATCAGCTCTACGCTCATAAATTTAGAGCTTTACAACGAGCGAGGCAAGCTCTCAAAAGAAAGGCTCGAAGACGGCATAAAAGACGCGGGCGAGCAGGTGAAATTTATGAGCGATACGATCGAGGATTTTAAAAATTTCTTCAATCCGAATATGCCGAAGAGGGAATTTAACGCCAGCGAGGCGATCGAGCAGGCGCGTAAAATTTTAAACGCCTCGCTTAAAAAACACGTCATCGACATAAGCGTGCGGATAGAGGAAAATTTCACGCTTTACGGCAACGTAAACGAGCTAATCCAGGTGATCATAAATATCATAAATAACGCAAAGGAGGCGTTTTTGGACGTACCGCTTAAACGGCGCGAGATTAAAATCCGCTCGTTTTTAAAACAGGGCGAGCGGGTAATCACGATCGAAAATAACGCAAGCCGCATCGACGAAGCGCAGCTAGATAAAATTTTTGAGCCGCACTTTACGACAAAACAGCAGGGCAGCGGGCTAGGGCTATATATGAGCAAGATGATAATCGAAAAAAACGGAGGGAGCATAAGCGCTGCAAATTCCGACGAAGGCGCGATATTTACGATCTCTTTTCGTTAAATTTAGACTTCATTAAATTTCTCCCTTTTTCACCCTTTTTTGTTGATATTATTTCGAGCGTAGAACTTTGCTAATTTAAAATTTCGATTTTCAAAGGAGGAGCCATGAAAAAATGGAATAAGATGCTACTAGGCGCGCTAGCCTGTATTAGCATTTTTGCCGCAGGAGCCTGTGCTGATGAAGGCATGGGGCATGAGATGGAAATGTCGCAAAAATCGCGCGACGTCATCGCAAATCCTAAGGGCACGTTGCAAAGCAGAGGCGTCATATCCTTGCAGGACTACGTCGTAGAAGAGCGAGAGATGTATGACTGGCTATTTAAAAATCACCCGATTTTTACCAAATACGGCGGTAAGACGGTCGGTAAGATGGATGTACATGACCGAGGTTTGGAGTGGCTTGCGGAAGGTCATGGATTTGACTTTTCAAAGGCGAGTAAAAGAGACGACGGCAAGGGCTATAGCTCTATGATGTATAGAATCCCTGCGGGCTCTTCTTTGCAATTTCCGAATAAATTCATAGGTCCTGAAAAATGCGGCGAGTGCCACCCCGCGCAGTATGAGACATGGAGCAGATCGCGCCACGCCACTACTATCCGCTTCCCGGGCGAGCACCCGGAGGTTAATAACAACCTAACCGATCCTGTATTTAGCCCAGATACGGCGTCGATCCTTCCAAAAGGTATTACCCCTGACGTAATTTATGCGACCGTGGGACATCTAAGGACAAAATTTGGCTACGTAGATGCGTGGCTTCTACGCGGAACCTATCATGTAGAGGGCGGCTTGCTAAGAGATGGCACCGGTCAAATCGTAGCCGGTGGCAACCAATTCCAAAGGACTTGGGCGTTAAATTTAGACGATGAGACGGTCAAAAAGATCAAAAAGATCGTTCCGGAATTCCCGGGTACGCTTGAGGAATACGGCGATAACGGTGGTTACGTAAGAGGTCTTGCGTCATATGCTGCGAAATACAAAAAATCGATGTTTTTCCAAGCAAACAGCTCGTATTGCGAAGTCTGCCACCCATTCAAATTCGATTTTAAAACTAAGAAAGAATTTTACGCCGCTTTGGGTAACGCAAAAGAGCTTCAAAAGCACACTATCTCCAAGGGTATCACCTGTGAAGAGTGCCATGGAGCGGGCGGTCACCTTGACGGCGCTACAAATTTTAGAACCTCAAACTGCGAACGCTGCCACCAAAGATTTAACTATAGCCCTGATTTAGCTCGTGCTAATCCACTAAACAACGGAAATCCCGATCTATCTCTTAGCTCTAAATTTAAATCTATGGGACCAGGATGTGGCTCTGAAGGCTCTCAGTCCTACTTCACCGCTCACTACGAGAAGGGTATGCGCTGCGTAACCTGCCACGATCCGCACGATAACACCGGACCGGTAGTTGGTGATAAAACCGTCAAGGGCGTAAATTATAACTCAGAGCAGGGCTATTTGAGCGCGTTTTATACAAAGCCTAAGATCACAAAAGAGTGCAAAGATTGCCACCAAGAGCAAGCCTACATCGCTGCAAGAGCCGATACGCATAAAGACAATACCTGCGCATCTTGCCACATGCCGTTTATGATGAGCTGCGAGAACTTCTACGCTATTCAGTTTCAAGACAACGCGGGATTCGATACTCAAAGAAGATCTCACATCTGGAAGATCGACATCGATCCTGCTAGAAAATCTCTAGTCGCAGGCGATGCCGCTAAAGGTCCAAGAGATGCGAAAGATTGGCACTTCCAAAGAAATAAAGAGGGACGAAATTTCGTCGATCTTATGTGGTCGTGCGCGAGAACCTCGTGGGCTGATAAAGATATGCAAGATACCAAAGGCTGCCATAGTCCAGTCGTCTCCGAGCTAAAAGAGACGCTTCACTTCAAGAACCAAAAGCAGGTTTACGATGAGGTTATGGGCTGGCAAACTCCGATTAAGAGCGACTTCTCGCAAGTTAAGATCGGTATTCAAGGAATTTACTCTATCCTTGAGACTAAAAAGCTTAACTCCAGCGACAAAACTCGCGTTTACGAGCTAATAGAAAAAGCTCAAGACACCGTCGATCTTATCGAAAAAGACGGCTCATGGGGAATGCATGGCTTTAAATATACTAAGCAAAGGCTAGAAGCCGCTAAAGAGTATATCAAAGAGGCTCAAAGAATTTTAAATAATAATTTATAATTCTTTCGGGGTCGCGTAAGCTCGCGGCCCCGAAATTTAAAAGGCAAATGTATGCAAAAAAGACTAAAAATTTTCTTGCCTATCGTTTTGGCAAGCTGCGCGTTGGGCGCGAATTTAACTACGCAAGAACAAAAAGAATCTTATAGCATCGGAGCTTCTACTGGAAGCTATGTTTCAAACCAGCTGCATTCACAAGCCGCATTAGGCGTCAAATACGACTTAGATGCGGTGATAGAGGGGTTTTTGGATGCTCTTAAAAAGCAGCAGAAGCTAAAAGATGAGGAAATTATTGCGCTTTTGAATCAAAGAGCCGATAAGCTAAATAAGATCGTAGAAACAAATTCCAAAGCGGAGCTTGATAAAAATTTAAAAGCAGGCAAGGAATTTATGGCGAAAAATGCCAAAAATCCGGACGTTAAAACCACAAAATCCGGTCTTCAATATGAAATTCTAAAGCTAGGTATGGGCGAAAAGCCAAAGCCTGAGAGCGTAGTAGTGATGAACTACAAGGCGTATTTGACGAATGGTAGTGTATTTGACGATACTTTCGCGTCTAAAATTCCGGCGCATCTTTCTATGATAGGCTTAATCGACGGATTGCGCGAGGGGTTGCTTTTGATGAATACGGGCTCTAAATATAAATTTACAATCCCTAGTAATTTAGCCTACGGCAACGTGGACGTAGATAGAATTCCTGCAGGTTCTGTGGTGATTTTTGAAGCCGAATTACTAAAAGTTTTAAAGCCCGGTGAGCTTGCCGATGCAGCCAAAAAGCTTAGCGAGAGCGAGGCTAAAAGCTTTCACGACGCGAATAAAACAAAGTAGTTTTGCTTAAATTTAGTCGGAGGAGAATATGCAAAAGCAAAGAAGAAATTTTATAAAATCCGCCGCACTAGGCTCTTTAGGGCTTGGCGCAATCGCCTCAAGCTTACTCGCGCAAAACAGCGCGGATAAAAGTGCGCAGGACGCAAATGCGAGCGTTCAAAAGCAAGAGCCGAAAAAGCCACACTACGGCATGATATTCGATCAGAACAAATGCGTGGGTTGCACTGATTGCGAGATCGCCTGTAAAAAGGTAAATTTGGTTCCGAAAGGTCAAATGAGGCTTTTTATCCAGGATAAAACCGATCCGCTAAATTTGAAAGAAAAGCGCTACGTTAGGGTTTCTTGTCAGCAGTGCGAGGACGCGCCGTGCGTGAACGTCTGCCCGACGAAAGCCTGCCACAAAGACGAAAAAACTGGCATCACGACGATGAACACCGACGACTGCATCGCCTGTAAATACTGCATCGTCGCCTGTCCTTACGACGTGCGCTTTATAAATCACGAAACCAAAGCCGCAGAGAGCTGCAATTTCTGCTTGGATACGAATTTAAAGGACGGTCACGAGCCTGCCTGCATCGAGGCGTGCAGATACGAGGCGATCGTGTTCGGCGATCTAAACGACGAAAACTCGCACATCAGCCAGCTGCTTCGCGTCAAAGACAGCCTACGAATGCATCCTGAGTGCGGCACGAAGCCGAGCCTTCGCTATATTCCTGCGGTTAAATTGGGGGTGTGATATGAACGGAGCTATAAATTTCACTGCGACCTTCTCGCACGGCGTAGAGTGGGGCTGGCCGATAGCGGTTTATCTTTTGCTAGCGGGTATGAGCGGCGGCGCTTTGATAGTCGCGATCCTCGTCAAATTTTACAAAAAACAGACCGAAAGCACGCCGCTATTTAAAGCTGCGTCGCTGCTATCTTTCGTCACGATTTTACTCGGCATGGTCTGCCTGGTAGCCGACCTTGAGCGACCGCTACTTTTCTGGAAAATTTTGATTAATTATAACTTCACATCGGTTATGTCCGTGGGCGTGGCGGCCCTTTGCGTCTATATCCCGCTTACCTTCGTAGCTTGCCTTTACGCGTTTGAAGAGTGCCTTAGAGAGTTTTTGACGCACAATCTTAGCTTTTTAAAAGGGCTTTTCGAGCTTGCGATGAAAATTTTAAACGCGCTTCGCCCGCTGCTTCTTGCGCTTACGCTAGTTTTTGCGGTCGCGATCTGCGCCTATACGGGCTTTTTGATCTCGGTTTTAGTTAGATTTCCTATCCTTAATACAGCCGTTTTGCCTGCGCTTTTCGTGGCGTCTGGCTTATCGGCAGGCATCGCAGGCTCAAGCCTGATAGCCGCGCTTTTCTTTAAAGCAGACCCGCACGGTGGCGATCTTAAAATTTTACACGCCGTCGAGTGGCCGGTTTTAGCGATGGAAATTTTACTAATCGGCATGATTTTCGTTTCGCTCGTCACGGGCAGCGACGTGCAAAAAGCCGCGAGCGCCGCATTTAACGAGGGATTTTATGCGAAGATGTTTTGGCTAGGCGTCGTGGGCGTAGGCTTTTGCGTACCGCTAGTTTTAAATTTCGCACTGGGCAAAAAGATCGCTCACTCTGCGTTTGCATTCTACGTTAGCGCGCTTGCCAGCGTCATGGGCGTGCTGCTTCTTAGGATGTTTATTTTGTATGCGGGACAAACTTACGATATAATAATGTAAAACTGCGGAGGGTTAATGAGCGCGCTAAAAATATTAAAATTTTTCATCTCTTATAAGTTCGCGCTCTGCCTCCTCTTTATCCTAGCCGCAGGTGCCGGCGTCGCAACCTTTTTAGAGAGTATCTACGACACGCAAACTGCTAAAATTTTAGTCTATGAGGCGCGCTGGTATGAGTGCGTCATGGGCGCTGCGACGCTTAGCCTGCTCGGCATTATAATTAAAACCAAAATGTGGCGCCGCTTCGGCTCCTTCGTTCTGCACGCGGCATTTATCGTCATCTTTATCGGCGCGGCGCTAACGCGCTATTTCGGCACCGAAGGCGTGCTGCACGTAAGAGCGGGCGAGAGCGAAAGCGAGATGGTAAGCGTCAAACCATACTTGCAAATCCGCACGCAAGACGCGCTGTTTGAGCATCCGCTAAATTTAAGCCAGATCGGCGATAACGATTTTAGCTTCACGCAAAGTATAAATTCCAAAAGCTTCACCGTCAAATTTGGCTCCTACAAACCCGCGCCCAAAGGCGAGCAGGGCACGCTTGCGGTGAAAGCGGGCTTTGAGGGCGGAAGCGAGCAAGAAGCGCAGCTGCGCGGCGGCGCTGGCTGGCTGGGTGAGCCCAAAATTTTAAATTTTGACGGCGAGGAGATAATGCTAAGCTGGGGCTCGAAGCTCATAGAGCTTCCGTTTGCGGTAAAGCTTTTGAAATTTAAACTCGAGCGCTACCCAGGCTCGCAAAGCCCGTCATCCTACGCCAGCGACGTTGAAATTTTAAAAGAGGGCAAGAGCGCGGGGGAGTATGAAATTTATATGAACCATCCGCTAAACTTTGGCGGCTTTAAGCTCTTTCAATCCTCCTACGACACCGACGAGCTGGGTACGGTGCTGGAGCTTAACCGCGATCCGGGTAAAATCCCCACTTACTTCGGTTATTTCTTGCTTTGCGTCGGATTTATCGGCAATCTTTTTACCGCGGGCAGTAGGTTTAAAAAGCTCGCTAAATTTATTAAAAACAACGCACCCGCCGCGCTGCTTCTAATCGCGCCGCTTTTTTTCAGCATTGAGCTTCACGCCGCGGATGAGAACTATCTAGCAAACCTTAAAGCCAACTCGCGCGTTCACGCAAACGGCGCGTTTGCGGAGCTTTTGGTGCAAGATTATATGGGCAGGATCAAGCCGCTTAGCACCGAAGCAAGCGAGATCGTAAATAAAATTTCAGGCACGGACTCGCTCTACGGCTTAAGCGCCGAGCAGATGATCTTGGGCATGAGCCTAAACCCCGCGTTCTGGCGCGATCAAAAGATCATCAAGATCAAAAACGACGAGATCAAAAAGATGCTGGGCTTAGCGCCGCAGGAGCGATATGCGAGCTTTAATTCGGTCTTTGATGAAAACGGCAACTACAAGCTCGCCCACGCCCTGGACGAGGCGAATGAAAAAAGCGCCTCGCGCCGCAGCGTGCTCGATAACGAGCTGATTAAATTCGACGAGCGGCTAAATATCGCGTATCTGACCTTTAGAGGGGTGTTTTTTAAATTTATTCCCGTGCCGAACGATCCGCAAAACACCTGGCTCTCGCCGAACGACGCCTTCGCGGATTATAGTATCGCTCCGCAGATCAAAGGCGTGCTAAACGACTATCTAAACGGCTTGCAGGATGGAATTTCGGATAATGATTGGGATAAAGCGGATGCAGCACTTGCAGAGCTGAAAAACTACCAAAGGGCTACCTCGGCAGCTATACTTCCGAGTGAAAACCGCGTCAAAGCCGAGGTGTTTTACAACAAAGCTTCGGTTTTTAAAAAGCTCGTTTATTGCTATATGATCCTAGGCGGCATAGCTCTAATATTGGCGCTTTTAGGCGCACTTTGCGGTAAGCGCTTCATGCTCGCGCAAAAAATTTTATTTGCGGCCTTTGCTACAAGCTTTGCGGCACATACCCTCGCGCTCGCGCTGCGTTGGTATGTGGCGGCTCACGCGCCGTGGAGCGATAGCTATGAGTCGATGATCTACATCGGCTGGTCGGCGGCGCTTGCGGGGATCATATTTTTTAGAAAGTCCCTACTTACGCTAAGCGCGAGCTGCTTGCTGGCCAGCATCGTGATGCTGGTAGCGCATATGAGCTTCGTAAACCCGCAGATTACCAACCTCGTGCCGGTGTTAAAGTCGTATTGGCTTAGCATCCACGTCTCGGTTATCACGGCTAGCTATGGATTTTTAGGGCTTAGCTGCTTGCTTGGGCTTTTGGCTCTTGTTTTGATGGCGCTTAAAAACGGCGCCAATCGCGAGCGGCTCAACGCGCAGATCAGATATATAACGGCGATCAACGAGATTAGCCTCATCGTGGGGCTTTCGATGCTGACGCTCGGAAATTTCTTCGGCGGCGTGTGGGCGAATGAGAGTTGGGGGCGATACTGGGGCTGGGATAGCAAAGAGACCTGGTCGTATGTCTCGATCATCGTCTATGCGATCGTGCTGCATCTAAAGCTGATCCCGAAGCTCGGCTCGATCTATGTTTATTGCGTGAGCTCGACGCTCGCGTATAGCTCGATTATAATGACCTATTTCGGCGTAAATTTCTACCTCACCGGCATGCACTCTTACGCCGCGGGCGATGCGCCGCAGATACCCGCGCCGTTTTATTGTATAATAGCGGCGATCTTTTTAATAATCGCTCTTGCCTTCAGAGGCAGGGACGTAAAAACGATATAAAGGAGTAAATTTGAAAAAATTTCTAATAGCGCTGATTTTGGCCGCCGCAGCAAACGCGGGCTTTATCAGCGAGGGCATTCAAGCTCAGCAAAGCGGCGATCATAAAAAACTCGCAGAAATTTACGAGCGAGCGTGCGGTTTGGAAAATAAAGCTTCGGGCTGCTATAATCTAGCCGTTTTGTATTTTGAGGGTACCGGCAACGTAGAGAAAAATTTCGAAAAAGCGATCAGCCTCTACGAGAAGGCGTGCAGCGCTAAATTTGCGCTTGCGTGCAACAATCTAGGCTATATCTACGAAAGCGGCAACGGCGCGGATCAAAATTTCACCAAAGCCGCGGCTTATTACGAAAAAGCCTGCAAAGATAACGAGGGCTGCACATCGCTCGGGCTTTTATACGCAAACGGCGCCGGGCTCGCGAAAGACGTAGCCAAGGCCGCTAGCCTTTATGAAAAGGCCTGCACCTACGGCGATATGATGGGCTGCAACAACCTGGGCTATCTGTATCTGAAGGGCGAAGGCGTGCAGCAAAGCTTCGCAAAGGCTAAAATTTTTTACGAAAAGGCTTGCGGCGGTGACATCGGCATCGGCTGCAACAACCTAGGCTATCTATACGCCTTCGGGCAGGGGGTAGGTCAGGATTATAAGCAGGCAAAGCAGCAGTATGAAAAGGCGTGCAACCTCGGCCACTTCGACGGCTGCAATAATCTAGCCATAATGTATGCAGAAGGAAAAGGAGTGAAGTCCGATAACGCTAAAGCAAAAGAGCTTTTCAAAAAAAGCTGCGACGGCGGCATCAAGATGGGATGCGAGAATTTGGAATTTTTAAACTCGATTAGTAAGTAAATTTAAAACATCAAATTTTTAAGGAGATAGTATGATTTTACGTTCTATTTTGGCTTCGGCTTTACTGGCGGCAGCGGTTTGCGGCGCTTCGATGAATGAGCAAAAAGACAAACAAATGCCGATGTTTCAAAGCGTGGATCCTAGCAAGGCTACGCTCGTAGGAAGCGGCGAGGGCAAAGAATACTGCGCCGTTTGCGGAATGAATTTGGTTAAATTCTATAAAACCAACCACGTTTGGAACGGCAAGCAAGTAGCTTCTCTGCACTGCTTGTACGAGCTAACGGAGGGGAAAATTCCAAGCGATGCGCAGGTCGTCGATACGAAAAATCTAAATTTGATCAACGTAAATAAAGCCTTTTACGTCGTGGGCAGCAAGGTCAAAGGCACGATGACGCGTAATAGCAAATACGCCTTTTCAACCGAAGCCGACGCGAAAGAATTCCAAGCCGAAAACGGCGGCGAGATAATGAATTTCGCCAAAGCCTACGAGATTGCGGGACAGGATTTTGAGGGCGATAACAAGATGATTAAAGCCAAGCGCGAGGGCGGCGTTTACGCGCACGGTAAAGAATTTTACGAAACAAACTGCGCTAAAACCGAAGCGAAAAGCTTCAAAGCCATATCCGAGCTCAAAGCTCATCTCAAAAAGACTTGCGATGCAAAGGGCGCTAGCAAGGCTCCTGAATACGACAAGCACCTACAAGCCGCAGCGCTGTATCTATGGGACGCGCCGGCAAATTTAGGCAGCAGCGACAAAAACGCAAAAGTGAAAAAACCTGAAAAGATCGTCGTGCCTGAGGGCGCTAAATGCCCGGTCTGCGGCATGCTAGTGGGCAAAAACCCTAACTGGGCGGCGATGATAGAGGTTCAAGGCGGCGAGAACTTGTATTTTGACGGCGTGAAAGATATGATGAAATACTACTTCCAAAAGGGCAAGGGCTTTGATAAAATTTTCGTAACCGACTACTACAAACTACATAAGATCGATGCTAAAAGCGCCTTTTTTGTGCTCGGCTCCAACGTCTTAGGGCCGATGGGCGACGAGCTCATTCCATTTGAGAGCGAGAGCGCGGCTAAGACCTTCGCTAAAGATCACGGCGGTAAGAACGTACTTAAATTTGATGAAATTCAAGAGAGCGTAATAGAAGGGCTATGAGGCTCATTTGCGCTTTAATGATCTTTTTTGCCGCCCTTTACGCGCTCATTGCGGTGCATTATGTAAGCTTTGATCGCGCAAAGGGCGAGCAGTGCCTGCAAAAGCTAGCGCGCGAGATAAAGGACGTGCGGCTCTCAAGCAGCTTTAAGAGCAAAGCCTACGCGGAGTTCGTCTATGATAAATAAAAATTTTATCGACTACTCCGTAACTCTGCTGCGAAAAGACAGAGCCGATCACGCTTTTAGCTTCGCAATCTTTGCATTTATCGTTTTTATTTTAAGCTCGGTGCTTTTTATCTCGGGCTCCATTCAAAACGATCTTGAGAAGGTCATCAAGCTCAGACCCGACATCGTCGTAGAGGCTCTGCGCGCGGGCAAACGCGATCTGATGCACGACGGCTATATCTACGATATCGCCAAAATCGCGGGCGTCAGCGAAGTGCAGGGCGCCGTGGACGGGATGTATTACTTCGCTCAAAAGCGCGTTTGGTTTCATATCGTAGGCGACGAAAGCCTGAGCGAAAACGAAATGATCGTAGGCGAGGGGGTAAAGGCGGCGATGGGCGAGTGGTACTACGAGGATGAGTTTCACTTCTTAACCGAACAGCGCCTAATCGCGATTAAGATCAATAAAATTTCGCCGCACGAAAGCAGCATCGTCTCAAACGACGTGATCTATCTCAACCCCGATACCGCGCGCGAGGTGCTAAGCCTGAAGGAGGGCGAATACACCAAGCTCTACGTAAGCGTGCCCAACCCCAACGAAGTAAGCGAAGTGGCGCTTAAGATCGTAAATTTATACCCCAACACGGAAGCCCTTAGCGCGGAGGACGCGGTAGCCGAAGTGAGGCATCTGTATTATTACAAGGGTGGAATTTTTATGGTGCTTTACGCCGTGGCGATGATCTCATTTTTCATCTTGCTGAAAAATCAAATTTCGCTCGCATACGGCGAGAAGAAAAAGGAGATCGCGATCTTGCGCAGCATCGGCTTTTGTATAAAGGACATCATCGCGATGAAATTTATCCAAAATTTCATCGTCTCGCTAAGCGCTTATCTACTCGGCGTCGCGGCTGCGTATGCTTATGTTTTTATCCTGGATGCGCCGCTTCTGCGCGATATATTTTTAGGCGGCGAGCTGCGAAATTTCATCACTTTCACGCCTGCGATAAATTTCAATATGCTCTTTTTGATCTTCGTCTTTAGTGTGATCCCGTTTTTGGCGTTCGTCATCATCCCATCCTGGCGCATCGCTATAGGCGATATGAGCGAGGCGGTCAAATGAGCAAGATAGAGATTAAGCAGCTTTTTAAAATTTACAACGAGGGCAGGGCGAATGAGTTTCGCGCTTTGAAAAATATAAGCCTAAGCGTCGAAGAAGGGCAGATCGTAATCTTAAAAGGCGTTAGCGGCAGCGGCAAAAGCACGCTTCTATCCATCATAGGCGCGCTTGCTAAGCCTAGCAGCGGCGAGGTTTTGGTGGACGGCGCAAACGTCTCCAAGCTCGCCGATATCGAAAGCTCCGCGTATCGCCATAAAAAAATCGGCTTTATCTTTCAGTCATTCAACCTGCTTGAGGCGCTTAGCGTCTATAAAAACGTCCTTGCGCCGCTTAGCCTTGAGCGGCTGAGCAGAGATGAGCTTAGCGCGCGCATAGACGAAGCGATGCAGATTGCTAATATCGCGCATAAAAAAGATCAGATCGTCTCCAGCCTTAGCGGCGGCGAGAAGCAGCGCTGCGCTATCGCAAGGGCGCTCGTGATGGGGCCACAGATCATCTTAGCCGACGAGCCGACGGCAAATTTAGACAAACAAAACTCGCTCGGTTTTATCGAGATGCTTTCAAAGCTCAAAGAGCTTAAAAAGACCGTTTTGATCGCGACGCACGACATACTCTTCGACGAGCTAAGCTTCGTGGATCGATATGTGTTTTTAAAAGATGGAGAAATTTCAGCATGAGCGTATTTTTATCGGGTAGCGTGATCGCGTTTTTGGCCGTAGAACTAATCGTAATAGCGCTGATGGCGATCTCACAGTTTCACATCGTGCGGATTATGCGCTACTGGGACTTTAACGCCACCTCAAATTTACAATACGCCCTGGAGAAAAGAAACTATCTCATCAACACTATTTTGTTTTTCACGATAGCGTGCAAGATCATTTTATTTATATTTTTCGCGCTCTGCTTAAACGAGCTCTCTTCGATCGTGCCCGGCGCAATGTGCTCCGCAGGCGTCGTGGGCTCGAACCGCTACGGCAACATCCTGCTGCTTTTAAAAATTTTACTGATCTTCGGCTTTGGGCTCTGGCTTATTTTAAACAGCCTCGATCTTAAAGCGGGCAAATTTCCCTATCTAAAGCGCAAATACCTGATCTTTACCATCCTTTTTACGGGCGTTTTGGCGGAGTTTATTTTAGAGATTCTATTTTTTACCAACATCCCGCTGCGCGTGCCGGTGTTTTGCTGCTCGGTCGTATTTCGCGCGCCGAAGCTCCCATTCGGCTACACGCAGGCGCTTTTGGCGACTTTTTTCTACGCGATATTGGGCGCCATTTTGATCTTAAATTTCTTAAAGCAGTCGATGGCGAGCTTTGCTTTGAATTTGCTCTTTTTGTTCGTCGCATACTACGCGATCACCTATTTTTTCGGGCTTTACGTTTACGAGCAGCCCAACCATAAATGCCCGTATTGCATGCTTTTGAAGGATTATTACTTCGTCGGCTATGCGATCTGGGGCTCGCTGTTTTTGGGTATATTTTTCGGCATCGTGCCGTTTTTAACGGAGCTCATTACTAAGCGCGCCTACACCCACCTGCTTAAATACTCCTCGTTCTGGCTCATTCTAAACGCGCTCATCTGCAGCGCCTACGTCGTCAAATACTACTTCGTGCGGGGCGCGCTGCTATGATTAAGAAAATTTTTGCCGCGGTTTTGCTCGCCTGCGTGATGGGGCTGCTCATATCGTCCATGGATATAGCGGAATCCAAAATTTCCGTGCGCCACGGCAACACCGATAAGCAGCCGCTGCAGATAGAATTTGGCAAATATCTATGCCACGAGAGCGGCACGGTGATAAACGATCTGTACAACACCGCTCAGGCCGTTATGCCAAACGGCGATACATATTTTTTCAACGACATCGCAAACGTCTTTATGTGGCTGATGCGGCAAAAAAACAAAGATGAGATCGTGGTGTGGGTCTATTCGCAAGATACCGAAAGATACATCATCGCTAAGGACGCCTGGTACTCGCGCGTCGAGATCACGCCGATGGGATATGGCTTTGGCGCATATGAGTTTCACAACTACGGCAGGAGCGATTACTACTACGACGAGATCGTGCTGTGCGCCGCGCGCGGCGAGACGCTGCTAAATCCGCTCATCAACATCCTGCTTTCGGAGAATAAAATTTAGCCTCGCGGCGAATTCGAAAAATGAAATTTAGTCCCGCGATGGATCGGAAATAAAATTTAGCCGTGTGGCAGGTAGGAAATAAAATTTAACTCCTCAGCGAGCGCGACTTGTCGCAGATACGGCTCGTCGTTTGAATTTTATCCGCGTGCGGCTTGAAAATTTTACCCGCGCCCGCACCTTTTATTAAATTTTGCCCGCTGCCGCTTTCGTTAAATTTAGCCTGCTCTCGCCACTTTCATTAGATTTAACCTGTATCCGCCCAAGCTCGCGCCCATTCGTATTCATTGAAATTTATCCCGCATTCGCTCATTAAGCTAGCCTAAAATTCAGCCTGTATCGGCTTACCATTGTTAAATTTACCCGTCTATGTCCAAGCTCTTGCTCGTCCGCTCTTATGGAATTTAGCTCGCATTTGCCTGGGTTCGCATCGGCTTGCTCGTTAAATTTGACCCGCCCGCACCGCTTGCTCGCGCCTGCCGCTTCGTCCGCGCCGCCGATTAGTTTAAAATTCCAAGCCGCATTCGCCCGTCGCGCGATCAATAAATTTATATCAATACGGGCGCCGAAATTTTAAGCTATAATGGCGCCAAATTCCACATTAAAGGAGCGAAAATGAGCGAAATTTTAGATCAGACGCTGGAGCGCGCGAAAGAAATTTTAGGCGTCCAGGCGCTGGAACTTAAGATCGAGCGCGCGGTCGTGGGGCTGTTTTTTAGCGGCGTGAAGCTGCAAGGGGGCGCGTGCGGGCTTAGCTATACGCCGCTAAAGTCCCTATCGGGCGCCGTTTGCTGCCCCTCGCAAGCAAGCGTGATGCCCGATTCGGGCAATATCGCAGGCAAGAGCGTGCGCTATCTGCTGCGCGATTTGGGCTCTGCCGCGCCGCTTAAAAAGACGCTCGCGCTTGCCGCGCTAAATGCGCTTGGAAGGGCGTGTTTTGATAAAATCCGCGCGGATTACGACGTGAAATTCGGCGCCGATCCCTTTGAGCAGCTACGGATTGAGCGCGGCAGCTTTAGCGTCGTCGTGGGCGCGCTGGTACCCTACATCAAGACGCTGATGAAAAATGGCGCGGATTTTAAAATTTTAGAGCTTGACAAAAGTACGCTCAAGCAGGCGGAGCTGCCGTTTTACCTGCCCGCAAGCGAGGCTAGCAGCGTCGTGCCGCGCGCCGACAATGTGATAATCACGGCTACGACGCTCATCAACGACACGCTCGATGGACTTTTGCGTCTGAAAAAAAGCGGCGCCAAGCTCGTGCTCGTGGGACCTACCACGCCGCTACTGCCGCAGGCGCTGTTTGAGCGCGGCGTGGACTTTGCGGGCGGCACGCTCGTGCGGGATGCCGACGCGGTGCTCGATATCATCGCGCAGGCGGGCTCTGGGTATCACTTTTTGGGTAAATTTGCTGATAAAATCACGATTTGCAAGGGCTAGGGCGCGGATTGAAATTTTAAAATTTGCGCGCAAAGGGCTTAAATTTAAAGGAGAAAATATGCAAAAGTGCGTCTATATCGTGCACGGCTACGATGCTTCGCCTAAGAAGCATTGGTTTGCCTGGCTCAAAGACGAGATCGAAAAATCGGGCGCGAGGGCGGAAATTTTAACGATGCCCACGCCTGCGCACCCAAGGCTTGATGAGTGGCTGAAAACTCTGCGAGAAAGCGTAAAATTTGAAGGCGAAGTCTATCTAGTCGGACACAGCCTCGGCTGCCCTACGATCTTAAATTTTTTGCAAAGCGACGCTTTGGGCGGCGCAGTAGAGGGCGTTGTGCTAGTTTCGGGGCTTGCAAAGCCGCTTAGTGATCCGCAATTTAAAATTTTAGACGAGTTTATGGATAAAGGCTTTGATTTTGAGCGCATAAAAGCCGCCGCAAAACAGCGCGCTGTAATTTCTGCGAAGGACGATTATATCGTGCCGTTTAGCTTCAGCCGTGAGCTAGCGGGGCAGATGGACGCTAAGTTTTACGAGGTGGAGAAGGGCGGGCATTTTTTAGACAGGGACGGCTTTACGAAGTTTGATCTAGTCTATGAAATTTTAGAAAAAATGATGAAGCTAAAGGGCTAGATTTGGGGCAAACACGCCCGCCCGCTTGGTTTTGCTTCTGCATTCGCCGCTCGCGTTTTTCTCTGCCGAAGCTTGGATTTGATTTGCGGCTAAGATAAGAGTCTCGTCTTTAGCCCGCCGAAGGCTTCCGCTACCCGCATAAATAAATAGATAAGCCTGCGGCGTAATCGTCGTTTGCGAGGCGAGTTCCGCGCGGTTTTAAAATTTTGTAAATGTCGCAGCGACATAAGCGTGTTCTGCATAAATGTCAAAGCATGGCGGCTAGCGAGAATTTTATCAGTTCGCAAAATTTTTGTCCGCGGCGAAATTTCATACTCGGCTTGTGCGAGCTAAATCCGTGCTCAAGCCCGTGTCGCGTAGAAGATAAAATTTAGAGCCCGCGCCGGAGCTTTTGCGACGATGAAATTTTAAAATTTTAAAGCAAGCGGGATGATGAAATTTCAAATCTCGCTTGGCCCGCGCGGGCTAAATTCCGTGCCTAAGCCCGTGCTGCGCGAGAGATAAAATTTAGTGGGCGCGAAAGACGCATAAGTTTAGCTTTTCTTTTCGTTAAACATATACGAAATCACAAAAACGATCAGGCGAACGGGCGCGAACGCAAATGCAAACGCCACGCTCCAGCCGGCGGCACGCTCGCCCCAAAAATACCCCGCCGAGAGGCATGCCAAAAACCCGCCGTAAAAAGCGCCGAGCGATAAATTTTCTACCGCAAAAAGCAGTAAACTAAGATTTGGATTTTTTACAAACAGCTTGCTTGGCTTAAAGTTTTTATACCTTTTGAACAAATACCAAAACAGCGCGCAAGCCAAAATCGCAAATATTGCGGCAAAAATGGCGATTTTTGGCGCGCCCGCCAAAGGCAAAACTGCTAAAATCAAAGCCGCCGCCCACCAATCAAGCAAGAAAACCACCCGCTAAGCGAGCAAATACTTCGCCGTCCTATGAAATTTATATTTTTGCTCTGCACTCATCGGTCTTAAGTCCCTTAAATTTTTTAACAAAATTCATATTAGAGAATTTAGCGCATCTCTATATCTCTACCGCCCAAATAGTATTTTTCTAGCGGATAATTTAAATTCCCGCAGTTATCAAATTTAAAACCTTTTCCGATACCGACTACGGCATTTTTTCTCTCTTTATAGTATTTCTTCTCGATAATAAAATTTCCTATCGTATCGCACAGATACTCCGAATGGTTAAACTGCATATAATTACCGTTAAATATAGCGAATTTATCAAGGAACAAAGTGCCTGTGACTTCTTCCTCGCCACCGTCAACCCTAACTATCGGTCTGTCAAATCCAACGCTCGTATCGTTCAAATTTATTTTTAGATATTTCTTTGGATCGGTTTTTTTAGCCTTTAGCTCTTTCATCAGTATCTGCTCGGTCGTTTTTCCCTCTTGATAATATTTTTCTAATACTTCAAAACAATTCGATAAATTTATATTTTCTAGTTCATAGTATGCAACCTCGTATCTACTGGACCAAAGACTACCGAAGGTTTTCAACCTATAAGCATCGATCATTTGGTATAATTTTACATTATTATCTAAATATGCTCCTGCTACTTTTTTATACAGCTCCTCCTTCGGCAAAATTCTATTTTCTTTGAGGCAGTATCCTTGCTTGTATTTGTCGTAGTCGGAAGTAGTAACTATCGCGAAGCCTCGCGGGGTGGAATAATCGGGAATTATACGAATAAATGCGGCACAAAGTATTATTATAAGAAGCAGCGTGCCCGCTAGGGCTTTAAATTTAATAGACCTGTAGAATTTCATATCAGTCCTTTTCTATCCATCTATTCGTTAGAGGCTAATCTTTCCGGACCAGGAGGAGTTTTCTTCCCCCACAAATAATAACTCAATATATCGGCTCCGTAATTACCCTCTAATTCTAATCTTAGATCAGTTTCTTTTTTGCTCATCTCTTATCCTTTTTCGGTTACATTCGTTAAGATAAAATTTCAACCAATCTTATCCACCGTGAATCCACATATCCAGTTCCTGTTCCGCCGGAGCTTTGATATCAAAATTTATATTTCCGCAATTATCGTATGAGAATTTACGTCTATAATGTTTCATATGAGTATAAGCCAAGACTTTGTTAAAGTTTTCTAAACTCTCATATCCGCTTTTTATTGCCATTAAATTTTTAATAACATTATATTCAATGTAAAAACTTATATCATCGACATCAACATAATTCACAAAAAATTGATTCTCTTTTATTAAAAATGATTTTTCTAAAAACATTTTTCCGTTATGAAATGGATTTTTCTCTTCGGACAAGATGATAGGCTGTCTAAAGCCCAAAATTTCATCCTTATATACAAAATATTTTGATAGATCGGAGATATCTATTTGCGTCTTGTCTTTTATCTCATAATCAAAACTCTTTCTGTCGGTATTTTCAACTAAAAAATCAAACCAGTTTTCTTCATTGAAATCGCCGATTAGATAGAGCTTGGAGATGTGCGCCGTATAAAAACTATGGCCGAAATTTTTTATATCGTGCTCATCGATAATGGTATTTCGCAGAACCTCATAGTCGTGATATCTTTTAAAATAATTTATAGCGGCATTTCGAAGTAACTCTTCGTTGCTCAGAATTCTATTCTCTTTTAGACAATATCCCTTTTGATATTTGTAATAGCTAAAAATATTAACTATGCAGGAGCCCTGCGAAGCGGAGTAATCCGGCACGATGCGGATAAACAGGGCGCAGAAAAGTAGCGCCGCGGCTAGGATTTTAAATTTAAGTTTGTGAAATTTCATAACTATCCTTTAAATGCCGCCATTGAAACAAACCACACACCTCGCCGCCGCGTTAAATTTATACCTTCGCTCCACATTCATCGCCCCGACCTTTTTAAATTTGAGATAAATTTTATCGACGCTCAAAGTTTTCTGCCTAGAGCCAAAATCCCGTGCGTCGCTAAATTTCATATCTCGCGCTAGCCAATTTTAAATCGCCGCAACATTTAAATTTTTGGTTCTCGCGACGCTCAAATTTCTCTAGGCACGGCGCGTAAAATTCAGCGGTGCGGCGCCAAAAATTTCAGATAAATTTTAAAGCCGCGCCTTAGTTTTATGCCGGCAAAATTTAATCGCGCCGCAAAAAGCTACTCCGCTGCGCAAAATTTATCCGCGCCGCGCCAAAGCTCGTTATCTCTTCGGTTTGCTTAGCTCATAGCCGAAGCGGATCTTTTTGCTCTCGCCCGGCTTTAGCTCAAAGTCCCAGCTAAGCAGTCCGTCCTTGCCGAGGCTGCTCTGCTCGGGCGAGTTTTTCAGCGCGACCTTTACGTCTTCATGCGTAGAAACGGGCGCTCGCTCTTGTAAAACCACGTTCCACGCGCGCTTGGAGCCGTTTTTAATCTCGTAGTCCCAAGCCATGGAATTTTTGCTTTCGCCGCCGAAAAATGAGTTTTTTGTGAAGTTGTTTGCCTGCTCTTTTTTGACTTCGATCAGGCTATTTTTACCCAGATACGCCGTAGCCTCGGAGTTTGCGGCAAAGCCTAGATGCACGAGCCCGATCTGCACGCCGTCGAGCTTTATTAGCGTTTCGCTCTCCTCTATGTTTCTTTCAGGGCTAAATTTAGCCCGCACGTAGGCCGCCTCGCTGCCGTAGCCGTCGATGAGTAGATCAAATTTCGCATCCAGGCTCTGTTTGTCGAAGCTAAACTCGCCCGCTTCGCCCGCTTTGAGGCTTACGCCGCTGATTTTCCACACCTTTGAGAGCGAGCTTTCGATATTCGCGCCCGTCCTTGCATACGACGATCTAGTCTCCATCGCAGGCGCGACCCTATCCATAGTTGCCTCCTCTAGCATCACATCCTTTTTATAAGCCGCTGCGGGCGCCGGCTTTGCAGGCTCGCCCTCGTACCATGGATAAAATGGCTGCGGCGCGGTCTGCGAAGAGTATTCGTAAGGATACAGCGCGATCGTTAAATTCGCTAGCTCCGCGTTTAGCGGATTTTGCACCGAGAGTTTTTGCGCGACCTCGATTTTGCCGCTAGCAAGATCTGCCGAGAGCTCGTTGTGCGTGTAGGCGCTTACGTCAATGGGGTAGCTGATCTTAACGAAGCTCGGATCGCAATCGAAGCTCACATTTAAGCGGCGCTCGTTTTTGATCGCGTATTTTGAAATTTTCTCTTTGAGCTTTCCGATTTGCTCGTCCGTCTTTGAAATTTCGCCCGCTACAAGCAGAACTTCGTCGTAAACTTTTTGCGAATCCGCTTTTAAACTCGCCAAACTTCTATCTTTTAAGCTCGCGAAGTCGCTTAAAAAGCGCTGCTGCGCCTTAAGCGCGACCAGGCGGTCGTTTAGCTCGCGCAAGCTCTTTTCGTCCGCCTCTTTTTTGGCGAATTCCGCGTTTTTAACGGGCTCGCTCTCTTCCAAAGACAATTCGCGCACTTCGCAAGAGCCCACAATCTCGATGCTGCGGATATCTAAGTACTCCGGCACGTTCACGCTGAAGTTTGATTTTTGCGCGCCGAAGTTTTGGTGCAAGAAGGCGGAGTTCGCGTAGATCTCAAGGCTATTTTCCTGCGCACTCAAATTTACGGTAAGCGCCGCAGCTGCGCTTAAAAGCACTATTTTTTTCATTTTTGCTCCTTAAAAATTTTACGTAATTGTAACGATAAATTTTGATTTTTATGCTTAAAATTCGGAGCGATTTTAAAATTCCGGCCCCGCCGCCCGCTTTGAAATTTTAAAATTTCGCCGCCGTAAAAACTCCGCCGCGGGCGCTAAAATTTTACTGCCAATAGCGTTCATTAAGTCCTCTCACTCGCGCAGCCTAAGCGATAAAATTTTAAAATTTCGAAGCTTCTATTATTAATGACGAGCTGTACCCTCCGCGAAGTAAAACTATAAATTCAAAATTTTACACAGCCAACTACCCCCGAGAAGCCAACCAATAAATTTTAAAATTTTACGCAGTAAAATTTCTGAAACTTTAGGCGAGCGAAGCAATGCGAAGGAAGCGCGGGGCGCTTCCTAGTCTTCACGAGAAATAGTGAAGCTCCTCATCGCAGCGGTGGCTTAGTTGTCACGCGAAGTTAAACCGATAAATTTTAAAATTTTACGCAGTAAAATTTCTGACTATCTTTCGCGGAGACTTCGCAAGCGTCTTAACGCTTGCTCGTATTGCTCCGCTCAGGTGCAGGGAGTGCTTGCACTCCCGCTCGCAAGGACGAGCTGTGCTCGTCCGCGAAGTAAAGACTAGAATGGATACGTCAAGCAGCAGACGCGACCGACCTTTTCGTTGTAGCTGACGTCAAGCTTCAGATCGTATAGCTTGCTTAAAATTTCGCTCTTTATGATCTGCTCGGCCTTTCCGTATGCGACCTCGCCGCCACCTTTTACGAGCGCGACGTATCCGCCCAAAAGCAGCGCGAAGTCCGGATTGTGCGTGGCCAAAACGACGGTGTAGCCGTTTTTGAGAAGCTCTTTTGTAGCGCGGAGGAATTTGTATTGGTTGGCAAAGTCTAACGCCGAGGTGGGCTCGTCGAAAATCACGATCTTAGGCTCGCTGCAAAGGGCGCGTGCGATAGACGCCATCTGTCTCTGGCCGCCGCTTAGGCGCGTGATGATCTTGTCTTTTAGGTGCCAAATTTCAAGCATTTTCATGTAGCGCTGCGCGAGCTTGTAGTCGCTTTCGCTCGGCTGCGAAAAGATCCCGATATGCGCCGTGCGCCCCATCAGGACGTATTCAAAGACGCTGTAGTCGTACTCGCAGACCTCGCTTTGCGAGACGTAGCCGATGATCTCGGCGCGCCCTTTGGCGCTGAGGCTCGTCATATCCTTGCCGTCGATTGAAATTTTACCGCGCAGAGGCTCAAGCGTGCCGCTGATTAAATTTAAAAGCGTCGATTTGCCCGCGCCGTTTTGCCCCAAAATCGTCAGCATCGCGCCCGCTTCGAGGTTGAAATTCACGTCGCGCAGCGTCAGAGGGGCGGATTTTACGTAGCCGAAGTCTAAGCTCTCAACCCTAACCATTTAGCTTCCTTTTGTTTTTAAGCAGGATGAATATAAAAAATAGCGTGCCTATAAAGCCCGTAAGCACGCCTAGCGGGATCTCGCTCTGATTTATGCTGCGCGCTACGTCGTCTACGATGAGCACGAAGATCGCGCTTAAAAATATGCTCGCGGGGATCGCTTTGGTGTTGCTCACGCCCACGATCATGCGCGTTAGATGCGGCATCAAAAGCCCCACCCACGCGACTATGCCGCTAATACACACGCTGCTTGCGGTTAGCAGCGTCGCGCAGACGATGATGATTCCTCGCTCCAGCACGACGTTTACGCCCAGCTTCGCCGCGGTCGCATCACCCATGGATAGGACGTTTATGCGGTAACTCATCAGTACCAAGATAGCGATACAAACCCCCATCACCGGCGCTATCATCGCTAGCACGGAGGGATCGACCTTCGCGAGGCTTCCTAGCTGCCAATACACGATGTCTGCAAGCTTCGTCTCGGGATCTGCCATAAATTTTAAAAATCCGATCAGCGCGCCCATCAGACCGCTTACGATGATGCCCGCAAGCACGAGCATTATGGTGGCGCTGGAACGCAGCGCTCGCGTAACCAGAAGCGTAACGCAAACCGCCGCAAGCCCGAAAATGAAGGCGAAAAGCTGGATCAAAAGGATGTTTAGATCAAGCAGGATCGCAATCGCCGCGCCCACGCAAGCTCCGGCGCTGACGCCCAAAAGATCGGGCGAGACGAGCTGGTTTTTAAAGACGCCCTGATACGCCGTGCCGCTGATGCCCAGCGCCGCGCCCACGAGCACTGCGGCGATGATACGCGGCAAGCGCACCTGCATGACGACATTGTGGACGTTTTGCGCTACCTCGCCGCCGCTAAGCGCTTTTAGCACCTCGGCGATGCTTAGGCCGAAGCGCCCTATACAAAGCGATATCGCGATCGTCGCGATCATCGCCAGTATCAGCAGCACGAGCATAAATTTAAAATTTTTCATACCTTCCCTTGCTTTAAATTTTATCTTTTGCATTAAATTTAATCTTTGAAATTTCGCTTTATCGAAACCCGCTTAAAATTTCGCCTTAAATTCCGCCTTCCAGCTCGTAGGCGAAAGGCTTGCGGTAAAATTCTTTCGTGATAGCTCCAAGATCAATATTTTAGAAAAGATCCGGATGAAAATTTTAGCCGCCTGCAAGATTTGCAGTGACGTCCTCGCGCCCGTGTGGTCTCAGCCGAAAATGTTTGCAGGTACAGCATAGACGCACTTTTGCTGCACCGTCTCAAGCTGCGAAACGCAGGACTTGACAGCAGCGCCTCCGCCTCGTGCGACGTCTTCTGCCGATGATGACGCAGTGGCTGCAGCGACTTTGATTTATACATCTAAATCCTTAAACAGATGTGGCATTTTAGCACATATCATATTAAATTTTTATGATTTCGGCTTTCATATACGTGAGCGTATGTGAGCGAATCTAATGGCGTGCAGCTCCGTGCAATAAGGCTTTTAGCAAAATTTAGCTTGCGGATTTCAGATGAGCGTCTACGAAATTTATGCTGAGATGGAATTTTAAAATTTCATCCGTTCGCGAAAGATAGACTTAAACCTGATGGCAGAATTTTGCCTGGCTAAATTCCGCCGATTTAGCAGCAGACGCAACGCGCGGCAAAATTTTACGTAGGATTTGAAGATTTGATTTAAAATTTCACAAACGAATGCTGCGCGAAAATTTTCTCTTTATTTGATCGCGATTTTGCTAGCCACTTAGTTGTAGAATTTTACTTGCCGTTTGGCCGCGGGATTTTATTTGCCCGCAAGAGGTTAAATTTTATCATGAAATTTCGCATCGCTTAAAATGCGATGCGAAATGAATCCATCCGTCGCTACTGCCAGCCTAGAGCTTTGCGTTTTAAGCGCATGTCGCTTACCATTTTTAACGCAAGCGCGACCGGATCGGTATCTACGTGCATCACAGAGCCAAGCGCACGCCTGGTGCCCTCTTTGAAAAAGTGTATGACATTTGCGGAGCCGTGGATTTGATACTCGACGCAGTGATACGAGTCGATGCCCATTAGGCGGAATCCGAGCGAGGCATCGACACCCTTTTCGTTCGCCCACTCGGGAGAGGTGAAGGCAAGCGGCAGCTCGTAGAGATTTTTGCCTAGCACTCCTGCGATACCTGCGAAAATTCCGCTGGAGCGGGTATTATCGATACACTCGCCCACGTGCCATATCGGCGGAAGCTCATCTTTTTCTAAAAACGCCCGCAGTGACGCGCCCGCTTTTTTATACGCGCTTTTTTGGCAAAAGCCCAGCTTCATTAGCGGAAACGATGCGCAGCCGTTGGTTAGGATTAGGACGTTATTTTCGATTAGGGTTTGTGCGACATCTATGATAGCGCGCTCATAAGGCACTTTAGGATTGGTGCAGCCGACCATATTTACTATGCCTAAAATTTCACCGCTTTTTAGCGCGTGCGCTAACGGCTCCATGCCGCCGTAGTGTTTATGGACGAATTCTACCGAAAAGCCCACTTCGGCCTCAACTTCGTACGGCGGGATATATACCGGCAGCCCCTTGCGCTTTTCGTGAGATTGCAATGCGCGGTCTAGAATTTTACGTGCTAAATTCCTAGTCTCGGCGATATTACTATGGTGATGATCGTAGCCGATATGCTCGGCTCCGGGAAGCCTAGCTGATGAGCTTGTGGTAACGACCTTGGTCTGGAAGCAGTTAGCCACGTCCATGATCGCAGGATAGACATCTTGGACATCGGCGACCCACAGATCAAGCGCTCCCGTGCCTATGACGAGTTCGGCAGTTACGGCGTTTGAGAGCGGTACGACGCCCCAGTTGCGATACATCGCCGATAGTCCAGAACAGCACACGCCGTAAAATGCGATCCCCTGCGCGCCTATTGCGCGAGCCTTGTCTTGGTACTCTTTAGAATTTCCAATCTCTACTATTAGGCTTACTAATGTCGGCAGATGTCCGTGCACGGCGATATTGACCCAGCCTTTTTTAAGCGCGCCCATATTGCTTTTGGAAGTTACGCGATCTCCTACGCCAAATAGCGCATCCGTAGCGATATTTGCAGCTACTACGCCAGTGAATGTAAAAGCAAGCCCGCAGCGCAAAAGATGCTGCATCACGCTGCGCCAGTCTCCATCCGTGCCTACACCCGTTCGGTGATACGCCTCAAAGACTTCGTTATATGCACTAATCGGCAAGATATCTAGCTTCCGCCATACTTCTTGACGCTCCTTGGGTGCGAGCGCAGTGATGGTTTTATACTCGCCGCTACTTTGCGAAAGATCTGTCAAAAGCGTATCGGCAAGCTCGATCGCTACCTCTTTTAACTCTCTGCCTTCAGTTGGAATTCCAAAGGCTTTGGCGGTATTGATGATTTTGTATTCGCCTATGATTGGCAGATCTAGCTTGCCCTGCGCCGCCCATTTTAGCGACAGCAGAAGCTCTCTGGCGTGCGCGCCGTGTTGAGCTACGCCTGCAGCTACTTGACGCAATAGGTTGCGCGATACGATGAGATCGGCGTCTGCACCGCAAGTGCCGCGATCGGCCTTTTTAGTAATTTTGCAAGGCCCCATATTGCAGATCTTACAGCATACTCCGGTAAGTCCATAGCTACACATCGGCATCTGTTTATCGAAGCGATCAAACGCCGTATCTACGCCGATCTGCTCCATCCTAAGCATCATTTCGCGCACGGCGGGATCAGGGGTTTTCTCAAGTACTTCTTGTTTTGTGGGGAAGGTCTTTTTGTATTCAAGCACCGCCTTCATATAATCCGCCGTAAATTCCGCCTCGTGAAAATACTCGAAAAGATTGCCCTGTGCGTCTTTATGCGTGTGCGGACTAGCCTCTGCGGGTACTAAAACTTTTGGGATGCCGTGCTCGTCAAATCCGATAATCGCGCGGTGAGAGTGAGGCTTGTGATCATGGCAATGTTTGTCGTGCTCGTGTGAGCTGATGACGGAATCTTTGTCGTGCTCATGCGAATACGCCGCAGAATTTGCACCGTATTCGTGCAAATAGGCTGCGAGGTTTTCTTCTTGATCGTGTGGGTGGGTCGCAAGATCTTCGTCGTGTAGATGCGAGTGGATTGCGGAGCTATCGCTATGTTCGTGCGAGCAAGAGATGTGGCCTTTGCTGCTTGGGCTCTTTGCAGGATTTGAAATGGAATTTGTCAAAGAATCAGCCATGGAATTTGTCGTAGAGCCTATCGCGGAATTTTGGGCGTTGCCTGCGCTTTGAGTGCTTGAGTGCGCCGCAAAGTTCGTGCTTGAAACAGAGTTTGCGCTATCATCGTAACTCGGTGCGGAATTTTTGGCTTCGCAGTCGCACTCGTCGCAGGAATTCTCACCTGCGGCGCGATTTTTAGAAATTTTGTCACGAGTATGCGAGGCGGAAGTCGTAGAATTTGCAGCGGAATTTTGAGCGATATTTGCGCTTTTATCAAAAACGGACGCGGCGGAGCTTTTGACCGCATTTGCGGCGGAATTTTCTCCCGTATTCGCAGCGGAATTTTCATCCGTCGCAGCCTTCTTGCGTGAGCCTTTTTGTTTTGCGATTTTGTCGTTTGCCATGACGTCTCCTTGAAATTTATTTTAAAAATAAGCGAGAATGCAGCCCTCAATAAATATACTAAAAAACTACACTATCTAATTCTTATAGATAAAATTTAACGTGATTGTATTTTTTAATTGCTTTAAATTCCCTTAATAGCGCACTAAAATAAAAGATAAATTTTTATGAATAAAATATACTAAATAACTTAGTTTAAATTTCGCCAAGCGGCTCGATCATCTTAGATAATCGATTAGCTTGGCGGAGATTTCGCGAAACTGCAAAATTTTATGCCCCTTTTTCTCGCGCATGAAGTCTTGCGCGTCGCGCAATCTCGCAAACGTGATGAGATCGTCGCCTCTGGCGCTTTGCAGCACGCTGCCGAAGACATAAAACGCGTCCTGCGCCCGCAAAATTTCGCCGTTTGCGTAATCAGTGACGTAAAGCTCCGCACCATCAAAATTTGCATCAGCGGAATTTGCCTCACCTAAATTGCCGTTAACTGGATTTTTGCTCGCAGAATTCGCTCCCAAAGAATTTTCATTCTCAGAATTCATCTTTGCGGAAGCTCCGTTAAAATTTGCGCCCGAGCTCTCACCCTCGAAAAAATACGCAAACATCGCCTTGGGCGAAGCAAACGCTAGCGCGCTGCCGTCTTTGAGCCTTGCATAGGCGCGAAATTCCGGGTGCGCGCTAGTATCGATGCCGTATTTGGCGCAGGTAAGATTTATATCTTTAAGCCACGCGATCTCGCGCATGCTTTTAGAATTCTGCACCAAGCCGGAGCCTATACTATCAGGTGTGTCTAAATTTTGTGCCGAGCCGGAGCTTTGAGCCGCGGAATTTTGCATCTCCGCTGCGCCGCAAAGCGCTATAAATGCCGCCAAAATGAGTGGAAATTTCACGCTAAATCCTTCGATCTAAAGATAAAATAGCCCAAAACGAGGCTCGCCGCGCCCAGAGCGATCGGATAGAGCAGTGAAAAGGCGATAAAAAGCCCGCGCCCGAAGTGATCTAGGATAAAATACGCCGTCGTACCGATGACCGCAAGATCGGGATCAAACAGGCTGATGGCGGCGATGCGGAAGTCCTCCATCGGGTTTGCTAGGGCGATCGCAAAGATTAAATTTTCGTTCACTCCCGTTTTTGCGAGCAGTCCGATCAGCACGAGATCCAAAAACGCGAGGCAGAAAAGCCAGACGAAAAACGCGAGCCCAAGCCCCATCTCTTGGCTTTTTGAGACGGCGCAGATCAAAAACGCGATCCCTAAAAACGCCGCGCATAAGCTAAAAAGCAGCCCCGTATAAAGCAGGCAGATCGCCCACGGAATGCCCGTGCCTTTGATCGCGCCCCAAACGATCGCAAGCAGCAGCGACAAAAATATCGGCACGAACACTCCAAATAGCCTTCCCAGCGCCTTGCCGTAATAATACTGCGCCTGCGAGATCGGGAAGCTTAGCAGGTATTCTAAGATATTTAGGTCGCGGTCGGCTAGGATCGCCTTGCTGGTGGTTACGAGCACGAAGACGGGCAGGATGATGATGCAGATCTGAATAAACAGCAGCAGCAGTCGCGAAAGCCCGCTGAAACCGAGCACGCGCGAATCGGTCACCCCCGTGATGAAAAACGCCGCCACGAGCCCGCTAAAGATCAACAGATAGAGCAAAAACCAGCGCGAGCGGAAGGACTCTTTGATATCCAAAGCGGCGATGGTGAGTAAATTTTTCATTCATATTCCTTTATTGCGCCTCGGTGCGCTTTTAAATTTAGATGCTCGCGCAGCTTAAATGCGCGCTTTTAAGCTCGGCTCCGTTTTGCGGCGCGGATTTCGTGGCCTTAAATTTTGCCCGTCTAGCGTTTAAACAAGCGGCGAAATTTTATCCGCCGCCTGCGACTGCGGACCGCGCATAAATTTTAAATTTATGGCTCGCTTGCGGCGCACTCAAACAGCGCGCGGTTTGCCGCCCGCTATCCGTCATCCGTCGTAGTTTTAAAATTTAGCCGCTTGACGAGACCTCTTAAATTTCAGCTCCGTAAAATTTCAAAACCAGGCGTATCTCGCAGCATAAAATTTTAAAATTCTAAAAATCTCAAGGCAGCGAGATTTTGCACCGGATATTTTAAATTTACGGCAAAATTTTAAACTGGCGCGTCCGCGTAAATTTAACGTGCAAAGCGGAATTTCATGCCGCGCGTTAAATTTAGCCGCGTCGCAAGATAAAATTTCGCGGTCGTTTTCTAAGCCTAGCTTTGCCTCACGCCGCAGCTGCAAATTAAAATTTTATCTCATCTATGGCGGCACGGGCGGCACGCTGAAATTTTACGCTTTAAATTTAGCGCAAAACATGGGCCGCTTAAAATTTCATCTTAGCTGAACATCCTTAATGCGCGTGCCCAGAAGGCATACCGTGTGCCGTGCCATTACCCTCGTGCATCTGCCCCATATCGTGCGGCGCGCCTTGAGGGTGCGCCGTGCTGCCCGCATCGCCGCTCATGCCATGATCTGAGCCGTGAGTATGCCCCATACCGCCCATATCGTGTTGCGGCTCGCTCATGCCGTGCTCTGCGGAGTGAGGGTCTTGCATTCCACTCATTCCGCCCATGTCGCCGTGTCCGTGCATGCTTCCCATATCGCCGTGCGCATCGCGACCCATATCGCCCATTCCCATGCCGTGCGAGCCGCCGCCCGCTTTAAGCGCCGCGACTACTTGATCGAAGCTGAAGTCTTGCTTGCCCTCTTGCTTGTTTTTAAACGCGCCCCAGCCGAACGACATAGGGGTTTTAAAGCCCTTGTAAAAATGCGCCGTGCGTGCGTCGATAAACTCGCCGTTGCCGCTAGCGTCGTTGATGTAAATTTTGGCGTCCTTCAGCCAGTTTAGTTTGTCGTTGGTAACCATAAAATCCACCAAGCAGCCGATGTCGTCAAAGTAGTGGTTTTTACCGTCCACGCGCACATCGACGCTGAAGCGGTTGTCGCTGATCGCCATCTGGCAGTGCTCGCACACGTCTCTGTCGTAGTGGACGTTGCCGTAGTCTTTCTCGTCGCCGCAGCCTAAAAACGTAAGCGCCGCAAGTGCGCAAAGCATAATTTTAAACATTTTTATCATCTACGATCCTCCCTAGATCCATACAAATCATTCTTTTTACCAGTCCTCCCACTTCCTCGAGCCTATGCGAAATAAAGATCAAGCTCTTATCTTTTGCGTGGTTGTGCAAAAGCGTCTTAAAACGCTCGCGCGCGCTCGGATCGAGATTAGCGGTCGGTTCGTCGAAAATCATCGCCTTGCTAGCTCTGCCGAATGCTAGCGCAATTAAAAATTTCTGCTTCATACCGCCGGATAGCTTATAGAAAGGCTTGTTTAAATTTGAACTCAGATCAAGCTCCATTTCGTCGCAAAATTTTACTATGTCCGCTCTACTTGCGTCCGCCGTGCGCTCGGCGAAATAGATGAGCTCATTTAGGCTCAGCTTAAGCGGCGGCGGGGTTTGCGGCACGAAGCTGATACCGCGTAGAGCGCGGCTGCGCTGCTTAAACGAATCAAATCCGTCGATGGCGACGCTGCCGCTTGTGGGTATGTATTCGCCCAAAATCGTCCGCATCAGCGAGCTTTTGCCCGCGCCGTTTTGCCCGACGAAAAGCACCTGCTCGCCGTTCGCGATATTTAGATCGATATCTTTTAAAACGAATTGATCTGCAAATTTCTTGCTTACGTTTTTAATCTCTATCATAGGCTTCCTTAGATCATATCTTTTAGCTTATTGCCGATACCGAGTGCGTCTTGATGACACACGTCGATACAGCGTCCGCACAGCGTGCAGTCGATCCCTTTTAACATAAATTTGCTCTTATCGCCCAGGTTTTCGGACGCCTTTTTTTTAGTGATGTCTAGCACGTGCGAGACGAAGCAGACGTCTTGGCAAACGCCGCAGTGATCGCACCTGTTTTTATCCCAAGTAATCTTGCTAAGGCTAGCTTTCGCCGCAAGCGAATAGGTACTGCCTAGCGGGCATAGGTGCGTGCACCACACCCGTCTGCTAAAAAATACTTCGAGCAAAAACACAAAAACGATCCAAAGTCCCGCCAGCGAGAAGCCGTAGATGATGAGGCGCGATAAAATTCCCACGACGTTAAAAATTTCAAAAACGAGTAGATCCGTAATCGCGCTTAGCAGCAAAAACACCGCCCAGATCGCATATCGCATACCGCGAGGCAGGGCGCGCTCCTTGATGACGTGCTTAGCGATTAGCGTATTATGCAGCTTTTCGCCGATCTCGCTAAGCGCTCCGTAAGGACAGATCCACGAGCAAAACGCCTTGCCGCCCGCGATGAAATAAAACAGCAAAATAGTGCCCGAGCCGATAAGCAGATTTATCGGCAGATCCTTGTGCGCGGCGATCACCTCAAGGGTGGCAAAGGGATCTGCTAGGTGAAAGCCAAGTATTCGCGAGCCGCTGATGTCGCCTTCTAAAATTTGAATATCGGCGCGAAATGAAAGCACGAAAAGCAGATGCACCAAAAATACCGTAGCATAGCGCAGCGCCCGAATGCTGGGGCGCCATTTGCCGCTTCTGTTTTTAAGCGCGAAGGTCGAGAAAAAGCTCGTATTTTTGATCGTGCATCGCGAATTATATTTATCCAAGAGCTACTCTTTAAATTTTGAAATTTCATCCGCGAGCTTATCTAGGCTCTCGTCGCTTACGTTGGTTAAAAGTCCGCTCATCAGGCTGTTTTTGATCTTACCCGCTTTATAATCTTTGAGGCTTGCTAAAATTTGATCCTTGCTCTTGCCACCGATCGGCGGAGCGATCTTGCCGCGTCCGTCATCGCCGTGGCAGGGCGCGCAGCTTACCAGATAGGAGCTACTAACCTTAAAATCGCGCTCTTTGACGCTTTGCTCTAAAATTTTAATATTTTTTACGTCCTTATCGTCGATGAGATCGACGCTCTTGCTCTGCGGCGCCGGTTTTGCTTGCACCTGCGGCTTGACTTCTTGCTGCGGCGCGCTAGAATCGTCCGAACTAGCCATAAAGATCATCAGCGCGATCAGTGCTACACCCAACATCAAAGCTAAAATTTTGCCCGGTTTCATTTCTGCTCCTTAAATTGTTGATTGAACTCGTAAATTTCTTTCGCCATCGTCTCTATCTGCTGCTCGCTCATGCCGTTTACGAGCTGCACCATAAGAGGATTAGGCTTTTCTTTGAATTTATACTTTTTAATCATATCCACGATCTGCGCGTCGGTTTTATCCAGAAGCGACGGACCTATGATGCCGTTGGCGTAGTCGTCGTGGCACGCTGAACAGCGCAGGATAAAATCATGCCCAAGGCGCTTTTTCATAAGGTCGAAATTTAGCTTTTCGTATTGGTTTTTGATGCTTGAATACGCCACGATATTTTTGGTCGTTTCGTTTACATCGCCGTTTAGGTTAAAATTTACCTTTCGCTCGCCGTAAAAATCGTAGCTTACGAACTTATCGTCCTTCTTGGGCGCTTCCCCGCTTTTAACGCTGATGCGAGGCTTTGCAGTATGATTTTGTTCCGCGCTCTGCGATGCGGAATTTGAACTCGCGGAATTCTGATCCGCAGAATTTTGCCCTGCGGGGCCTTGCGAAACGGAATTCTGCCCTGCAGAATTTGCGGCGGCAGAGCCTGAATCGCCATCATCTCCGCAGCCGCACAGCAAAAGCGCCGCAGCTAGCGAGTAGAGGTAGAATTTAATAGAGTTTTTCATTGTTTTCCTTCATAGATTGATTTGTAATCCGCCCGCGGGATTATCTCGATGATACGCGCCGGACAGAGCTCTGCGCACGCGCCACAGCCGACGCAAGCGCTACGGATCTGCGGGGCGAAATGCGCGCCCGCTTTTATCATAGCTATGGCATCAAATGGCTGCGGGTAAGGGCACAGCGATGCGCATAGATCGCAGACCTTGCCCTCTTTGGCTGCCAGCGCGGAGTTTAACTCTCGCTCCTGCTCGGTCTTGGCAGGCTTTAGACGCAGATCGCTAGACTTTAAAGTTTGCCCGCGATACGCCAAACAGGCGTCTAAATTTTTAATCACGGCGATACCCATCGCAACCTTTTTAGGTTCGTTCGTTTCGTGGCTAAGCGCGCCGCTTGGACAGGCGAGCACGCAAGGAAGCGCGCCGCAAAGATAGCAGCCCCGCTCTTTCGCGTCGATAACGGGAGTGCCGATATCAAAAAGATGCGTAATATCGAGCAGATAGATGCTGTGATAGGGGCAGACCTGCACGCATTGACCGCACTTGATACAGCTAGAGCGGAAGCCTCGTTCCGCTAGCGCTCCGGGCGGGCGCAGATATAAAGAGGCGGAATTCCCGCTAGAATTTTGTTTTATAGAATTCGGTGCGGAATTTTGTCCTGTGGAATTTATGGAATTTTGCTCGTTTAAATTCTGCGCTTCACTGCCCGCGGAATTGGCAGAATTTTCATCCGCAAACAAGCTCGCTGCCCCGAGTGTTCCGAGCGCTCCGCCGAGTAGTTTTATCGCTTCGCGTCTATTCTTTATCATTGCCTCATCCTAGGTTTTGGATCTTTTAGCAGTAGCTCAGGCTCTGAAAACGGAGCGAGCTTGGAGATGAAATTTAAAAGCGCGATCCCGCTGGAGCCGTAAAAAAACCGCACATTCGGTTTATACGCCCAAAGCCTATCCGCGTAGGCGTATGAGCTGTAGCTAACGTCGCCGTAGCCGTCGCCATCGCGATCAAATCCGTCGTAATCGTCGAAGTAGTTGCCACTCCATTCGTTTTGCAAGAGCTTGGATTGGGGCGTATCGTTCAGTACGATCTCCATATTGCCTTTAAATTTATTGTTTTTAAATACGCTTTTTAGCTGCGTGGCATGGAATTGCACGCCGATGCTGTTGTATTCGATATCGTTGTTTTCAAAAACGTTAAGTGAGCCCGGCTGATAGGGGGATTGATCCAGATAAAATCCGCGGGCGTTGTAGATGACTTTATTATCCGTAACCCTGAAATTTGAGCTATCCTTCATACCTATGCCTACGCCGTAAGCGCCGTCTGCGTTGCGCACGACGTTACGTCTGGCGATATTATCGCTTGAAAACATAAAAAATAATCCCACGCTGTTGCCGTCGTAGTAGTTATCCTCCACGACGTTGTGCCCGGAGTTCATAAAGTGCAGAGAATAGCGGCAGCTGTGGCCTTTATTGCCTGCGACGAGATTGCCATTAGAGAAGTAAAAAACGGTGTCGCGGACGTTGTGGACGTCGTTATTTAAAATTTTATTGGCATTGGAATACCAAAGCTTGATGCCGTCGCCTTTAAAACTCGTGCGGTAGGTATTGCTTGAAATTTCGTTGCCCTCGATCGTTACGTCGTTTGCCTTGCTTAGCACGACGCCGTAGAGCACGTCTTTGATGAGATTATTTTTTATGATTACGCTGTTTACGTCGCTTACGTTGATCCCCGCATCCTCGCTAAGATGCTCGAAGCCTCCGTTTTGAATTGTTAAATTCTTGATTGTAACATGCGGAGAGCGGACGCGGATGACCGTTGCGTTGCGATCGCCTATGATCACGGCGGAGCGGTCTAGTCCGTCGATAGTAAGGGGTTTATTGATTAAAATATTGCCGTGGTATTCGCCCGCGGCTAGTTCTATAATATCGCCCGCTTTTGCGCTATCGATCGCGTCTTGAAGCTCGCCCGCGCCTAAGCTTAGCGCGAGCGAGAATGCTAGAAGCAAAAGCCTCATCTATGCTCTCGTAGGAATTTTTTCTTAGATAGTAGAGCTAACGCCGATAGCAGCGACAGGGCCAGCATCAGCCAAAAGCCAAGAGCCGGATATGAATGGGTAGTAAAATGCGCTACGCTGCCGTCGCCAAATGCTGTAGGCATAAAAGGCTTTATTTTAAACGCGCCCCAGTCTTGCAGGTTATGCCCGAACCAATAGAGCCAACCCACGTAGCAGCCGATGAAGATAAGCGGCGCAATGATCGGCAGGATCATAAGCAGGGTCTGCCCCTTGCCGTCGTAGTACAAAAATGCAAGTATGCCGATCGTAGCGATTATGAGATAATACGGCGATAGCGAGTGCTCGAGCGTGCCGCCGCGCCAGACGGGATACATGCCGATATAGTGATTTAGGGTATTCATCTCGCCGACATCGCCGCTAAAGCCGTCTACGTGGACGTAAAGTGGAATTCCATCGGGGAAAGCCTCTTTCGGATAGTTCGGCGCTTCAAGTGAAATTTTCCACACCGGTATGCTAGGTACGCCCACTTCAAATTTATGCTCCAGCATCGCGCCTAGATCGTTTTTAACATCACTAGGAATTAGGTGATTTTTATACGATGCTTTCGTATAAAAATTCCATATCGGTGCGGAGTATGCGGGCAGCTGCGAGACGCTGCTAACCTGCCCCGATACGATTTTGCCTTGGACTTTGAAAAATCCGAGCGTAGGGATGGTAAAAGCGACCGTCATAATAAGCAGCGCTAAAATCGCGTAAATTTTATATTTTGGCATTTCATCTCCTTTAAATTCTCCCCCTTGCGGGGGAGAGTGGGGCTAGTTAAGGCCCGCGTTCTCATCGACCCATTTTAGGTATTCGATGATGTCTTTGATCTCTTCGTCTTTCATATGCTGATTTGGCATGCGAAGGTTGAAGTAATTTATCATTGCCTTAACGTAGTCGTCTTCGTAGAATTTAGCAGGGTCTTTGATGAAATCGGCTACCCATTTCTCGCCGTTTTCATGGCGGAGTAGGACGCCTGTTAGATCAGGACCGGAGCTTACTTGACCGATGACGTGGCAGCCGTTGCAGCCTCCACGTAGGTAAGCCTTCTCGCCGTTAGATGCAGCCTCGCTCATAGGAGTGGAGAGCTCGCGGATCAGGTTGTTTTTAGCGCGAAGTCCGACATCTGCGGTTTTTACTAGGTACTGCCAAACTTGACCTTCCCAAAGTATCGCGCCGTTCATATCGCCCGCTTTTACCGCGGCGTCTGCCTTGGCTTTGGTTTCAGGAATTTTGCCGTATTGATCCAGCGCGTCATCGACTAAAGCCTTGACCTTAGGATACTTCTCGTAGTTCTTCTCTTTTAAGAATTTAACGACCGATTGAATAACGTCGTCGGTGGCTTTATTCGTAGCTACTACCTTGTCGTATTCGGCTTTTAGAGCTTCAGGGCTAAGAGCTTTTAGCATAGATGCTTTAGCTGAAGTGTATTTTTTATTCGGATCTTTTACATATAGATATCCAAACATCTCAAGGTGTAGCGCAGAGCAGAATTCCGTGCAGTAGAAAGGAAATACGCCCTCTTTATCTGCGATGAAATTTACGCTCGCAGTCTTACCCGGCTCAAGCGACATATGCAGATCATAATCATCAACCGTAAAGCCGTGAGTTTCGTCCTCGGCACGCTCTAAATTTGTCATATAGATCGTTACGTTATCGTCCTTATTAACCTCGATGTGCTCAGGATTAATATGGCTGCGGATCGCTGTAGCATAGACTTTTACGTTTTTGCCGTCGCGCTCGATGCGCTCCTGACCTGCTAGCGTCATAGCAGGGTGTTGCTTGCCGGTACGAGAGTTTGTTCCCATAGTATAGGTAGGTTTCGTATGAAGCTTACTGGCTGCGATAGAAACTACGTCATGTGGCTCGCCTAGACCGATAGGAAGATCGTAAAGCATCTCCATTTTAGGTCCTGTAATGTCAATCAGCTGGTGATTTTGCGGATGAAGCGGTCCGATAGGATTAAATCTATCGATCGAAAGCTTATCCAGCGCGATTACGTATTTGCCGACAGGCTTTGAGGATTTTCCCTCCATAGAATCAAGGTGACCGATATTGTAGTGAACGTTGATCCTATCTAAAACCTTTAGCGTCTTGTAGTTCCATTTTACGATCTGGCTATCGACGTAAAGTGATGTATAGATTACGCCGTCTTGTGAATCGAAGGTATTATGAAGAGGTCCAAGACCAAGCTCTGCTTGTCCGTGAAGCGTCTTTTGCATATCTAAGATCGGAATTCCGTATGGATCCTTGCCTGCATATTCTTTCTTATCAATTAGCTCTTTGATCTTTTTGAAATCATAAACGCTAGCGTGAGTATCTAATTTACCGCCGATAATGATATAGCGACCATCAGGGCTAACATCGACGCCGTGAGGGGATTTAGCTTCAGGGATCAAAAATAGCGCTCCCGCTTTTACGGCGGCGTCTATCGTAACGATTCTGTGTCCGTTTACAACCTTGTAGTTTTTGCTATCTTGAGCAAGTTTTTCTAGAATTTGCCAGTTATAAACGTGCAAGTAGTCGGTATCGTTGCGGCTCATACCCGCTTCCATCGGAGGCAGACCCTTTTCGATGCCGCCCGTGTACATTTCGGAGTTGAAGCTGTTGGTAAACGCCCAGCCGAAACTCTCGCCTTTACCCGCGTCGCTTAAATCTTGCATATATGGAGGAAGCTCTAGCGAGAAGGATTTATTTACGTCGATTTTACCTTTATCGTAGTCAAATTTCCATAGCGTTACTGCACCGCGATAGACTGCTTGATACTCCTCGATTGGGTGCCAGTCGTTATCAAAAGGGGCTGCGTATTGGCTGGTTTCGATGACGTATTCGGTATTAGGCGTTACGAAAGAGCCGCCGTGATCGCTTTTGATTACCGGATTTACGACTATTTGAGTGGTTTCGAAATCTGATAAATTTATAACCGCGATTCTTGGGTTTGCCTTATCGTTAATAAAGAGATAATCGCCCACATACTCGCCGTTTTTTTCGCTGAAATTTGGATGGTGAGTATCGCCCCAGTTGATCTCTTTGCCGTTAATGGAGCCCGATCTTAAGACCGCCTTGCTCTCCTCGTCAAAGCCGTATCCCTGCCAAGGCTCCGGGGTAAATACGCCGATATATTTGTAGATCCTCATCGACGGCACGCCGTAAACGATCACCTGTCCGCTTTGACCGCCGGAAGAGAAGACCATATAATCGTCCTTCCTACCGGTCGGCTGATAGGTCTTAGCCGCCGCTAAAACGTCTTTTTCGCTTAAATTTCGTTCTTTCATCACGCGCTCTAGGTCGCTATCCGCGGCACACAGGGCGCTTGCGGCGAACAAAACCGAGCCCAAAAGCACGGGTTTGAAACTTTTTAACATACTAATCCTTTCTTAGAATTTTAAAATTTTACCTGATTTGCTGACTACGAGGATCGCTTCCCCGTCTGCGTACATCGCTAAAAATTCGCTTTTTAAATCCACAACCTCCTTTAATCCTACTTTTTGATTTTCGTAAATTTTATCTTTAGTAGCGATAAACTGCGTGCCGCGGGCGCACACGATGGATTTGATCCAAGAGCCCACGCTTTTGCGCTCGCCGCTTTTTAAATTTATAAAATTCCCCTCTATATCGCCCACAAACAGCGTCCCGTCGCAGTCTGCAAGCGCAGTGGCTATAGAGCCGCTTAAATTTTTATTGCCAGCTTCGGCTGAAATTTCGCTTTGAGTTTTAAGCCCCTCGTCTTGAAATTTTGCGCCTTTGAATTCTAAGCTTTGAAATTCCGCGCTCTTTGCGCCGCCAGCTTTCGTTTCGTTTGGCTCGGAGCCTTGCGCGCTTTTCGCATTATTAAATTCTGCATCTTTAAATTTCACGCTACCAAGCTCTCCCTGCGCGGCTCGATTAGGCGCTGTATTGATGCCGCTAAATTTAGTCGCGACAAGATCTGCGCTAAAACAGGCTACGCCGTTCCAGCTTGCGACGCAAAGTCCGTTAGCGCCCAGGCTAACGGCATTGATCCTGCCGTAATGAAACGAAATTCCGCGCAGCCCATCTGGGGCGGAATTTCTATTTAAAGATTGCCCGTTCGCGGTGGAATTCTCGCCTGAGGCGTAGCCGCCATCCGCGCTGTTATCAGGGTCTTCGTCTAATCTTATTAGTTGATTCTTATCCACTACCGCGTAAATCGCGTCTTTTGCGGCATAGATCACATCTATTTGGGCTGTGCCGCTACGCCCCGTCTTAAGCGTGCGTAAAAACTTTAGTCTATCGTTTAGCACCGCGATTTCGGCTCCGCCCCAAGCTAGATAAATTTTGCCGTTTTTAAAATTTAGAGCCGTGATTTCGTTATCGCTGTATTTTTGCGCGAACTCCACATTCCATTTAGCAGTATCAAACATCCTAAGCTCGCCGCCACTGCCGCATAAAAGCAGTCGGTGCGAGCTTGCGTCGAATGCGCCCAGACGCAGCGTGGCATTTAGATCAAAGCTGCCGGCTGCTGCTATCTGCGATAAACAAATCAAAAGGGCAATACAAAATTTTTTAAAATTCATCTTAATCTACTCTTTGCGAAATGATACTCCCCCAAGGCTTAAAAATCGGTTTAAAGCTTGAGCTATAATGAAATTCTAAGATTTCTTAAAAGTTACGAAATTCTACGATATAAAAATAGCTCTAAGTAAAATTTTATTTTTCGCATTTTTGCTATATAAATTCCGCTTTAAAATTATAATTTCAGTAAATTTTTATTTTGACAGATTTTTAAAATTCGCAACGCTCCTTTAATTTTGTTTAAATAAAAAGTTAGTATAATCGCCAAAGTTTGTTTTAAATTTTACTGAAGGAGAAACTATGGAGTTTCTGACAAGTTTGTCTGAAAGCACTCAATTCTTTTTGCAGCTCATTATAGTCTTGGGCTGTTTGTTTTATGGTGCTAAAAAAGGTGGTATGGCGCTGGGAATTCTAGGCGGTATAGGCTTAGTGATCTTAGTGTTTGGATTTAGATTAGAGCCGGGTAAGCCGGCAGTGGACGTTATTTTAACTATCCTCGCAGTTGTCGTAGCAAGTGCAACGCTACAAGCTACGGGAGGGCTTGATGTAATGCTTCAAATAGCGGAGAAATTGCTTCGTAAGCATCCGAAGATGGTATGTATCATCGCTCCAACTGTGGCGTGGACGCTTACAATCTTATGCGGAACGGGACACACCGTCTATACGCTGCTTCCGATCATCTATGACGTAGCTATTAAAAATGGGATTCGCCCTGAGCGCCCGATGGCTGCTTCTACGATCTCCTCGCAACTTGCTATCATCGCTAGCCCCGTTTCGGTTGCCGGCGTTTCGATGGTCGCGATCTTGCTAGGTCAAGGCGTGCATATCGAGGGCTTTAGTACGTACTTGGATCTGCTAAAACTCACTATCCCTTCTACTTTCATCGGTATGCTTGCGATCGGAACGTGGTCGATTTTTAGAGGTAAAGATCTGGATAAAGATCCGGAATTCCAAGAAAAGATCAAAGATCCAGAGCAGAAAAAATATATCTACGGCGAAAGCACGACCTTGCTAGGTCAAAAGCTTCCTAGGATTAAGTGGGTTTGCATGTGGATTTTCTTAGCAACTATTGCGCTAGTAGCGGTTTTGGGTTACGAAAAAAGCTTACGCCCTGCGTGGACTAAAAATGTCCCTGGAAAATCCGTAGAGATCATCGTCGATAAAAAAACGGTCAAAAATATCACGATCAAAGATGGTCAGGTCATTTCTATGGTGGACGGCGGTAAGGTCGTCTCAAACGTCAAAGAGTCCAAAGCCAAAGATGCGACGAAATTTAATAGCGTCGAAATTTACGACAAAGATAAAAAGCTTACCCAAAGCATCGTCGCTCAAGACGGAAATGTAGTAATTACGACAGGCGATAAGAGCGAGAGCATCGCAAACGCAAGCATTGTCGTAAAAGATACGATGAAAAAGACCACAAATTTAAATATGGTCTTAACCATTCAAATTTTCATGCTCCTAGCGGCGTCCATCATGATGATCGTTTCGGGCATAAAAGCGGGCAATATCGCTAAAAATGAAATTTTTCATAGCGGTATGATCGCGCTCGTAGCCATTTATGGAATTTCATGGATGGCAGAGACTATGTTTACTGCTCATATCGAAATGCTTAAGGCATCCCTTGGCGAGGTCGTTAAGGCCTATCCATGGACATATGTCATCGTTTCGCTTTTAATTAGTAAATTCCTTAACTCTCAAGCGGCAGCGGTTGCTACTTTCGTACCGCTCGCGGTTAGCATCGGCATTGATCCGGGCCTTATTATTGCGTTTGCACCGGCTTGCTACGGATACTATATCCTGCCTACCTATCCGAGCGATCTTGCGGCGATACAGTTCGACCGCTCCGGTACTACACACATCGGCAGATTCGTCATCAACCACAGCTTCATTTTCCCTGGGCTAATAGGCGTTCTTACTTCATGCGCGATGGGCTTTATCTTCGCTCATATTTACGGCTATTTATAATAGTTGCGCTCGCGGGCATATGGCTCGCGAGCTTTAAATTTTAAATCCCAGTGGCTTTTTAAAATTTTATAAAATTTTGAAATTTTAAATGCTCTAAATTTTTAAATTCTAAAGCTTTCTAAATTCCGTTCATAACCCGCTCTAGGCTAATTCGTTTTAAATAAAATTTACGTTATAATCCCGCCAAATTCCACACAGGAGGCAGATATGCAAATCCCTATCGCATACGGCAAAGACGATCATCTAAGTCTAGAGATAAACGAGAAAAATTTGCTCGGCGTTTTTGATCCAAACCCCGTGGCTAAATTTGACGAAACATCGCTCATCGCAAAGGCTCTGGCAAATCCGATAAATCAAAAAAGCTTTGACGAGTTTATCGCAGGCGATGAAAAGATCGTCGTCATCGTAAACGACGGTACACGCCCGACGCCGACGGCAAAAATTTTAAAGCAAATTTACCCGAAAATCTGCGAGAAAAATAAAATTTTCATCATCGCCACCGGCTGCCACAGAGAGGGCACGCAGGAAGAATACGAGATGATCTTCGGCAAAGAAATTTACGCGGAAATCAGAGCCAAAAACGAAGTTCACGATCACGACTCCAAGCACGACGAGATGGTATTTCTAGGCGAGTCCAAAAACGGCACGCAGATGTATCTAAACAAAATCGTAGCAGAAGCCAAAAAAGTGATCGTCATAGGCTCGGTCGAGCCGCACTATTTCGCGGGCTACACGGGCGGCAGAAAGGCCTTTTTGCCTGGCACCGCGTCGTATGAGAGCATCACACAAAACCACAAGCTCGCCCTAAGCTCCGACGCGCAAGCTCTGCGACTAGAGGGCAACCCGGTGCACGAGGATATGATCGACGCGATGAAAGTTCTTGCGCATATCGACGTTTTTTCGATCCAGACGGTGCTTGACAGCGAGCACGGCGTGTATTACGCAAGCACGGGCGACTTAAACGGCAGCTTTTACGACTGCGTGAAAAAGGCCGACGAGGTCTTTTGCGTAAATATCCCGCGCAAGGCAGATATCGTGATCTCGGTCGCGCCCTATCCGATGGACGTCGATCTCTATCAAGCGCAAAAAGCCCTAGATAACGGCAAACTAGCACTCGCACAGGACGGAATTTTAATAATGGTCGCAAAGTGCCGCACAGGCATCGGGCCAAAGCCGTTTTTTGATCTGATGGCATCCGCGGATACGCCTAAAAAGGTGCTCGAAAAGATCAGCGCGGGCTTTAAGCTCGGCTATCACAAGGCCGCTAAAATGGCCGAAATCTCGCTCTGGGCGCAGACCTGGGCGGTGAGCGAGCTTAGCGACGATGAGATGCGAGCCGTGCATCTAAAACCGTATCACGACATCCAAAAGGCCGTGGACGACGCGCTCGCGCAAAAGGGCGCGGACGCTAAAATCATCATCCTGCCATTTGGCTCGATGACGGTGCCTAAGGCCTAGGCTTGGCTAAAATTTTATATTACGACGCGAGCTGCGGCATTAGCGGTGATATGAATTTAGGCGCGCTGGTGGGGCTCGGAGTGGATTTTGGCTATCTTTGCGCCGAGCTAGAAAAGTTAAATTTAGCCGGCGAATTTAAACTCGTGCGCAAAAACGTGCTAAAAAACGGCATCGCCGCGACAAAAATCGACGTCGTGCCACTAAAATCCAAGCCTCACGCCAGAAGCTACGCGGGTATCAAGCAAATTTTAGAAAGTTCAAATTTAAGCGGACGCTGCAAACAAAGAGCGGGCGCGATATTTCGCACGATTGCCGAGGCCGAGGCTAAGGTCCACGGCACGGACATAGAGCGGGTGCATTTTCACGAGGTCGGCGCGATAGATAGCATCGCCGACGTCGCGGGCGCGGCGATCTGCCTTGAATATCTTTTTGAAAATTTAGGCGTCTCGCGCGTGCTAAGCTCCAAAATCGAACTTGGCGGCGGCGTAGCGATCTGCGATCACGGCGCACTTAGCGTGCCGGCACCCGCCGTTTGCGAAATTTTAAAAGGCGTGCCCGTAAGCTTAGGGCGCGCAAATTTCGAGATGACTACGCCCACGGGAGCGGCGATTTTAAAGGCTTGCGCGGACGAGTTTATGGACGGCGCGAGCTTTAGTATCGAAAAGATCGGCTACGGCGCTGGCGGCAAAGACGCCGCGGGCTTTGCAAACGTACTTCGCGCGATGATATGCGAGGCGGATTTAAGCGATAAAAGCGGCGAGTCAAATTTAGCCGCACGAGCTGGCTACGGCGAGGTTTGCAAGCAGATTTTAATCTCCACGAACATCGACGATATGGATGCCGAGAGCTTTGCGCTTGCGTGCGAAATTTTACGAGAAAACGGCGCGCTGGACGTATTTAGCCGCTCTATTTTTATGAAAAAGGGGCGCGCGGGCTTTGAACTAAACGCGCTGTGCCGCAAACAGGACGCGCAAAATTTAAAGGATCTGATTTTTACGCACACGACGGCGATCGGCGTTCGCGAGATAGAGGTTGCTAAAACCGAGCTAAAGCGCGAGTTTGCGCGGGTGCAGACGAAATTCGGCGAGATAGGGCTTAAAATTTCGCGCGGCGAGGCTTGCGAAACGGGCGCGAGCGCGCAACAAAATTTGAACGCGGAGCAAAATTTGAATGCGCAGCAGAATTCGGACGCACGACAAAATTCCGCCGCTTCAAATTCCATCCGAGAAATTTTAAAAATCAAGCCCGAATTCGAGGACTGCAAGGCCGCGGCGCTCGCGCACGGCACGACGATCGAGCGGGTGCGAAAAGAGGTGCTGAAAATCTATGACGAAACTAGAAAAACTAAAGGCTGATCTGCGCAGGCTGGGCGAGCTAGCAGTCGCATTTAGCGGCGGCGCGGACAGCTCGCTGCTGCTGCGCGCGGCGCACGACGCGCTGGGTGAGCGCGCGATCGGCATAACGATCAGATCGCCCTACATGTCCTCGCGCGAGATCGCCGAAGCCGTAGAATTTGCCCGCATCTACGGCATCAGGCACGAAATTTTAGAGCTCGGCGTCGCAGAGGAGATCAAAGACAATCCCGAAAACCGCTGCTATCTGTGCAAAAAGGCGCTGTTTTCGCGGCTGATCGAGCGCGCCCGCGAGCTTGGCTTTAGCCGCGTCGCAGACGGCACGAACCGAGACGATCTGGGCGAACACCGCCCGGGGCTAAAAGCAAAAGAGGAGCTGGGCGTGCTCTCGCCGCTAATAAATTTAACCAAATCAGAAATCCGCGAGCTATCGCGCGAGCTGGGCTTACCCACCGCCGAAAAGCCCGGCTACGCGTGTTTGCTAACGCGTCTGCCGCACGGGCGCGAGATCGATGAGAGCGAGCTAAATTTGATCGAAGCGGCGGAAAATCTACTCATCGTAAGCGGCTACGCAAACGTCCGCGCGCGGTGCGACCGCAAAAATATAAAGCTGCAAATGCCCTTTTCCAGCATGCGGGGCTTCCTAAACGACGCAAAATTTAAAAGCGTCGTTAGGCAGCTCGTGACGCTTGGCGCGGCGGAGGTGACGCTTGATCTAAAGGGGCTTAGAGAGGATGTTTTGCATGAGAGAGGATGAAATTTTAGAGCTTTTCGCGGGGATAAAAAGCGACCGCGTGAGCGAGCAAGAGGCGCTAAAATACCTGAAAAACTACCCCTACGAGGACGTGGGCTGCGCCAAGATCGACACCCAGCGCGCCCTGCGAAACGGCACGGGCGAGGTGATCTACGGCGAGGGCAAGATGGATGATGAAATTTTGCGCATCGCTAGTGCGATCGGCGCGAGAGGGCAAAATATCCTAATCACGCGCACGAACGAGCGAGTTTTCAAGCGGCTGCGCGAAATCTTGCCGCAGGCGGAGTTTAACGCTCGCGGCCGCGTCATCAGCGTCAAATTTAAAGAGCCCGCGCTCACGCAAAGCTACATCGCGATAGTATCTGCCGGCACCGCCGACGGCGCAGTAGTGGAGGAGGCGTACGAAACGGCGCGATTTCTAGGCAACGACGTGCGTAAATTTAGCGACGCGGGCGTGGCGGGACTGCACAGGCTGATCGCAAATTTAGACGAGATACGCGGCGCAAATGTCGTGATCGCGGTAGCCGGCATGGAGGGTGCGTTAGCTAGCGTGCTTGCAGGCCTCGTGAGCGTGCCGGTGATTGCGGTGCCCACCAGCGTGGGATACGGGGCGAGTTTCGGCGGGCTGGCGGCGTTGCTAGCGATGCTAAACAGCTGCGCAAACGGCGTGAGCGTCGTAAATATCGACAACGGCTTCGGCGCCGCGTACAACGCGAGCCTGATAAATCATCTCTAAAATTTTAGAAAAAATTTGTAAGGGGCAAAGTTGCGAGAGGATACGAAAAAAGCAGTACTTCCGCCTGCGGACGCATCTAGAAGTGAGTATTGTCGGGATACTAGAATGAACTGGGCGATGGCGGGTATTGCTATTTTAGCATTTGAAATTTTTATCGCAATTTACGTCAAAGGCGGCTTCATACGCTACTATCTAGGCGATGTGCTAGCCGCGGCGATGCTTTATGCATTCGGGCGAGCCGCGTTTAGGCTGCCGCCTAAAGCTTTAGCGCTCGCGGTCTTTGTTCTCTCGCTAGTTATCGAAACTGCACAATATTTTAAAGTACTTGAAATTTTAGGCATACAAAATTCCTTGCTACGGATAATTTTTGGTGGAACATTCAATTGGACGGACATCATCTGCTACGCGATAGGCTGTGTTTTAGCTTACGTATCTGAAAGTATCATTTATGATAAGGCGCGACTATGGAGGCGTAAAAGGTTGCCTAAAAATTTTAATGAAATTTTGCAAAGCGGCGATGAAGAAAAGATCAAAGCGGTATTTCAAGCCCTCGATATAAATGCGACCGACAAAGACGGCAACACGATACTGCATATGCTTCATGCGGACAAAAATATCAAGAAAAAAGACCCAAACTCGCCCTATGTGTATATGGGCGCAAATTTAATCGAATGGATCATCATGCAAGGCGGCGACATAAACGCTAAAAATAAAAAGGGCGAGACGCCCCTTAGAAATTTTATGTGGTATGTATATAAAAATTTAAAACCGCATCAAAAACTAATAATTATAGCCCATCCCGGATCCTATTTTTATAAATATGCTAAAGAGATGAATGAGGTTTTAAATACTGATTTTGGCGTAATGTGCAATTACGTATATTACATGCTGCCTAGAGTATCAAAGTATGTCATTAATCCAGAGCAAAAGCTAATGTTTGGTTTATATCATATGCAATTAGAGGCATCGGGGGATTTGGATAAGATGACGCCGTTTATAATATACAATACTATACCAAAATCACCAGATGAACAAACAGATGTTTGGCGCCGCTTCGGCAAAAGGTTGGAATATCTATATGTGCCCGAGTATCCAACGGATATGGAAAAACACGATCCGCAAGAATACAGTAAATTTACCTATGATTTTTGGATGAAATTCTTAAGACAAAAAGATAGCGTGCAGTATAAAATGATACATGCGGTTACTAATTTATACTGGTACTGGGACTATAACGGGGAATATGGAAGTTGGATTTTATGGGATGACGATTATACCGATAAAACCACCGCCGAAATCAAAAAAATATTTTAAGCTAGGCGATAGGCTAGATGAGCTAAATGACGACGCGCTTGATGAGATGTTTTATGATCTAAGAAAGAGCTGGCGTGCTGAAGATGTGGGTAAGCTTAGATACCTGTTCGTGCTTTGGTTGCTTAAAAATCCCGAGCCGTTTTTAGAGGACGAAATTTAAAAGGAGAAGCGATGGATAAACAAAAAGCCGTGCAAAAGATGACCGAGGTCATGGCGAAATTCGTCGGCTACACGGGTAAGGTGCTGCCCGACGACGTGACGGTGAAGCTGAGCGAGCTCGCCGAGCGCGAAATGCAACCGCTGGCAAAGGAGATCTACAAAACGATGTTTGAAAACCAGCGCCTAGCTAAGCAGCTAGACCGTCCGTCCTGTCAGGATACGGGCGTGATCCAGTTTTTCGTGCGCTGCGGAGCGAACTTCCCGCTCATCGGCGAGCTTGAGGAGCTGCTGCGAGAGGCCGTACTGCGAGCGACGCGCGAGGCTCCGCTGCGTCACAACAGCGTCGAGACCTTTGACGAGTACAACACCGGTAAAAACGTCGGCAAGGGCACGCCGAGCGTATTTTGGGAGATCGTGCCGCAAAGCAGCGAATGCGAGATACACACCTATATGGCCGGCGGCGGCTGTAGTCTGCCCGGCAAGGCGACCGTGCTGATGCCTGGCATGGGCTACGAGGGAGTCGTGAAATTCGTCATGGACATCATGACAAGCTACGGCATAAATGCCTGTCCTCCGCTGCTAGTGGGCGTAGGCATCGGCACCTCGATCGACGTGGCGTCCCTGCTATCTAAAAAAGCGCTGATGAGGCCGCTAGGCTCGCGAAATCCAAACGACCGCGCCACGCTAACCGAAAAGCTGCTCGAAGATGGCATCAATAAAATCGGCCTAGGCCCGCAAGGCATGAGCGGCGCAAGCTCGGTCATGGGCGTACATATCGAAAACTGCGCCCGCCACCCAAGCGTCATCGCCGTCGCCGTAAACGTGGGCTGCTGGTCGCACCGCAAAGGCCATATCGTCTGGGACGAGCAGCTAAGCTTTGCCGTAAAATCGCACAAGGAGTTCGCGCTATGAGTAAGAAAATTTTAACCACGCCGATCGCGCCCGAGGATCTGGCAGATATAAAGATCGGCGACGTCATATACCTCAGCGGACACATCGTCACCTGCCGCGACGTGCCGCACAGACGCGTTGTAGAGGAAGGTCGCGAGCTGCCGCTAGATATCAGGGGCGGCGCGATCCTGCACGCGGGGCCGATCATCAGAAAAACGGGCGTTGAGTGCTTCGAGATGATCTCCGTGGGGCCGACTACGAGCATGCGGATGGAGAAATTTGAGCGCGAATTTATCGCTAAAACCGGCGTGCGCCTGATCGTGGGCAAAGGCGGCATGGGCGAGGGCACAATGAGCGGCTGCAAGGAGTTTGGCGCGATACACTGCGTATTTCCGGCTGGCTGCGCGGTAGTGGCCGCGACGCAGGTCGAGGAGATCGAGAGCGCGGACTGGACGGAGCTTGGGATGCCTGAGACGCTGTGGAAGTGCCGCGTGAAGGAGTTTGGTCCGCTCATCGTCTCGATTGACGCGCACGGAAATAATCTTTTCGAGCAAAATAAGATCAAATTTAACGAGAAAAAGGACGCGGCTTTGGCTGAAATTTTACCGCAGGTCGGATTTATAAAGTAGTCAATTTTGGTTAGCCTGCACGCATTTTAGTAATACATCCGAATACCTCTAGTCAAAAGAAGAATTTGCTCATGCCAGCAACGCTTTGCGTAGTTAAAATTTTGAGATTTCTATCGCTTCAGCAAGAACTAAATTTTTATGACTCTTGATACATAGGTGCAGACAAAGCAACTTGGTAGACTTAACGGCACCCAAAAATGCTTTAATTTGGACCGATTTTATGGACTTGTGCAAGGTTTAGTTTAAAGTTTAGCGTTAGATTTATAAATTTGGGCAAACCTTTTGCATACTATGGTTAAAGTTGCTATAAAAGACTCAAAAAACAGCCGATCTGTGAGATATACAATACAAGAAACGAACATTAAGAGTATAAAGAGTACTCATAGACGATGCTTTTTAAGCATTCAACATGATAACGTGTGGCTAATGTGGTAATTTTGCGTAGCGTCAGCTTATAGGGCTTTAACTAGACTATTAAAAATATGTTAAATTGAACTTTATATTAATTTAGGAGCAAGTTGGCAACCTAAAGATATCAATAAAGGATAGAAATGGTATATAGAAAATTAAGACTCCCATTAATTGTCTTGGAAGCTAAGATGAAGTCTTTTAGGCAATAAAAAGATATGGGAAAATTTACAAACCCAAGATTGGTGCATATATTCTCGGGTTTCATTTTGTAAATTATCCAACAATAAAGAACATTCTTATAGCCTAAGATATTACTTTTTTGTTACCGCAAATGTTACAGGATCAAAGTTGTAATTATCTAGCAAATCATTTGCACTTATTATCTCGATTTTACCTCTTCTTGTATCTCTATTAAAGTCATAAACCCTATAAACATACGCTCCATCATCTTTATAAGTTTCAAAAAATAATTTTTCATTTTCACTCATATAAAATGGGGTTTCTAATCCACTTGATGTAGTTTTAACCTCTATTCTTCTAGTGCTACCATCATTATTAACAGAGCTTATATCATACCCCAAACCGTCTCCTTGCAATATACTTAAATGTAATACACGATCAACAGATGAAAGATCAAAGTTAGATACTCTTTCTTTTTCGTACTCATATACAAATTCTTCACCCATACTTCCTATCTCAGTATTCCTTTCTCTTTTCCTACACCAGTTGATTCTTCTGCCGACAAAAATATGAGAACTATTTTTTCTTTGATTAATTTTATTATTAGATAAAGGTTGTTTTGCATCCCCAATTCCCTCTAATGCAATAAATTTTGCA
>NZ_CALJPC010000081.1 GCF_937981295.1 uncultured Campylobacter sp.
CTAGGTAGTTGGTGATTAACTCGCTTCCGCTCTTTAAGCTAGCTAAGCTTGCAGCTCTGGTTTCTGCGAAGGATTTGGTATTAGAATTTACGCGCGCGCTAGGAGCCGAGGAAGTATCAAAGCCTAAATTTAGATAATTGCCGCTTTGATAAATTTTAGGGCTATAGCTTAGGCTTACTCCTACATTTAGCGTTGCATGCATATTGGCTGCGTTAGGAGCTATAAGGCTTCCGCTTCCTTGCTTATTGATTAGATGAATCTCGCTGCTTGGATTAATCGGACCGCTTACTCCGCTTATATAAGCCGTGATATTGCTTACGTTGCTTAGATCTGTGTTAGCGGTAGGATCGCTTAGGGTAAGCATGCTATCGCCTGCTCTAATAGAGCTAGGAAGGAAAAAATTTAACTTGTCAAAACCGCTAATATTTTTAGCGCTTAAGGAATTTACTGCCGCAGGAGAGCTATTGCTAGCTCCTATGTTAAGAGTGTTGCCGCTACCGCTTGCGCTTATTACGCCTACATTATGACCGCTGATGAAATTTAGCGTATTATTTGCGCCTGCTGTGTGGATATTTCTACCGTTAAAATTCTTATCCTCCCCCACTTTGCCTATATCTATGTTATTTCCGTTAAGACCGCCGGCACCAAGATACTTCTGCAGCTCATCCGCATCAAAGTCTCCATTTATGCTCTCGTTAGTCTTAATAAGCTTTTGGATATAAAGCTCCCGCTCATCCTCGCTTATATGCATACCGCCTATGTTTCTGCTAAAAGTATTGGCGTCTTTTATGACATAGTTTTTATTTAGCTGAGTTACGTAGCCCTTGTCTTTAAAGCGTGGATCATATCCGGTAAATTTACCGCCTCCGCTTTTATAGGCAAGGGTATATTTCTTATTATCGCCATCTGGATAGCTTGCATTGTTTAAAGCGTTAAATTCGCTTGCCGAGTTTACAAATATATCTGTACCGCTTAGGTCGGTATTGCCGGAGCCGGTTAAGCTTAAAGCTCTTTTGGTACTAGACGAAGCATCGTTTTCTATCTCGCTAAGGGAAGCTAAGTTGAATTCCAATTTATTGAAATTTGCAAAATTCCCTGCATTTAGGCCATTGCCGGAGTTTGAAGATAGGATATTTAGGCTATTGCCAGAATTGCTAGCGTTTGCACTAGATACGCCGTATATCGTGCCTGCTACGCTGCCGCTTCTGAAATTTACTACGTTATTGCTGCCGCTAGCGGCTTCCGCTGCGTAGACGTTGCCGGCGATCTGCGTGTTGCCGTTTAAATTCACAGTGTTGGAGGAGGCGGTGCCGCTAGCCTTTCCGCCGTATACGCTTCCGCCTACGTTTACCGAGTTAAGAGTTATGGTGTTGGAAATCGCGCTGTTTCCCTTGCCGCCTACCGCCATTGCTCCTACGCTGCCGTTGTTTATCGTTACGATATTGGATTTGGCTTCTCCGTTGCTAGTATTGCCGCCGTAAATGCTATTGTGGATTATCGTAGCATTCGTAGTTACGCTATTATCGTGGACGTCCCCGCCGCCGCTACTGCTATGAGTGATGCCCGCATTTACGTACCCCACGTCTATTCCGCTTGCTTCGAAAGTTACGTGGTTATTATAAATTTCTTGCGAGGTAGCGGAATTTGAATATCCTCCGTCGATCTCGCCTATGTTGCTTCCGCCATTGATCTTGGTGTGGTTGTCGTGGACGCTGTTACTTCCGTCGGTAGCGTCGTCTCTGCCCGAGCTTATGTTTTTGCCGCCTAGATTGCCTGCATTCTCCTTTACTATTACGGCGTTGCCTTTATTGCCGAATAGATCAGTAGCGCCCGCAGCCTTGTTGGAATTTTGATTTTGCATTAGCTCGCTTTGATCGAAGTTGGGATCTATCCAAGAACGAGTTAGTGTGCCTTTCTGCATGATTAAATTCTTACTGTTTTCGACCTCGATCGTGGTGCCGGTGATTTGATAGTGATCTTTGTCGGTAATCGTATAAATTTGATTATCTTGCACGGTCTGCGCGGCTATGGTGATCGTGCCGCCGCCTGAATTATGGATCAGATAGTACTTTCCTTCGCCAAGATCTGATTTTATACCCTCTATCTTTGTACCGTTTAAATTCGTATTGCCATTAGTGGTTAGAGTAAGCGGCGCATCGGCTTGGGTAGTAGAATATAGATCATGAAAATTTATAGAGCCGAAATTTTTAATATCCTTGGCTTTTTTCACGCCGCCGCCGACCCAATTTTCGATATGTAAGGTATTGGTTTTATCCGTAGGCTTATTGCTGCCGTAGATTGTACCGCTTATCGTGCCGCCTCTAAAATTTACGTTGCTATTCTCGACGCTGCCGCTTGTAGCGTAGCCCGCAAAGACGTCTCCTGCTATCGTCGTTCTTTCTTTATTGATATAAACGACCGCATTTTTGACGCTTCCTGCGCGTGCGCCATAGACATTGCCTCCGATGTGTACGCCTTTGTTGGAGTCTGACGCTCCTAGAGTAACTCTATCGCCGTCCGATTCGCCTGTGATGCCGTTTGCTGCCGCGACATCGCCTTTTACTTTACCTTTTATAAGATCAACTACGCTTCTCGAGCTTGAGGCACCGCCGTAGGAGCCCGTGGCGCTGCCTACGATCGCATCGTCGTTATTGATTTCGACTTTATTTGCGCTCATTACGCTAGCGCTATTTGCTTGGCCGCCGATTACTTGGTAGTTTTCGGCTTTTAATCTTGCATTTATAGTGACGGAGTTTGCGGTGGAATTTCCACTTCCGCCTGCTGCGCCCCAAATTCTACCACTACCGCTTAAAGTAATAGTGCTTGTGCCGCCGCCGTAAGATATCCTAACGCTGTTGGCGATATTTTGCCTCGTGGAGGATTGAGCACCGAATATATCGAAGCTTCCCTTAAACGTGCCGCCTTGAATAGTTACCTTATTCGATACGGCATCACCGCCGCCGCTTACTATACCGCCTACGATTACATTTGTAACGGAGCTGTTGCCAATAGTGCCTCCGTCGATCGTTACGGCGTTGGAGGAGGCTTTTTTATCCGCTCCACTTCTGCCGCCGATGATATTATAATGTCTATTTGAGCTACCGCCGAAGTTATCGGCATTTCCCGTAATTTCGGCGCCGTATTTTACAAAAACCTGATTTCGCGTCGCTTCGCCTTCGTTGCCCGTTTTTGACGCCGCTATGCCTTGCCCGCCCACGACCAAATTTACCTTAGAGCCGTTTTCCAAGCTCACGTAATTATCCGATACACCCTTGGCCTCAGCACCTATTGCGATACCCACGTAAGCGTTTGCGCCTTTAATCGTAAGTCTATTGTTGGAGGCAGAGTTTAACTCGGTAAAGCCCGCAATCCCGTCGCCGCTTCCTCCGCCGTAAATCACGCTGCTGGAGTAGTCCGTCCCGCCGCTTACAACGCCCGTAATCGTCGTAATATTGCCATTTGGGCTGGTGCTTCCGCTGCCGCTAGTATTGCCGCTAAATCCCGCCGAATAAAGGTTGTTGTGAGTATGGATAAGCGGCGGATTAGAATCTGCATTGCAAAGCGCTTGTGCGGGTGCTAGTGCGAGCACCGCTGCGAGGCTAAGCATAGAGGAGCAGATGGATTTTTTCATATATTGATCCTTTAAAATTCATAAAGTTTGCGATTATACATAAAAATAGATCAGTTTGCAATATGAAATTTAAAGAAGCACTGGTTGGTCTTTGGCAGAGGGAGCTGCGTTTGTAATTTCAAGTAGTAAAAATTTACTCTTTGCGCAGAATAAATTCTTGACTGTAAAATTTACCCCTTTTTAGAGGGGGCATTTTGAGCGGATTGCAAGTGGTGAAAAAAACTTAACAAAGAGATTTTGAGTAAAATTTGAAACAAGAAAAATCCGAGCTAAATTAATTCTGGCAATTTCAAGCTGCCATGGAATTTATGCAGGGTAAATTTTTAAACGAGCGGAATTTTATATAAATGCCGTTTCGCCCGCGAAAAAGCTTTTTTGAAAAATTTAAACGAGCAAGATTGCGCGATAAATTTTATGTGATCCCTGCTGCAAGAGCTAAAGTATAGCAAGCAGGAGTTAGAATTTACGCGATAAATCTTGCGTGATAAATTTTAAAATAAGCCGCAAATCCTACAAGAAGCTGTAAATTCCATCTAGTAAGAAATATCTTTTATCCGCAGCGCCATGATAAAATGGATTAAAAGTCCCTTCGTATGCCTTTTCAAAAAAGCCCTCTTTGCTTAGCTTTATAAGCTCTGCATTGACGAAATCCAGTAGCTCTTTATTGCCCTTCTGCACACCAATACCCATAAAATCGGGCTTGCCTAGAGTTTTAAGCGGCACTTCTACCTCGCTATCGACTACCGGATATGCCATCGCGATTAGATTATCGGTCGCGTAGGCGTCCACGTCGCCGTCTTTTAGCATGCGGTAGCACTCCCTGGCGATCTTACAAAATGTAAAATTTCCAAAACCTTCTTGTTTAAAAAATGCTTCGCCCGTACCGCCGCTTTCGAGTAAAATTCTCTTCTCTTTCAGATCGGCTAAGGATTTTATTCTATCGGCTTTGCGGGTTAAAACTCCAAGATTTACTGAAAAATACGGTGTTGAAAAATCGATCTGCTGCGCGCGTTCAGGCGTAATGGTAATCGTAGCGATGACGATATCTATGCGGTTGTTTACTAAAGCTGGAATTCTATCCTCGACCTTCATCGGCACAAGTTCGATTCTGCCGCCTTTTTCGCCGAAAAGATCATTTGCTATGGCCTGCGCCATCGTAACTTCAAAGCCCTCGAAAGTTCCATCGTTTAGCTCGCTAAAAGGAGGCTGTCCGTCGTAAACGCCGATGCGAACGACGCCTTTCGATCTTATCTGTTCTAGACTATCGGCGAAAGCAACGATAAATGGTAGCAACATTGCAAGAAGCAATTTCATGGCAAATCCTTAAATTTAATCTCTTTTCCGCCTTCAAACGAAGCAGGAAATTTTATTTATTAAAATTCTAAAAGCCGGACTTAAAAATTTAAAGCAAGCTCTTAGAGCATATTATAAATTCCATCTAGCAGAAAATACTTCTTATCTGCCGTACCGCGATAGAATGGATCAAAGCTCTGCTCGTAGGCCTTTTTGAAAAAGCCCTCTTTGCTCAGCTTGATGAGCTCTGCATTGACGAAATCAAGTAGTTCTTTGTTGTCTTTCTGCACGCCGATGCCGATGAAATCGCTAGGGCCTAGGTTTTTAAACGGCACTTCCAAAGTATCATCGATGACGGAATATGCGAGCACGATGAGATTGTCGTTTATATAGCCGTCCGCATCGCCATTTCGAATCATTTCGTAGCATTCCTTAGCCGAAGCGCAATGGTCTAAATTTTTAAATCCCTTGGTTTTGAAAAATTTCTCGGCTACTGTCGCATCGCCTTCGAATACGATCTTTTTATCATGAAGCTGCGCGATATCGGTAAAAGCGTCGGCTTTACGCGTTAATATGCCCAAATTTACGGAGAGGTAGGGGAGGGAGAAATCGATCTTTCTTTTTCGTTCGTTGGTGATGCTAAATAGACCGATAACTAAATCAAGCTTATTTGCCTCTAAAAATGGAATTCTATCATTTACGCTTAGTGGGATGAACTCGATTTTGCCCTCTTTTTTGCCGAAAATTTCTTTAGCAATAGCGTTTGCAAGATCGATTTCAAATCCTTCAAATTTGCCGCCATTAGACTCGCAAAGCGGTGGATGGGCGTCGCGCACTCCGATGCGAATGACGCCGTTTTGTCTGATTTGATCTAGGCTATCGGCAAAAAGCGCCGCACAAAATAGAGCCGCTATAAAAAGTAGTTTCATTTTATGTCCTTAAAATTGGATTTCGCATATTATCCGCTTATCATAAATGACGTTTTAGCAGAAGTCGTTAGATAAAACACTGTTAAATTTCGTCCTAAAATATGGCATAAAGTCCATCTAGTAAGAAATATTTTTTATCTGCAGCGCCTTGATAAAATGGCTTGAAAGTTTCATCATAAGAACGTTCGAAAAAGCCCTGCTTGCTAAGTGTAACAAGCTCTTTATTTATCAGATCAAGCAATTCGGTATTGCCTTTGCGCACTCCGATGCCTAAGAATTCCGGATTACCTAGATTTTGGATTGCTACTTCTAAGTTATCATCGATAATGGAATAAGCTAGCACGATGAGATTATCATTAACGTAAGCATCGGCTTTGCCTTGCTTAAGCATATCGTAGCATTCGGTAGTAATGGAGCAATGGATTAAATTGTGGATTTTATTTTTATACAAAAAATTTTCTGCCGTAGTCCCGCTACCCTCTACTAAGACTTTTTTGTTTGAAAGATCGTCTATACTTTTGATGCCATCGCTTTTACGTGTCAAAACTCCCAAACTCATCGAAAAATATGGATAAGAAAAGTCGATTTGCCTTTTTCTATCTTGCGTTATCGTGATGGTTGCGACTGCAAGATCTACCTTATCGTTTTGTAATGCAGAGATCCTATCGCTGGCGTTTAAAGGGACGAACTCGACTCTACCGCGCTTATCACCGAATATGCTCTTAGCTATAGCGTCTGCAAGGTTGATTTCAAAGCCTTCGAAATTACCACTTTTTTCATCACTAAAAGGTGGCCTACCATCACGAACACCGATTTTAACGACTCCGGCAGATCTGATCTGCTCCAAACTGCCCGCAAAAACACTGCTGCAAAGTGCAAAAATAATGCAAAAAAGTAGCTTCATAAACTATCCTTTTCTTAAAATTTAATATTATCCCTTAGATATTGCGTGATTTTACCCTAAAATAGTTAAACATAACTTCAATTACATAATACGGATTGCTAAATCGGTAGTAAGTGGGCAAGATTAAAATTTAAGAAACAATAGATAAATTTTATGAAGTGAAATTTAGCCGTAGCGAAATGTCGCGCAGGAAAGTATAAGCTTTGATTAAAATTTATCTATCGTAATTTACGGCGCAGTTTTTGCTGTATCGGCATAGAATTTTAATTTGGAATTTATCCATCATACCGCTTGCTTTTCGAGCTGGAATTTTACGTCTTGCCTACGTGTCGCATATTTTGCAATAAAATTTTAAAATTTGCTTGGATCGTAATGCTTTTTTGCGTTATAGAATTTTATGGTATTTTAAAACTATTTTTCGCCGACTTCTACGATTTTGCTTAGCACGTATTGTTCCAGGTCACGCCTTGGTATGTCGTTTTTGAGCGCTTCGTTGTAGATGTTTTCGACTATGCGGCTGTATTTTTCGTAAGGAAAGTAGAGGAAATGGTTCGCCCATGCGCGTTTGATGAGCTCGTGCGTTAGCTTTTTTCTAGCCCACGCCTTAAAGCAATCAAAGCCGATAAAAACCGCCGACGTCGCTATGATCGTAAATAAAATGGAGAAGTGAAAGTCGATCTTTTCAAACGTCGCGTGCGTCAGCGTTATCAAAAACATAACGCTGACGAATGCGAAGCAGGCGAAGATCACGTAGGATTTGCCGTAGTTAAATTTAAAATTTAGCTTCGAAGGATCGACGAGCATTCCGTCGTTAAACTCGGCGTTGGCTTCGAGCAGATCACGGAAAAGCACGGGTTTATGCGATACATGAAACATAATATCTAAAAGTCTATCTTTAAAATTTGATTTATCCATCGGAGCTCCTTCGATTTTTGCGGCATTATATCTTAAATTAAATTGTTATAAGATAAAATAGCGCGAAATTTCAAGGAGCGATTATGTTTGAAATCAGCGGAATGAGCGGCGACGAGATAGTTTATATTAACGGCAAGTTTTGCGCGGCGAGGGATGCGGCGATAAGCCCTTTTGATCGCGGTTTCGTGCTCGGAGACGGCATCTACGAAGTAGCGCCTGTGGTAAATTCTAAAATTTGCGACAGAGCGGATTTTTGGGAGCGCTTTGAGCGCAGCGCCGCGCAGATCGAGCTAAAGATTCCATATTCTCGCGAAAAATATGAGGAAATTTTATATGAGCTCATCGCGCGTAACGGCGTGAGCGAGGGCGCTTTCTACACCCAGATCACAAGAGGTGCGGCGATGCGCGATTTTGACTACGTCCGCGGCATAGAGCCCAGCGTCTTTGCTTTTGTCTATCATACGCAAATTTTTGATAATCCGCTCGCAAAAGAGGGGATCGAGATCGTAAGCCTGCCCGAGATCCGCTGGCACAGGCGCGATATAAAATCGATCTCGCTTTTAGCGCAGTGCATCTTAAAGCACGAGGCCCACAAGGCGGGTGCTTATGAGTGCTTTTTGATCGAGGATGGGCTAGTTACCGAGTGCTCGAGCTCCAGCGCATTTATCATCAAAGATGACGTTCTGATCACGCGACCGCTTTCAAACGACATACTGCCGGGCATTCGCCGCAAGGTGATCTTGAGCCTTGCCGAGCAGGCGGGGCTTAGCGTGCAGCAGCGAGCGTTTGGAATGAGCGAGGTTTACGAAGCCGATGAGGCCTTTATCAGTGCGGCGACGCTAATGCTGCTGCCGATCGTAAAAGCTGACGGCAGGCAGATCGGCGGCGGTGCGGTCGGCAAATATGTACCGCGCCTGCGTGAGATGTATGCCGCGCGGCTAAGAGCCGAAGCGGGACTGTAATAGAGCGGTCAAATTTAGCCCGTTAAATTTAAACTATGCGGGCTGATTAAATTTTGCTTTCTAGCTCCCCGGTTATGTGACCCAGCTCGCTTACTAATTCTAAAATTTCAGCCAGTTCGTATTGATGAGCATACGCCGTTCCGGTTGTTGGAGGTATGCTAAATAGCTCTGTTTCGAAGCGATTCGGCGCGCCGTTTAGAAATAGGTAAAATTTATTATCCATAAATGCCGCGCTTATACTAAATTTATGGTAGTATCGCTTTAGCTCGTTTAGTTGCTCCATCAGCGCGGGCGTCAATAGATATCGAGCTTCGACTTTGTCGTCAGCAAACACGCGAAATTCGCTATTAAAAATGACGTTGTCCATTAGCTCCTTCTCGCCTAAAATTTTTGTATTTAGCTCGCGGCTTGCCAAGATGGTTTTGGCGTAAAATCTCTTGCCGAATTCGCATATCAGCACGCTGCCGTTAAAATCCATATACGCATCATATAAGCTCATCGCAAGCGAAGCTAGCTTCACATAGGTATTGTCTATGCCTAGATCGTAGTTCTTTTTGATTCTAATCGCTTCGCTGAGGCTAAATTTTACCCCATCCCATTCGCCTTTTATCTCATCTTCGCCGATAAAATCGGAATTTGCAAATATTCCCGCTCTCCTGAATTCCTTCGCGCTTATGCCACGTCCTGGCGAATAAGTAAGCTGCGGATACGCCTGCGAGATCGCCGTGCGCACCAAAACTTTTTTGTAAAATAGTTTATATTCATAAGCGGCGTCCGCAATGCCGTCATAAATGCAAGCAACATAAATAATCAAAAGCACCGCGTAGATAAGATAGACTTCGATCATCTTGTAATCCGTATCATCGTCTGTTTTAAATACCGCATCGATTGTAAACATCACGATAAATGGGAACAGATACAAAAATGCTATCTTGGCATAGATCATCACTACCTTGCAAATGCACTTTTTTTGTTTGGCTCTACTTAGCGCTATCGCTCTTTCTAGCTGCATGCGTTTCCTTAAATTTTTTGATCCGAAATTTTAAAAAATTCGTTCTCTTCGTAAAATTTCACCACAGCCTCATCTGCGCTTGCATTGCGCTGCAAATACCGCAGCAAGGGCTCTGCGCGCGTATATATCACCCCGAGCCCCGCAAGGCTCGTCGCTCGCGAAAGCGCCACGTAGAGCTGCCCCTTGGCAAAGATCCTGTCGATGTCGCAGATGAGCTGCGGGATGCTCATGCCTTGGGATTTGTGGATCGTGATGGCGTATGCGAGCTTTAGCGGGAACTGATAATACCGCGCCAGCACGATCTGCTCGGCATCCGCGCCGCTTGCGGCGATCTCGCTTAGTTCGTATGTTTGCAGCCCCACGCGGCTTAGTATGCCAGAGGGCTTTTTTACGACCACGCTTTCGATCTCTCCGCTGGAGCTTTTTTCGATCTTTTCGACGATGCCTTGCTCGCCGTTAAAAAACTCGCCGCTTTTATTCGCGGTAAACAGCACCTTTGCGCCTTCTTTTAGCGTCAGACTTTGCGGCGCGTTTAGCGAGGCGATCCATTTTTGAATTTTCTGCTCGCTCACGCCGCTTTGTAGCGCTTCATAAACGCCCTCAAAGCTGCTCTGCGGCGCATTAAGCTTGGCTAGTCTGGCGTTATTTATCGCATCTACTTCGGCGTTTCTACCCGAGATTATCGTAGCGTTCGGCTTAGCTCGCGCGGCATCGATGAGCAAAGATCGCATCAGCTCCGCCGTCTGCTCGCTTGTGATGCCGAGCCGCAGCTCGCAAAGCAGGCGGTATAGCGCCGCATCTGCGGTGCGCTTAGAGCCTATCATCTCGACGTAAAAAAACTCGCACTGCCTCCACGCATACGAGCCGAAGGCGTAATCCGAGTCGCTAAATAGGCTCGCGCGCGGCGCGCTCTCGCCCTCTTTACGCACCGGCGGAAGCTGATAAAAATCTCCCGTAACTAGCAGCCGTCCGTTAAATTTAGAATTTGAAATTCTAAGATAGATCATCTCGAAAAGCTCGGCGCCGATCATCGAAATTTCATCGATCACGATGAGATCTGCGAGGGCTAAAATTTTTCGCAGCTCGCTTAGTTTGCCGCTTTGTTTGCGATCGAAGCCCTTTAGCTCCTCGTGGTTTTTGCAAATGCCGAAGCGGAAGAAGCTATGCACGGTCACGCCGCCGATCTCTACGGCGCTGATGCCGGTGCTGCCGAGTACTATGACGAGCTTGCCGCGAGCGCGGTAATCCTCGATGAGTTCTTTTATCACGTAGCTTTTGCCCACGCCTGCGCCGCCCGTGATGAAAATATTGCGATCTTTTAGCTTTTGGATGATGAAATTTATCAAGTTTTTTCCTATTTTTTGGCAAAATTATAGCCAAAATTTTTTAAAAGGCATTGTTTGAAACGACTAGTATCTATTATCTTCGCGGCTTTGGTTCTTGCAGGTTGCGGCGAAACCGTCGGCCCGCGCAAGTTTATCCCCGAAAACCCCGCTGTTTTGGATCTTGAATACGCTCAAAACAGCGAACGGCTGCCCGCTCCTGCGTTGGTGCAAAACATAAGCGGAAACGCGTTTAAGAGCCGCTATTTTAAAATTTGGTTTAACGATGCGCCCGTGAAGGCGGAGATCGATACGTTTTGGGGGCTTAATTACGCCAAGGGACGCCACTTTGACGCCGCGGGCAGGATATATAACGACGCGATCTATCAAAGTATCCGCATAAATGCGAATGAAGAGGCATTTGGGCTAATATCTGAGCCCGCTATTACGGTAAAAAACGCGCTGCTGCGAAATATCCCAAGCGATCTGCCGATTTTCGGCGATCCGAGCGAGCCGGGGGAGGGCGAGCCGTTTGATTACGCCGCAAATTCCGCCGTGGGCGTGGGCTATCCGCTGCTGCTGTCGCATTACAGCAGAGACGGCGCGTGGGCGTTCGTGCGCAACGACGGCGTGTGGAGCTGGATCAGAAGCGACGCGATAAAGCGCATCAGCCCGCAGCAGGCGGATATCTACGCAAATTCTAAATTTATAACGATCCTGCGCGACGGCGCCGCCATTTATGACGAAAGCGGCGCTGAGCTTTTTAGGGCGCGCACCGGCACGATCCTGCCGTATGATTTTAGCGGCGAGCGCGATCTTGGCGGTACGCTCGGCGTGCAGAGCGTATTTAGCGGCGAAATTTTAACGCAGTTTGGCGGCAAAAGATATTTCGTCAGCGCGGAGGATGCGAGGCTTTGGCCCGCGCCGCTTGATGAGCAAAACTCAAAGATCGTAGCCGCTAGCCTGCTCGGGCAGAAATACGGCTGGGGCGGGTATAAATTTCTTCGCGATTGCTCGCTTATGACGAAGGACTTTTTGGCAAATTTCGGGCTGTGGCTGCCGCGAAATTCTAAGGCGCAATCGGGCCGCGGCGAGCGTTTTTCGCTCGCGGGGATGAGTGCGGATGAAAAGCTTAGCTTCATCGGCAAAAACGGCGTGGCGTATAAAACCCTGCTGTATATGCCTGGCCACGTGATGCTCTACGTAGGGCAGGTGGATGGCAAGCCTGCGGTGCTGCACGATATCTGGGGGCTTCGCACGATGGATGGCAGGCGCGCGGTCATCGGGCGCACGGCGATTACGTCGCTTACTATCGGCTCGGATCGCGCGGACATCGCCGAGGACCGACTGCTGATCTCGCGTGTCAGCGCGATGAGCGTGCTTTCGGGCGAGGAGGACTTTATTTCGGACGATCGGTTCGGCTCTACGGATTTCGGTGCAAATTAAACGCTGTCTCGTAAAAAATAGAGAGCGAGCTATGGGCGATGGCCTCAGAAAAAAGCAAGCGACGAGAATCGGATGCATGTAAAAAGAGCAGACCGCGCGCTACTGAGATGAGTGCAAGCCGTCGCCGCTACCAAAAGCGGCGCGTTGCTTGCGTATATCTTCTCTGCGAACTGCTCGCCGCTATGGATAGAGGCCCGCGGGTATAAGCGCGCTCGCCGCCGTCCCTTGCAAATCGCTTCGTCTAAAACATCGCCTCTTGCGTATTTCTTACTAGCGATGTGTTTGTCGTTTCGTCGTGCCTACTAGGCGCATCGCTAAATTTTACATTTCGTGTCTTCATCGCCAATATGCGCGCCCTTGCGCCGCCAATAAAATTTTGCTTTGAAATTTCGTTTGAAATTTTAAAGGAGCCGTCGCGAGCCCGGTAAAATTTCATTCGCTGTTAAAATTTCATTCGTTCGGCCCTTAAAATTTTAAGAAACGCTTTTCCGCTAAATGTGCAGACGGCTCTAAACGTACCCAGACTTCAGTCGAAGCTATTATTTTTCGCCGCAAGCGGGAGCGTGCGTCATTTGCCGTCCGGACTCAGGCCGTGCAGTATGTATCTAAACTCCGCGCCGCCTACGAGGATGATTTGGTTGTTCGCGTTGCAAAGCGAGGCTACTTTGCTTACTTTCTCCGGTAGCTCGACGACGTTTTCGAGCATATCTTTAGTCGTCCTCGGCTCGCCCGCGGCGGCGTTTAGACAAAACGTTAGAAACAAAGCGGCGACGAGCGCCAAATTTTTCCTTACGAACATACTCTCTCCTTAGTGCCAAAATTTTATAAAACGTTTAGGGCTGCGGCATGCCCTAGGTTTTACTCTCCCCTTAGAAAAACAAAAAATATCTCGGCGTCTTGCGTTTATACTTTAGATACTCCTGTCCGTAGGCCTGCTCGCAGTAGCGCTCCTCGCTGAGAACCACGAGGTGGTTGTATATGGCAAAGGGTGCTATCACTATGATTAGCCACAGCGACGCCGAAGCGACGCAAACGCCCGCCATGCCGAGGAAATAAAAGAAATACATCGGATTGCGCGATAGGCGGTAGATGCCGCCTTGTGCGGCTCTGTCCGCAGGCGCCGCCGCATAGTCGTAAAACGCCTTGATGAAGCCCGCAAAAGCCGCTATATAAATCACCGCTCCGATTCAAAACCACGCGCTGCCCGTCTTAAGCGGCACGAACACCGACAAAATAAGCAGCACCGCTTGCAGCAGTGAGCTTATGATCGCATTTCGCTTATCCGCGAGCGTGTACCACGAGGTATCGGTGGCGCGCTTGCCGACCTCTTTGTAGATCAACATATACACAAACTGTATCAGCACCATCGCAAATGAGGGTATCCAAGCGCCCGCTAGAGCGGGCCCAAGCGTCGTAAAAAATAAAATTTCCATGACCGCTTCCTTTGCTTTAAATTTTATCTCGCAGCTTTGTTTTGCCCTTGTTTGCTTGTCGTTGCTTTGTCCTTTTCTGCTCGCCGCGAGTTTAAATTTTACTCCGCCTTGCGCCGCTTATTCGGCGCGCTGCTTGCTCAGTGCGCCGCCCGCCGCCGATGCCGCTTTGATGAAGTATATGGCATCGGCCCGCTTGGCGCTACCCGTTTGAAAGAGGCTTCGGCGCTGATGGTAGGGTATAGCGGTCTGCTCGGCACCGATGTGCCGCCGCACAATGAAAACATTCTGTGCCGATGTATCCGCCGCCTACTACACGATGAGCGTTCGGTACGGATGTTGCCTACTAGGTGTGGTGCTAATGCCGTTTGTTCGGTGCCGCGTCTTATTTACCCTCCGGGTTAAGTCCTTTTAAGATATAGCCAAATTCCGCGTCGCTTAGCTCGTAATTCATAAATTTTTTATAAAACGCCTTTGTTTCGGCTTTCACGTCGATGTCGACAAAGAGCTCCGGCTGGATGGTTTTCGCCGCCCATAAAATTTGAAGCACCGTATCCGCGCCGTATCGATCCCAGTTAAAAACCCCGCGCGGATTGCCGTAAACGCGTCCGTTTTTGACCGCATCCGTGCCGCTGTAAACCGGGCTAGCCTTGATCTTCTCTACCGCATCTTCGTTGTGATCGCCGCCCACGATTATGATCTGCGGGTTGCTCGCGATGATCTCCTCGGCGGTGATGGTTTTCATCGGACCTTTTGTGGCGGTGATCGCATTCGTTCCGCCGGCCAGCTCTATCCACGAGTCGATCAGCGTGCCCTTGCCGTCAATCTTTAAAAGATCGCTTCCGCCTACGATGTGAAGGACGCGCGGGCGCTTATCGGGACTTAAATTTGCGGTGCGGCCGCTAACCAAAGCGATATTTTTATCGAGATTTGCGATCAGATCCTTCGCTCTTTGCGGCGCGTCGCCGCCTAGCATATCGCCGCACATCCTGATGCTGCGCCTCATCTGCTCGTAATCGCTAAAGCTCGCCTTTAAAACCGTAAAGCCTTGCTTAGCTAAATTTTCGCCCGCCAATGCGGTTGAGACGATGACTACGTCGGGGTTACGGCTCATCAGCTCCTCTAAATTTACGTCGTTATTTTTTAGCAGTACTGGGATCTGCGCTAGGCGCGGATAAATTTTAAGAAACCATGCGTTTTTGCTGATGTTATCGGTGGTAGCGACGATCTTGTCCGCTCCTCCTAGGGCCAGTAAAATTTGATTGTTCGAGTGCCAGAGTGCCGCGATGCGCTCAACTTTTGCGGGGATTTTGACCTCAGCTCCGTCCATATCCTTGATAGTTCTAAACTCTGCTGCGCTCGCAAAAAGCGCGCCCGCCAAAAGCAGTAGTAAAAATTTTTTCATTTTTTCTCCTAAAAGGTATTGAAATATACGCTGCGATATTACATAAAATCTCATTAAAATTCCGTAAATTTTAACTGCCGCCGCCGCGATCATTTATTATTTTTCAAAGTAAATTTTTATATAATCCATTTTAAATTTAGCATTTTTAAAGGAGAGAAAATGGGTGAAATTTTATATTTAATAGGCGCCGCCGTCGGGGTTTTAATCGCGCTTTTTATCATCGTGCCGCTGTTTTTCAGGCGTATTGTGGAGACGAACGAAGTGCATATCGTCCAAAGCGCGCGCAAGACGACGAGTTACGGCAAAGATACCGGCAACGGCAACAGCTACTATGAATTCCCGAGTTGGGTGCCGGCGCTGGGCGTTACGAAGATCGTTTTGCCGGTCTCAGTCTTTAGTATCAAGATCGAGGATTATGAGGCGTATGATCTGGGCAGGCTTCCTTTCGTAGTCGATATTACAGCGTTTTTTAGGATCGTGGATTCAAATTTAGCCGCACAACGCGTCAATAATTTTCAAGATTTGAATAACCAGCTTACCAATATCATCCAAGGCTCGATTCGTTCGATCCTTTCGAGCCGCGTGCTTGAGGACATCTTGCAGATCCGCTCCGAGCTCGGAGATGATTTTACCAAGGCGGTAAAGACGCAGCTGCAAAACTGGGGTATCGAGCCCGTTAAAAACATCGAGTTGATGGATATCCGAGATAGCAGCGGCAGCAAGGTCATCTTAAACATCATGGAGAAGAAAAAATCCCAGATCGAAAAGGAAAGCCGCGTAGAGGTCGCAAACAATACCAAGCTCGCTCAAATCGCCGAGATCGAAGCCGCGCAGGCAACCGAAGTGCGCCAGCAGGAGGCCAATAAGATGGTGGGCCTTAAGACCGTCGAAAACGAGCGCGAAGTCGCGATCTCAAAGGAGCAGGCCGAGCAGCTCATCAAGGATCAGCAAAAGATCACGCAGGAAAAGGCGATGGAGGTCGTGCGGGTAAACGACGTCAAGCAGGCCGAGATCAAAAAGCAAGTGGAGATCGTAAAAGCCGAGCAGGAGCAGCGCAAGATCGAGATCGACGCCGAAGCGCGCAAAAACGCCAAAATCCGCGACGCCGAAGCGATCAAAGAAAATCAAATTTTAGTAGCGCAGGGCGATAAGGAGAAGCAGTTTCTTGCCGCCGCGGCGCTTTTGGAGATGAAGGACAAAGAGGCGCAGGGTACGCTAAAGATAGGCTCTGCCGAGGCCGAGGCACTTAGGTTAAAAGAGCTCGCGCCGGTAAACGCACAGATCGAGCTCGCGCGCGAGATCGGCGAAAATCAGGGATACCAAACCTATCTCATTTCGATCAAACAGATCGAAGCAAACCGCGATATCGGTCTGGAGCAGGCCAAGGCGCTAAGCGCGGCGGATCTTAAGATCATCGCAAACGAAGGTAGCGTGGGCGAGGGGATGAGTAAATTCGGCGAAATTTTAAGCGCCAAGGGCGGCACGCAGCTAGCCGCGATGCTCGAAGCGCTAAATCAAAGCGAGGTCGGCAAAAAGGTGCTGGATAAAATTTCGGGCGCCAAGGAGGGGGATAAATCCGAGTAATAGTCGCACCGTAATAGTCGCACCGAGTAATTTTCGCAACATCTCGGGCGAGTAAAATTTTAAATTTATACGTTGGCGGCACAGCGTAGGAGAGTAAATTTGAGTAATAGCTAGCGACGTCGCGCGGGCGAGCAAATTTGAGTGGTCTGTCCGTCCGGGTGGTTTGCGGCCTGCCCACGTCGGATAAAATTTAAGGCGTTAGCGGAATTTTATACGCTCGTAAAATTTCACGCTCCCGTGCGTAGCGTTTGAAGGCGGCGCGGAATCGTAAGTATTTGCAGGCGGCAAAACTGTGGGTAAATTTTAAAAAATTCGCAAGTCGAGGGCAAAATTTAGAGCGCGCGGCTACCTGCCATAGACTACGCTTAGCAGTTATCGGTTGTTGTCAAATGCTTGAGCTTTGCCGTCTAGCGGTCAAATTTTGCCGCTCGCGAGGTTAAGTTTATTCGGTTCGGATGAAATTTAAGAAGTGCGAGCTGTTGGCGGTAGCGCAAAATTTAACCCGTCTGCATAAAATTTTAAGGAGCGCACGATGGCAAACGCCGTAAATTCCGCGCAGTACCAAGCGCGCATCAAACAGGCGGAAACTCTTTTCGAGGGGCGAAATTTTACCCGGCGCCAAACGATAAATTTAAGCGGCGGATATGAGATCGTAAAAGACGCATATAGGCTCGGCGCGACAAGCTTTAGCGGCGGCGAATACACGCTGTTTGATACTCACAAAACGCAGATAAAAAGCTGGCGCTGCATAGACGATAGGGCGGAATTTTTTAGCCTGATCCGCCACGCAGACGGCAAATTTTACCTCGTTTTTCGCCAGGACTTATACGGCTACAGCGTGCTTGATCTAGCCTCAGCGCAGATTATGCGCTTCGTGCCGGACGCCTGGCTAGACGGCAAGGAGAGCTTCATTTGGGATGGCGTGCACTATCTGCGGGGTTGGGACGCGCTGGCTGTGGACGGCTGCTACTGGGCGGCTCCAAACGGCGTGCATTTGGTGAGCTTTGCCGAGCCGATGAGCGAAGAGCAGAGATATGTAGACGTTTTAGACTGCATGCAGGGCGGTTACGACATCTATGAGCAGGCTGATTTCGCGGGCTTTGAGGGTAATAAACTGAGCCTGAAATGCTTTCGCGCGGATACCTTGCGATATGAAAACGTAAAAATTTCGCGCGAGCAATACCGCGAATGGATGCGCGAAGCAAAACGACTATAAGCTTTAAATTTGCTAAATTTCGCGCTTAAATTTAAAGGCTTGCAAGCGATAAAATTTAAAACAAGCCGCAAAAAGCGAAATTCAGCGAGATCAAAGGGGCTGAGAAGGAATACGGATGTTTTTTGAATACATTTTAATCGGCGCCTGCGTAGGCTTTATCAGCGGATTTTTCGGCATCGGCGGCGGCACGGTCGTGGTGCCCGTGATGATGCTCTTCGGCTACGATGTCAAGTACGCCATCGGCATTAGCATCATGCAGATGATTTTTAGCTCGATCTTCGGTTCGTTCGTAAATTTTAAAAGCAAAATGCTAGACGTCGCGCCCGCGCTGGTGCTGGGGCTCGGAGGCTTTTGCGGCGCGCTTAGCAGCGGCTTTATCGTAAGCTATTTCTCCTCAAAATTTCTACTGGGCACGCTTATTTTAGTGCAGATCATAAATTTAATCAAACTCTTTAAAACCCCGACCGAGCCCGCGGGCGAGACCAACGAATCTAAAATTTTGCTCTTTATCGTGGGGCTGTTCGTCGGCGCCGTGGCGATCAGCGTGGGTATCGGCGGCGCGGTATTCGTGATGCCTATTTTGATCAGCTTTTTAAACTACGACATCAAAAAGGCCGTCAGCACGGGGCTGTTTTTCGTGATATTTTCCTCAAGTGCGGGTTTTATTAGCCTCTCCGCGCACAGACTCGTGCACTACGAAATCGGTGCGTTACTCGGCGTCGGCTCGCTAGCGGGCGTTTATGCGGGCGTCAAAACCTCGCACAGGATCGGCAAAAAAGCTCAAAAGCGCTGGATGATCGCGCTTATCGTCACGATACTTTGTATAACGATAGATAAATTTTTAGACTTAGGACTTTTGGCGCGGCTTGGATTTTGGGTTTCGGATCTTTTGGCTAGTTTTTAAGATTTCTAAATTTAGTCAAACATCGGCGTTTAAAACCGCTCTTTGGAGCGAAATTTACCGATTAAATTTGAGGACTTTAACGCAAAATAGCTTTTTGCTTGCGTATTTTTAATCACGGCTAAAATTTGGGTAGCAAAATTTTATCCTTAATTTGACGGATTTGCAGATGAAGTGAAAATTTAACTTGCTAAATCTCCAAATTTGTCCGACTTTCTACTTTAAATTTTACTCTCGTTTTCGGCGTTTTTAGCAAGTGCTCCTTTAAATTTGTATTTAAAATAAAACGTCCACGCAAGCGGGCAAAGGATATTTAAAACCATTGTAGTGTAATTTCCTTGCGTATTAAAAACTATCCATATCGAGGCGGAAAAACTAATCAGATAAACGACCGTGTATGCGATTGGTAGGAAACTTTTTAACTCAATCGTTATTACTAAAACATAAGCGCAAATCGCAACTAAAGATGCGATAAAAAAGCCGACGAATACCCCTTCTTTTTGGCGGTCTATATGAGCGTCAAAATAGCCGTAAATACAGCCTATAAGTATAAAAATAGCGAGCACCAGCCAGATAAATTTGAGCCAGCGCGCAAAAGAAGCTCTAAATAGCATATAGGAGCAAAATACTAAAAAATACGCATTTACGATAAAGTGGTAAAACATCAAAAAGAAGCCGTCGCCCAGAAAACCCCAGTCGTAACCGAGGCCAAATATTGCGTTATTTATCAGCCAAAACGCGCCGGATCTAGCCGCTAAAAACGCAGCCGTAAGTAAAATCGGATATAGCAAGACCTTGCCCGCGAAAATATCTGTGCAGACGCATCTGAAAAAATTTACGATTTTTGGCATTTTGGCTCCTAGATTTGCGCTTTGATGCAAAGTAAAATTTACTCCGCTAAATTTTACGCTCGGATTTTACTGCGTTTGTTTAAATAAATTCGTCAAATTTAAAGGCGTACTAGCTTAGCGCAGCGCTGCTACGAGCGTAAATTTTACTTTGAAAATATACAGCGCGTGATGAGAGGATAGTGGGGGTTCTGGGGCGGGTCTGCTTGCAGTTGCGAGGCAGTGCCGAAGCAAAGGAAGGCGACGCTTCGTAAGTAGGACCCCCCCCCAAGAGAAAAGCTTAAAATTTAAGAATGTCTGAAAGCCTGAATTTGGTAGATAGCCACTCTCGCGAGTGAAATTTTAAAAATTTATTCAAATTTTGAGCTAGTTAAATTTTATAAACCCGGCGGCGCTGTATTTATAAGCAAAGCTCGCCGCCGTTAAAGCGAAATTTCAATGGCGATTTGTCTTTCAGGTGCTCAAATTTTGATAAAATTCGGCTCAGCGAAATCGGCAAAAGAGATCAAAATAAAGGAGAAAAAATGGTGATAGACGGGGTGAAAATTATCGACAGCGATGATGGATGCGATATATATTTGACTATCACAGAGCGATACAAGGACGGCGAAGATGTTGAAACTATACTGCAAGATGTTTTGGCGCAGGCGGAGAATTTCTGCACTGATGAGCTTTATAGCGAGATTTATTGGACGGCTCTGGCGTATTCGCTTTGGAAGATCGGTTTTTTAAACGACGAAATCCGCGAAAAAGTCCTTGCTATCATAAAAGGCGGCGCAAGTCAGATGTGGAATAAGGTCTTTGACAGATCTCAAAAGAGCCGCCAAAAAGCGCTTGATAAATTGGCGCTTCAGCTAAAAAGCGAAAATCCAAGACCGCTTAAACGGCCCAAAATTTCGAAGCAAAAAACGCCGTATTTCGAGAAGGGCGACGTTTTGTCTATCCAGATGCAGCAGGGATACGGCGTTTGCTTTGTCTCGGCGGTAGATCAAACGCCTAGAAAGCTCGAGTATCATCTGGCCTGCACCAGACTGCTGCAAAAAGAGCCGCCCGGAATGGATGATTTTTTAAAAAGCAAGATCGCAGGCTCGAAAAACGGCGGGTTTCTTAGGACGGACTGCTGGTTTAATCATAAGGATTTAAAGGAGCTGCTGCCACATCTAAAAAAGATCGGCAAAGTAAAATTTGCCCCGTTTAAATTAGGCGAATTATCTCCCGCGAAAGAATTGGAAGATTTTTATAATAAAATTACGGCAGATCCCAAAGTATGGGGCTTTAGGCTAGTTGATACCGCTCGTTTCGTAGAGGCGGCGATCGAGGATATAAATGAATAAAAGCGCCGCGCGGTAAATTTTAAAATTTAACCCTGGCGAAATTTTGTAAATTTAGCCCTCTGCGGTGGAATTTTGTAAATTTAACTCTCCGTGCGCGCTTTGCTTTTTGAAATTTCATCGCTGCTTGCACTATTTAAAATTTCATCATTGCTTGCGGCGTCTCTCGCGAGCGATTTTTGAAATTCGTATTTGAAATAAAACGCCCACGCGAGCGGACAAAGGATTATTAAAATGACGGCTACGATGTCGGCGGCTTGCGCATGAAATATTACAAATAAGGCACCTATGTAATTAAGAACATAAGCAAAACCCCAAAATACCACATTTGAGCAGTCGCTTGATATTTCGATCGCGACCGAATAGATGCAAATACAAATTAGCGAGGCGATCAAAAAGGCTTCAAGGACGCCTAGCTTTTGGTAGTTTACGTCCGAAGCAAAATACCCCAGCGCGCAAGACGCCAAGATTGCCGCGAGTAAAATTTTGCGTAAAATTTTAAGCGATTTGACTTCGGGCGAAGCATAGATTATATGCGCGCAAAGAGCTATAAAATAGGCACCTGCGACAAAATCAAAAAATATGTAATAAGCGAATTCTCCAAATATCCCCAAATCATAGCCGTTTCCTAAAATTTTTTCATCTATGACATAT
>NZ_CALJPC010000082.1 GCF_937981295.1 uncultured Campylobacter sp.
GAGCTTGCAGAGCTTATTTATAAATACTTTAAAGATCAAAGCTTGCTAGAAGGAGATACTTACGATTATCTAGTCTATCAGAACAAATCCTGGATAGAGGTCAGGGAGCTCGCTTTGAAGACCTTGCATATTTTCGGATACAAGCCATATAGCTTTAACTATGATTAGACCCGGATTGAACCTGGCAGAATGAAATTTATCGTATATATCTTTACTCTGCTACTATGCCTAAGCGCTTGGGCTTTGCTTGGTTATATACGGTAAAATAAGACCGATGCCGCGTAAGCAAACAGCTTTATTTCGGGCGCACTTATGTTGCGCTGCATCATACCGCGCGCCGTAACGATACATCTAACGCCGCTAGACCGTGCTTTAGCTGCTACGTCGCGATGCGCTCTATCGCTGCGCCTTAAATCCTTGCGCCCGAGTCGCCTAGATCATCTTTCCGACGAGTTTTTCTTTAAATTCCTTGTAAATTTCAGGCCCCGCGTGTTTGTATTCGCTCGTCAGCTTATTGTGAAATTCCGCCATATCGCCGCCGCTTTCGCGGTATAGCTTGATCGCGTTTCGCCTTACGGCACCGTCTTTTAGGTCGCTATCGTAGGTGATGCTCGCGTATCGCGTCCGCGCGTCGTCCTTGATCTCGCGATAGATCTCGCAGCCTTTGGCTCTGCCGAGCTTTGCGACGCACGCGCCGTAAAGGGCTTGCAGGCTCACGCACTGTGGGATCAGCGCCTTCGCCGCGGCAAGGTCTGCTTTGACGATTTTAGAATTTGCGGCTTTTTGTTCCTGTTGTGCGGCTTTTGACTCCTGCTTTGCGGCTTTTATACCTTGCTTTTGAGCCTTTGGCTCACATTTCGCAGTTTTTGGCTCCTGCTTTGTAGCTTCCGACTCCGCTTTTTGGGCTTTTTTCTCTGCCGCGCCGTTTGCTTTGCCTTGCTTTGCGTTCGTCCCTGCGGCATGCGAGGCTAGACTGATCTTTTCAAATTTAGGATTTTTGCGGTAGTTTAGATTGTTAAAGAATTCTATCACGTCGTCGTAAAATTTATCGTTGCTGACGATGCCGATCTTGCCCTCGGCTCCGCAGAGCTTACCCATCAAAAACACGATGATCTTATCGGCGAAATCCTTTCTTTGCTTACCGATCGTAAAGACCTCGCCTATGCTAACGCCCATCTTGGATAGGCGCGCAAGGGTTAAGGCGCCGATCTTTTTGGCGGTGTTGGAGACTATATTTAGCTCGTCGCCCTCTTTGAGATTTACGACGTCAAAGATATTATCGACGTCGATATTTTCGTCGTCTATGATAAAATGGGTCAAAGTTTTTCCTTTAAATTAAATTTCAATGCCCGCGCTCGCGCAAATTTCATCTCTAAAGCGCGCAAAAGCCTCATCGCAGGCTGATTTTGCAGATGCTCGCCGATCGGCTTTTGCATCCACGCCATATCGTACCAGCGGCCGAATTTATAGGCGCAGCGCTGAAATCTTCCGACGAAGCGAAAGCCCATGCGCTCGTGAAATCGCACGCTCGCGTCGTTTAGATATTCGTCATCTCCGCAAGCGATGCAAGCGTTCATGTTTGCGATGTTTTGAGCTCTGAGCGTGCGCTCTAGCGCTTCGTAGAGCAGCCTGCCGATACCAAAAGCGTGCGCGTTTTGCGATACATAAACGGAGCTTTCCGTCGACCAATCATATGCCGCGCGCTCTTTGAAAGCCGAAGCGTGGGCGTAGCCGAGGATTTGTCCGTGTTTTAAATTTGCGCCATTTTGTTTCACTG
>NZ_CALJPC010000083.1 GCF_937981295.1 uncultured Campylobacter sp.
GCTTGCGGCTGGGCGGTTTAGTGGCTTGACTGCCGATCGGTTGGCGGTATATTGGTTTGGCGGTCAGTCGTTTTGTAACTCGGGCGCGCGCTCCTCTAGTCTGCGACTACTGCTTTTGGCGGTCGGTCGGTTTTATACGGCTCCGCTATCGATAAATTTGGCGGTTGGTCGGTGATTTTACAATCACTAGCTTACGGGCATTTTATCGATCGATTTGACGGATATACGATAGATTTTCAATCGGTCGGTTGTTTGACGACTAGTCGGTTGCCGATCGATTTGGCTGGCGGCTACGGATGGAATATTAAAATTCCAAATACGATAAAAATTTAGCGGTAGTGGAATTTTAAAAATTTATCGATACGGAATTTCATGCGGCGCGAGCCGCTAAATAAAAATGCGCGGACGCAGTCCGCCCCGCTAGCGTCGTCGGAGGTTGGGTGGGGTTTGGGGCGGGAAGGGGAGCGACCTCGCAATTCAAGCTCCCTTCCCGCCCCAAGAAACAGAAAATACGGCATAAATTTCACAAGCCGTGGATTCGGCGATAAAATTTTGAAATTTTATCTCTTAAAATATAATAAGTGTAGCATGCTTAGTAAGAGATGCGGCGTAAAATTTGAAATTCTGCAACGAAAACGGCGTCTATGCAATGCCCGCTCTGCATCCGCGTCGCAAATTTTAAATTTAGGATAAAATTTTAATGGCTAGCCCCGCGCAAAATAGAAAAATCCCCGCATAGATCGCTAAAAACGGCGCGATTATCGCATAATGTATGACGACCTCAAAAAAATTGTAGATCAAATGCTTGCTTTTGGGCTCTTTAAATTTTAATTCTAGCGGCTCGTTCGAATCAAACGGCGTGTTGGAGCGCAAGATGTGCTTTGGACTAAACATCCAGCGCACGAAGTCTATTTTATTGCGCTGCATATAGTCTTTGCCTATACCCCAATACGCCGTTTATATAGCATACAAAGCCAAAGCCGCCGAAAAACAAATGGCTCAATTAAACTTAAGCGGATTTTTAGCTGCGACTTGCGTTGCTACTGTGAGCAGACGGGATATGCTAAACATAGATTATCTAAATTTAAAGGCATTAAGAAAGAGAATTTCTTACTTCATCTTAGAGAATGTAAATTTAGATATAATACTAAAACTACACAGGAAGACCTATATCAGAAACTGTTGAAATTGATAAGAGAGAATCCGCTTAAGTTAATTGAGCGGAAATAATATAGTGCTATAAGGATCAGTAAATGAAAATAGT
>NZ_CALJPC010000084.1 GCF_937981295.1 uncultured Campylobacter sp.
GATATATTGGGTTGCTACTTCAAATGCATCGTCATCTTCCGATTCAATACTCCAGCAATCGTATGTGATTATGGGCTCATTGCCGCTTAGGCGATATACATCCCCTCCGATGATAAGCATATCTCTATCTCTTGCGATTTTTAGCACCTCCATTACATCATCAAATCTCCAAGCGATTCCATAAATTCCGTACTCCTCCCTTAAGCGTATACCGCGCTCCAGCAGATCCTGCGGCACGATATTTACGTAATCTTCATCTATAAATAACATATTCGCTTCTTTTAAGTATAATATTATTGCCATCGCCATTTTTCTATATCGTCTTTCTTTACAAAATACTCTTTTTGACCGCAAGGATAGTAAATTTTACACCATTTGCCTTCGCAGGATTGGATAGGGATGACTATCTTATCATAATAAGCAAATTCCTCTTTATCTTCATAGAAAATTTTACGAATAACGCCATCTTTAAATTTATATATAATTTTTTGATCTATTTTTTCGCCGCATTCGCCGTAAAAGGCACCGTCTTCGTGTTTTGCAAAAGTAATTTTATGCCCTAAAATCGTAGGGCTGCACCCATATAGGCATAATGCGACAAAAGATATAACAAAATTTCTCATCTCTCCTCCTACTTAAAATGCGCTCTATCTTTTATTTAGATCCCCAAGTCTTTTGACCGTTAGGCCAAAGTTGCTCTATCTCATCCTTCTTGACATAATACTCCGTATCGCCGCAAGGATAGTAAATTTTACACCACTTATCGTCACAAGATTCTATCGGAACCATAGTCGATGTGCCATTATAATAGTGAGATAAAGTCTCTACTAGCTTATATTCATATTCACCGCTTTTTTGGCTTTTAGATCTTGAATATATATCTAAAAAATCCTCGGAGCCCCTCGGTATATAAAATTTATCATCAGGTATATAGTCATGAAAAATAAAACCGCAAGTACTTTTATCTGAATTTGTACCCGGAATAAAAAAGCGATTACTTAGGCTACACCCCGCTAGTAAAGCAACATATGCCAATGATAGCACAACAAATTTATTCATCTCTTTCTCCTTTCTTCTATAATATTTTGTATTGCGTCTTGTACTTCTTGATGCTTTTGACGCCCCCGCTGGTGAATTTTAGCAAAATATGCGCCTTGTTCATATGGAAAATCCCTAATGCGAAAAAGCCCCTAATAAGAGTCCTAATATTTCGGAAAAGATTATATCTAAAATAAAAATGAAAGAAGCCCGGAACGACTAAAATTTAAGATAGGTGCCTGCGCGCAAGAACCCAATGCAACTAAAAGAAGTGATTGGAACTTAAAGATAGCTTAATTGGTGGAGGTGTGCGGGATTGAACCGCAGTCCGAAAACAAACGACCAAAGCCTCTACATGTTTAGCAAAAGTGAAGTTCTCGCGCAGGCTCGCTCACTTTCCAAAACGACCCGCCGGCGCAAAGACTAGGATTTCACCCTACGGCTCGTCACGCCGCAGAGCTACGCTATCGCAGATTACCCGCCGCCGCGCTTAGATAGTATCGGCGCAGAGCAGGGCTCGACTGGACTTACGCAGCTTTAGCGTAAGCAGGAGCAAATTTAACGTTGTTTGCGTTTAAATTTAGTTTGGATTTTATACGCTGTATCCAAAGCGACATGCAGCCTTGACCCATCCGTTCCCGTCGAAGCCAAGTCACCCCCGAAAGAATGCGCGCGCATTTTACTTCAAAATTTTATAAATGTCAAATTCGGCTTATGCTAAAATTGTATCTAAATTTTAACCGAGCAAAGGAGCCAGAATGTCCAAAATCACGCTTTCTAAATTATATGAGATGAAAAAATCCGGCGAAAAGATCGTGATGATCACTGCCTACGACGCGCTTTTTGCTAAAATTTTCGACGACGAGGTCGATATGGTACTCGTAGGCGACAGCCTAAATATGAGCTTCGGCGGGCACTCCGAGACCCTGGGCGCAAGCGTGGAGCAGATGATCTATCACGCGCGCGCCGTAAGACGGGGGCTAAAGCGAGCGTATATGGTCGTGGATATGCCGTTTTGCTCGTGCGCGACGCCAGAGCTCGCGCTACAAAACTGCGCCAAAGTCTATGAGAGCACCGGCTGCGACGCCGTTAAGATCGAAGGTGGCGCGCATATGGCAGATACCGTGTCGCTGCTTAATCGAAACGGTATCGCCGTGATGAGCCACATCGGGCTTAAGCCGCAGTTTTCGCGCTTTGCGGGCGGCTACAAGGTAAGCGGACGCGGAGAGGAGGGTGCGCGCGAGGTCTTAAACGACGCTAGAGCGCTTGTCGAGGCGGGCGCGGTGCTGCTGCTAGTAGAGGGCACGATCTCTGCGGTCGCAAATCAAGTGGCGCTCGGCACCGACGTGCCCGTCATCGGCATCGGCGCGGGCGCGGGCATAGACGGACAGGTGCTCGTGTGGAGCGATATGTGCGGATTTTTCACGGAGTTTCGGCCGAAATTCGTTAAGCGCTATTTAGACGGCGCCGAGCTGGTAAAAGGCGCGGTGCGCGAATACGCGCGCGAAGTCAAAGAGGGGGGCTTTCCGAGCGAGGAGTTTGAATATAAGCAATAACGGGATTTTGGGCTAAATTTTAAAATTTACGCGCTGAAATTCTAACGATAAAGCCCCGCTTGCCTTAAAACAATGCTTCGTTTTCGCACGTCGCAAGCTACGTAAACAGCTCGCCAGCTTGCGAAGCTTGAAATTTATTCCGCGAGAGCGATTGCGAGCGCTTTAGCTAGTGTGAGAGATCGCAGGCGCTTTGGGCGGATACTCTGCGCGGTATTTTATACGGGCGGCGTCGCGCGAGAGTTTGCGCGCTTCTGCAAGCGGGTGCTATTTCTGTCGCCGACTGCAATGCGCGAGCGCTTTTCATGAATGCTCGCGCGCCCGCAGCTCTAAAATACGCTACGAGCGCTAAATTTTACGCACGTAGCCGTAGAATTCTGGCATAGACCAGCCGTCAGGCCTAAACGGCTTATAAAATTTAAGGAGAAAATTTGGCTAAAGCTTTAAAAACCTTCATAGCCGCAGTTCTGGGTTTGCTCTTTTGTGTAAAGGTACTACCGATTTTGGCGGTATTTTTTGCGTTTAATTCTTTCTTTGATAAAGATGATATGGAGCTGGATAAAGCCCCGTTAATGCAAAATTACGAGCAAAATCGCGAGAAATTTTTGGATCTGTTAGCTTTTGCAGGTCGCAACTTCCCTAAAAATTCGCGCGTCATGATCGAAAGTGCCTACGGCGATGAGTATATTTGGATATATATGGACGGCAATAAGACGAAATTTTACTCAAATTCTATTTTCAAAGATAATGCGCCGAGCATAGGCGAGGGGTTAAAGCTCATTGGCTGGGACAAAAAGACGTTCGGGGAGCTAAAGTCAAAGCTCGCGGCGATAAACGCTAGAACTATCGTGCTAAATAGAAGCGGCGATAACCGAGTACCTTGGGCGAGCATCACCTACAGCTATATGGAGCACTTTGCCGATAGCTATGAGTTTTATGTTCTCAATAGTCCAAAACTCGCCGAGCTATATGCCAAGGGCTGCTCGAAAAAATTTCAAAGCGACGGCGTAGTATTTTTATACGCAATTGAAATATCAGATTATAGAGTGCTTTGTAAGAGTGACGACGACAATAAAAGTGTCTTGATCAAAGAGAGCGATCGATAAGGCGTCGTGAGATTCACGGCTAAATTTAATCGCCCGAGCCCGCGTTAAGCTTAGCGGTAAATTTTACAATCCGCGCCGAATTCCAAGCAGTCGCGAAAGACAAAACTCCGCGCGAAATTTTATCCAGCCGTGCAAGCGCGCAAGTTAGATTTTGCATAAAATTCTACACAGAATTTCTTGCAAAATTTTAACCGATTGTGTGAGATAAAATTCTAGCCGGCTGCGCGCCGCAAAGCTTGAAGCATAGAATTTAAAGCCTCGCTGCCGTAAAAGCGAAATTCGCATTAAAATTCTACGAGACAAAATTTTGCCGCAAAATTTCGCTGCAAAATTCTAGGCGTCGAATTTAATATCGCAAAATTCCAGCGCCAAATTTTACGTCGTAAAATTCCGTGCGTATTTTTCAATTGGCTAAATTTCGCTCTTTAATTCTGTGCGCTATGATTCTGCCAAGTTTATTCCGTCTCTCGCAAACTCTGCGGCTAGCTTCAAATTTGTGCGTTAAAATTCCGCTCGCAGCATCTTGTGCGTATTTCATGAATTTTATGCGTTAAAATTCTACGCTGCGCAGTGGGGCTTTGCGGCAATGGCTTCCGCGCAAAGCTTTAAATTCTGCAAGTTAAAATTCCGCGCCGTAAAATTTAGCGCAGTTAGCGACCCGCGCGCTGTTTGGGAGCCACTACGACAAAATTTCACACTTAAGGCATAGCGGGCGTAGCGGCATGAGCATAGCCTTAAAACGTCGCGCTAAAATTTCGCAGTCTTTTGCGACGGGTGCTCTGCTTTTTAGCCCCAGCCCTAAACGCGTACCGTAAAATTCTGCGCGGCAAATTTTATTCCGCCCGCAAAGATCCGTCCCTTTAAAATTGTCAAAATTTAGCCATTTTTCGCTACACTTGCTAAAATTTTAAAAACGATTAAAGAGAGATTATGGACAGAATTGTAGAGATCGAAAAGATGCAGCTTGATGAGAGCGTGGAGAGTTCGCTGCGCCCGTCGAGCTTCGAGGATTACGTTGGGCAGGAGAAGATCAAATCAAACCTCGCTATCGCGATCGCCGCGGCGAAAAAGCGCGCCGACGTGCTCGATCACGTGCTTTTCTACGGGCCGCCGGGGCTCGGTAAAACCACGCTGGCGCATATCATCGCCGCTCAGATGGGCGCCGCTATCAAGGTCACCGCCGCGCCGATGATCGAAAAGGCGGGCGATCTGGCGGCGATTTTAACGAACCTGCAAAGCGGCGACGTGCTTTTCATCGACGAGATCCACCGCCTAAGCCCCGCGATCGAGGAGGTGCTGTATTCGGCGATGGAGGACTTCCGCCTCGACATCATCATCGGCTCGGGTCCCGCCGCGCAGACTATCAAGATCGACATTCCGCACTTTACGCTCATCGGCGCCACGACGCGAGCGGGCATGATCTCCGCGCCGCTGCGGGATCGCTTCGGCATGCAGTTTCGCTTGCAGTTTTACACGCACGCCGAGCTTGCGCGGATAGTGCAGATCGCTTCTGTTAAACTCGGGAAGGAGAGCGCAGCCGACGCCAGCGCCGAGATCGCGCGTCGCTCCCGCGGTACTCCGCGTATTGCGCTGAGGTTGCTGCGCCGCATACGCGATTTTGCCGAGGTGCGCGACGAGGGCGCTATCTCGCACGATCGAGCACGCGAAGGGCTTGAGGCGCTGGGCGTGGACGAGCAGGGCTTTGACGAGATGGATATAAAATATTTGGAAATTTTATTTGACGCCAAGCGCCGTGCCTTGGGGCTTAGCACGATCGCGGCGGCGCTTAGCGAGGATGAGGGCACGATCGAGGACGTCATCGAGCCCTATCTGCTCGCTAACGGCTACATCGAAAAGACCGCCAAAGGCCGCATCGCAACCGATAAGGCGCGCGAGGCGCTCGGTCGCGTGCTAAGGACTGCGGAGAGAAATCTGTTTGAGGAGTGATCTGCGAGTTTAAAATTTAATCGGGCTCGGCGGGCGCTTAAAATATATTTCTATCGGCCTGCCTCCATTTAAACAGACTTTGCGGCTGCCTAGTAATGTGTGTGCCACGCGTCGCGCGAGGGTTGTTTTGCTCGGCGGGCGCTTGAGCATGCACTTTGTGCCAGCCCGCCGCCTTTAGACTTTTAAATTTTACTTCGAAATTTTAATAAACACACCCGTTGCGTCGTCGCACGCTATATATGCGAGAACGCCGCTCGTAAATTTTATGAAATTTCAAAATTTAATCGAAATCTGATAAAAAAATTTATAAAATATGTCATCAAATTTCAAAAGGATAAAATTTGCCGACGCCAAAAGACAACGCCGCAAGCCGCAATGAAAACCTGGCTGAAAAGATAGCTCAAAATAACGCTGAGAATAACGCTAAAGGCGAGGCTCAAAATTTCACCGAAAATCAGACTGTAAATAACGCTGAAGGTAAAATCGAAGCCGCCGCCGAAAAAAGAGCCAAAACCGCCGCCGAAAATCAAAGCAAAAACCGGATCGAAACCGACAAAGCCTCGTCCGCTGGTGCTTCCGCGTTAGGCGACGCCGCCGAAGCTAACGAAACCTTCTCGGCTAATGCTTCCGCGCTAGGCGCCGCTGCCGCTTCGGGAGCTGCTGCGGGTGTGAAAGCAGGTCTTGCCAAGGCTAGTGGGCGCGCGAAAACGAACAAGATATTTTTTATCGGCGCAACCTTGCTGATGTTTTGCTGTGTGATCTATCTGTTTTCGCCGTTTTTGATGGTGATCGCAATCGGCGTGCTGATGGCGGTGGCGACCTCGGGTCTGCACGCTAAAGTAACGAAGCTGTGTCGCGGCAGGCGCACGCTAGCCTCGGTGCTTAGCCTGTTTTTGCTCTGCGCGCTTTTTTTCGTACCCTTCATCTACGCAGTGATCGAGATCGCCAAAAACGCCGCGAGCTTCGATATGGCGCGCCTAAACGATGCACTTAGCTATGTTCAGAGCCTAAACATCAAGCTGCCCGGGCCTTTTGAAAAATTTGATACGCAGTTTCGCTCGTTTTTGGCAAACCTAGACGTCGCGGGCCTAGCGAAGCAGATCATCTCATACCTCTCGGTTGTCGGAAAGTCTAGCGCGAAATTTATCGTCGATATGGTGCTTATCGTCGTGTTTTGCTTTTTTGCATACCTCTACGGCGAGAGCTTCAAGCGCTTTTTCAAAAAAATTCTACCCGTCGAGCCCGCGCAGATCGATTACATATTTTCCGAGACGGCAAATACGATGAGCGTCGTGTTTTACTCGACCATCTTCAACGCCGTATTGCAGGGCTTTTTGTTTTCGATCATCGCGGGGATCTTCGGCTTTGACGCGCTGCTGATGGGGGTGCTTTTCGCCTTCTGCTCGCTCATCCCTGCAGTCGGCGGTGCGCTCATCTATGTACCCACTGCGCTATACGTGCTAGCGGGGGGCAGCACCTCGGGCGCGATCGTGATAATGGCGTATTGCGTGATACTGATCTCGACGCTAGCGGATAGCTTCGTAAAGCCGCTCGTGATCAAATTTATCAACTCGCGCCTGGTCGAAAACCCCGCAAACATCAACGAGATGCTGATCTTCTTCTCGATGCTTTCGGGCATCAGCACGTTTGGGTTCTGGGGCGTGATCTTGGGGCCCGCGATTTTAACGCTATTTATCGCGGTGCTAAATTTATACGACTATCTAAAAAAGATAGAATTCGAGTAGGGCTTGCGTCGCTGGGCGCTTTTAAATTTATGAAAATGCCGCCCGTAAAGCGCAATACCTAACATGTCCTGGCGGCTTTTTCGTCCTGGCGGCTTTTTGTCCGTTCGCGCTCTTGCGCGGGCTTAAAGGCTTTAAATTTAAAGGCAAATTTTAATTTCAGCGCACCGCTAACTCTCTTTGAGTGCCCGCAGTATAAATTTTAAAATTTAGCTTTGGCGCGGAATTTCTATGCCTAGGAATTTTAAAATTTATGCTCTTGTTTTGAAATTTAAAAAATTCTTATCTATGCCGCAAGGACCGTGTGTCTAACGAAGGACCGCGATACTAGGGAGTAAATACTCGCGATAAATTTAGCGTGTTTGATGGCGGCCGAGCTAAGCTCGATGTTTTACTGCGGCGCATCTCAGGCTACGCGCGGAAGTAGTTTATATCGGCGGTAGGCGCCCCTGCCGCCGTTTTTTATAGCGGCATCCCAAGCAAACGGGCGTCGCAGCGGCTATAGGCTGTGGCGCCGGACAGCAGTCGCTACGGCACCGCCTTTTATGCGGCGTCTGATTTGGTACGGCATGTTTTTTATGCGACGTAAAGCATAGCGCTGCGCAGAAATTTCATAAATTTAATTCGTCCGTCGCTTTTAAAATTCTGTATCGTCATAGAGTCTAATTGTAGATTTAAATTTACGGTTAAACGCAAGGCGGCGTATCAAAAGCTTAAAAATCGGCTAAGGGTGCAAAAGCGGCGTCGGGCTAGAGATACAAAAACAGGCTAGAAGTGACAAAGATGAGTTTGAAAATTTCAAATTCCGTGGGCGCAGATAAAATTTATACGGAAAATTTACCTAGTAGTGCAGAAACTGCCAAAAATAACAAAATTTAAGCGAAAAGCACCAATAGAGCGGTGGCGGCGATTTAGATCCGCACCTTGCCGCCGTATTTGATCTGGCTCGGGTCTTTTTCGTCCAGCTCGCGCATTATCTGCTCGCCGTTGTTGGAGTTTGCCGCGGCGATATCCGCGTCCAGATCGGAGTATGAGTAGATCATCATCGCCTCGCTTACGCCCTCTATGGCTTCTATCGCGCGAAATGCGGCGATCTCGTCCTCGAAGCTCTCCGCACTAATCGTGGCTACCGCCTTGCCGTCCTCGCACGCTACAAACTCGCAGCCGCCGATACTTTGCAGCTGCTTACGAAACGCCGCTACGTCGGTATTTGCGCCTAGATAGATCACGACGCTTGAAATATTCATTTTAGCCCCCAAAAGTAGATATATCTATTGTACCCCGAGCCCACGAGATAATCTCCTTCGAAAAGCAGATAGTTGATGACGTCGTTACCTAGCTCGATGCTGCGGACGATCTCGCCTGCTTTGTCGATTACGCGTACGCCGTTACCAACGGTAAAAGCGCCTAGCTCGGGGCTTAGCGCCACGGCAAAAACTGCAAAATGGGCGTTATAAAATTTAGTGAAATCGCCGTTTTCGTAGTAGCACGATCTTTCCTTGTCGTTCGAGCCACTCATCATGCGATCTCCAAGTAGCGCCACGGAGTAGATTCCGTCCTTGTGCAGGGACTTTTGGCTCATAAGCTTTTTTGCTTTCGCGTCGAAATAAAACACGATGCCGCCTTCGCACGAGATTAGCAGCGTTCCGCTAGCGCGGTCGTAGGCGCTGCCACCCAAAGACGCGATGGTGAGCTTTTGCTCGAAGCTTACCTTGCCGCTAGACAGGTCGAAGTATAAAATTTCGCTACCAAGACCTAGCAAAATCACGGTGTTTTCGTCGTAGAAATAGACGTTTTTAATCCCCGTCATCGGTAGCTTGTAGTGCGTGATCTTGCCGCCCGCAAACACACCCAGCATCTTTTCAAACGCGTCGCCGTTATACAAAAATGCGTATCGCTCGCCTAATTTATCGACGTCGAATATGGTAGCGCCCATCGGCTCGTCTAGGTAATTTTTGGACGAGGGCAGGGCGAAAATTAGCGTTTTGGATATTGCGCCCGAGGCGGAATTAGAGGCGGAATTTAATACCGTAGAATTCTCGGCAGAATTCTGCTTCGCGGAATTTTCTAAAGAATTTACGGCAGCGGAATTTGCGGTGGAATTTCCCGTGGAATTTACGCTTGCTTTAGCATTGAAATTCTGCGCCGCATCAGAATTTGTGCTTGCGACGGAATTTTGCCTGGTGACAGAATTTGGCGCGGAATTCTCCGCAGAGCTAATGGTGATTTTATAGAGCTTGCCGTCGTCGAGACCTGCGTAAATTTCGCCGTCTAGACTTTTTAGCACTGCGACGTTTGCGCCTATGTCGAGTCTGAAGCTGGCTTCCGCCGACGTATCTATGCCCGCAGCGCCGCTAGGCGTCGCGACGCCGTTACCGGCATAGACGAAGCAGGCGCAAAGTAGCAGCGGTAAAAATTTCATCGCGGCTCCTTACTCGACTTCGGCGCCTTGATTTAGTGTATCTATGAGGTTAGAAGTGGAATTTGCGTCGCTAAACCTGCTAAAATCAGCCTTAAAATTATTTTTAACGAGCGGATCGGTCTGGGCTTGCGGCACGTGGCATTGCGTGCAATTAAAGCGCTGCTCGGCTAGCGTGCCGTTTAGATCCGCGCCCGTGCGGAAGTCCACCAGGTGGCTTTTTGGAATCGGCGTAGAGCCTACATCTTTAGCAAACTCTGGCATGTGGCAGGTTACGCACATGTTATTATCCTTCGTGATCGGCACTAGTCCGTCTAGGCTGTGCGGTATGAGCGGCGGAGCGTTTTCAAAGCTGCGCTCGATTTTCGAAGCGGCGCCCGGAGCGTCCTCGCTATATTTGAAATCGGGCAGGGAATTTTTATTTTGCGCCGATTCATCTACGCTTTTTATAAAGCCCAAGCTGTCGGCGTCTATAGAAGCCGTCTTATCCGCGGCAAAGAGCGCCGCACAGCATGCAAGAGCCAAGCCTAAAACCATTTTTTTCATTTTTTCACTCCTAATATACTAAAATTTAATGCATCGTCGTCGCATACGTCGATGCAGCGCCCGCAGCTAATACACTCGCTGCTAACGCGCCCGTTTTCGCGCCCAACCATCTTAAGCACCTGAACTTCGGGGCAGACCATTTTGCATTTGCCGCACATCGTGCATTTATCAACCTCGTGGCGAACGCGAATGATGCTAAAATAGCTAAGCACAGCCCAAAATCCGCCGAGCGGGCATAGCCGCGAGCAGATAGTGCGATCGCCTGCAAAAATTTCAAAAACCACGATCAGTAGCGCGATTGCAAACGCACTAGCACTCAGCGCTATGACGGCGCGCGCGAAAAGCGAGATAAAATTTACGCTCTCAAACGCCGCAAAGCCGAAAGCCCCGCTGCAAATGAGCGCTAGCACTGCTAGGACGTAGCGAGCTTTGCGGTTTACGCTAACGATCCTAGTCGTTATGCCAAGTCTTTTACGAAGCCACGCGGCAAGATCGGTTAGTAAATTTATCGGGCAGACCCACGAGCAATATAATCGCGGCGCTATAAGCGCATAAAATGCTCCTACGATAAGCGCTCCGATAACCGCCGTAGCGCCTAAAGAAAAGCTAGCTAGCAGCATCTGCGCCGTTGCAAACGGATCACTTAGATTAATCGTGCCGAAAAGCTTCGACGAGCTTAGATTGCCCTTTAGAATTCCTGATAAAATTCCGTTTTCGCTCGCGGCTTTGAAGGCGAAATTATTTCCCAAAATAAAAAGGACTAGAATAGAAATTTGGCTCAAACGCCTTAAAATAGTATATTTCATTGTCTAGCCCCCTCCATTAGATCGTCCTCGTTTAAGTAGTCCTTGCTCTTTTGCGGATCGAGCTTGATTTTGGTGTCTGCGTCCTTGAGTTTCGCGTCGTCGCCCTTGATCCAGCCTTTGACGTAGTTATCGCTGGAAATTCCTATGACGCGCCCGCGCTCCACGACGCTGATAGCCGCCTTTTTTGTGACGCAGGCATGCTCGCACTTACCGCAACCCGTGCAGTAGTCGCTATCTACAACGGGCACGAGTAGGGCGTGCTTTTCGGTGCGGTTGTTGTGGCGATAATCGATCCTAAGCGCCTTATCCATCACGGGGCAGCTTCGCACGCACGCGTCGCATTGGATACCGGCATAAGCGATGCAATGCTCGGTATCTATGACCGCAACGCCCATTTTGGATAGACGCACGTTTAGCTTAGAGTTTTCGCTCACTAAATTTTTATCTAGCGCGTCGCTAGGACAGGCTGCGACGCAAGGTATGTCGTCGCACATATAGCACGGAATTTCGCGCGGGATAAAAAACGGCGTGCCGTTTGCAATAGCGTGATCGCAAAAGCTCGCAAGTTTAAGCGTATCAAATGGGCATGCCTCGACACAAAGTCCGCACCTTAGGCATTTGCTAAGAAATTCTTTCTCGCTTATAGCTCCGGGCGGGCGGAGTCTGGCGTGCTCGCCGGAGTTTGCGACTCCGAGCCCCAGAACGCCTACGCCAGCAGCTAAAGAAAGAATACCTAAGACCTCACGCCTATCCATAATTTACGCCTTGTAAATTTTAACCGCGCATTTTTTGTAGTCGGTCTCTTTTGAAAGCGGACAAGTATGATCGAGCGTGACGCGGTTGATATAAACCTTCTCGTCAAAAAACGGCACAAAAATAAGTCCCTTCGGCGGAATGTTACGTCCGTGAAAGTCCACGCGCGCTTTGACTTTGCCGCGGCGCGACTCGATCCAGACGATCTCGTTTTGTTGCACGCCAATTTTGGCGCCGTCTAGCTCGTTCATATAGCATCTTGCCTCAGGCACCGCGCGATAAAGCTCCGGCACGCGCATAGTCATAGTGCCCGTATGCCAGTGCTCCAGCACGCGACCCGTACATAGCCAGAAAGGATACTCCTCGCTTGGCACTTCTACAGGATCCATATATGGACGGAAGAAAATTTTAGCTTTATTAGCAAGGCTAGTTTTTTCTTCGCCAGAAGTAGCGGATTTCAGATCGCCGCTAGGAAGCGCCGCTTTGGCGTTGCCATAGAAGGCGAAGTCACTATCCGGAGCCGCTTTTTTAGCATAAGGATCGTATTGAGCGTTAAAGCGCCAAAGTGTTTCTTTGCCGTCTACGACCGGCCATCTAAGACCGCGCACTCGGTGATATGTATCGAAATCGGCTAGGTCGTGTCCGTGACCGGTGCCGAATTTTCGGTATTCTTCCCAGAGATATTTTTGGATGAAAAAGCCATATCCTTTAAATTCTTTGCCGTCGCTGCCGATGACGCCGCGAGAGTCGCCGTTTACTTCGGAGTTATCGAAGCTTGCCATAATCGGATCTTTTGCAGCGAAAGCCTGAGCGTCTTTGTTTGCAAAGAGCACTTCAAATAGTGTAGTCTCTGGCGTATAGCCGAATTCTGAAATTTTATCTAAAACGTTTGGAAGCGTAAGCTTATCATTTACTTTAACCTCGCCCCAGAAATCCTTGAGTTTGAAGCGCTTGGAAAACTCTAGCATCTGCCACGTATCGCTCATAGCGTCGCCCACAGGAAGAACCTGCTGCCTCCACCACTGAGTTCTGCGCTCGGCATTGCCGTAAGCGCCCCATTTTTCGTAGATCATCGCGGTTGGTAGGATTAGATCAGCTACCTTTGCGCTTAGTCCCGGATATGGCTCGCTTACTACGATGAAGTTATCCATCTCGCGCGCCGCGGCGATCCAGTGGTTTGCGTTGGCGATCTGCTGCCACGGATTATTGACCTGTACCCATATCCATTTTATCTTGCCGTCTTCGAGATTGCGCAGAGCCTGCACATAGTGCGCACCCGGTTTTGGATTTATCGTACCCTCGGGAAGCTTCCAAATTTTTTCGGAAACCTTTCTGTGCGCCGGATTTGCCACGACCAGATCGGCAGGTAGGCGGTGAGAAAACGTGCCTACCTCTCTAGCCGTGCCGCAAGCGCTAGGCTGACCGGTAAGCGAAAACGCTCCGCAGCCCGGCTTAGCTTGCTTGCCGAGAAGGAAATGCACCATGTAGCTTTGCTCATTAACCCAAGTTCCTCTTGAGTGCTGATTAAAGCCCATCGTCCAAAAGCTTACTACTTTGCGGTCCTTTTCGATGTAATAATCTGCCAGCTGCTTTAGCTTGGTCTTAAACGCCTCTAAATCCTCACTTTCGTCACCCTTAGCTAAAGGCGCTACAAATTCTAACGTGTAGGGCTCCAGCGCTTTTTTAAATTCTTCGAAGCTTATGAGCCAGTGAGTGTCCGATTTGTCAGAGTGTTTGTTTTCGAGTACGTCGCCCTCTTTCATACCCAGATATGCTAAGGTAACGCCCTCGGATTTGCTTAAAATTTTGGATTTTTGTTTAGCCGCGGTATCAAGCTCGGTTTTGCGGTATTTTTTATGATTTATATCTTCTCGCAAGCCGTAGCCGATATCCACAGGGCCTGTAGCGAACACACAGTGCTCTTTAATAAATTTCTCATCTATCATATCCGGATGGTTGTAGACGATCTCCCTTGCTATGTAGTTCCATATCGCTAAATCGGTATTCGGACGGAATATAATTTCAATATCGGCGATGTTTGAAGTGCGGCTAGAGTATGTCGAGAGATTTATAACTTTTACGCGGTCCGGGTTGCGAAGCTTGTGGTCGGAGACGCGAGACCAAAGGATAGGGTGCATCTCAGCCATATTCGCGCCCCAAGCGATGATGGTATCGGTTAGCTCGATATCGTCGAAAACGCCCGCAGGCTCGTCGATACCGAAGGTTTGCATAAAACCTACGACGGCGCTGGCCATGCACTGGCGAGCATTAGGATCGAGATTATTGGAGCGAAAGCCCGCCTTTACTAGCTTTGCTGCGGCGTAACCTTCCGGGATCGTGTATTGACCGCTACCAAGTACGGCAAAGCCCTCGGGACCGCCTTCGTTATAGGCACGTCTGAAATGCTTCTCCATTTCGTCGAACGCTCTTTGCCAGCTGATCTCGATAAATTTCCCCTTTTTGTCAAATTCGCCCTTAGAATTTACGCGCAAAAGAGGCTTGGTAATGCGATCGGCGCCGTACATGATCTTGGCGTTGAAATAGCCTTTGATGCAGTTTAGACCGCGATTTACGGGCGCTAACGGATCGCCTTTGACCGCTACGATCTTGCCGTCTTTGGTGGCTACCATGATGCCACAGCCGGTGCCGCAGAAGCGACAGGCCGCCTTGTCCCAGCGCCAGCCTTTTTCGGCTTCGTCCGCAGCACTAAGACTGCTAGGCAAGCTGATGCCCGCAACGCTACAGGCAGCCGCTGCCGCAGAGCTTTTTATAAAGTCTCGTCTATCCATGAGATTAACCTTTCGTTTAGAATTAATTTCTACTAAGATTTTGAATAATAGCATAAAAAAACGGCTTAGTCTAGATTAAAATCAAGGTTTTTTCTACATAGATTTCAGATATAAGATAATAATTTTATAAATTTTAAATTTAGTGGCTTAAATTTTATCAGGACAGCGAGTTTTTGATAAATTTTAATATAGATTTTCATTTAATTAAATTAATATAATATACCGATAAATTAGCATTAAAATTTCATAAAAATTTAATTGTGCTTTGAAATAAAACGGAGCGTAATATAATTTCAAAATTCTATTAAAATTATAAAACTTAGCTTAAAAAGCGTCTTTTGCGATAAGTGATAAATTTTACACTAAAACGCCGTCATTACCGAGGCAAAAGCGTAAAATTTAACTATTCAATTTAATATGCGATATTTGCATATTGCTTAAATTTTGCTTAAAAAAATTCACTAATTTAAAAATTCTTTTATAATCTAGAAAGTATAATAGCCGTGCAAATCAAAATTCTTGAAAGGAATATTATGCAATCCAGAGAAAAGATTGTCAAAACGACTTGTCCTTACTGCGGCACCGGCTGTGGTATCGATCTTATCGTAAAAGACGGCAGGATCGTAAACGCGCGCCCTACGCAGGCCCACCACGTAAATGACGGCGAGCTATGCTTAAAAGGGATGTTCGGCTGGGAGTTCGTAAACTCTCCAAAACGCCTTGCCAAACCTATGATCCGTAAGAAAAACGGAGTATTTGATAGAAGCGGTAAGCTTGAGGAGGTAAGCTTTGAAGAGGCTTATGATTTTGTAGCGTCTAAATTTAAAGAGACCGTCGCTAAATATGGTCCAAGCTCAATAATGGGTTTTAGCTCGGCGCGCTCAAATAACGAAGACAACTACGTTTTTCAGAAATTTTTCCGCGCTCAGGGTAGCAATAACGTCGATCACTGCGCTCGTCTTTGACACGCTCCTACAGTGGCAGGTCTTGCCAACACGCTAGGAAACGGAACGATGACGAACGATTTGGTAGAATTCGCTACCGATACGGATGTATTTTTACTCATCGGCACCAACACGAGCGAGTGTCACCCGATCATCGCTATGCAGATGCAGCGCGGGCTTCAGCGCGGCGCCAAGATGATCGTCGTAGATCCGAAGCGCACAGATATGGCGAAAAAAGCTGATATCTATTTGCAAATCCCGGTGGGCGCGAACATTAAGACGCTAAATACCATTATGAATGTTATCATTGCTGAAAATCTGCAAGATGACGAGTTTATAAAAAACTACGCTCACGGCTACGAGTATCTAAAAGAAGCGGTTAAGGACTTTACGCCTGAGCGATTTGAGCGCGAGACGGGCGTGAAAAAAGAGCTCGTAATCGAAGCTGCTAGAATGTATGCTAAAGCAGGCGCAGCGGCGATCTGCTACACGATGGGTATCACACAGTTTAGCGACGGCACCTCAAACGTATTTTCGCTTTCAAATTTAGCCATTTTGACGGGAAATTTAGGCAAAAGAGGCGCGGGCGTAAATCCTTTGCGCGGTCAAAACAACGTCCAGGGCGCATGCGACATGGGCGCGCTGCCTAACGTCATTCCAGCAGGGGCGGTAAATTCCGCTTATGCGCAGGAGCAGGCGCGCAGAGTATGGCACTTCGAGCTAAATCCGACTCCAGGCTTTAAGCTTACGATTGCTCCCGATAAGATGGATAGCGGCGAGCTGAAGCTGCTCTACGTTTACGGTGAAAATCCCGTAATGAGCGATCCTTGGACGGAGCACTTCGTGCATGCAACGCACCATTTGGATTGCTTTATCGTGCAGGATCTTTTCTTTACCGAGAGCGCACAGAAGGCCGACGTCGTACTACCTGCTGCCGGCTGGGGCGAGAAGGACGGCACCTTTTTAAACACTTCCCGCCGCGTCCAACGCACGCGCAAGGCAAGCGAGCCAGCTCCTGGCGTAGAGCCTGATTGGAAGGTCGTTTGCAATATCGCACAAAGAATGGGACTTGAAGGGTTTGATTTTTTAAGCGCGGAAGAAATTTGGAACGAAGTGCGTGCATTAATGCCTAAATTTTTCGGCGGTATTAGCTACTATAGGCTAGATAAGCTAGGCGGCATCAGCTGGCCATGTCCTGATGAAGATCATCCAGGCACGCCGGTTCTTTACGCAGATCATAAATCGATGCTGCCTGATGGTAAATTTAGAATGGTGCCGGTGCTTTACGTGGATGATAAAGAGGAGCGCGCTAAAGCGGAGGCGGATTTCAGAGCCAAGATGAAAATCCCTGATGATTATCCGGTGGGAAGCGGCGCGCTTAGCGAGATTCCGGATGAAATTTATCCGTGCTTATTTACGACCGGGCGCAAGGTTTATCACTACCATACGGGAACGATGACTAGGGAGTGTCGCGCGCTAGAGTATGGTGCGGGTGCAGAAGGCGCGCTCATCGAGGTAAGCCCGGACATCGCACGCGAACGCGAGCTTACCGAAGGCTGCTACGCGCTTGTTAAAAATAAGCGCGGTCAGATCGCTGCGAAGCTTCGCATAAATCCGGATCTGAAAGAGGGCACGATCTTTACGACCTTCCATTACAGCGAGGCCGACGGCAACGAGCTCGTGCATGCGGGCGATCTGGATCCGCTATCGGGTATCCCGCCGCTAAAGATGACGATCGCAAATATCAGAAAGCTTAGCGAGAGCGAGTTTATCGAGTTCAGAAGGCAAAACGAGATGTCGATGCACTCTGAAAAACCTTATCTATCGCCGGTGCATAAGTAGTTTGGGCGGCAAGCTCCGCGCCTGCTTTGCAAGGATGAAATTTAATCGCGGCTGCAGGTAGTGGCTAAATTTAATTAAATTTCATTTTCGCGGGCGCTTCATGGCCGCTTGTGCTCACGGTGCGAGCGGCTCGTGGAATTTTCCACGCGATTTTTTAAATTCAAAAATGCGAGCGATTTAAATTTACGCACGCTGCTTCGGCTTTACTTCGGCGAATTAAGGCTATTTAAGCAAAAATTTCACTACGATACGGGCGAAATTCAAACAAGGAAGGTCTATGGAGCCGATTTATAGAGCGGAGATAGTTAAATTTAAAGGCGATGAAAGAAGGATCGTAAGCGATATCTTGGTTCGCGAGATCAAGCTTGAAATTTTATTAAACGGCAAGCGTTTCGGCGCGCTGATGGCGACTCCGAGCGATCAGAAAGCGCTTGCGATAGGCTATTTGCTGAGCGAAAATTTGATCTCGGATCCAAGCCGCATAAGAAGCATAGAGCTCGCGCTGGACGGGCTTAGCGTGAATGTTTGCGGCGAGATAAACGAAAAGCGGCTAAATAGCTTCGATGCCGAAAAGGTCATCATCAGCGGCTGTGGGCGCAGCTCTACGGCAAATATCGATCCTGAGGCGATGGCGGCGCGCAAAGTCCGCTCGGACGCTAAATTTCATAAGAGTGAAATTTTAAATTTGATGAGCGAGTTTTACACGCAGTGCGAGCTTTACGAGATGACGGGCTGCGTGCACACCGCAAAGCTCTTTACTGCGGGCGGCGAGCATTTTATCGGCGAGGATATCGCCCAGCACAATACCATAGATAAATCCGTCGGCAAGGCGGTCTTGGCGGGGTGCGATACGCAGGGCTCGCTTCTTTTGGTAAGCGGCAGGCTAAGCTCCGAAATGGTCGCCAAAGCCGTGATGAGCGGCGTTAGCGCGCTTGTTTCGCGTACGGCTCCTACGAGCCTCGGCGTCGTGATCGCGCGTAAATTTGATCTTACCCTTTGCGGCTTCGCTCGCGGCGAAAATTTAAACGTTTATAGCGGCGAAGAGAGAATTTTGAGTTAAGAGGGCGGCATGGAGATAGATATCAAGATAGATGATAAAAAAGCAAGCGAGATCAAAAGGCTAATTTTAAATTTACTAAATCCAAGCGGCAAGCTTGATTGCGGCGCGGCGTTTAAGATCGCCGCCAAATTAGGCGTAGACGCGAGCGTAGTAGGAGATCTCGCGGCGCGCGAAGGGATACGGATAGATCGCTGCGAACTCGGACAGTTCGGCAAGCTGCAATGTAGCGGAGGCAGCATAAAGGCGCTGAAAAAGCTAAATCCGTTTTTGGATGATAAAAGGCGGATTTTTTGCCGTGACGCCCGCGCCGTAGCTAGCGGCGGTGTGGGGTTCGATACGGTGCGCTCTACGCTTAAGGAGCACGGCATAGACGTGAAATATTGTCAGCTGGGCTGCTTTAAGGAAAAGAAAGGCAAAAGAATGAGAGTGAAAACAAAAACTTGGATCGAAAATGCGCAGGGCGAGCTCATTTTCGGCAAGGGCAAAACCGAAGTGCTGGACGTGATCGCTCAAACGGGCTCCATCTCTAAAGCCGCCGAGGTTTTGGGGATGAACTATAAAAAGTGCTGGAGCCATCTGCAAATTTTACAAAAAAATCTGCAAGAGGAGCTCTTTAGCACCAAGCAAGGCGGCGGCAATGCCGCGGGTACGACGCTAAATGCACGCGCCTATGAGCTGATCGCGGCGTATAAGCAGCTGCAAAGCGATATAGAAAACTACGCAAACGAGCGCTTTAAGGAGCTTTTTTTGAAAAAAGAGGGCGAGAAAGACGCAAGTAAAGCGAAAGATAAAAACCATTAAATTTAAAGGAGAAACGATGTTTGTAAAGCTAAACGAACGAACCTATCTAAACAAAGATAGGATCACGCGCATCAAGGTAGATAGCGTCCAAGACGGTATCAGAATTCGCTTCTACGAGGGGCAGTTTCAAGTCGCCAAAAGCGGCAGATTTGAAAGCGAAGAAAAAGCGATGGAGTGGCTGCAGAAAAATTTTATCGGCAAATAGCCGCGAAGCGCACTTCATAGCCGCGCGAGCAGCTTGAGAACAAATCCCGCAAAATACGCTTTTGGTGATACGGTAGCGACTTGCCGCTCATTAGCACTACGATGATTTTCGGGTTTGCGCTTTCAAGAATAGTTTGTGCAAAGATGTTGCGGTAAATTTACGGCGAACGAGCTTCGGATATAGAGCCTAGCGTAGGTGTAAATAGAAGATGTAGCTACGCAAATAAGGTCTATGACGACATTCGTTCGCTATATCTACTCAAAAGATTTCATCATTGAAACCCGGCTTAACCGCATTTCTCAGCTAGCTTTGTCTATTTCGCCTATATAGTATTTATATTTTATTAAGTACTCATTGGGTATAGTCGCGAGCAAAATTTTAAGGGGAAATTTTGAAAAGCTTCAAACTTCGGTTTATTTATGCCATCTGCGTGGTGGTCGTATGCGCGCTGTATCTGCTAGCCGAAAGATCGGGTCTTATGGAGCGCAAACAAACCCATTTCACCGTCACTGCCGATACAAATGTCTCAAAAGTGCCGGGTCTTAGCAAATACGTAACCCAAGAAGAGGTCGATAGCTTTGCGTTTCGCTACTGGGATATAGATTACAATTCAAATCCAGAAAACGTATTTAAAGAACCCGCCATAGACGTAGAGCTAAAAAGGCTTTTAAAAAGCAAGCAAACGGATAAAATTTTAAAATTTATGAAAGATAACAATCTGTCCGTCGAGCATACTATGCACGGAGGGGTGACGCCCGTGATGTATTCTAGCTTTTGGAATGATACGAATACTACCCAAGAGCTTATAAAATTGGGAGCGGATATACATAAAAAGGACGAATACAAGCTATCCGCTATGGCTTATGCGATAGAAAATAACTCCACCAAAGCGGTAAGACTACTTTTAGACAACGGCGTTAAATTTGAAGAAGCCAAGGTGGTGCAGATGTACCTATATCCGCCAAATATAAAAAAGATCTATATTAAAAATAACAAAGTAGATCATATCGATTATACCAAACACAATAGGGGCCCGGGTTCAAGTGATGCAAGCCTGCTTCTTGAGTACGTTATTCGTAATAATTTTGTAGAGCTAGCGGAAATGATATTGAAAAATGGGTATGTGACAAAATATTATTACGGCTATGATAATAATGAGAATGTAATAACAAGCGATGAGTTTACGGATATAGTCCCTGAGGAAAGCATATTAGCGACAAAGAAGAATACGGAAGAGGAACGCTATCAAAAATTTTATATAGAGGAGTTTAGATACTATTATACGTATTATAGACTACTTGATTATGTGCCGCATTATGAAAAAATGCTAGATTTACTTTTAAAGTATAATGTCAAAGGGCAGCCTCCCAGGGAACTGCTTAAAATAGAATATGATAAATGCTATAGTGATAGAGAATTTTTTCTGCGTAATACATATGAATCATATTGCAGAGGAGTAGAAAGAATCAATCAGATATCTGAACGATATACCGTCCCTATTTCGAAAGAGAGATTTGAAAGACTAAGGCCTATGAAAAAAGAATTTTATGATAAGCATTGCCCTGATGCAAATTCTACATTTAAAGATACCAAAAAATTTATAGCTTGGCGAAGCGGTGAAAAAGAATTCGAGATGGTATTGGCATATTTGAAGAGTTACTTTGAAAATGGCGATACCGAAACGGTAGTAAACTTAGATGAAAATACGCAGCTTGATACAAACAAATAGCAATAATAATTCCAAATAAGGAGAGGCGCAATGGCGAAGTTCGATAGAGAAAAGTATAAAAACCCGAACATTGTAGGCGAGGTCATTTTAAAATTCTCGTTAAAATTTCTCCCAGCTAGGACGTAAAGCCTTAAATTAATCCAAATTTCACTATAATTAATCACTTAAATTTTAAAGGCCACAAATGCTAAGCTTAGACGAAATTCGAAAAAATATCATCCTAAAACCTGGCGTGCATTATTTTGATTACACCGCTTCGGGGCTTGCTTACGAGCCCGTAGAGCGCGAGATAGGCGAAATTTTAAAAACCTATGCCAATACCCACTCCGACAGTAGCTCAAGCGCGATCATCACGCAGAAGCGCTATGAGGGCGCGCGCGAGAGCCTAAAAAAGCTACTTGGGCTTGACGAGCGGTTTTGCCTCATCGCCTGCGGGCAGGGCGCGACGACTGCGATCAAGAAATTTCAGGAGCTACTAGGCATCTACCTACCGCCTGCGACCAGAGGCGCGATCGGCGAGGCAAATTTACGCGCCGCGCAGCTTCCGCTCGTGCTCGTTTCGCCATACGAGCACCATTCAAACGAGCTTAGCTTTCGTGAGGGGCTTTGCGACTACCTGCGCGTGCCTCTTAGCGAGGGTGGAGAGATCGATTTGCTCGCACTTGAACGCATCCTAAAGCTAAACACAACACGCCGCATCATCGGCTCGTTTAGCGCCGCCTCAAACGTCACGGGCGTCATTAGCGACTACAAAAAAATCAGCGAGCTAATCAGAGCCGCGGGCGGCATTGTTGCCTTTGACTGCGCGGCGCTGAGCTCGCACGCAAATTTAGATTGCGACTATTTCGACGCGATTTTCCTCTCGCCGCATAAGCTACTCGGAGGACCTGCTAGCTGCGGGCTTTTGGCGATCAAAAAGGAGCTGCTTAACAGCGACGTGCCGACATTTGCCGCGGGCGGGACGGTCGCCTACGCTAGCCGCGAAGGGCACGTGTTTTTGAAAAACCCCGAGCAGCTAGAGGAGGGCGGTACGCCGCCCATCATCGGGCTAATGCGGGCAAATTTGGCTTATGCGCTGCGAAACGAGGTTGGCTTCGAGCAAATAAAAAGCGCCGAGGACGAGCTCGCGTGGCTTTTTGAGAGCGAGCTAGCAGGCATAGACGAGATCATAAACTACGCTCCAAAGGACGCGCCGCGACTGCCGATTTTTTCATTTAACGTGCGCGGCGTCTCGGCGTATGATTTCGCCGCGAGCCTTAGCAACGACTTCGGTATCCAGACGCGCGCGGGCGTGATGTGCGCGGGGCCGTACGCTCACGATCTGCTGGGTATCAAGGAGGGGCGCATGCCAGAAGCCAAGCCCGGCTTCGTGCGCGTGAGCCTGCACTATACACACACCGAGCAAGACGTGCTATATCTCGTGGGCGCGATAAAATCCTGCATCAAAAAACACCGAGATCTTTGGGGCGAGGAAAAGGCGATGTATGAGATGTTCGGCGGGAAGATTTAAGCAGCGTGAGCTTAAAGCTCTGCCGCTTTTTTGAGCTAGTAAAATTTTGTAAAATTCTGCGCCGTTTTTAAAATTTATCGGAATTCCGCGCCGTCTACTTGGAATTTTACGCGGGTTTTGCGCCGCAGAATTCTTACTATCGTTCCGCCTTTGCGCCGCAGACAAACGGCACGCTTTGCAAAGTAACATATAATTTCGTTCGTAAATTTGCGGGCAAATTCCGCAGAGTTAAAATTTAGAATTTTAAATTCTACGTCTAAAAATTGTGGAATTTCAAAATCCCGCTAGCTGTATTTGCGGCTAAATTTTAAAATTTTTTAGTGATGGAATTTTAAAATTTCACGCCGCGCCGCCAGGTAAAATCCCGCCTGTAAATTTCAAAATTTAAAGACGCAAATTTTTGCGCTCTGTTTCGCCGGGCACGCCGCGCTAGATGGTTCGCAGTGAAAATTTGAGGCAGAAATGAAATTTATTAGTGTCGCGCGAATAAAAATTCTAAAGCAAAATTAAGTTTATCCGCACTTCGCGCAGAATTACTCCAGCCCTAAAAACGCGCCGCTTTCAAATCCGAAATAGATCCTCTCGCCCGCGCTCCAGCGCCGCTCATCCTGCGCCGTGACGCATTTTAGCAACACGTCGCCCGCCTTGATCTTGATGAGCAGCGAGGAGCCGTACTGAAGCGAAACCGAGTGCAAAATCCCCGCAAAGCAGCGCTCAAACGGGCGTTGTGATAATAAAATTTTACTCGGATTTATCGCGATTTTGCGGGCGCGTGCGAGCCCCTCTTCAAGGCGCAGCGAAATTTCATCCGAAAATTTTAAAGCTCCGTTTTGCACGTCAAAGATATTTTTGTATTCGAACTCGCATATCTTGCCGCGATGCAAAAACACGCTTCTTTGCGCGATCGCGCTGAGCCATTTCTCGTCGTGGCTGGCGATGATAAAGCCGCAGCCGTAGCGACTTCGCATAAATAAAATCGCGCGCGCAAAGAGCTTGGAGGCGGCAAGATCGAGGCTGTTGGTCGGCTCGTCGAGCAGATAGAGCTTCGCGCGCTGCGCCAGAGCGAGCGCAAACGCGATGCGCTGCGTCTGCCCCGAGCTAAGCTCGAAATGCTTCTTTGATAAAAAACTTCTATCAAGCCCCGTTAGGCCGAGCGCTTCATCAACCCGCTCGTCAAATTCCGCAAGCGCGCCGCGACTTTTGAGCGCAAATTTAAAATTTTGCTCCACGCTGCGTTTTAAAAGCACGGGCTCGGGCAGCAGCAAGCAGATCTGCCGCAACGTCTGCAAAGAGGGCGCCCGCTGCCCCCAAAGCTCCACGCTGCCGCCGCTTGGACGCTGTAAAAAAGCCAAAATCCGCAGCAGCGTGGATTTGCCGCTGCCGTTGGAACCCAAAAGCGCCGTGATGCCGCTCGTATTTAGATCGAGGCTAGGGATATTTAGAATTTCGCTCCGTCCGTAGCGCAGCACTAGATCCCGCACCGAGATCAGTTCGCTATCGGGTACAGATCGCGCGGCGGCGGAATTCTCATTTGCAAAATTCTTTCTCGTAGAATTCTCACTCGCGAAATTCTCGCTCTTGGAATTTTTACCCGCAGAATTTGCGCTAATGGAATTTTCGGTTGCAGAATTTTTACTCTTAGAATTTACCGCAGTGGAATTTTTATTCGCAGAATTCTCGGCGGCGAAATTTATGCGCATAGAATTTACGCTCGTAGAATTCTCGGGGGCGGAATTTGCGTCCGTGAAATTTTCGCTTATAAAATTTTCGCGCTCCCGCTCCGCGCGGTTTTTGTCCGTGAAATTTTTGCTCGGACGCGTTTGCTTATCTGCATTCATCGATCTAGCCTTTTTAGCGCATGGATGGCTAAATTTACCGCAAACGCTATTAAAATCAGCACCAGCGCGAGAGCTATACCCATCGCAAACTCGCCCTTGTTGGTCTCAAGCGAGATCGCCGTGGTGATCGTGCGGGTGAAATATTTGATATTGCCGCCGATCATCATCGCTACGCCTACCTCCGCGACGATCCGCCCGTAAGCGGTGGCGATGACGACCAGTAGGGCATAACGCAGCTCGTAAAGCACGCAAAGGATTAAATTTAGCGGGCTTAGGCGATAGTTCATAATGTTTAGATAGTGCTTCTTATCCATATTTTCGATGACGCTGGCGCTTAGCGAGACGATGATGGGAAGCGCCAGCACAAACTGCCCGAGCATTACGGCCTTGAGCGTAAAAAGCAGCCCCAGCTCGCCAAAAGGACCGTTTCTGGAGATGAAAGCGTAAAGGATCAGTCCTATCGCTACCGTGGGCATCGCAAGCGCTACGTCGCTTAAAAGCCTAAGCGTTCTGCGAGCGCGAAATTCGTAAAATCCGAGGATAAATCCTATCGGAAAGCCGGTTATGATCGCAAAAAGTATCGAGATACTCGAAGTATAAAGCGTCGCTTTAATCGCTGAAAAGGTCTCCGCATCGCCGCTAAAAAGCAGCCCGAATGCGCTTAAAATTCCTTCTAAAATAAAGTCCAAGATTGTGTCCTAAATGTTCTATTCTGGCAAATTTATATGCTATAATAGCATATTTTTTAAAGGAGATAACATGAAAAAAATATTTTTTGTTTCGCTCGCTCTTAGCGCGAGCCTTTTTGCCGCCGACAATGATTTGGTGATGGCAACCACAACGAGCACCGATAATACGGGCTTGCTAGACGCGATCTATCCTGCGTATAAGGCGGAAACCGGCGTCGATATCAAATGGACGGCGGTAGGCACGGGCGCTGCTCTAAAGCTTGGCGAGAACTGCGATGCGGACATACTTTTCGTACATTCGCCGAAGGTCGAGAAAGAATTCGTAGAAAAAGGCTTCGGCGTTGATCGCACGCCCGTTATGTATAATGATTTTATCCTCATCGCCGATAAATCCATCGCGCCTAAATTTAAAGGCAAAGACCTTAAGGGC
>NZ_CALJPC010000085.1 GCF_937981295.1 uncultured Campylobacter sp.
CTCCTGCGGATTAGTTTTAAAAATTATCGCAAAGCGGCGCTTAAAAGCCGCTAAATATCGATAACGCCGAGGTGTGAGAGCAAAATTTTAACCCCGATTAGAATCAAAATCGCGCCGCCTAAGACGAGCGCCTTTGAGTGCAGATATTCGCCCGTTAGCTTGCCTACGTAGCACGCCGCGACGCACAGCGCGAAGCAGACGAGCCCGATTACGCAACAGGCGTAGAGGATGTTTATCTCGCCAAACGCAAAGGTCACACCCACGGCCATCGCATCGATGCTGGTGGCGATCGCGCCCAGCACCAGCTCCTTCGTGCTTAGGCGCAGATCTGGCTCGTCCTGCTCACGGCGGGATTCCGCGATCATTTTAACGCCTAAAAACGATAAAATTCCAAACGCGACGAAGTGATCGATTTCTGAGATAAATTTTACGAAGTTTATCCCCAAAGCGTAGCCTGATAGCGGCATTATGAACTGAGCCGCCGCATAGAAAAACGCGACGCGCGCGATCTGCGCAAATTTAAAATTCGGATATTTCGCGCCGTTTGAGATACTAAGCGCGACGCTGTCCATAGCAAGCGCAAAAGCAATGAGTAAAAGCTCCATATTTAGCCCTTTTGGTATTATAAAAGCGTTGATTATACATTAAAATTTTCGAAATAAAATAATCAATCTTTAATTAGGAAAAAACTTTGCTTAAAAAATTAATCTTTTGTTTATTGCCGATATTTGCGACTGCTAGCTGGGAGGAGGTCGCCGTAAAGGGACTTGACGTGATGCTTAGTGCGGGTGCGGGCGATAGCGAAAATTTTAAAAACTCGCTAAGCACTCTGATCGAGCGCGCCGCAGGCGAATACGAGCGCACTGGCGTGCAGGATTACGAGCTCGATCTGCCTAGCTACATTACCGAGCGCGCGGGCAAAAAAAGCATCGCCGTGCAGAATATGCAAAGGCTGGCGAGCAAGAAGCTAAGTCTTGCCGTAGAGCCGATCAAAAAGCTCGTACTTGCTAAAATAAAAGATATGTCCGAAGCCGATACTAAGGCGGTAATGAGCGGCGAGGTGCTATTCAGCCACTATCTGCGCACCAACGCCTTTGATGAAATTTACGAAATCATTCGCCCTTTGGCACGCGAACTAGGAGCCGACGCGAGCTTTGCTAAAAGCTTTAAAAGTGCCGTCGGACGCGAGCCTGGAGACGATTTTAGTAGCGAATTCAGCAGCGCCTTTATCAACGAAAGCTTCGATTTTTTAAGCAAAAACGAAAGGGAGTTTCGCAAAAACTCGGGCGCGATTTTAAACGCCATAAAGACGATCAGATAGGCGCGACTGCACCAAGATCTCGGCGAAATTTTACTTTAAATTTATGAAAAATTCTATCTCTGAGCTCGCGGAAAATTTTAATTCAAAATCCGCTTTAAATTTTATCTCAAATCAGGCATGTGAGTGCGCGAAAAATATAGCGCGCGGTGGAACGGTAAATTTTACTCCCACTCTCTGCCTCAAAAGAAATTTCAAATTTCAAGACGAGGCCGCCGAGTTAAATTTTATCAGCAGAAGAAATTTAAAATTTTATCCCACTTCGGTCGGTTTCGCCGCGCGCAATCGTGCTTCGGCCAGTTTTGCTGCGCACAGTCTCGTCGCGTTCTATCCCGCTCCGTGCGTCAAAAATCCAGGAAGAAAATCCGCTTTAAGCTCCGCGGCTCTTGCGCTAAATTTAAAGTCCGCGCAAATTCCAAACTGCACCGAAAATAAAGCTTTAAATTCCGTAAATGCCTCCGCAATAAATCCTTGCGAAAATTCCGCAAAAAATTTCAAACGAAATTTTATGGGAAATTCCACTCATAGTAGCGCAAATAGCGAGAGTTCGCTAAATCGTGCGAGCGCCGTAGACGAGCCAAATTTAAGCCCCACAAAAAGCCTCGCCGCCGCTCATACGCGACGCTCAAAGAAAAATTTTACCGATATCATTGCAAAGGGCCACGGCTTCGCTCAAGCGCTGCAGGGGTTTGGATTGAAAAATTTTGAGGCGCGGAATTTCGCGAAGAAATCTAATTCGGCAGAGAATTCTAGCTCCGCTCGAAGCTTAAATTTCGCGCAGAATTTCGATTTCGCGCAAAGCTCTGATTCTACGCAGAGCCCTGCTGCCGCGCAAAATTCTGCCTCTATGCAAAACTGCACGCAAAGCTCGAATTCCGCGCAGAGTTTCGGGCAAAATTCCAATTCCGCGCAAAACCCCGCTCCACCTAGCAGACTGTGGGATCTGGGGCTACTTTTCGTAGCGATCGTTTGGGGATGCACTTTCGTGCCGGTTCAGCGCGCGCTGCATAGCGGCGACGTTTTTAGCTTTTTATTTTGGCGCTTTTTGGCGGCGAGCATTTTTACCTACCTCGCCTGTCTGCGCTTCGGCGTCAAATTTGACCGCGGCACGATAGGGCGGGGCGTGTTTTGCGGGCTGATGCTGTTTTGCGATTTTTCGTGCCAGACCATAGCGCTTGATTATGCGCTATCATCGACGGTGGCGTTTATTTTGGGGCTTAACGTCGTCATCGTGCCCTTTTTAATGCTTGCGTTTTTCGGCAAAAAAGTCGGTGCGAGCGCCTTTGGCGGTGCGGCCGTGGCGCTTTTGGGGCTGTATTTTTTAAGCGGAGCAAGCGGCGCGGTGGGATTTGGCATAGGCGAGCGGTTGACGCTGATTTCGGCGTTTGCATACGCGCTTCATATCGTATTTACCGGCGTCTGCGCGCGCAAAAGCAATCTCTACGGCTTTGTGATCGTGCAGTTTATCTGCGTCTGCGTCTGCGCGCTGATCGCGGCAGTTTTCGCTCCGCACGCGGAATTTGAAGGCGAGATAAAGGTACTTGGAAATTTGATCTTTTCGCCGAGTTTCGATTTTGTTTTCGCGCTGGTTTTAACCTCGATCTTTGCCACCGTCGCGGCGTTTGTGATCCAAACGATGGCGCAAAACCGCGGCGTAAGCGAGATAAAAACGGTGCTGATTTTCGCGCTGGAGCCCGTAAGCGCGGGCATAATGGGGTATGCCTTCGGCGAGAAGCTAAGCGCGCTTCAAATTTTAGGCGCGGCGCTGATACTAGCAGGCATCCTGCTTAGCGAACTGGGCGGGCTTTTAGGCGCGAAGTTTGCTAAAAATCGAGCTTACGAAAAAGCAGACCGAGGCGACTAGGATTATCGAGGCGCCGCTGGTTAGATTGAGCTTGAAGCTCAAAACAAGCCCCGCCGCGCAAAAAAGCGCCGATAGCGCGCAGCTTATCGCCATCATCGAGCCTAGGCTTTTTGAAATTTTTTCGGCGATGAAGGGCGGGATCGTCATCAGCGAGATTACTAAGATTAGTCCTACGATCTGAATCGACGCGACCACCGCGAGGCTCGCCATCACTACGAGGACGTAGTAAAAGACGCTTGTATTCACTCCGCGCAGCAGGGCGAATTCCTTATCGAAGCTGATCGCTAAAAACTGCCTGTAAAAGCACGCCGTAAGCGCCGCAAATGCCGCGCCGCAAATGCCGATGAAGATTAAATTTTCGTGATTTATAGCTAAGATCGAGCCGAATAAAAAGCTCATCAGATCGGATTTGTATCCAGGCGTAAGATCGGCGAAAATTATTCCTAGCGCCATTCCAAATGCCCATATCGCGCCGATTACAGCGTCGAAGCGCTCGGTGTTTCGTAGCGTAACGTAGGCGATGAGCAGCCCCAAAAACAGCGCAAAGACGCTAGCTCCCAACACGGGCGAGATGCCTAAAAATAGCGCGATGCCGATGCCGCCGTATGCGCCGTGTGCGATGCCGCCTGCTATGAAGCTCATGCGATTTATCACGACTAAAGAGCCAACGACGCCGCAGACTATACTGACCAAAAGTCCGCCGAGTAGGGCGTTTCGCATGAAATCGTAGGATAGAATTTCAGCCATTTTCGCCCTCCTTGCAGCAGCACTCGTTAAGCGCGAGATCGACGGCGCAGAAGTGCCCGTGCTCACGTCGCAGGTGATCTAAAAATTCCGCCCTGCCTCCCGGATCGATCTCGTGGGTGTGCGCCGAGCCGTTTGCGACGTAAAGCGCGCGGTTTGCGTAGTTTAGCGCGAGCTGCACGTCGTGGCTGATTAGAATTATGCCGCAGCCGCTTTCGTTTAGAGATTTTAAAAGCTCGTAAATTTGAACCTGCCCCATCGTGTCGATGCTCGCTAGCGGCTCGTCAAGAAGTAAAATTTTAGCCTTCGCGCACAGCGCCCGCGCGATGTAAACGCGCTGTCTCTGCCCGCCGCTAAGCTCGCTGATACGGCATTCTGCAAGGTCTTGCATCCCTACGCGCTCCAAGGCTTGCATGGCTTGCTCGCGCTCGGATTTGGAGTAGAAGCCGAAAATTTTCTTATCTATCAGCCCCATTAAAACGACTTCGAGCACGCTTATGGGAAAGCTTTTGTTTATCGCGATGAACTGCGGCACGTAGCCCATTTGCGCCCTGGCAAGCGCGGGCGATCTGCCTAAAATTTCGATCGTGCCCGAGCTTGGTCGCAGCAGCCCCAAAAGCAGCTTCAAAAGGGTGCTTTTGCCGCCGCCGTTGGGCCCGAAAATCGCTAAAAAATCGCGCAGCTCGTAGCTTAGGTTTATATCTTTTAAAATTTCGCGTTTTTCGTAAGCAAAGTTTAAATTTCTTATCGTCACGTCCGCCATGAACGCCCTTTCGCCTAGATTTTGAAAGCATTTATTATAGCCCAAATTCGGAAAAATTGCCAAATTTTGCTATTATTACAAAAAATTTAAAGGCGAGCGGTGGAGAAAATCGGCGAAAAATCACATAAAAATAGCTGGGATAAAAAGTCCGAAAGTTACGCTAAATTTAGCGGCGAGTTGGGGGCTTTTGGTAAGCGGGTGTTTGAGATACTGCGCGGCTGGGGCGTGAGCTTTGCGGGCAAAAGCGTGCTAGACGTGGGCGCCGGCACGGGGGTTTACTCGCTGTATCTCGCGTCGCTGGGCGCCAAGGTCACGGCGATCGATAGCTCGGAGGGGATGTTGCGCGAGCTAAGGCGCAGCGCGGAGGAGTTTGGCATCAGCTTGCAAAACGTATTAAATTTAAGCTTTGCGGAGTTTTGCGAGCGGCTGAGCCGCGATGGTTTCAGGGATACGGCGGGAGAAAATTTTAAAATTTATCCGCGCTCGCAAAGCGAAATTTCAAACGCGCAAGCTCAAGAAGCGCAGGTTTTAAATTTTAAAGACGCCGCGAGCAAAAACCGAGGGAGCGAAAATTTTAAAATTCCCGCAGTTTTTGACATCGCGTTTCTTACGATGAGTCCAGCGCTGAAGAGCACGAAGGATTTTGAGGCGTTTTTGGCTTTGGGCGAGCGTAAAATTTATCTAAATTGGGCGAGCGAGCGCAATTCATCTATGCTTGCGCCGCTTTTTGAGCGCTTCGGCACGGGGCATAAAAGACTTGCTACCGCCGCCGAAAAATTTGAGGCGCTGCTAAAGGCGCGCGACATCAAGTTTAAAAGCGAAATTTTAACTGAAAAGCGCGAGCAAAAACGCAGTCTGCAAGAAGCTGTGCAAAACGCCGCGTGGCACCTGCATATGGACGGCGCGGAGGCTAGCGAGCGCGAGATCGAGGAGCTTTTGAAAAAGCGGGCTAAATGCGGGATGATAAGCGATGAGATCAAAGCGAGCTTTAAGCTGTTTTATATTTAGCCTAGCGCCCGTTTTGGGGCTTTGCGGCAATCTTTTTACGCCGCTTGAGGTGCCTAAATATGACCCACAAAAGGCTCGGCTGGGCGCAAAAATTTTTACAGATGTAAGATTTAGCGGCAAAGGCCGCTCCTGCGAGAGCTGCCATAACTTCTATCTAAACGACTCAGGCGCTTCAGTGCGCGATGGACGCGTGCCTACGCTCATAAATTCTTATTATTTTGACCGCTACTTGGGCGATTATAATTTCGCGGGCTTTGAAGCTCGGATCGCGGCGTCGGTTTTTAGTGAGAATGAGCTGGACGCGAGCGAAGATAGAATTTTAGAGCTTATCAGGAAGAATTTAGCCTACAAGCAGGCTTTTGAAAGTGCTTACGGCGAGGCGAATATAGCGAACTTCATTGATGCGCTGAAGGAATTTTTAAAGTCCAAAACGGCGATAAATTCCAAATTTGACCGATTTTTGCGCGGCGAGGTTAAGCTAAATGATGCCGAATATAACGGATATGTGCTTTTTGTGCGGCTATGCTCGGCATGTCATAACGGCGTTAGTCTAGGCACCGGCAGCTTTACTAAAATTCGCCCAAGCGCGGAAGAGGAGGATGTGCCTAGGCATAGGCTCACTTCCGATGGATTTGAGCTGCGCCGCGTGCCTAGCTTGCGCAATATCACGCAAACCGCGCCTTACGTAAACGGGCAGACGGATTTGCGTCTTGCGGTGCGGCAGATCGCAAAGGATCTGCTAAAATACGATCTTAGCGATGGGGAACTTGATGCTTTGATGAGCTTTTTAGCTACACTTAAGGGCGAGATGACGGAGGCGCAGGATGAAAGATAAGATAATGTGGACTTTGATGGTGGGGATTATGATATTAGGCATAATCATCGCCGGGAATTATTTCTCGTCGCTAAGAGATGTAGCGAGATTTAGCACGATTTCGCGCGAGCTAGCTTTGATCGATAATGCCGACAACCGCTTAAATATATTATTTGATGCAAAGATCGCAAGAAGGGACTTTTCGATTGCAAATGCCGATATGCGCGGCATCTATCAAGTGCTGCAAGCTCTGCAAAAAGACAAAATCATCGATAAAATCGGACTTAGCGGCGATGTGCGCGCGATCGGAAGCGCTTTTAGCGATAAAATTTCGCTTTTGGATGAGCTTGGGGCTTTAAATTCGCAGAATTTAATCCTTTTTCAAAGTCTGCAGCAAAAATTTTTATCCGGTGGCACAAATGCGCAAAGAGCAAATCTCTACTCTCAAATTTTAGGACTTAACTATAAAAATCGCTCCGAGATCTCTGCTTTAAAAAGCGCGTTAGAAAGCGCAGATGCGTCAAGCCCCGACGAAGCTGCGTTTATAGGAATCGCACGGCAAATTTTAAGGAATTTCGAGCGTCAAAATATCATCGTAAGCGATAATCTCTCGTTGCTAAACGAGCGCTTCGCAAGTCTGCGCGAGCGATTTTCTTACGCTAGTGAGGAATTTTACGGCTCGTTTATGCAAATGACGATGCTTTACACGGCGGTGTTTTTGTCGTTTTTACTGCTTACTTACATCATAAATTCCGATGCTTTGCGTGGTAAACGCGCCCTCGCGCCCTATCACGCACTATGCGAACAAGCAGGCGAAGCGATAGTTTTAGCAGATCAAAACTTTAAAATTTTATACGCTAATAAAGGCGTGCTTAACTTAAGTGGCTACGAACAAAGTGAACTGGAAGGAAGCGATCTTGGAGTTTTGATGCCCAAAGATAAAGGGATCGAACTTCCTGCGATGGTAAATAAAAGCGCCAAAGATACGCGCCTGCTTCGTAAAAACGGCGAGCTAGCCGATGTGAGCCTAAGACTAGCAAATATCGCGGCTGCGTCCAAGCCGCCGCTATATGCGCTTTACGCTCATGACATCGGCGAGCGCGAGATTATGAAACTAGCTCTTGCGAGCACAAAAGAGAGCTTAAACAATCAAGTCTATATCGATCATCTTACGGGCCAGGGCAACGAAGCAGCGCTATATGAGCTAATAAACGCCGAAAAAACGGGCGTAGCGATCTACATCACTATCGTAAATTTTGCAAATTT
>NZ_CALJPC010000086.1 GCF_937981295.1 uncultured Campylobacter sp.
CGGATTAAATTTAAACGCGGATTTAGATGCAGGTACGGATCGCGCGGTAGATTCTCGCAGGAATTCCGGCGCGAGCCTAGCTAAAAATTTAAGCTTAAGCGACGAAGCAAATCGCAGCGCAAATTTAGGCTCAAACTGCAGAGCAGATCGCGGGGAAATTTTAGTTGCAAATTCTAAAGTAGCGGATCACGTAATAAATTTAACCGCACTGAGCGTGAGCTTAAATTTGACTGTAAGTTCAGGCTCAGACGCAAACGACGAAGGCAAAAATTCCGTCCGAAATTCTAAATCAAATTTCTCCGCCGCAGATTTAGACATAAACCCGTACTCGGGCGCTACGCGAAATTCTACGCCGATACGAGTCGCAAGCGGCGTAGAATATCAAAGCCCCGTCACAAAAATAGGGGCTGTAAATCCCGTCGTAGATAAAAATTACCTGACGGCGGCGTATCGAGGCTTTATTACGATAAGCTCGAGCTACGACGCACAAAATTTTACCCTTTATTGCGGCAAAAATTCCGACCGAAGCCAAAGCGAAAATTCTGCGCTCGCAATCCTTAATCAAATTCCAGGCGCTCTTATCGAGAGCAAAAATTTCTCTCCGAGCTTCGCCGCACCCAATCTAAAATCTACGCTACGCAGCAGTAAGAATTCTATCCAAAATCTCAGCGGGAATTCCGTTCAAAATTCTAATTCCGCAGCTCAAGTCACGCAGGATTTAAACTTTGCGGCGACATATAAAAGTACGATTCTCACGGCGCCGAGCGCAAAATTCGCTTCACTTCAAAATTCCGTGCTGCCTCAGAATTTTACCTCCTCGCAAAACTCCGCCTCATCGCAAAATTTCGTCCTACCGCCAAACTCCGCGAGAGAGGGCTGCAAAACGCCACTCAGATATATTAAAATTTACGATCGCACCAGTTTTTTCGCTGCGGTAGCGGATCGCTACGTCACATCGATGGATTACCGACGATACAGCAGCGACGAATCGAAAGGGCTTGCTGATAAGCAGGGTATATCAAAAAACGGCACATCGGCAAATGGTCGCAGCGTAACGGCAGATTGCCACAGCACACCGGCGCACCAAAACAGCGCGAT